>NZ_LYXF01000024.1:0-955699 GCF_001709195.1 Micromonospora sp. II | reverse complement strand
CCCGAGAACTCGTGCGGAAACTGATCGAACCGCTTCGCCGGCTGCGGGATGCCGACCCGGCCGAGCATGTCCACCGCCCGGCTGCGGGCCTCCCGCCGCCCGGCTCTGGGGTGGTGCACCCGGTACGCCTCCGCGATCTGCCTGCCCACCGAGTAGTACGGATGCAACGCCGACAACGGATCCTGAAAGATCATCGCCATGTCCCGGCCCCGCAACCGACGAATCTCCTCCTCACCCAGACCCACCAACTGACGACCACCCACCGAGATCTCCCCCGAAATGGCCGTCCGCTTCACGTTGTGCAGACCCAGGATCGCCAGCGACGTCACGCTCTTACCGGAACCCGATTCCCCCACGATCCCCAGCGTGCGACCCCGCTCGACAGCGAACGACACCCCGTCCACGGCCCGCACCACACCGTCCTCGGTGTCGAACCGCACCCGCAGATCCGTGACCCGCAGGTACGGGTCCTCGCCGCGTCGCGGCGTCGGAAGCTCCACCATGTCCGTCTCCTCCTCCTCAGCCCAGCCGGACCCGTGGGTCGATCACCGCGTACAGCACGTCGACGACGATGTTGGCGACCACGATGAACACGGCCGCCAGCAGCACCGTCGCCATCACCACCGGCAGGTTGAGGAACTGCACCGCCTCCACTGTCGCCTTGCCGAGGCCCTGGAGGCCGAAAATGGTCTCGGTGATGAACGTGCCGCCGAGGCTGGTGCCGATGTCCAGCCCGGCGATGGTGACGATCGGCGTGATCGCCGCGCGCAGCGCGTGCCGGGTGTGCACCTGCCGCGCGGGCAGCCCTTTCGCCCGGGCGGTACGGATGAAGTCCTCCGACAGGGTCTCCAGCATCTGCGCCCGGGACAGCCGGGCGTACAGCGCCGAGTTGAGGAAACCCAGCGTCATCCAGGGCAGCAGCAGCCCGGCCGCCCACCGGGCCGGGCTCTCGGTCAGCGGCGTGTAGCTGGGGAACGGCAGCAGCCCGGTGGAGTAGACCAGCAGGTAGAGCAGGATCAGACCGAAGAAGTAGACCTGCATGGACGCGCCGGCCAGTGTGACGCCGATGGCGGCGCGGTCGAACGCCGTACCCCGGCGCAGCGCCGACACCATGCCCAGGGAGATGCCGAGGCCGAGCCAGAGCACGGCGCCGCCGAGGACGATGCTGAACGTCACCGGGGCGCGCTGCGCGACGATCTCGGTGACCGGCTGGTTGTTGCGGAACGAGTAACCCAGGCAGGGCGCCGGGCAGTCCTGCCGGAAGTCCCCCTCGCCGTAGGTACGGCCGGCGAAGACGCCGCCGACGAAGTCCGCGTACTGCCGGGGTAGCGGCTGGTCGATGCCGAGCCGGCGCTCGACCTGGGCGATGTCCTCGGCCGTGCAGTTCTTGCCGCACATCACCTTCGCCGGGCTGCTCGGCACCGCGAAGAAGAGACCGAATGTGACGAGGCTGATGACGACCAGGGTCAGGGCGGCGACGAGCAGCCGCCGGACGACGAAACGGAGCAACGGGAGCACCTCCCCCGGGTGGGGCGCGGGGACGGCCGCCGTGGCAGCCGTCCCCGCGCGGCTGTCACTTCTTCACGTAGATGCCGTTGAGCGAGATGATCCCGAACGCGTCGCTGAGGAAGGCGTTGCCGACCTTCGAGCCGTGCAGCTCGTAGGTGGCGTCGTAGTAGCAGGGCACCACCGGCGCGTACTTCTCCATGATCATGCGGTCGAGCGCCATCCAGCCGGCGTCCTGCTCCGCGGCGGGCAGGGCACGGACCCGGTCGATCTCCGCGCCGACCGACGCCTCGTCGAGGTACGACAGGTTCTGGTTGCCCTCGGCCACGATCTCCCGTCCGTCGTAGACCGGCGGGATGACTGTGGAGCCGGTGGGCCAGTCCGAGCCCCAGCCGGTGAGGTACAGGTCGTAGGGGTTGTCCTTGCGGCCCACCTCGTCGTAGTAGCTGCTGTTGTCGATCGGCTTCATGACGATGTCGAACCCCATGTCGGTGAGGTTCTTGCGCAGCGCCTCGGCCTGCTGGGTACGCAGTTCCAGGCTGGAGTGGGCGAGCACCAGCTTCGGCCGCTTTCCGGCGAGCAGCTCGGCGGTCTTCGCCTTGTCACCGGTCACCGGGGCGTTGAACACGTCGTACGGGACGAACCCGGCGGTGGTGGGTGACATCAGCGTGGTCGCGGGTGTCCCGGCGGCCTGGCCGCCGAGCACCTTGAGCAGGGCGTCCTTGTCGACCGCGTAGTTCAGCGCCCGCCGTACGCTCAGGTCGGTGACCCGCTGGGTGTTGATGCTCAGCACCCAGTTGTACTGCGTCGGGCCGCGGACGACCCGGTCGGCGACGCCGGCGCCGGTGGTGCGGGGCAGCACCGACGGCGGCACGTCCGACCAGCTCAGCGCCGCCTGGTCGGCCGGTCCGTCGGCGACCAGCCGCTCGGCGATCTGGGCCTGCTCCAGGCCGAACGTCATCCGGACCGTGTCCGGGTACGCGTTGCGGAGCGGGTCGGTCGCCGGGTCCCAGTTCGGGTTGCGTTCCAGCTCCAGCGACACGTCGCGCTGGTAGGACTTCACCCGGTACGGGCCGGACGAGAACGGCCGCAGATCGTAGTTGGCGCGGGTGTCCTTGGCGGCGGGCACCGGCGCGCTGGTGGGCAGCGCCGCCGCGTACGGCATGTCGCAGTGCGGTTGCGGGAACGTGAACCGGATGGTCCGGTCATCGGGGGTGGTGACGCCGTCGGGCACCGGCTTGCCGCCGTCGTACGGTCCCTTGTAGGTGGCGTTGTACGCCCCGCCCGGGTAGAGCCACTGCTGGATGTAGTGCGGGCCCTCGTTGAGGTTCGCCGCGAACGAGCGGGCGATGCCGTGGGCGACGTCCTTGCTGCTCACCGGCGTGCCGTCCTCGTAGCGCACGCCGTCGCGCAGCGTGAACTCCCAGACCTTGCAGTCGCCGTCGACGTCCTTGCCGGGGTTGGTGGCCAGGTCGCCGACGAGCAGCAGCTTGCCGGTGCCGTCCTCCTTGTAGCCGTTGAGCGGGCGGTAGAGCATCCCGCCGGCGACCTGCTGCACGTTGACGTAGTTGCGGGCCGGGTCGAGGTGTTCGAAGTCGGCCGGCTGCATGACGGTGAGGGTGCCGCCCCGGGACGCGCCGTCGACGGGCTTCGCCGGGCCCTGGTTGTCGGCGGCCTCGTACGAGATCGAGCCGCTCTGGGTCTTGGTCTTCTGGTCGTCGCCGCCGCTGTCGTCGGGCGTGGGGTTGCAGCCGGCGGCGGCCAGCGCCGCCGCGGCGAGGACACCTGTCAGTGTCCGGGTTCGTGCGCGCACGGTGTGCTCCCTTCGTGCCCGGCGGCCCCCGCCGGCCGGGCGTGTGATGGCCGTGGGGACTACCGGGTGGAGCGGGGATCCAGCGAGTCGCGCAGCGCGTCGCCGAGCAGGTTGAACGCCAGGACCAGCAGGAAGATCGTCAACCCGGGGAACAGGGTGTACCAGGGGTCGCTCGCGACGTAGCCGATGCTGTTGAAGATCATGCGGCCCAGGTCGGGCGTGGGTTCGGTGACGCCGATGTTGACGAACGCGAGCGCTGCCTCGATGGCGATGAACTGGGGCACCATCAGCGAGACGGTGACCAGGATCGGCGCCCAGATGTTCGGCAGCAGCTGCCGCAGCAGGATGTGCGCGGTGCCGGCGCCGGCGGCCCGGGCCGCGTCGACGAACTCCCGCTCCCGCAGCGAGATCACCTGCCCGCGGACCAGCCGTGCGGTGTACGTCCAGCTGAACAGGCCGAAGGTGGCGACGATCAGCGCCACCCGGAAGGCCGGCGACGGCGCCTCCCGGTCGGAGTAGAAGCGGTCCTGCAGGATCGGGATGACCGCGAGGGCGAAGATGAGGAACGGGAACGCCAGCGTGAGGTCGATCAGCCAGTTGACGAGACTGTCCAGCCAGCCTCTGGCCCATCCGGCCAGCACACCGACCGCGACGCCGATGCACGAGGCCAGCAGCGCCGAGGTGAACGCGATGAACAGCGACGTCCGAAGACCGTAGACCAGTTGCATCAGGATGTCCCGGCCACTGCCCGGCTCAAGGCCCAGCCAATGATCGGAACTGATCCCGCCGGCATACCCGATCGGCATTCCGAAATCGTTCAAACGGTCGACGAACTTGTCGGTCGGGTCGATTCCGGTGAGCCGCCCCAGCAGCGGCGCGCCGAGCGCCACCACTGCGGCCACGAGGAGCGTCAGGGCGCTGACCCGGGCCGTACGGTCCCGCTTGAGCCGCAGCCAGGCGAGCTGGTTCGGTGACCGGCCGACGAACTCGGCGGTCCGGCCGGCGGGCTCCGGGCCGGCCTGGATCTCCGGGACGGAAATGGTCGCGTCGGCGGCCGTGGTCCGGGGCGGCGGGTGTGAGAGATCGCTCATGAACAGTCCCTCCGACGGGGGCGAAAACGCCCTGCCACCCGACGGTAAAGGGAGACGGAGCACCGGAAAGAATCGTTACGGTAACGGCCGTTCCGGTTGTCGTCCATTGACAACGATCCGGCGTACGGAATGCATCGGCGCAATAACGGGGCGATTTGGTTGTCAGCCTTTCAGGCAGGCGTCACGCTTATTCGGAATGCGTTTACGCGAGGCGCGGAAGCGGTTGTCAGCCGTTCGGGCATTCCCGTACGCCGATGTCACACCGTACGCGCGACGCGGCCCACGGGTGTAACACTTCGTGACTCTTCGCGTTCACACCGTCCACCTAGGGTTCTCGGCGGCCCGGTTGCGCACGACGGACCGGGCCACCCATCGGCCCCGCACCCCGGGGCCCCGACGGAAGGACCACCCATGCCCTTCGCCCGACGTACCGCCGCACTGGCCCTGGTCGCCGCGCTCGGCGCCCTCGGCGCGCCGGCCTCCCCCGCGCAGGCCGCGCCGCGCCCCGGCCCGCAGACCCCCTCGGTGCTGCTGCTCACCGTCGACGACGGCGCCGGCGTACACGCCACGGTGCTGACCTGCGGGCCGACCGGCGGTCTGCACCCCGACCCGATCACCGCCTGCCGGCTCGTCGCCCGCGTCGACGGCGACCTGGACGCGCTCGACGTGGACGGCGCGCCGTGCACCTCCCAGTACGCCCCGGTCGTCGCCCGCGCCGCAGGCTTCTGGCAGAACCGCCCGGTCTCCTACACGCGTACGTTCACCAACCCCTGCCTGATGCAGCGCACCACCGCCTCTCTCTTCACCTTCTGACCCTCCCCTCTCGTTCTGGTTGATCATGAGGTTGGCGGCGGTTGCCGTCCGTTTTGTCGCCGTCAACCTCATGATCGACGGGGTGGGTGGGGCGGGTGGGGTGGGGGTGGGGTGGGTGCGGAGAATGGTGCGGGTGGACGGGGGTGCTGTGGAGGCGCGCACGGTCGGTGGCGGGCGGGAGCTGCGGGCGGACTGTTCGCGCTGCGCCGGGGTCTGCTGCGTCGCGCCGGCGTTCACCGCGTCCGCCGACTTCGCCATCGACAAGCCCGCCGGACGGCCCTGCCCGAACCTGGGCGCCGACTTCCGCTGCGGCATCCACACCGAGCTGCGGCAACGCGGCTTCCCCGGATGCACCGTGTTCGACTGCTTCGGCGCCGGCCAGCACCTCACCCGGCACACGTTCGCCGGCCGCGACTGGCGCGCCGATCCGGCCACCGCAGCGCGGATGTTCGACACCTTCGCGGTGTTGCGGCCCCTGCACGAGTTGCTCTGGTATCTGACCGAGGCGGTACGCCTGACCCCGCCCGGCCCGCTGCGCGACGAGCTGACCGCCGCGCTGGACGAGACCGGCCGGCTCGCCGACGGCACCCCTGACGAGCTGCTCGCGCTCGACGTCGACGCGCACCGGGACCGGGCCAACCGGCTCCTGTCCCGCGCCGCCGAACAGGCCCGCGCCGGGAAGGCCGGCCCGGACCGCCGGGGCGCGACGCTGATCGCTGTGGACCTGCGCCGTACGCCGCTGGCCGGGGCCAACCTGCGCGGCGCCTGCCTGATCGGCGCGGACCTGCGGGGCGTACGGCTCGGCGCGGCCGACCTGACCGGCGCGGACCTGCGCGGAGCCGACCTGCGCGGCGCAGACCTGAGCGAGTGCCTGTTCACGCACCAGTCGCAGCTCGACGCCGCGCGCGGCGACCACCGCACGGTCCTGCCGCCGGGGCTGCGCCGCCCGGCTCACTGGTCCCTGACGCTGACCCCGGCCCGCCCGCGGCCACGCCCCCGCCGCCGCTGACCCGCCCGGCCCACCGGTCCGGACACTGGGCGACGATCAAGGAGTTTGTGGCTGGTTCGGGGCCGGATCGGGACACAAACTCCTTGATCAACGGGGAGAAGGGGGCCGGAGGGCGGAGGGGGCGGGGTTTGGTGGGGATGGGGTGGGGTAGGCGTCGCGGACGACTGTTGGTCGACGGGAGGGGCACCGGTGGGATATCGGGCACGCGACGGTGAGGAGCCGGTCGATCCGGCGCACGCCGAGGACGAGGCCGGGCAGGTTCCGCTGGTGCAGACGGCCGCGGACACCGACGTGCCGGCGCCCGCGCCCGGCGTGCCGAAACCGGACGAGGTGACCGAGGACGACGGCTCCGGCATGGCGGGTGGCGCCTCCGGCAGCAGCTCGGGCGGCTCCTCGATGCCGACCCACCCGGACGCCGCCCGCTGAACGTTTGCCGTCACCCGCTGCGGGCAGGAGTGCGACATGACCAGTGAAGAGTCCTTCGGCCGCGCGGCCGGCGACGAACCCGACGGCGTGACCGCGTACGAGGCGTCCCTGCGCCCGCCGGGCGAGTCCCTGCACACCACCGACGACACCGGTGACGACTTCGCCGACCTGCCCGCCGAGGACCGCCGGTCCGCGCGGGAGGTCAGCCGCGCCGGCTACGACGTCGACGCGGTCTCCGGGACCGGCGACCCGTCCGAGGAGCCGGAGGAGATCGAGGAGGGCCGGCCGCTGCGCTGACGCGTGCGCGGGGCGACGGCCGTGCCGCTCCGCGCCTCGGTCATGCCCCGGTTCGCCAGCGCGTCCGCGCGTTCGTTCTCCGGGTGCCCGTTGTGGCCCTTCACCCACAGCCACGTCACGTCGTGCCGGGCACAGGCCGCCTCCAGCGCCTGCCACAGGTCGGCGTTCTTGACCGGCTGCTTCGCGGCGGTCAGCCAGCCGTTGCGCTTCCACGAGTTCAGCCAGCCGGTGATGCCGTTGCGCACATAGGTGCTGTCGGTGTGCAGCCGTACCGTGACCGGGCGGGTCAGGCTCTCCAGCGCCCGGATCGCGGCGGTCAGCTCCATCCGGTTGTTGGTGGTCGGGGTGGCCTCGCCGCCGCACAGCTCCCGCTCGTGCCCGCCCCAGCGCAGCACCGCGCCCCACCCGCCGGGCCCGGGATTGCCGCTGCACGCGCCGTCGGTCCAGATCTCCACGACCCGGCCGGTCTCCGCCTCCGCCATGCCCGGCAACCTACCGGGTACGCGAGCACGCGGGACCACCCGACCCGCCGCGCGCGGCTACCGTGCCGGCATGACCACTCCCCCGGACTTCGCCACCCTCTGCAACTTCCGGGACCTCGGCGGCTGGCGGACCGGCGACGGCCGCACCGTCGCCCGGGGCCGCCTCTACCGCTCCGACTCGCTGGCCAAGCTCGCCGGTGACGACCTGCAGCAGTTCGCGGCGCTCGGCGTCCGCACCGTGATCGACCTGCGGTACCCGTGGGAGATCGCCGACCGCGGCCGGGCCCCGGAGAGCCTCGGCGTCACCTGGCACAACCTGAGCATCGAGCACCGGCCGTACGTGCAGGCCGACATCGATCCCGACGTGGACCCGTGGCGCTACCTGGCCGACCGGTACGCCGAGGTGGCCGAGGACGGCGTGGCCGAGCTGCGCCGGGCGGTCGAGGTGATCGCGGACGGCGAGCATCCGCTGGTGTTCCACTGCGCGTCCGGCAAGGACCGCACCGGCCTGCTCGCCGCGCTGGTGCTGTCCCTGCTGGGGGTGGACGACGACCAGATCGCCGCGGACTTCGCGCTCACCGAGCACGCCACCGACCGGCTGGTCGCCGAGTGGCGGGACCGCAACGGCGGCGCGACGCCGGGCTGGCCCGCGTACGGGCGGGCGCCGGCCGAGGTCATCCGGCTGGTGCTGGCCGACCTGCGGGCCGCACACGGTTCCGTGCACGGGTACGTGACCGGCCGGCTCGGTGTCGACGCGCAGACGATCGACGCGCTGCGCGCCCGGCTGCTCACCGGCGACACGGACCCGCTGCCGACCCAGGGCACCACCGGCGCCACGCCGACGACACTCGCCCGCTGAGCGCCGCCGCCCGGCCGAGCACGCAGCGACGGAGAACCGGCGGCCGAAAAGCGAGCGACGGCGGCGCGGCGGTCTGGCACGCTGCGAGATCGTGGACACGCGGTGGGACGGCCTGCGGGCCGAGGTACGGGACACGATCGACGAGCTGGTCTCCTCCGGCCGGGAGGCCGGTGTGCAGGTGGCCGCGTACCTGGACGGGGTGGCGATCGTCTCCGAACACGCAGGGCTCGCCGACACCACCACCGGACGGCCGATGACCGCCGACACGCCCGTGCACGCGGTCTCCACCGGCAAGGGACTCACCGCCACCGTCGTGCACGTGCTCGCCGAACGGGGACGGCTCGACTACGACCTGCCGCTCGCCGCGGTGTGGCCGGAGTTCGCCCGGCACGGCAAGGACGCCATCACGCTGCGGCACGTGCTCACCCACACCGCCGGCCTGCCCGCGCTGCCCGCCGACGTCACGCCGGAGGACTTCACCGACTGGACGCGCATGTGCGAGCTGCTCGCAGACGCGCGGCCGCTGTGGGAACCCGGCGAGCGGCTCGCGTACCACGCCTGGACGTGGGGGTGGCTGCTCGGCGAAGTGGTCCGGCGGGTCACCGGCGCGCCGGTGTCGCGGGTGCTCGCCGACGAGGTGGCCGGGCCGCTCGGCGTGGACCGGGAACTGTTCCTCGCCGTACCGGAGGCGGACCTGGCCCGGCTGGCCCGGCTGGAGGACGCCGGCCTGTCCGCGCTGATGACCTGGGCCGGGGCGAACCTGCCGCACTTCGACGCGGTCGCCCC
Source organism: Micromonospora sp. II (assembly GCF_001709195.1). Taxonomy (NCBI): domain Bacteria; kingdom Bacillati; phylum Actinomycetota; class Actinomycetes; order Micromonosporales; family Micromonosporaceae; genus Micromonospora; species Micromonospora sp. II. Next base: position 946,617 of record NZ_LYXF01000024.1, on the reverse strand, counting down.
GCCCGGCGTACGCCCCGACACCGTCATCGGTGCCCGCCCCGACGTGCTGCGCGCCGACGTGCCGTCGGTCGGCACGATGAGCGCCCGCGCGGTGGCCCGGATGTACGCGGCGCTACTCGGCCCGGTCGACGGGGTACGGCTGATCTCCACCGCACGGATGCGGGAGGTGTCCGCCCCGGCGGTACGCGCCCAGGAGTGGGTGTTCGGCCAGGAGAGCACGTTCGGGCTCGGGTACGCGGTCGAGGACGACGGATCGTTCGGCACCGCCGGTAGCGGCGGCAGCCTCGCGTTCGCGTACCCGGATCTGGGGTTGACGGTGGCGGCGGTGCGCAACCGGCTCGGCGCGGGCGACGGCGACCCGATGGAGCAGCTGCGGGCGCTGGTGCGCGACCGGGTCGCCGAGGCGACCGGCCGCCGGTAGCGCCGAGAAGGCAGACGCCGGCCACGACCCGGGCAGGCGAGCAGGCTAGCGGCGCAGGCGGGCCCGCAGCCGGCCGGCCGCGTCGCCGAGCACCGCGCCGGTCATCGGCAGCAGCGGGCTGGACCGCATCACCGCCAGATCCTCGGCCGGGCTGGTCACGCCGTCGAGGAACCGCAGCACCCGCTCCGCCGGGTTGCGGTCGAACAGCCGCTCGAAGAACTCCACCCCGCCGACGTGCCCCCGGTCCAGCGCGCGCAGCGCCACCGCGTCCATCCACAGGTGCCGCCCCGGGTACGCGGGCGCGGGCACCGGCGGACGGCCGGCGGCGAGCGCCCGGGCCACCTGGTCGGCCTGGCGCAGCATCGCGGAGAACGTGAACCCGGTGGACGGGCGGGTCGCCCCACCGGCGGTGCCCAGCCGCACCACCCGCGGGCTGGGACGGGGTTCGAACGGGCCGTCGGTCATCGGGATCACGCCGTCCTCGACCTCCCGCACCCGCAGCGCGGTCAGGTCCAGCCCGAGCAGGTCCGCGTAGCCGCGCAGCGCCGTGTCGTAGCCCGCGTCGTCGAGCAGGGCCGGGCCGAACTCGGTGTACTCGACCAGCGCGAACCGGTCGTCGACAGGCAGCACGTACCCGAAGGAGACGCCGCGCTGCGGCTGTGGGGTGCGGAAGTCCATCAGAACGGCCCGCTGCGGATCGAACGTCGGCCGGTCGGCGGCCAGCCACCAGCCCCGGAAGTGCTGCAACCAACTGGTCCGCCCCGGCCGCCTGGGCCGCCGGGGCCGCGAGTCGAGCACCCAGCCGGCCCGCACCAGCTCACGCCCGTCCGGGTCGCGGACAGCGACCCGCTCACCGTCGTCGTGCAGCTCCCCCGCCGCAGCGCTGATCCGGACCGCGTCCAGCCGCCGCTCGGCCGCGGCAGCCCGGTCGTAGACCGGGGCGGAGCGCAGCATGGCGTACCGCAGCGGGTCGAGCGTGAGGACGCGGCGGCCGGCGCGCGTGACCACGTCGACCTGCGACCAGCTCGCGCTCAGCAACGGATCCAGGTCGTCACCGGGCAGGCCCCAGAACGCCCACGTGCGGTCCTGGCCGCGTTTGTGCACCGGGTCGACCACCGCGACCCGCAGCCCGGTCACGCCGTGGCGGTCCAGCGCGGCCAGGACCAGGGACGCGGCGCCGCCGCCGCCGACCAGCGCGAGGTCGACGTCGACCGCTGAGGATGCCTGCACCCGACCACGCTGTCACATCGGCGGGCGCGGCCCTCGGCCGACCCGCGCTCAGGCCACCGGGGCGGGCTCCTGCGGGGCCGGCTGGGCGTAGGCGGCGGCCACCGTCGCCCGGTCGAAGACCCGCCACGTCGCGGCGATCACCGCGACCGCCACCACGAAACCCACCCAGTACGGCGCGGTGATGCCGAACCGGGCCGCCACCACACCGCCCAGCAGCGCGCCGACGCAGTTTCCGCCCGCCGCGACGAACAACGTGGTGCTGCCGACCCGGCCCATCAACGCGGGCGGGGTGAGCCGCTGCCGCAGCGAGTTCGCCACGATGTTCCACAGCGCGCTGTGCGCCCCGAACGCGAACAGCGCGAACCCGACCACGGCCGCGCTGCGGGACGCGGCCAGCGCCAGGTGCAGTCCCGCCTCGACCAGCAGCCCCGTCCGCACCGTCCAGGTGGGCGTGATCGCGGCGATCAGCCGGTCCCCCACCACCGAGCCGAGCACGCCGCCCACTGCCATGCAGGTGAACAACGCGCCGTAGCCGACCGAGCCGAGACCCAGCCGTTCGGTGGCGAGCAGCACCAGCACCGCCACGGCGGCGGTGAGCGTGACGTTGAGCAGGCCGATCAGCACGGTCATGGTGCGCAGCAGCCGCTGCCCCCACAACCAGCGGAACCCCTCCGCGACCTCCGCCCGCGCCGAACGCCGCCCGTCCGGCGCCGGCCCGGCCCGGTACGTCCCGGCGAGCAGCCCGACCAGCACGGCGCTGAGCGCGTACGTGCCGGCGTTCAGGGCGAACGGCAGCGACGCCGCCAGCACGAACAGGAACCCGCCGAGCGGGCCGGCGATCATGTTCTGCATCACCTGGGTGCCGCCGCCCAGCCACCCGTTGGCGCGTTCCAGCAGCGAGCGCGGCACCACCGCCGGCAGCACCGCCTGCGCGGCGGTCCGGAACACCACCTCGCCGGTGTTCACCACGAACAGCACCGCGTACAGCAGCGCGATCCCGGCCCGGTCGGCGAGCATCGCCGCCGCGAGCACGGCGAGCGCGCCGACGCGTACCCAGTCGATGAGCACCATCAGCCGCCGCCGGTCCACCCGGTCGGCCAGCACGCCGCCGGGCAGCGCGAACAGCAGCCACGGCAGCCACGACACCGCCGCCCCGGCCGACACCACCAGCGGATCGTCGGTGAGCGACGCCACGTACAGCGGCGCGGCCACAGTCGCCGTCCCGCTGCCCAGCGCGGACAGCGTGCTCGCCGTCCACAGTCGGGCGAAGCGCCCGCCGAGCCGTTCCCCCGTCACGGCGAGGCAACCTACCAGCGGCGACGAACCCTGCCGACCGGTTTATCCGGGGCGGCGGGAGTTGAGGCGGGCCGCCTGCCGGTTGAGGTGGTCGCGTTCGGCCAGGCTGGCCGCGCGACGGGCCGCGTCGGCGTACAGGCCGGCCGCCCGGTCCGGATCGCCGTCGCGTTCGTGCAGGTACGCGGCCACCGCCGTGTACCGGGGCAGCGTGTCGTCAAGCGCCGCGAGCGCCGCCAGCCCGGCGCGCGGGCCGTCCGCCTCGCCGACCGCGACCGCCCGGTTGAGCCGGGCGATCGGGTTGCCGGTCAGGCGCACCAGCTCGTCGTACCACTCGACGATCTGCACCCAGTCGGTCTCCGCGGCGGCGGGCGCGTCCGCGTGCAGTGCCGCGATCGCGGCCTGGGCCTGGAACTCGCCGAGCCGGTCGCGGGACAGCGCGGTCTGCAGGATGCCCACGCCCTCGGCGATCAGCGCGCTGTCCCACCGGCCACGGTCCTGCTCGGCCAGCGGCACCAGGCTGCCGTCGGGCGCGGTCCGGCCGGCCCGGCGGGCGTGGTGCAGCAGCATGAGCGCGAGCAGCCCGGCCACCTCCGGGTGGTCGATCGCGGCGGCGAGCTGCCGGGTGAGCCGGATCGCCTCGGCGGCCAGGTCCACGTCGCCGGAGTAGCCCTCGTTGAACACCAGGTACAGCACGCGCAGCACGGTGGCGACGTCACCGGGCTGGTCGAAGCGAACCCCGGAGACGGTGCGCTTGGCCCGGCTGATCCGCTGCGCCATGGTGGCCTCCGGCACCAGGTACGCCTGCGCGATCTGCCGGGTGGTGAGCCCGCCGACGGCGCGCAGCGTCAACGCGACGGCCGACGACGGGCTCAGCGACGGATGCGCGCAGAGGAAGTAGAGCCGCAGCGTGTCGTCCACGGCGGGCACCGGGCCGGGCGGCGGCTCCTCCTCGATCAGGTCCTCCCGTCGGCGCCGGGCGGCGTCGGCGCGGACCGCGTCCAGGAACCGGCGCCACGCCACGGTCACCAACCAGCCCAACGGGTCGCGGGGCGGGTCGGCCGGCCAGACACGCAACGCCTCGATCAGCGCGTCCTGCACGGCGTCCTCGGCCGCCGCGAAGTCTGCTCCGCGGCGGACGAGGACACCGAGCACGCCCGGGATGAGGCTGCGGAGCGCGACCTCGTCCATCGGACGGATCACTCGGTGATGGTCGGCGGCGCGGTCAGGAACGGGCGCAGCTCCAGCCACTCGTGGATCGGCTTGCCGCCCTGCCCCGGCGCGGCCGACAGCTCGGCGGCCAGTTCGAGGGCACGCTCGTAGCTGTCCACGTCGATCACCATCCAGCCGGCGATCAGGTCCTTCGTCTCGGCGAACGGACCGTCGGTCACCGGCGGTCGGCCCTCGCCGTCGTAGCGGACGAACGTGCCCTCCGGGGCGAGCGCCTGGCCGTCGACGTACTCGCCGCTCTCCTGCAGCCGGGCCGCGAACTCCTGCATGTAGTTCACGTGCGCGGAGATCTCCTCCGGCGTCCACTTGTCGATCATCGGCATGTCGGTGACCGGGGTCGGACCGCCGCGGTAGTGCTTCAGGAGCAGGTACTTCATCTGTGTCTCCTCGTGGAGGGTGCGACCCATTCTGGCCGCGTTCACTCCGGGGACGAAGCCGCCTGCCCGTTCTCGACATCGGTGGCGGAGGAATTTCGAGCGTCACATCGCGTAGGGCATCCTAGGAGGCTAGTTCTGGAGGCCGGGCCGCCTGCCCCCGTCGCGGCGGCCCGGCCCGTCAGGCGGCGGCGCCGCGGCGCAGACCGGTGATCAGCACCGTGCCCGCGACCAGGTGATACGCCACCAGCGTCAGCGTCGCCGCACCCCCCACTCCCCCGCTTAGCGGCCCGAGCAGCGACACCAGCAGCACCAGGCCCGCGACCACCGTCCAGACGGTCCGGGCGCGGGCGGTGAGCCGCTCCAGCAGGGCCAGCAGCGCCCAGCCGGACAGCCCGGCGAGCAGCGTGCTCACCGCCACCGCCACCGGCGTCACCCGCTGCACGTCCGAACCGGTGCGCGCGGTCAGATCCACCCCGGCCAGCGGCACCGCGACCACCCAGCCCAGCAGCGTGGCCACGGTGGCGGCGAGCACCGTCAGCAGCCGCACCAGGCGGCGGGTCGGGCGGGTGGCGGCGGTCGGAATCGTGGTTTCCATCGGTGGCTCCTCGGCATCGGGACGACTGCCGCCGACGCTAGGTCCGGCGGGCCGCCCCGCGGATCGCGCCGCGGAGCGGTTTCCGGCTCCGTCGCCGGACCGATCACCCGCCCGGATCTCGGTCTGGCGACCGATGAGAAGCGGTGCGCACGCGGCCTAGCATCCGGACATGAGGTGCGCGTCCCGGTCCCGGTTCCTGCTGCTGCTCGACGGCGGCATCGCCACCGTGAGCCTCGCCGTGTGCCTGCTCGCGCTGCTGGCCTCCGACGCCGGCCCGGACACGAGCGGCGCGACCGCCGTCGCGGTCGGCCTCGCCGTCGCGCAGGCCGGCTGTCTGCTGTGGATCCGGCGCCACCCGGGGTACGCCCTCGGCGTCGCCGCGCTCGCCGGCGTCGGCCTCGAGGCGCTCTGCCCGCAGCTCGGCTGGCTCGGCCTGGTCGCGGTGCCGATGGCGTACGTGGCCCGGCTGCGCCCGCCCCGGTACTCGCTCGTCGCGCTCGGGCTGCTGCTCGCGCCCACGCCGTGGAAGCTGGTCACCGGCGGCTGGCGGGACCTGCTGCTGGCGGTGACCGCGCTGGGCCTGAGCTGGACGCTCGGCGAACTGCAACGGGGCCAGGCGCAACGGCGCGGCGAGCGCGAACGGCAGGTACGCGCCGCCGAACGGGAGCGGATCTCCCGGGAGCTGCACGACGTGGTGGCGCACCACGTCGCGGTCATCGCGGTGCAGGCCGCCGCCGCCGAGGACGTGTTCGACGAGCAGCCGGAGCAGGCCCGCGCCGCGCTCGCCGCGATCGACACGGCGGCCCGGTCGGCGCTGACCGAACTGCGGGCCATGCTGCACGCGCTCGCCCTCGACGACGGGTCCGAACCGGACGGACCGCAGCCGGGACTGGCGCAGCTCGACGCGCTCGCCGACGCGGTACGGGCGGTGGGCCTGCGGGTGACGCTGCGGCGCGACGACGACGGCGAGGCGCTGCCCGGCGGGGTGCAGCTGTCGGCGTACCGGATCGTGCAGGAGTCGCTGACGAACGCGCTGCGCCACGGGCACGCCACCCACGCCGACGTGGACGTCCACTACCGCGACGGCGTACTGCGGCTGGAGGTCGTCAACGACGGCCCGGCGCCCGCCCGCCGCCCCGGCACGACCACCGGGCGCGGCATCGTCGGCATGCGGGAACGGGCCCGGCTGCTCGGCGGCACACTGGACGCCGGCCCGCTGCCGGCCGGCGGATTCCGGGTCCACGCCCGGCTGCCGGTGGAGGCGGCCCGATGACGGTACGGGTGGTCATCGCCGACGATCAGGAGCTGATCCGCGCCGGGCTGCGCACAGTCCTCGACGCGCGGCCCGACCTGAGCGTGGTCGGCGAGGCCGCCGACGGGGTCGAGGCGGTCGCAGTCGCGACGCGTACGCGGCCGGACGTGGTGCTGATGGACGTGCGGATGCCCCGCCGCGACGGCATCGCCGCCACCCGCGACCTGGTGGCCGCCGGCAACCCGGCCAAGGTGGTCATGCTGACCACGTTCGACCTGGACGAACACGTCTACGCCGCGCTGCGCGCCGGGGCCAGCGCGTTCCTGCTCAAGGACACCCGCCCGGCCGACCTCGCCGAGGCGGTACGCGTGGTGGCCCGGGGCGAGGCGCTGCTCGCGCCGACTGTGACCCGGCGGCTGCTGGACCGGTACGCCGACCGGCTGCCCGCGCCCACGCCCACCGGTGACGCCCTCGCAGTGCTGACCGCCCGCGAGCGGGAGGTGCTGACGCTCACCGCGCGGGCACTGTCCAATGCGGAGATCGCCGCCCGGCTGCACCTGAGCACCGCCACCGTGAAGACACACGTCTCGGCGATCCTCACCAAGCTGGGCCTGCGCGACCGGATCCAGGCGGTGGTGCTCGCGTACGACACCGGGCTGGTCCGGCCGGAACCGCCCGTCCGGTAGGCGCGAAACGGACAGCGGACCCAGACACGGCGAAGCGGGACGGCTCGCCGTCCGGCCTGGCCCGGCATGTCCACCCTCCGACGGCGGCAGGGAGCACACCGGACGGCAACGAAGATTTCTCAATTACCCCCAGTGACCGCCGCAACCCTCCTAGTGTTGGCCACACCGGTGCTCGTCACGGAGTTGGCCACCCGAACGACGTCCCACGCCTACAGCGGACGAAAAGTGAGGGAAGACGCGGATGAAGGCACAGTCATTTCTCGGATCGGCGGCGTTCGGCGTGGGCCTCGGCGCACTGCTGCTCCCGGCCGCCGCGCTGGCGGACACCAGAGTCTCACCCGCCGCCACCCCGGTCGGCGGCACCGTCGTGCTGACCACCACGTGCAACCCGAACGCCGGTGACGCGATCTTCCGGGTCACCGGCCCGGACCGGGACCAGAACGTCCGGTCCACCACTGCGGCCGCGGGCGGTGGCCTGAGCGCCGAGCTGTTCACCGCCGGATTCACGCTCGGCACGTACACCGTCGCCACCACGTGCGGCGACGGCAGCGACGGCGGCAGCGCCACGTTCACCGTCACCCCGATCGGCGGCGCGCAGGCCGGTGGCGGCGGGCGCGACGGCGACACCGGGGTGCTGGTCGCCGGGGGCGTGCTGGCCGCCGGGGCGCTCGCCGGTGGCGCGTACGCGGTCATCCGCCGACGCCGCGCGGGCGCCGTCGCCTGACCGGATCGTCGAGCGGTCCGCCCGCGCCGGAGCACCCGGCGCGGGCGGCACGTCCCTGTCGGACGGAGGTGGGATGCTGTCGGAGTCGCAGCGCCGGTCGCGGCTGCGCACCGCCGTCGTGGTCACCGCCGTCACCGTCGCCGCCGCCACCGGCACCGGACTGGTCTCGGCCGGGCTCGGCACCACGTCGACGCCACCGCCACAGCCCGGCGTCTCCGCCGCGCCCGCCACCGAACGACCGGGTACGGCAGGCCCGGCGCTCCCCCGCGCCACACCGGTGCGGGTGACCATCCCGCGCATCGGCGTGGACGCCGAGATCGTGCCGGTGGCCACCGACGCCGACGGCGCGCTGGAGGTGCCGCCGCTGGAACGCCCGGAGGTCACCGGCTGGTACCACCCCGGTCCCGCCCCCGGCCAGGCCGGCAACGCGGTGCTGGTCGGGCACGTCGACTCGCAGCACGGCCCGGCGGTCTTCTTCGACCTCGGCCGGCTGCGCCCCGGCGACACGATCCGGGTGCTGCGCGCCGACGGCCGGACGGCGGCGTTCACCGTGGACGGCGTCGGGGCGTACCCGAAGGAACGCTTCCCCACCGCGCGGGTCTACGGCGGCGACGCTGCTGCGCGGCTGCGTTTGATCACGTGCGGCGGGCGGTTCGACCCGCGGACCGGCAGCTACCCGGACAACATCGTGGTCTTCGCCACCGCTACCCGCTGACGCTCAGCCTTCCAGGTCGGCCAGTTCCGCGTCGAGCAGCTTCGCCAGCAGCGCCACCCGGCCCGGATCGTTGTCGGCGGTGATGTTCCGGCTGGGCATCTCGACGGTCATCAGCAGGTAGAGGTACAGCCGGTACAACCCGAGCCGCCGCCGCGCCCCGGCGTCGAGCGGGAACGGCGCCGCCGCCCGGTAGGCGCGCACCAGCGGGTCGTCCGGCTCGTCCTCGGCGCGGCGGAACAGCAGCGGCGACACCAGGTCCATCAGCGGATCGCCCCACAGGTAGCGTTCGCCGTCGACCAGGCCGGTGAGCCGGGGCGTGCCGTCCGGCCCGTCCACGGCGAGCACGTTGCCGGCCCAGCCGTCGAAGTGCAGCAGCGCCGGGCGGCGTACCGCGTCGAGCACCGCCGCGTGCCGCGCCACCAGCTCCCGGATCCGGGACGCCGGCACCGGCAGCGGCACCGCCCAGTCGGCGGCGTCGGCGAGCATGTCGTCCACCATCGCCGTGTACGCGTCCCGCCAGGTAGCCCCGTGCGCCCGGTCGCCGTCGTAGCCGTACCGCTCGCCGGTGACGGCGTGCAGCGCGGCGAGCGCGCGGYCGAACTCCTCGCGCAGCGGCCCGACGTCCGCGCCGGCCTGGCTCAGGTCCCAGAGGGTACGACCTGGTAGCCGCGCCATGAGCAGCCAGTCGCCCAGCTCGGGGTCGGTTCCGTGGTGCAGCAGCACCGGCGTCGGCACCCCCGGTGCGCGGTCGGCCACCAGGCGCAGGTAGTGCGCCTCCGCGCCGACCATGTCCCGCTCGTAGCGCAGCAGCGGCACGTGCGGCGGCGGACCGACCTTGAGCACCACGTCCCGGCCGTCGGTGAGGCGTACCTGCCACACGGCGGCGAAGCCGCCACCGGACAGCGGGCCGCAGTCGGCCACCTCGACGCCGGGCCCGAGCGAGGCGGTGAGGTATCGGCGGACCTGATCGGGGTCGAGGACACGCTGAGTCGGACTCACGCTCATGGTCCGGGAAGCCTACTGGGTTGAGGTGTAAGGAGGGGCCCCCTGTTAACGCCTCCGGTAGAGGAAGGGCCCCTTGTTAACACCTCTCCGAGGCTTGGGAGAATCGCGGCATGGCGAGACGGGGTGAACGGACGGCGGCATGCCCGTGCGGCACCGGCCGGCCGTACGCGGACTGCTGCGCCCCGGTCCACCGGGGCGAGGCGACGGCGGCGACCGCGGAGGCGCTGATGCGGTCCCGGTTCAGCGCGTTCGCGCTCGGCGACGCCGCCTACCTGCGGCACAGCTGGCACCCCAGCACCCGGCCCGACCGGCTGGAGCTGGACCCGGGCACGCGCTGGACCCGGCTGGAGATCGTGGAGACCGGTCAGGGCGGCCTGTTCGACAGCGCCGGCACGGTCCGGTTCCGGGCGCACTACCGCGAGGGTGGCCGGGCGGGCGTGCTGGCCGAGCACAGCCGCTTCGCCCGCGAGGACGGCCGCTGGGTCTACCTGGACGCGCTGCCCGAGTGACGCCTCCCCGGCACCGACGCGCGCAGCCTGCGGCGGCGGGTGTTAACAAGGGGCCCTTCCTCTACCGGAGGCGTTAACAAGGGGCCCTTCCTTTCGCCTAGGCCGGGCGCGGGGCGGGCTGGGCCAGCTCGGCGATCTCGCGCGGCAGCTGGGACAGCGCCCGGTTGAACTGGGCCGGCCCGACCACCCGGTGCAGCGCCTGCAGCACCGCCCGCGCGCCGCGCTCGGCGTCGGACGGGGTCGCGCCGGAGCGCTCGGCGACCCGGCGCAGGAACTCGTCGTACCCGAAGACCTCCGGGTCCTCGACCCGGGCGCGTGCCAGCAGCGGACGCAGCTCGTGCGCGACGTGCGCGGACAGGTCGTCGGCCTCGCCGCCGCTGATCCGTTCGGCGAGCGTGCGCAGCGTCGCCTCGGTCAGCGCGCGGGCCGTCTCGACCGGTACGCCGGCGCGGGCGGACACCCGCGCGTAGAACTCCGGTTCAGCCATCGTCTGTCCTCCCGTCGCAACGGCAGCGTGGCTACCCGCCGCCGGCTTCGGCAAACACCGCCGCTGACCTGGCCCCGGCGACCAGGCGTTCAGGCCAGGGCCCGCGCCGCCGAGACGATCGCGCCGACGCCGATGCCGGCCCGGTCGAACTGCTGGGCGGGGGTGCCGGAGCCGGGCAGCCCGCGTACCGCCAGGTGGTTGACCCGGGACGGTTCGCCCAGGTCGGCGAGCGCCTCCAGCACCGCTGAGCCCAGCCCGCCCTCCGGGTAGTGGTCCTCGACCACCACCAGCCGCCCGCCGGTCTCCACCACGGTCTCGGCGAGGCGCTGCCGGTCCACCGGCTTGATCGAGTACATGTCGATCACGCGCGCGTCGATGCCCTCGCGGGTCAGTTCGTCGGCGGCGGTGAGGCAGAGGTGCACCGTCACGCCGGTGCCGAGCAGCGCCACGTCGCCGCCGTCGCGCACCATTCGGCTGCCGCCGATCGGGAACGGCTCGCCGTCGTCGTAGAGCACCGGGTACTTGCCGCGCGTGGTGCGCAGGTAGGTGATGCCCGGGTGGTCGGCCATCTGGGCGACCAGCGCCGCGCAGGAGACCGCGTCGGCCGGGCTGAGCACCGTGGAGCCGGGCACCGCGCGAAGCGCCGCGATGTCCTCCAGCCCCATCTGGGACGGGCCGTCCGGGCCGATCTCGACCCCGGCGTGCGAGCCGACGAGCGCGATGTCGGCCCGGGACACCCCGGCCATCCGGATGAAGTCGTACGCCCGGGACCAGAACGCGGCGAAGGTCGCCGCGAACGGCCGGTAGCCGCGTACCGCCAGGCCCACCGCCGCGGCGGCGAGCTGCTGCTCGGCGATGAACATCTGGAAGAACCGATCGGGGTACGCGGCGGCGAAGCTCTCCGCCCGGGTGGAGTCGCTGACCTCTCCGTCGAGCGCGACCACGTCGGGCCGGGCGGCGCCGAGGGCGCGCAGCGCGTCGCCGTACGCGTTCCGGGTGGCCACCTTCGTCCCGCGCTCGTACCGGGGCAGCTCCGGCTGCCGGTGCTCGGCGGCGGCGGTGCGCGGCGCGGCGGGAGGTTTCGGTCCGGCGACCCGGATCCGGCGGGGGCCGCCGAGCGCCCGTACGGCCCGGTCGGCCAGTTCTGGGTCGAACGCCTTGCCGTGCCAGGCCGGGTCGTTCTCCACCTCCGGCACGCCCTTGCCCTTGACCGTGCGGGCCAGCACCACTGTCGGCCCGGTGGCCTCGCGTGCCTGCCCGTACGCCTCGTCGATCGCGCCCAGGTCGTGGCCGTCGACGACGATCGCCCGGCAGCCGAACGCCTCGACACGACGCCGGTAGGTGTCCAGGTCCCACTCCAGCTCGGTGGGGCCGCGCTGGCCGAACCGGTTGACGTCCACGATCGTGGTGAGGTTGCGCAGCCCGTAGTGCCCGGCCTTGTCCAGCGCCTCCCACACCGATCCCTCGGCGGTCTCGCTGTCGCCGCAGAGCACCCAGACGTGCGCGGGTGACCGGTCGAGGTACTGGGCGGCGAGCGCCACCCCGACGCCGACCGGCAGCCCCTGCCCGAGTGAGCCGGTGGCGACGTCCACCCAGGGCAGCACCGGCGTGGGGTGGCCCTGCAGGCGCGACCCGGCCTGCCGGTACGTCTCCAGCAGCTCCTGCTCGCTGATCGCGCCGGTGGCCCGGAACACCGCGTACAGCAGCGGCGAGGCGTGCCCCTTGGAGAGGATCAGGTGGTCGTTGCCGGGGTTGCCCGGGTAGGACCAGTCGTAGCGCAGGTGCCGGGCGACCAGCACGGCGAGCAGGTCGGCGGCGGAGAGACTCGATGTCGGGTGCCCGGAGCCGGCCATCGTGCTGCACCGGATGGCGTCCACACGGAGTTGGGCGGCCAGCTCCGCCAGCCCGGTCAGGTCCTCGTCGCGCAGTGTGCGCTCTGCTTCCAACGTCACCGCGATCGTCTCCCCGGGGTCGCCGATTTCCGGACCCACGCTAGGCCGCGAACGCGACCATTGGTCCCTTTTCTGGTGATTCATGCTCGACCGGTGAACAGCCACAGCGCCACCAGCAGGTACGGCAGCACCGCGACCGCGAAGGCAGCCGGGTTGCCGACCGCGCCGGCGAGCAGCCCGTACCCGGCGTAGAAGGCGACGATGGTCAGGTCGGTGGCCATCCCGGCCAGCGACGTGACGGTGGCCCGCGCCGACCCGGCGATCCGGGCCTGCAGCCGCACGTCGGCGAGCACCGTGGCGAGCTGGAACGCGGCGAACGCGGCGGCCAGCAGCACGAACCCCGCCGGGTGCCGCAGCAGCGCCCCGGCCGCCGTCGCGCCCGCCGCGAACACCAGCAGGCCCGCGTACCCCCGGTGGGACAGCCGCTCGCCCAGCGGCGCGAGCAGCCCACCCACAGTCATCCCGGCCCAGACCAGCAGGAGCAGCAGCGGTACGCCCACCTCGGCCATACCGATGTCGGCGGCCAGCAGCCCGGTGTACTCGTCCAGCCCACCCCAGATCGCTGTCACCGCCGCGACCAGCAGCACGGCGGCCCGGACGCGGCGGTCGGCGCGCACCTCGCGCAGGCCCAGGCGCAGGCTGTCCAGCCAGCCGGGCTCGTCGTAACCCGGCGCGGCACTCGCGCGCGGCCCGGGCGGCTCGCCACCTGGAACCGGCGCGGACGATCGTGGGCGGTGTTCCGGGAAGCGGGCCGCGACGGCTACCGCCAGCAGGCAGGTCGCCACGCTGGCCGCGCCGACCGCGAGGTAGCCGCCGAGCGCGTACGCCGGCCCGGCGAGCACCCCGGACCCGACGGCGCCGAGCACCTCGGCGGTGCGGGCCCGGCCGATCAGCCGGGCGTACCTGTCGGCCGCACCGAGACGCTCCAGCTCGGTGAAGACCAGTGCCTCCAGCGCGCCCGAGCGCAGCGCGCCACCGGCGCCCCACAGCAGGAAACCCACGGCGAACGCCGGGTAGGACGGCAGCAGCACCCAGAGCGCGAAACCGGCGGCGGCGAGCAGCGGCGCCAGGCACAGCAGCAGCCGGCGCGACACCGTGTCGGCCCACACCCCGGAGGGCACCTCCAGCACGATGCCGGCGGCCGCCCAGAGCACGAACAGCGAGGAGATCTGCCCGACCGACAACCCGGTGTCGGCGAACAGCAGCACGTAGAGCGGGTAGAGCAGGACGAGGTCGGTGAGGAACGCGTACCCGTAGAGCGTCGCCGCCAGGCGGCGGGTCGCGGGTACGCGGGCAGGAGCGACGAGCATGGGACCTTCCCACGGGACGTGACGGACACCGGCCGGAATGCACGGCGTCCGCGGCGGCCCGCGGCCTCGTCGCTCAGTAGGGCATCAACATCGCCAGGTCATGCCGGGATCCTATCCGCCGCGAGGCGCCCCGGTGGTCCCCCGGCGGGCACGAGATCGGGGCGGGACCGTGCGGTCCCGCCCCGAGTGTCACTGCCGCCAGGTCAGCGGCGGAACTTCTCCACGTCGGCCTGCGGGATGACCATGGTGGCCTCGCTGTCCGCGGCCTGCTCGGCGGTCGGCTGACGCGGCGTGGCCGGCTGGGTGCGGTCGGAGTCCGCGTACGCCGGAATGTGCTGCGTGGCCTCCGCCGGCACCGGCTCGGTGGCGTCCGCACCGGCGGCGGCCGGGGTGGCCGGGTACGCGGGGACGGGCTGCGTGCGGTCCGCCTCGGCGTCCCGGCTCACCGGCTGGGTCAGCTCGGAGTCCGCGTACGGGCCGGTGGCGGCCAGGCGGGCCTCGACGTCGCGGCGCCCGGCCTGGTACGCGCGGGCGTGCGTGGCGATGGTGCGCGACTCCTCCTCGGCCCGGGTCAGCCAGTTCTCCCAGCGGCTCTGCATCGGCCGGACCAGGCCGCCGCCGACGCCGACGACCAGGATGCCGCCCACGGTGGCGAGCACCGCGATCAGCACCGGAGTGGTGACAGTGGTGGCGACGCCGATCTGGTTGAGCGCGGCGATGACGCCGAGGCCCAGGATGAACACCGAGGCGAGGTTCGCCAGCACCCGGCCGTAGGAGAGGCCGCCGAGCGCGCTGGAGATGATGTCCTTCACCGCACGGGCGATGGCCGCGGCGACCACCACGATGACGATGGCGACGAACGCCCGGGGCAGCCAGGCGATCACACCGGCGATCAGGTCGGAGATCGGGTTGGGGCCCCAGATGCCGAACGCGAGCTGGAGCGTGACCAGCAGCACGCCGTAGTAGGCGAGCTTGGCGACGATGTCGCTGGCGTCGTACTTGGAGCGGGCCAGCGCGGTCTTGATGCCGCCGCGCTCGACGGCCCGGTCGAAGTGGACCCGCTCCAGCACCTTGTCCACGAGCTTCAGCACGGCCTTGGCGATCAGCCAGCCGGCGATCAGGATCGCGACGAACGCGACCGCCTTGGGCAGGAACAGCATCACCGAACGGAACGCGTCGCCCACCGCGTCCCCGAAGTTGTCTCTCATCGAAGGGCCTCCACGTACGTGGTCCAGGTTTGTTCGGGTGGGGCTACCCGGACCCGCGCGCGGGGAAACGCGGTCAGCCGCCGGGACAGCGGTATCTGACGCGGGTGCCGGCCTGCATCGGCGCCGGTTCGATGATGTTGACGGTGGCCGTGCCGACTGTCGTGCCCACTCCGGAGAACGTCCACTCCAGGGTGAGGGTCGCGGTGTGCTGCCCGCTGCCGACCCGCTCGGTGAGCACCGCGCCGGGCGGGCCGTCCGAGCGGAACCACTGGTAGCGGATCGTTCCGGCGCGCCCGTTGGTCCGTACCGTGGCCACCACGTCCACCGTCACGTCGCACGCGACACCGGCCGGCCGGTTCGCCGCCACCGACACCTGCTCGACCTCCATCGGGCGCAGCCGCTGCCACAGGTAGAGGCCGACAGTGAGCAGCAGCGCGGCGGTGAGCAGCGTGGACAGCACCGAGACGACACGCCGCCAGACCGGTCGCGGCCGGATCGGGGGCGCGGTCGGCCAGGGCGGCGCGGGCGGCGGCGTCACCGGCACGCCCGGCCCGAAGCGCAACTCGCCGCCGGGCGCGGGCGCCGGGACGCCGCTGGGCGCCCGCGCGCCCACGGTCCGATCCGGGTACGCCCCGGCGCCCGTCGCCGCCGGCGGCCCGCCGGCCTGGTGCCCATGCGGTACCCCGGTGGGCTGCCACGAGACGGTCGGCTCCACGCCCGGGCCCCTGGCCGGCGGCGCCGGCCGCGGACGCACTGTCGCCTGCCCGGTCACGGTGCCCGGGGCCGGAATCGGAGCCGTTGCCGGAGCCGGAGCCGGACTCAGGTGGACGGTCGGCTCGGCATCTGGCGAGCGGTCCACCTCCGGCCGGGCGAGTGGCACAGTGGGCTCCGCGCCGTCCACGGACAGCGGCACCGTCGGCTCGCCGTTCACCGCAGACAGAGAAACGGTCGGCTCCGCCTCGGCGGCGGCGCGGGGCGCGACGAGGTGGACTGTCGGCTCGGCGGCATCGGCGTCCCCGGGCGGGGTCACCGGCAGGGCGCGGGTCGGCAGCGCCTCGGTGGGCTCGTCGGGCCGGGTCACGCCGGACGTCCCCGGAACGGGATGCGGTGCTGGGCAGCGGGCACTGTCGTACTCCTAGCCGGGGGTGCAGTCGTGGTAGAGCGTCACGTACACCGGTGACGCCGAGGTGGTCGTGTTGCCGGCGGCGTCGGCGGCGGTGACCCGGATCGGGATGCGGGCGCTGCGCTTGGGCGTGGACAGCGGGCCGAGCGTGCCGGTGAACACGCCGCGGCCGGCGGCGGCCATCCGGACCGTTCCGGTGGCGCCGTCGAGGGTGTAGCCGAAGGTGACGGTCAGCGCGGCCGGGGAGCTGCGGTCGTCGGTGACGGTGGCGGTGACGGTGCTGCTCTTCGCGCCGTAGGGGCAGCCCTTCGGGTCCAGCTCGCCGGGGTCGGCGCGTACCCCGTCCACGACCGGCGCGGTCACGTCCGGCGGTGGCGGGGTGGTGCTGCGCGACGCGCTGGGGGTGGGCGTGCCGGCGCGGGTCGGCGACCCGGTCCGGTCCGGGGTGGCGGACGGCGCGGGCGGCGGTGACGCGGTGGGCGGGGTGGGTGTCGGCGACGGGCTCGGCGACCCGGCGGCGGTCGGGTCCGGTGTGGGCGCGGTCGTGGTGGCCGGGGCGGCGCTCGCCGGGCCGGTGGGGGCGGCGGCGTCGGTGCCGTCGTTGGCGGCGTAGCTGTAGCCGGCGCCGCCGGCCACGACGGCGGCGGCCAGGGCTCCGGCGGCCAGCGCGGTACGGGTGCGGCCCTTGCGGAACAGTCCGCGCCGGCCGGAGCGCGCGCCGAGCGCCGTGTCCGCCACCTCGGTGTAGGCGACGGCGGTGGCCCCCTCGGCCCGCTCGGGGAACGGCCACAGCGCGGCCAGCAGCGCCGCCCGGCGGCCCAGCTCCCGCAGCCCGCGTTCCTCCCACTGCGGGCCGTAGCCGGCGCCGGCCACCTGTTCCAGCAGGCCGAGGAACGCCTCGGCGGACTCGGGCCGCTCGTCGGGGCGCTTGGCCATGCCGTGGCGCAGCAGCTCGTGCACCGGCGGGGGCGCCGCCTCGGCGGGGATCGGCGCCAAGGCGTGCTGGTCGCGCAGCGAGAGCAGGTCCGGTCCCTGGTACGGGGGCCGGCCGGTGAGGCATTCGAAGAACGTGGCGGTGGCGGCGTAGACGTCGCACGTCGGGGCGGCGGGGGCGCCGGTCCACTGCTCGGGGGCCATGTAGCGGGGCGTGCCGGAGACAGTCGTGTCGGAGCCCTGGCCGACCGGCATGGCGATGCCGAAGTCGGCGAGTTTGCTCAGCCCGGCGCCGGTGACGAGCACGTTCTCCGGTTTGTAGTCGCGGTGCACGACACCGTGGGCGTGGGCGGCGGCCAGGCCGGCGAGTGAGCCCTTGAGGACGCAGAGCGCGGCCTCGGGCGTGGTCGGGCCGTGCGCGCGCAGCATCTGGCGCAGCGACACGCCGTCGACCAGTTCCATCACGATGGCCGCGCCGTGCGGGCTCTCCACGTACTCGTAGAGGCGGCTGACGTGCGGGTCGTCGATCTCGCCGAGCAGCCGGGCCTCGGCGCGGAACGCGGTCCGGAACGACGAGTCCTCGCCGAGGTCACGGACCAGGTACTTGATGGCGACCGGGGTGCCGGTCCGGTCGTGGGTGGCGAGCACGACGCTGCCGGACGCGCCGGCGCCGAGCCGGCGGACCGGCGTGTAGCCGGACAGTTCCCAGCCGCTCATGCGACAGACTCCACCGCGTCCCACGGGCGGGTGTCGGATGCCGCCTCGCTGGTCATTCTCACCGGGCCGGGGCGGCCGGCCATCGGCGCAACGGCTGCTTCCGGCCGCCGGTCGGCGGCCGGGCGCCCGCGCGGCACGGCGCGGCGCGGTAGGTGGTCGGTATCGGACACACCGCCACGAGTACCAGATCCCGGCAACCACCCTCACCTCGTTGATCATGAGGTTGGCGTGGACAAAAGGGACCGACATCGCCGTCAACTTCATGATCGACGGAACAGGCGGAGGGTGGCGGTCAGAAGCGGCGGGGTGGGGGGATGCCTGCGGGCGGAGGGGTGCGGAGCAGCCAGATCGGGTTGCTGGCGCCGACGATCTCGCCCTCACGGTCGCGTACCTGGGTGCGCACGTACGTGCCGGCGCCGACGCGCACCGGCTGGTCGTGCCAGCCCGCCCGCAACTGCCGCCACGGGACCCGCCCGACCCGGACCGCCGGAGTCGGGTCCGCGACACCGGCCCGGTCGACCTCGCCGGTGACCACCTCCAGTGTGGCCCCGGCGGGCAGGTCGGTGGCGCGCAGCCGCACCGTGACGGTGTCCTCGGCGAGCACGGCGAGCGCGCCCATGCCGCTGCGGCCACCGAGTTCCAGGTCCAGCGCGCCCCGGTAACCGGCCAGGTCGGCGAACCACGCCTGCCCGGCGCGCAGCGCCGCGACCAGGTCGTCACGGCCGGTCGAGGCCGCCCAGACGGAGGTGACGTTCCGGTCCCGGCCGGCCCGCCAGTCGGTGCCGTCGTGGTCGTCGGTGACGCCCACGGCGGTCAGCGGGATCGCGTTGCGGGCCGCCACGTCGTACGCCCAGAGGTAGTCCTCGACCGGCCGGCGCCCGATCTCGATCAGGTCGACGCCGAGCGCGTTGCGGCTGACCAGCAGCCGGGCCAGTGACTCGCGGCGTTCGGTGTCCAGCGGATGGTTCCAGCACACCACCCCGCCGTGCGAGTGCAGGAACCGCACCATCTTCTCGGTGGCCTCGACGTCGTTGTCCCGGTACGGCGGGGACGGGAAGCTCGGCAGCGTGCCGTCGCCGCCGAACCAGTTGAGGTGCCGCACCATCGACACCTCGTACGCGCGGTGGTGGGTCACGCCCGGGTACGCCCCGTCGTAGCCGCGCAGCACCTCGGCGCGCATCTCCTCGCCGGCCTGCCCGGCGCGGCGGGCGCGGTCGAAGACGAGCCGGTCCACCAGGTACGCGCCGCGCGCGCCTCCTGCCACCGTGACGCCGAGGCGCAGCCCGCGCAGCGAGTTGTCGCCCGCCACCAGGCCGGGCCAGAGCCGCCGCACGTCGGCGAGCAGCTCGAACGTGTGCCGCTGCCAGGCGCCGGCCGGGGCGGGCCGCTCCACGGTGCCGAAACGGCCGTCGACCGAGTGCCGGACCGTGTCGACGCCGCCGAGGCGGTAGCGCAGCACGAGCTGCCCGGCGGGGCGGCCGGGTCCGGCGGGGTGGTGCGACAGCGCGATCTCCACGGTGAGCGTGGCGTCCCGGCCGGCGGCTTCGGGGCGTACGTCGAGGTGCAGCGTGGTGTCGGAGATGTTGGAGGTGTGCGTCCAGTTCCACGCCTTGCCCGCGTACCAGTGGGCGCCGGTCCCGGCGGCGACCAGGCGCAGCGCGCGGCCGGGGCCGTCGGGGGCATCGGGGACGTCCACGAAGTCGGCGGCCGACGCGGCGAGCCGCCCCTCGGTGGCCGGCTGCCACGTCCAGGCCAGCCCGCCCTCGCGTTCCTCCGGGCCGTCGAAGTGGACGACCCGGCGGTGGTCGTGGGCGGCGACCCGGAAGTCGTGGTCGGTCCACCAGAGCACGTCGACGGCATTGCGGCGGGCCTGGTCGAGGTGGGCGGCGTAGCTGGCCACGCCCTCGCTGAACGAGGCGTGCAGGTGCATCGCCATGCTGATCGGCCGCCGTCCGCGCGGCGCGGGCGGCGGTGGCCGGTCGTTCGTGGCGGCCAGGCCGACCGGCACGCCGATCCCGGCCACCGCGAGTCCGCCCGCCGCGACGAGCACGCTGCGCCGGTCCAGCCGTGCGCGACCTGCCATGCCCCTCCCCCATCCGCCGGGGCCAGCGTACGGGCGGGCGGTCAGCGCGGGGGCGCCGCCACCCGGCCGGCCAGCGGCCGCCCGGTCAGACGGCGGATCGTCAGGTACGCCTCGCAGCCGAGGCAGAGCCCGAACGCGGCGTTGAGGAACGCCGCGGCCAGCGCCGCGCCGGTGGCGGCCAGGCCGAGGGCGGGCATCCCGGCGAGCCAGCCGGCCGCGCCGACGACGCTGAAGACCAGGCCGACGAGCTGGGCGAAGCGCACCGGGGCGACCGGCTCCAGCTCCGCCGGCGGGTCCAGCCGGGGCGCCACCAGGGCGCGGAACAGCAGCCCGTACGGGCCGAGGCGCGGGTTGAGCGCGGTGAGCGCGAACACGACGGCCTGGGCGAGCAGGAGCAGCCCGGAGCCGGTGACGAGGACGACGGCGAGGACGACTGTGGTGAGGACGGCGGCGAAGCGCGGTCCCCGGGGGTCGAGCAGCATGGGGTGGGTCCGTTCGTGCGGGGGCGGTCGGTCAGGCGGGACGGACCGGCGCACAGAGGCTCGCGGCGAGCCGCCCGTGGTCCACCACCCGGCGGCGGGTCAGCCGTACGCCGGTCATCGGGCCGCCCCGGCGGTGAGCGCGGCGATCAGCTCGTCGCGGTCGGGCACGCCCGCGGCCCGGCGCACGACGCGGCCGGCGCCGTCCACCACCAGCACGGTCGGGGTACGCCACACGTCCAGTTCCCGGGCCGCGTCGAGGTGCTCGTCCACGCCGACCTCCAGCACCGTGACCCCGTCGAGGCGGGCGGCGACGTCGGCGAGGACCCGGCGGGCGGCCCGGCAGGGCGCGCAGACCGGGGCGGAGAACTGCACCAGCGTGCGCTCGCCGGGGCGTACCCCGAGGGCGGTGAGGGTGGCCCGGTGCGGCGCGGCGGCGTCCGATGGGCGCTTCCGGACGGCGCGCAGCCGCCCGTCGTGGCGGCGGCGCCACCAGCCGAACGCGGTGGCGGCCGCGAGCACCGCGACGAGCACGAGAATCCCGGCCGGGCTGGGCGACTGCACGGGTCCAGGCTGCCACGGCCGATCACGACGCGACATGGTCCATCCCGGTCAGCGGACGTGAGATCGCCTACTCCGGCGGTAGGAGCGGCCCGGCGAACGTCGCTTTTGTCCTCTGGCGCGCCGCGCCGCCTTGGCAATATTCTCCACCTCGCGCGCAGCCGTTGGAGTTCCTTTACATCACCCGGCCCCGGCCGGGCCATCGAGGAGGCGGAATGCACTTCGACCACCCCGAGCTGGACCGCCGTACGCTGCTGCGGGCCGGCCTCGGCGCCGCCGCGGTCGCGGTCGTCGGGAGCGAGCTCGTCCGGCCGACCGCCGCGCACGCCGCGCCGGGCGCGGACCTCGACTGGATCATCGGTTGCGACGAGTGGGCCGCCCGCCCGCCGGCCGATCCGCTGTCGGTGAGCGCGACCCCCACCAACAAGATCATCGTGCACCACATGGCGTTCCCGAACGTCACGGACTACTCCGAGGAGCACGCCAAGCAGCTCGCCCGCGACTGCCAGGACCTGCACATGGACGGCAACGGCTGGTCCGACACCGGGCAGCACTTCACCGTCAGCCGCGGCGGCCACGTCCTGGAGGGACGGCACGGCAGCCTGGACCGGCTGCGCGCCGGCGACCGGCAGATGATCGCCGCGCACTGCCCCGGCGAGAACGGGCGGGCCATCGGCATCGAGAACGAGGGCACGTACGTCACCGAGACGCCGCCGGAGGAACTGCTCGACTCCCTCGCCCGGCTGTGCGCCGCGATCTGCCGGCAGTACGGGCTGCACGCCCACGACATCTTCGGCCACTGGGACTTCCGGGCCACGCTCTGCCCGGGCGCGATGTTCTACCGGGAGTTCCCGGCGCTGCGCCGCGCGGTGTTCAAGCAGCTCGGCACCAGGCTCGGCGACGTGCCGGCCCGCCGCTGGCCGGACATCTGGCGCTTCGTCGGCGGCCCGGTGGTCCAGGTCGCCCAGCGCCTGCTGACGTTCCGCGGCTACACCGTGCCGGTCACCGGCGTGTTCGACGCGGCCACCGTCGCCGCCGTGCAGGACTGGCAGGCGCGCAACGGCATCCCGGTCGACGTCGACGCCACGCTGACCGCGCCGACCTGGGAGACCCTCGCCCCGGAGCTGGACCAGAAGTCCACCGGCGTCCCGGTGGCCGCGGCGCAGTTCATGCTCGCCGCCAAGGGCTACGCCGAGGTGATCGAGACCGGCGAGTACGACCACGCCACCCGCACGGCGGTGAAGGACCTCCAGCGCCTGCACGGACTACCACCCAACGGCAAGATCAGCACCACCACCTGGTGCGCGCTGGTGGGGGGTGTGGTGCGCCAGTCGTTCCACAAGCACTGACGGCGCACCGGCGGGGAGAGCGGTGGGGGTGGCAACGGCGCCACCCCCACCGCGTCGTTACGGCCGGGATCACGGCGAAACGTCGGCATTGACGACTGGTGAACGACGGCTATCCCGGACGGCGGTGGTGCCCCGATCATTGCCCGCAGATAGATATGAGTCATTCTCACCTCCGGGCAGGACGCCCGGGCGCGGAGGCCGAGACGCCGTCAGCCGGGCGTACCGAACGGCCCTACTCCGCGTCCCCCGGAGGATCGCCATGCCATTACCCGCCATCCGTGCCCGCCTCGCGGCGCTCACCACCGCCGCCCTCACCGCGAGCGTCCTGACGGTCATCGCGCCGTCACCGGCGCTCGCCGCCACCACGTTCACCCCCGACGACTACTGCCTCGGCCAGTGCGCCGACATCCTGCCGCCCGGGCAGAACGGCAACGCCACGCTCGTGGCGATCCTCGCCCACCAGGCGCTCGGCACCCGGCCCGCGCACTCCAGCGACCAGCTCGACGAGTACGCCAACCTGGTCTACAACTACGCCGGGCTGACCGACGAGCAGATCGCCCACTTCTACAACGACGCCTCGTTCGGCGTCCCCGACGCGCAGGTCGAGAGCAGGATCTCGCCACGCTCGGACGTCACCATCGTGCGGGACAAGGCCACCGGCGTCCCGCACGTCACCGGCACCACCCGCGGCGGCACCATGTTCGGCGCCGGGTACGCCGGAGCCCAGGACCGGCTCTGGGTGATGGACCTGCTGCGGCACGTCGGCCGCGGCAACGTCAGCTCGTTCGCCGGTGGCGCCCCCGGCAACCGCGAGCTGGAGCAGAGCGTCTGGGCCAACTCGCCCTACACCGAGGCGGACCTCCAGGCCCAGGTGGACGCGCTGCGCCTCAAGGGCACCCGGGGCCAGCAGCTCTACACCGACGTGGCCGACTACATCGCCGGCATCAACGCCTACATCGACAAGTCGATCGCCGACGACAACTACCCCGGCGAGTACGTGCTCACCGGCGCCGGGAAGCCCAAGCACTTCACCATGACCGACCTGATCGCCACCGCCGGCGTCATCGGCGGGCTGTTCGGCGGAGGCGGCGGCAGCGAGGTCCGGTCCGCGCTGGTCCGGGTGGCCGCCCGCGCCAAGTACGGCCCGACCGAGGGCGACCGGGTCTGGGCGGCGTTCCGCTCGCAGAACGACCCGGAGACCGTGCTGACGCTGCACGACGGGCAGAGCTTCCCGTACGGCGCGACACCGCCCGGCGCCACCAGCGCGGTGCTGCCGGACGCGGGCACCGTGGTCGCCGAGCCGCTCGCGTACGACGCCACCGGCGGGGCCGCTGCCCGCACCGGCAGCAGCGCCGCCACCAAGGACCTGCTCGGCGGCCTGTCCACCCTGCGCACGCACGGCATGTCAAACGCGGTGGTGGTCTCCGGCCGGCACACCACCACCGGCAACCCGGTGGCCGTGTTCGGCCCGCAGACCGGCTACTTCGCCCCGCAGCTGCTCATGCTCCAGGAACTGCAGGGGCCGGGGATCAGCGCGCGCGGCGCCGCGTTCGCCGGGCTGAACCTCTACGTGCTGCTCGGCCGCGGGCAGGACTACGCGTGGAGCGCCACCTCCGCCTCCCAGGACCTGACCGACACGTACGCGGTGCCGCTGTGCACCACCGACGGCACCGCGCCGACGCTGCGCTCCAACCGCTACCTCTACCGCGGTCAGTGCGTGGCCATGGAGGTGCTGGAGAAGCGCAACTCGTGGTCGCCGACGCTCGCCGACTCCACCCCGGCCGGCGCGTACACGCTGCGCGCGCTGCGCACCAAGTACGGGCTGGTCGCCTACCGGGGCATGGTGAACGGGCAGCCGACCGCGTTCACGAAGCTGCGCTCCACCTACCGGCACGAGGCCGACTCGGCGATCGGCTTCCAGGCGTTCAACGACCCGGCGGCGATGGGCAGCGCGGCGGCGTTCCAGGCGTCCGCCGCGAACGTCGGGTACGCGTTCAACTGGTTCTACGTCAACTCGACCGAGGCGGCGTACTACAACTCCGGCGCGAACCCGGTCCGCCCGGCCACGCTCGACCCGAACCTGCCGGCCAAGGCCGAGCCGGCGTACGAGTGGGTCGGCTGGAACCCGGACACCAACGACGCCACCTACGCACCGGCGTCGGCCCACCCGCAGTCGGTCAACCAGGACTACTACGTCAGCTGGAACAACAAGCAGGCGCGGGACTTCGGCGCGGCCGACGGCAACTTCAGCTACGGCGCGGTGCACCGCGGTCAACTGCTCGACGGCCCGGTGAAGGCCGCCATCGCCCAGCGCAAGCTCAGCCGCGCCGACGTCGTCCGGATCACCGCCGAGGCGGGAGTCACCGACCTGCGTGGCCAGCAGGTCCTCGGCGAACTGCTGCGGGTGCTGGACAGCACGCCGGTCACCGACCCGGCGCTCGCCGCCGCGGTGACCAAGCTGCGGGCCTGGCAGCAGGCCGGGTCCCGCCGGGTGGAGACGTCACCGGGCTCGAAGGTCTACCAGCACGCCGACGCCATCCGGATCTTCGACGCCTGGTGGCCGCTGCTGGCGGCGGCGCAGTTCCGGCCCGGCCTCGGCCCCGACCTGTACGGCGCGCTGGTCGACGCGCTGCAGGTCAACGAGTCGCCCTCGGGCGGGCAGAACGCGGCGCGCGACGGCAGCGTGAGCTGGGCGTCGCAGGGCCAGGCGCACAAGGGCTCGGCGTTCCAGTACGGCTGGTGGGGCTACGTCGACAAGGACCTGCGCGCGGTGCTCGGCGACCCGGTGGCCGGCGGGCTCGGGCGCACGTACTGCGGCAACGGCAACCTGGGCGCGTGCCGGCAGGCGCTGCTGGACACGCTCGGCCAGGCCACCGCCGCCCCGGCGGCCACCGTCTACCCGGGTGACTCGTCCTGCGGTGCCGGGGACCAGTGGTGCGCCGACGCGATCGCCCAGTCCGGGCTCGGCGGCATCACCCACCCGTTGATCGGCTGGCAGAACCGGCCCACGTACCAGCAGGTCGTGTCGTTCCCGGCGCGCCGGGGCGACACGGTGACCAACCTGGCGCAGGGCCGTACCGCCACCGCGTCCAGCACGCAGTTCCTGACCAGCAACACCCCGGCCAAGGCGGTCGACGGCAGCCTCGGCACCCGCTGGGCCAGCAGCTACAACGACAACCAGTGGCTGCGGGTCGACCTCGGCTCGGCCCGGACGATCAGCCGGGCGGTGCTGCGGTGGGAGGCCGCGTACGCCACCGGCTACCGGATCGAGGTCTCCGCTGACGGCAACTCCTGGCAGCCGGTGTTCAGCACCACCACCGGCAACGGCGGCGTCGACAACGTGACGTTCGCCCCGGTCAGCGCCCGTTACGTGCGGATGTACGGCGTGACGCGGGCGACCTCGTACGGCTTCTCGCTCTACGAGTTCGAGGTCTACGGACGGTGAGGCGCACGCGGCCGGTCGGCGGGAGCCATCCGCCGGCCGGTCGCGTGCGTCCGGGCAGGTCAGCCGCGCCTGTTCGAACATGTGTGCGAGGATGGCGGGGTGTCGAGCGAGGCCACCATCCTGCACGCCGACCTGGACGCGTTCTACGCCTCGGTCGAGCAGCGCGACGACCCCCGGCTGCGCGGCCGGCCGGTGATCGTCGGCGGCGGCGTGGTGCTCGCGTGCAGCTACGAGGCCAAGGCCCGGGGCGTGCGCAGCGCCATGGGCGGCCGGCAGGCGCGGCGGCTCTGCCCGGACGCGATCGTGGTGCCGCCCCGGATGGCCGCGTACACGGCCGCCAGCCGGGCGGTGTTCGAGATCTTCCGGGACACCACCCCGCTGGTCGAAGGGCTCAGCATCGACGAGGCGTTCCTCGACGTGGGCGGGCTGCGGCGGCTCGCCGGAACGCCGGCCGCCGTCGCGGCCACGCTGCGGGAGCGGGTACGCCGCGAGGTCGGCCTGCCGATCACCGTCGGCGTGGCCCGGACGAAGTTCCTGGCGAAGGTCGCCAGCGGCGTGGCCAAGCCGGACGGGCTGCTGGTGGTCGAGCCGGAGCGGGAACTGGCGTTCCTGCACCCGCTGCCGGTGGAGCGGCTGTGGGGCGTCGGCCCGGTCACCGCCGCCCGGCTGCGCGAACGCGGCATCCGTACCGTCGGGCAGGTGGCACGGCTGGACGAGCCGGCGCTGGTGTCGCTGCTCGGCGCGGGCGCCGGCCGGCACCTGCACGCCCTGGCGCACAACCGCGACCCCCGGGCGGTGCAGGTGGGCCGCCGCCGCTCCTCGATGGGCGCGCAGCACGCGCTGGGGCGCGGCCCGCACTCCCCCGCCGAGCTGGACGCGGTGCTGGCCGGTCTGGTCGACCGGGTGGCCGGGCGGATGCGCGCGGCCCGGCGCACCGGCCGCACGGTGACGCTGCGGCTGCGTTTCGCCGACTACACGCGGGTCACCCGGTCGCACACGCTCGACGAGCCGACCGCGCAGACCGCGCCGCTGCGCGACGCCGCCCGTGACCTGCTGGGCGCCGCGCTGCCGCAGATCGCGCTGCGCGGCGTCACGCTGCTCGGCGTCTCGGTGGCAAACCTCGGCGGCGGGCACACCCAGCTGGCCCTGCCGTTCACCGCCGACCCGGGTCCGGCGCTGGACGCCGCCGTCGACGCGGTACGCGACCGCTTCGGATCACGGGCGCTGACCCGTGGGGTGCTGCTCGGCCGCGATCCGGGCGTCGAGATGCCCCGGCTGCCGGACTGACCGCTCCGCCTCCTCCCCCGGTAGGAGGCGCGCTCCGACCCGGGGTCACGGACGCGGCCTGCGGACGGGCGCGCGGGTCCCGGTCCGCCACCAGCATCTACAGGCATGACTACCGTGCGGAACCGGGCGGCCGGATGGCACCGCCCCCTGATGCTCCTCGTGTCCGCGATGGCGGTGCTCACCGTCGTCGCCGCGGTCGGCGTCGTCGCCGACCCGCGCGTGCTGACCGGCGCGCCCATCTGGGCCAAGCCGCTGAAGTTCGCGATCTCGTTCGTGCTCTACGGCGTCACGCTGGCCTGGATGCTGTCCCTGCTGCCGCGCCGCAGCCGGGCCGCCGAGCGGGCGGCCACACTCATCGTGGCCATGGCGGTGCTGGAGATGACGATCATCGTGGGCCAGGTGCTGCGCGGCACCGCGAGCCACTTCAACGGCGCCACGACACTGGACGCGATGCTGTACAGCGTCATGGGCGCGGCGATCACCGTGCTGTTCGCCGCCCAGCTCGTGCTGGCGGTCGTGCTGTCCCGCCGGTCGCTCGCGGACCGCGCCGGCGGATACGCGGTACGGCTCGGCCTCGCCGTGTCCCTGCTCGGCATGGTCGTCGCGTTCCCGATGGTCATGCGGCAGCCCGCCGGAGCGCCGGCCGGGATCAGCGGCGCGCACAGCGTCGGGGTGCCCGACGGCGGTCCCGGGCTGCCGCTGCTCGGCTGGAGCACCACCGGCGGCGACCTGCGCGTCGGGCACTTCGTCGGGATGCACGCGCTGCAGGCGCTGCCGCTGCTGGCGATCCTGCTCGACCGGTTCCTCGGCCGGCGGCTGGACGGGCTGACCCGGGCCCGGCTGGTGCTCGTCGGCGGGGCCGCGTACGCGGGACTCACGCTGCTGGTGACCGCCCAGGCCCTGCGCGGGCAGCCGCTGCTCGCCCCGGACGCGCTCACGCTCGCCGCGGCGGGAGTGCTGGTGGCGGCCACGGCAACCGCCTCCGCGCTGGTGCTGGCGCGCCGGGCCCGCCGCGCCGGGGTGGTGCTCGTCGGATGACCGGGATCCTGTTCGACCTGACGTTCCTGCTCGCCGCCCCGTTCTGGGCGCTGATGATCCTCGCGCCGCGCTGGTCCTGGACCGCCCGGATCGTCGGCTCACCGCTGATCGTCGCGCCGGTGCTGCTGGTCTACGCCGTCCTCGTGCTCCCGTCGCTCGGAACGGTGCTGCCGGTGGTGACAGCGCCCACCCTCGACGGGCTGCGGGACCTGCTCGGCACCGCAGACGGCGCGGCGGCGGCCTGGGCCCACATGATCGCCTTCGACCTGTTCGTCGGCCGGTGGATCTGGCAGGACGCGCGGGAGCGCGGGCTGCCGGCCCTGCTCACCGCTCCGGTGCTGCTGCTCACCGTCCTGCTCGGCCCGCTCGGGCTGGCCGTCCATCTCGGACTGCGCGCCGTCCGGCGGCGGCGAGCCAACGCGGTGGCCCCGGCCGCCCCGGTTGCCTAGGCTGACGCGGTGGGCTGGGTCGGTCGGCTGTTCGACGCACGCGACACGCTCGCGCGGATCCTGCTGCTGGATCTCAGCGGCATCGGCTACCTGGTCGTCGGCGTGCACGGCCGCCCCGGGCCCACCGGAACGCAGTGGGCGCTGGCGGTCCCGGCGTTTCTCCTGGCGCTGTTGTGCCACCGCCGGCCGCTGCTGAACCTGCTCCTCCAGTCGGCGCTGCTCGCGGCGGCGTTCCCGCTGGTCGACGACGTGATGATCAACCAGGTCGGCGCGAGCTGGGCGCTGCTGGAGCTGACCATGCGGGCCACCCGGCCGCGCACGATCTGGCTCGGCGCCGGGCTGCTCGCCGCCGTCGACCTGACCAATTTGATCGGCGAACCGGTCCGCACAGCGCTGACCGGGCTGTTCGGGCTCGCCGTCACCGTCTGCCTGCCCCTGCTGCTCGGGCTGGTCGTGCGGACCACGAGGGAGCTGAGCCGGCAGGCCGAGGAGCGGGCCGAGGCGGACCGGCGCCGGCGCGAGTCGGAGAGCCGGGCGGCCCGCGCCGACGAGCGCGGCGCCATCGCCCGGGAACTGCACGACGTGCTCGCGCACCACGTCGCGTCGATGGTGCTGCGGGTCGGGGTGGCCCGGCACGTGCTGCCCGACCTGGACCCCCGGGTCGGCGCTGTGTTCGACGACGTGCACGCCACCGGCACGGCGGCGCTGACCGACCTGCGGCGGCTGGTGGCGGTGCTGCGTGACCCGGACGGCGTACGCGGCGACGCCGCCCTGACCGCGATCGAGCCGTCGGCGCTTCCGGCGGCGCTCGGCGCGGCGGTGGACCGGGCCCGGCAGGCGGGCGTGGTGGTGGAGGCCGACGTCGACCCGGCTGTCGGCGCGCTCGACGCGGTACGCGGCCAGGCGGTGCTGCGACTGACCCAGGAGGCGTTGACGAACGTGGCGAAACACGCGGGCGCGGCGGCGCGGGCGCAGCTGACCGTGTCGGTCGAGGACGGCGCGGTGCACTGGGCGGTGTCCGACGACGGGCGGGGCGCGGCGCCGGCCGGGGTGCCCTCCGGCGGCGGCCACGGCATCGTCGGCATGCGGGAACGGGTGGAGGTGCTCGGCGGTCGGCTGGAGGCCGGGCCCACCGGGTCCGGCTGGCGGGTACGGACCGTGCTGCCGGCGGCCGGGCCCGCCCCCGACACGCCCCGCCCCCGCGCGGGCGCGCCGGAGCCGGCGTGATCCGGGTGCTGCTGGTCGACGACCAGCACCTCATCCGGGCCGGTCTGCGGATGCTCTGCGACGCCCAGCCCGACCTCGACGTGGTCGGCGAGGCCGACAACGGCCGGGACGCGATCGCCCTCGCCGCCCGGCTGCGGCCGGACGTAGTGGTGATGGACCTGCGGATGCCCGGCGTCGACGGCATCACCGCGACCAGCCGGATCCTCGCCGACCGGCCCGCCACCCGGATCATGGTGCTCACCACGTTCGGCGACGACGACCACCTCTACCCGGCGCTGACCGCCGGCGCCTGCGGCTTCCTGCTCAAGGACGCGCCCCCGGCCGACCTGCTGGACGGCATCCGCCGCGCCGCCGCCGGGGACAGCCCGTTCAGCCCGGAGATCCTGCGCCGGCTGGTCGAACGCGCGGTGCACGCCCGCGCCGGCGCGCCCCGGCGCGCGGCCGAGCTGACCGCCCGCGAGCGGGACGTGCTGGACCTGGTGGCCGATGGACTGTCGAACACCGAGATCGCCGACCGGCTGCACATCGGCGTGACCACGGTGAAGACGCACATCACCAGCCTGATGACGAAGACCGGCAGCCCCAACCGGGTACGCCTGGCGCTGTGGGCGCGCGGCGGCTGAGCGGCTCACTCCTCGATCGCGCCGCCCACGGCGCGCAGGTGCGCCCGGAACGTCAGCGCCGGGTCGGCCGCGCGGGCCGTCAGGTACGCGGCGAAGCCGACCTGCGACCGCAGCGACTCGCCGGCCCGGATCCGGTCGGCCTGCCGCCGCTCGGTGTCCCGGATGGACTCGGCCAGGCCGAACAGGTCCCCGGCCCGGTCGGCGGGCACGAACAGCACGCCGTCGTCGTCGGCCAGGGCCAGGTCCCGCGGGCCGACGGTGAACGACCCGACCCGGGCGTGCTCCAGTGCCCCGTCCGGGCGCGGGTCCAGCTCCAGCGGCCCGCTCGGGGTGGCGCCGCGGCTGAACACCGGCAGCCCGACCGCCACCAGGTCGACGGTGTCGCGGTGCGCGCCCCACACCACCAGGCCGGCCAGCCCGGCGGCCCGCGCCTCCAGCACCACCAGGTCGCCGACGCAGGCCCGGTCGGTGCGCCCGCCGTCGTCGACGACGAGCACGTCCCCCTCGGCGGCCCGCTCGATCGCCTCGAGGAAGACGTCCACGCTGCCGACGTGCCGGGCCGGGCGGACCGGCCCGGCAAGCCGCCGCCCGGGCAGCACCGGGCGTACGGCGGCCGGAGCGCACCGGACCTCGACGCCGGCGCGCAGGCAGGCGTCGGCGACGTGAGCGGTGGTCAGCGCGGCGAACCGCGCGACCAGGGCGGCGTGACGGGTGTCCATGGGCCGACGCTAACGAGCCGGACCGGCCGGGGCAGGTGCCAGTTGCCGCCCGGTGGCCTTCGGCGGCGCTCAGCCGACGCGGGTCGGCGGGCGGAACATGTCCGGGCGCCGACCGGGCACGCCCCGCCCGGCCACCCGGCGCCGGACCGGCCGGCTCATCCGGGCCCGGATCGGCGGGCGCGCTTCGGCCTCGCCCGCGCCGGCGGCCCGGCGCACGCTGCCGTTGGCGTCCTCGGCCCGGCAGCCGGTGGCCCGCAGCAGCTCGCTCTGCGCGGTCCGCAGGTCGCTGATCATCGCTTCGCCGTAGGTGCGCACCCCCTGCGACCACGCGCGTCCGGCCAGCTCCGCGCCCTCCCGCACCAACTCCCGGGTGCGTTCCAGGTCCTCGTCGTCGCCGCCGCGGCAGGCCCGGTTCAGCTCCCGCGTGGCCGCGCCGAGGCGGACCACCGCGTCCGGGAGCGCGGGCGGGATCGGCTCGTCGTACTGCAACGCGGTGGCGGAGCGCCGGGCGATCGACCGGGCGTAGAGCACCAGCCGTTCCAGGTGCTGCGTCGCCTCGGCGTACCTGTGGAACTGGGCCCGGCGGCGCCAGCGGACGGGCGCGATGGTCACCACCTCCTCGGCCCCGCTGAGCGCGTCGTTGAGCCGCCCGATGTCCGGCTCGAGTCCGCGCAGGTCCTCCAACGCGCGCTGAGCCTCGTCGGCGTCGCCCCGGGTCAGCGCGTGCGCGACGGCGTCGAGCTGCGCGGTGAGCCCGGCGGTCACCGGCTCCACCGCCTTGCCCAGCACCCGGATCGGGTTGACCGGCAGCAGCAGCGCCACCACGAACAGGCCGACCAGCCCGCCCACCAGCGCGTCGAAGAGCCGGGGCAGTTCCAGACCGGGCTGCACCGGCGCGAGCGTGGCGATCAGCACCGCCGTACCACCGGCCTGGCCGACCAGCGCGCCGCCGCGCCCGGCCACCAGCAGCGCGGTGGCGATGGCGAGCGTGACCACCAGGCCCGTCTGCCAGGAGCCGCTGCCGAGCAGGGCGCGCAGCAGGTCACCGACCACGATGCCGAGGCCCACGCCGATGAGCAGTTCGAACGTGCGCCGGGCCCGCTGGCCGATCGCGGTGGCGATGGTGCCGACCGCGGCGGCCGGGGCGAAGACGTGCCCGCCGGAGCCGAGCAGCCACTGGGCGAGCAGCGCGGCGAGCGCCGCGGCCAGCCCGGCCTGCGCGGAGATCACCAAGGTGATCTCCAGTTGGCGCATCCGGTTCCGGCTGGCCATGCCGCCCTCGGCACGGGCCCGGGCGAGGGCGCTGCCGCCCCGCTCGACCACCCGGTCCAGGGGCGAGCGGACGGTGTCGCGAGGGCGGTCGGCCATGTCGCCGGTTACCCGCCCCCGTGCCGGTGAATCGTCCGCCCGGCCCGGCCGGCGCCCGGATCAGCGCCCGAAGGTGCGGTCGAGCAGGTCGAACAACGCGGCCCAGTGCCGCTTCGTGGCCTGCTCGTCGTACATCGGCGTGTCCGACTGGGTGTAGCCGTGGCGGGCGCCGGGATAGACCTCGGAGCGGTAGGTGACACCGGCCGCGTCCAGCGCCTTCTCCAGCACGGCGATCTGCTCGGCGGTCATCGACGGGTCGGCGTCGGCGTGCCCGAAGTAGAGCTCGCCGCTCACCGCGCCGAGGCCCAGGTGCGGGCTGTCCGGCGCGTCGGTGACGACCCGCCCGGCGTGGAACGCGGCCGCCGCGGCGATCCGGTCCGGCAGCGCCTCGATCGCGCGCAGCGCGTTCATGCCGCCCATGCAGTACCCGGTGATCGCCGCCGGACCCGGCGCGACGTCCGGCTGGGCGGCGAGGAAGTCCAGGTAGGCGGCGGTGTCCCGGGCCACCGTCTCCGGCGTCAGCGCGGCCATCATCGGCCCGATGCTCTCGAACAGGGCGCCGCGGCGGCTGTCGTCGGCGAGCGCGCCGAGGTCGATCAGCGGGGCGCGTCCGGCGCGGTGGAACAGGTTGGGCGCCAGCACGACGTATCCGCGCTCGGCGATCGTCGCGGCCATCTCCGCCACCCGGGGCCGCAGCCCGAAGGCGTCCATGAACAGCAGGACGGGCGGGAAGGGGCCACCGGAGTCCGGCCGCGCCAGGTAGGCGTCCGCCGTTCCGTCGGGGGTGGGCACGTCCACGGTCGTCGGCTGCACTGTCGGGGCCTCCTTGCTGCGGGTTCCGGGCTGCACGCTACCCCCGGCCCGGCGGCGCCGGCGCCTCGGGCTCGCGACCCGTTTGCCGACGTCCAGCGTGGGAATCCGGCAATCCCAGCGGAGGAAGGCGGCGAGATGGACCAGGATCAGTTCATCGGCGCGGTGGCCCGGCGGTGCGGCGCGTCCGCGGAGCAGGCCACGGCGATCACCCGGGCGACGTTGACGACGCTGGCCGAGCGGATCGACGGTGGGGAGGCCCGCGACCTTGCCGACCAGCTGCCCGAGGCGCTGCGGGCCTACGCGTTCGGCCCGGCCGAGGCGGCCGAGCCGTTCGGGCTCGACGTGTTCGTGGAGCGGGTCAGCGGACGCGCCGACGTGGACGTGGACGCCGCCCGCGACGGCATCACGGCGGTGTTCGACGTGCTGCGCGACGCCGTCGACCCGGCCGCGTACGCCCAGGTCGTCACGCAGCTTCCCGCCGAGTACGGCGACGTGGCCGACCGGAGCGCCCCGTACGTGCGGCGCACGGCGTGAGCGAGGACGCGCTGCGCCGCCCGCCCGAGGCCGACGCGCAGGAACAGCGGCAGGACGAGACGCTCGTCGGGCCACCCGACACGGTCGACAGGGCGGTGCCCGAGGCGAGCGAGGCGGACCTGGCCGAGCAGGGCGTGCTGCGCCCGCCGAGCGACCGGGCGGGCCTGGGCGAGTCGGTGCGCGACGATCTGACCGCCGCCGACGCAGTGGAGCAGAACACGGAGATCCCGCTGCCCGACGAGGAGCACTGGGCCTGACCGGCTCAGTGGTCCGGGCTGTCCGCCCGGGCCATCAGCCGCAGCGCGTTCGGGTCCAGACCGATCCGGACCGGGGTCTGCCCGTACGGCTCGCCGTCGACCTCGATGCGGGCCGGCCGGTCGGTGTCCAGCCACAGCTGGCGTACCGCCAGGAACGGCTCGTCGCCGAGCGTGCGGCGGTGGCCGGCCGCCGCGTTGCGCGCCGTCTCGCGCAGCAGCCCGCGCCGGGTCGGCCCACCCACCGGGTACGCGACCAGCAGCCGGTCGTCGGCGGTGGCGTCGGCGGTGATCGGGCGGCCGGCGTGGAAACCGCCGTTTGCCACGTACACCTGATGGGTGGTGAACGTGTGCTCGCGTCCCTCGGCGCGGACCGTCACGCGCAGCGGCCGGTGCCGGGCCAGCAGACCCAGCCCGGTCATCGGGTACGCGAGCCGCCCGGCGGCCCGCTTCAGCCCCGGCGGCGCGGCCTGCATGATGTCGGCGGACAGCCCGATCCCGACGTGGTTGGTGAACCGGGTGTCGCCGATCAGGCCCAGGTCGACGTCGATCACCTTGCCGTCGGTGAGCACCGCGATCGCGGCGTCCAGGTCGAGCGGCACGCCGACGGTGCGGGCGAAGTTGTTGGTGGTGCCCAGCGGCAGCAGACCCAGCGCGACGTCCCGGTGGGCCAGCAGCCGGGCGGCCGCGCCGACGGTGCCGTCGCCGCCGCCGGTGACCAGCAGGTCCGGGCCCAGGTCGGCGGCCTCGGCGAGTACCCGGTCCAGTTCGCCGGGCCGGTCCACCGGGTACGCGCCGAGCAGCGTGAACCCGGCCGCGCGCAGGCGTGCGTGGACGGTGTCGTAGAGCCGCCGGCCACGGCGGGAGTGGGCGTTGACCACCAGCGCCGCCCGCCGTCGTCCCCGGATCGCCGTGGTCAGCTCCTGCTTGCTCCGCACGGTTGCGACAGTAGCCGCCCCGCCCGGCAGCGGTCCGGTCGCGCTGCCGACGTGGACGGCATCGGTTACCGTCGCGACGGCCGTGATC
The DNA here is from genome assembly GCF_001709195.1 of Micromonospora sp. II. Lineage (NCBI taxonomy): Bacteria > Bacillati > Actinomycetota > Actinomycetes > Micromonosporales > Micromonosporaceae > Micromonospora > Micromonospora sp. II. The sequence goes on along the minus strand of NZ_LYXF01000024.1, from coordinate 911,595 downwards.
GTCGATCTTCGAGGGTGGATGTCCCGATGAATCAGCCGGCAACACCGCAGGCGCCAGCGCCCCAGCACACCCAGCCGAACCGCCCGGCGCAGACCCTGATCGGGCTGGCGCTGATCGTCCCGGCCGTGATCGCCTGGGTCTGGTCGTACGTCCTGCCCACCCTGTCCACAGTGGCCCGCAGCTTCCAGGGTGACGGGCCGCGCGGCTCGGGCGAGTCGGCCGGTACGGCGAACTACGAGGCCGCCCTCACCTCCGGCTTCGCCGGGCAGGTCGGGTTCGCGGTGCTGCTCGCCCTGATCCCGCTGGCGGTGGCGCTGCTCGCCGCGCCGCTGCTCGCCGTCCTCGCCGACCGGGCCGGCCGGGTCGCCCGCCTGGTCACCCGGGGCGTGCTGGCGCTGCCGCTCGCCGCGTACGCGCCGGTCGCGGTGTACCTCGGCCGGCGCGCCGAGGGCATCGAGGACGGCACCCTCACCCAGGATCTGCAGTCCCCCCGGACGTTCCTCGTCTCGGCGCTGGCACAGGTGACGTTCGGGCTGGTCGTCGCGGTGGCCGCGACGCTGTACCTGAGCGCCCTGCGCCGGCGGGACCCCGACCAGCGGCCCGCGCCCGCCATGCTGACTGTCGGCGGGCTGCTCGGCCTGGGCGTCCTCGCCGCCGCCCTGCAGACCTACACCGCCCCGGTGATCCTGACCGGCGGCGGGCCGCGCGGCGAATCCACTGCGACGCCGGTGTTCACCGCCGTGCAGACCACCTTCCGGACGATGCGCTTCGGTGTCGGGTCCGCCACGTCGACGCTGCTGCTGGTGCTGCTCGGGCTGCTCGGGATGGCCGCGGTGGCGCTCATCCTGGCCACCCGGCTGCGCATCGAGTTCGACGGCTGGCGGGACGGCCCGGCCGTCCGGGAGGCGGAGTCCTTCACCGGCCGCCGGCCGCTGCTCGTCGGGCTGACCGCTGTCGCGCTCGTCGTCGTCCTCGGCGTGACCGTCTGGGCGTCGCTGCCGTGGCTGCGGAACTTCTCCGCCGACACCGGGCCCCTGCCCAAGGGGGTCGACACGGCGAACCTGTTCGCCAACACCTGGGTGCCGCCGCTGCTGTCCACACTCGTCGCGGTGACGGTCGCGGCGCTGGCCGGGTTCGGGATCGGCGCGCTGCGCCCGCTGGGGCGCTGGAGCGAGCTGCTGCTGGTGCCGTTCGCGCCGTGGTTGTTCGTCGGCGCCGGCCCGCTGGCCATCGCCAATTTCGAACGCACGACGGAGCGCGAACAGCTGGGCCTGTTCCTCGGCCTGGTGCCGCCGACCTGGCTGTCGGTGCCCGCGCTGTTCGCGTTCACGCTGCTGTTCCGGGGCCAGCACGAGCGGTGGCGTTCCGGCGGCGGCGCCGGCCGTACGCTGCTGCTGCCGGCGCTGCCGATGCTGGCCGTGACCGCGTTGCCGACCTGGCTGGCACACGCCCAGTCGCCGTTGTGGTCGATGCTCGTGGGCCGGGGCCCGGACAGCCTCACCGCTCCCGCGCTGGTGCAGATGATCGCCGGCCGCGCCTTCGGCGCCGGGGGCGAGCTTCCGCTGGGCCTGGTCCTGCCGCTGCCCATGCTGATCCTGTTCGTGGTGTTGTTCGTCGCGCTCATGGTCGGCTACCTGGATCGGCTCGCCGTCCGGGTGGGGCGGCGCGGCGGCCCGGACGCGCCGCCTACCGGGGCGCGCGAGCCTGCCGCCAAGGTCACCGCATAGGGAAACCCCCGATTACCGGCGGTGACGTCGCGCCTAGCGTCGCAGGCATGGCAACTGACGCGCTCACACCGGCCCGGACCGCCCGTCTCCACCGCGCCCGCCTGGCGCTGCCCCTGTTGCTGCTCGCCCTGCTCGCGCCGGCCGGGTGCGACTCCGGCGGCGACGTGCTCGACGGAGGCGCGGCCGACACCGTGGCGGGCGAGGACGGCGGCGACACCGACGCGGGCGCGGTGGACGACGTGCGACCGCCGTGCCCGTTCACCGCCGCCCAGGTCTCCGAACTGGTCGACCGGAAGCTGCGCGACGAGGGCAACTGCTCGTTCGGCGACGGCATCGCCCAGCTGGCGGTCACCACGGCCTCGGCCACCGCCGGCAAGGCCACCTACGACTACCAGCACGAGCAGGCCGGCCAGCAGTACGAGAAGGTCGTCGACCTGGACCGGGGCGAGCGGGGTTACCTCGCGGTCAAGGACGTGCGCGGCGAGGCGGTGCTGATCGACGGCAAGGGCACGTACACGGTGACGATCAGCAGCTTCGGCGGCGGCACCGCCGGCAACGAGCAGATCCTGCGCCGCACGCTCGACGCGATCCCGGCCTGAGCGGGGGCCGGCATGCGAACCCGTCGACTGATCGCGCTCGCGTTGACCGCGATCCTGCTCACCGCGTCCGCCGGTTGCGGCGGCGACGAACCGCCGGCCGCCGGTGCCGCCGCGCCCGGCGCGGGCTCGCCGGTCGCGGACCCGACCGGGGAGGCGCCGGCCGAGCCGAGCGCCGAACCGGTGGACGACGTCGCCGGGCCGGACGCCTGCGCGCTGGTGTCCAAGGCCGACGCCGAACGTCTCGCCGGCACGCCCCTCGACGAGCCGGTCGCCGCCGGGCAGTCGTGCACCTACACGGGGCCGACGAGCGGGCCGACCGCCCAGGTCGAGGTGTTCGTGGGCGACGGCGCCAAGAAGTACCTCGACATCGAGCGGCAACTCGAGCACGAGATCCGTGAGCTGGCCGGCACTGCCGACGAGGCCCTGCTCACCGCGGAGGCGTTCTTCCTGCGCAAGGGCGACCTGTGGGTCGCGGTGCGGCTGGTGCGGCTCAACGACCCGCAGGAGAACCGGGCGCCGCTGGAACGGCTCGCCCGTACCGTCGCCGGCCGGATGTGAGGCGGCCGGTGCGCGGCCGTCGGCTGCTCGCGGCCGGCGTGGCGGCGCTGCTGGCGGTGACCGGCTGCGGCGGCCCCACGCCCGGCCCGGCCGACGCGGCCGACGACGGGCAGCCCCGGTACGGGCAGGCGCCGGCGCCCGGGAAGGACGTCACGCTGCAACCGGACGTGGTGCTGGTCGGCGGCGGCAGCCGCACCGTGCGGTCGGTGAGCCCGGACGGGCTGACCTGGCGGCTCGACCCCGGCGCGCGCGACGCCGACCGGCTCGCGCCCGGCCGGGTCATGTTCCTCACCGGACGCGGCGTGGGCCGGGTGCTCGACCTGGCCGAGGAAGGCGGCGACCTGGTCGTCACGATCGGCCCGGTCACACTCACCGAGGTGATCCGCGACGGCACGTTCGGCGGGGACGACGTCACCCTCGACCAGCCGACCGTCTACGTGGCAGGTGAGCCGTCGTGGACCCGGGACGCCGCGGCGGCCGGCGGCACGCTCGGCCGATCCCGGCCGCTCGCCGTCGCGCCCGCGCAGCCGCCGCCCGCGCCGGGCGGGCAGGCCGCCGCGAGCGCCCACGGCTACCGGGTACGGACGTTCTGCTGCGCCGGTGGCGTCGGCACGCACTTCACGTACGACGACGGCGGCGTCCGGCTCGCCGGCACCGTCACGCTCACAGTCGGCCGCCCGGCCGCGTCGTTCCACCTGGCCATCGGCGCGGGCAAGGTGACCCGGGCCGAGCTGGAGCTCGGCGGCGGCTTCGGCATCAAGGTGGACTTCACCGCCGGCGTCGACGGCGGGCAGAACCACCGCAGGACGTTCCCGGTCCCGGTCGACATCGCGTTCCCGATCGGGCTGGTCGCCGGCCTGCCGCTGTCGTTCACGGTGAGCCAGACGCTGGAGGTGGCCACCGCGTTCGGCGCGAAACTGGGCACGTTCCGCGGCTCCGGCGAGTACGCCCTGGCCGGCAAGCTCGGGTTCGGCTACGCGAACGGCCAGGTGGGGTCGCGCGTGACGGAGGGCTTCGCGCGCCGGGTGAGCCTGCTCGACTCGCTCACCGGCGTGCCGGTCGGCGTGATGGGGCTGGTCGTGCGGCACGGCGTGCGGTTCACCATGGGGATCAGCGCGTTCCTGTTCACCGCCGGCATCTGGTTCGAGCTGGTCACCTCGTACGGGGCCACGATCGGGTCCGCGCTCGGCGCCCCGTACGCGGTGTGCCGGGGCGTCGGCCTCGGCGTACGGGCGAGGTTCGGCATCGGCTACCGCATCCTGGAACCCGTCGTCCAAGTGATCAACAAGTTCCTCAGCCTGCTCAGCCCGTCCCGGGCGCCCCGGATCCCGCCGATCGCGGCGACCAGCGGGCCGAGTTGGAGCGCCGACGTCTACCGCAACCAGGAGGTGATCCCGCCCGTCTCGATATGCGGACAGGTTCCGGGCTAGGCCGCGCCGACGCTGGGTTCGGGGGCGCGGCTGTGCCACCATCCCGCCATGGACGCCGCACTGGTCGGCCGCGACGCGGTCGTCGAGCGGGTGTGGCGCGCCCTGGCGGCGGGCACTCCGGTGCTCCTCGACGGTCCCAGCGGCATCGGCAAGACGACGCTGTGGCGAGCAGTGCTCGACCACGCCCGGCGCACCGGCTGGCGGGTGCTGTCCGCCGCGCCCACCGAGGCCGAGAGCGCGTTGCCGTACGCGGCGCTGGCGGACGTGCTGCGCCCGCTGGCCGACGCGCTACCGGGGCTGCCGGCGCCGCAACGCGCGGCGGCCGACATGGTGCTCCTGACCGGCGAGCACGACGGCGCGGCGGTCGACGAACGGGCAGTGGGCGCCGCCACCCGCACCCTGCTCGACGCGGCGGTCACGGACGCGCCCCGGCTCCTGCTCGCCGTCGACGACCCGCAGTGGCTGGACCTGCCGAGCGCCCGGGCGCTGCGGTTCGCGCTGCGCCGGCTGTCCCGGTGGCCCGCCGTCCTGGCCACCCACCGCACCGGCGAGACCCCGGCGACGCCGGTGCCGCTCGGGCTGGACGACGACCCGACCGGCCGGCACCCGCTGCTGCGCGCCGACGTACCGCCGCTGCCCGCGCCCGACCTGCACCGCATCCTTCAGGCCCGCCTCGGCGGCACGCTCAGCCGCCCGCTGGTCGAGCGGCTGGCACGCGACGCCGACGGCAACCCTCTGCTCGCCGTCGAACTGGCCCGGGCGGTGCTGCGGCTGCCCCGCCCACCCGCGCACGACGAGGACCTGCCCGTACCGTCGTCGCTGCGCCGGCTGCTCGCCGAGACGCTGCGGGCGCTGCCCGGCCCGAGCCGGGAGGCGGTCCGGCTGGCCGCGCTGCTGACCGTGCCGGACATGCGGGACCTGACTGCGGCGGGCATGCCGCCCGGCGCGCTGGACGCGGCGGAGGACGCCGGGCTGGTCGTGGTCACGCCGAGCCGGATCAGCTTCGCCCACCCCCGGTACGCCGCGGCGGTCCGGGAGAGCATCCCGCCGGGAGCCCGGCGGCGCCTGCACGCGGTGCTCGCCCGCGCGGTCGCCGACCCCGACGAGCGGGCCCGGCAACTGGCCCGGTGCGCTGTCGCGCCGGACGCGGACGTCGCCGCCGACCTGGCCGCCGCCGCGGCCCGGCAGCGCATACGCGGCGCGCCCGCGCTCGCCGCCGACTGGTACGCCCGGGCGGCCGAGCTGACCCCGCAGGCCGCCACCGCCGACCGCAACCGGCGTCGCCTCGACGCGGTGCAGTGCCGCATCGACAGCGGGGACTACGCGGCGGCCGGCCGGGCCGCCGAGGCCGCGGCCGAGGAGCTGACCGGCGCCGAGCGGGGTGAGGCGCTGCTGTTGCGCGCCCTCGTCGCCTGGTGCGCCGACGACCTGGTCACCGCCGTGCGCGTGGCCGAGCAGGCGCTCGCCGCGGCCGGGCCGGACGGGGACCTGGCCGGGCGGATCCACACGCACCTGACGATGTTCCACGACCAGCCGGAGGCCGCGCGGGCGCACGCCCGGGCGGCGATCGCCCGGCTCTCCGACCGCGACGACCACCGCCCGCTGTTCACCGCCGCGCTGCTGCTGTTCTTCTTCCACGAGGTACGCGCCGGTGGCGAGGCGCCGACCGGCCTGCTCGACCGGGCGCTGGCGCTGGAGGCCGGCGAACCGTCCTACCTGGCCGGCTCGGTGCCGGCGATCTGGTGGAAGGCCGTCGACGACCACGACCGGGCGCGGGCCCGGCTGCACCTGATGCTGGACCGGGCGGTGGCGCGCGGGGACGACCCGCTGCGGCACGAGGCGCTCACCCATCTCGGCGAGACGGAACTGCTCGCCGGGCGGTTCGCCGAGGCCGGTACGCACATCGCAGACGCCCGTGACCTGGGTGAGCAGCTCGGCACCGGCCTGGTGGGCGAGAGCTGGCTGGCCGGCATGCTCGACGCGCACCGGGGCCGGCTGGCGCGGGCGGGTGCCACCGCCGCCGGGCTACGTCGCGACGACGACCTCGGCGACGCGTGGAGCCGCCGGCTGCACCACCAGCTCACCGGGCTGGTGGCGCTCGCCTCGGGCGAGTGGGTCACGGCCGCGGCGGCGTACGGCTCGCTCGCGGCCGACCTGGACGGTTCGGGCATCGTCGAGCCGCTGGGGCAGCGGTTCGAGCCGGACTGGATCGAGGCGTGCGTGGGCGCCGGTGACCTGGACACCGCGCACGCGGCGCTGGACCGGCTGGCCCGGCGGCACGCGCGGCTGCCGCGGCCGTGGACGACGCTCGGGCTGGCCCGCAGCCGGGTGCTGCTGGCCGGCGCGACGGGCGCGGACCCGGGCGAGGCGCTGGACGCGCTGACGCAGGCCCGGGCCACGGTGCCGGAGGCGGTGCTGCCGTTGGACCGGGCCCGCTGCCTGCTCGCGGCCGGGCGGGCGTACCGGCGGGTGCGGCGGCGGCGGGAGGCGCGGGCGGCGCTCGACGCGGCGGTGGCCGAGTTCGACGCGCTCGGCGCGTCCGCGTTCGCCGACCGGGCGCGGGCGGAGCTGGGCCGCATCGGCGCCCGCACCCCGGCCCCGACGGCGCTCACCGCGACGGAGGAGCGGGTGGCCCGGCTCGCCGCCCGGGGGCAGACGAACCGGCTCATCGCCGACGCGCTCTACATCAGCCCGAAGACGGTCGAGGCGAACCTGGCCCGGGTCTACCGCAAGCTGGGCATCGCCAGCCGCGCCGAGCTGGGCGCGGCGATGGGCCGGCGTCCGGGCGACTGAGTCGCTCAGGACGCGGCCGGGGCGGTCAGGGCGCGGCGAGCGTGTCCAGGTGCGCGCCGAGCAGCGCCCGGGCGCGCGCGGGTGGCATCCGCTCGGGGTGCAGCAGCGCGTGCAGCGCGAGCCCGTCGAGCAGGGCGTGCAGCCCGGCGACCGCCTCGGGGTCGGGGGCCGGTTCCCCGGTGAGGAGGCAGACGGCGAACTCGGCGGCGCGGCGGATGCCGTCGTCCGCCTCGGCCATCCGGGATCGCGCGGCCGGGTCGGTCTGGGCGCGCGCGGCGAGCAGCAGCCACACCTCGGCCTCGCGGACGCGCTGCTGGTCCAGCGGCAGCAGGTGTTCCAGCACCCGCTGGGCGACCTCGCGGGGGCTGCCGGTCCGGTCGTCGGCGGCGATCCGCTCGGCCGCCTCGGCCTGTACGTGCTCCATGGCGAACACCAGCAGTTCGGTCTGGGTCGCGAAGTAGTGCCGCAGCGCGCTCGGTGACCAGCCCGCCTCGGCCGCGATGCTGCGCACGGTGGCGGCGCCGACGCCGTCGCGGTAGACGACCCGCCACATCGCCCGCGCCAGCTCGGCACGGCGCGCGTCGTGGTCGACGATCTTGGGCACGGGCCCCTCCGAACCTGGTCGACGAACGCTGCTACGGTTATCGCACATCGTACTAAAAAAGGAGGCCGCATGCTCGTGGCAGTGATCGTCGGATGCGAGGTGGCGTTCTGGGTGGTGCTGCTCGCCGGGCTGATCGCCCGGTACCCGCTGCGCCGGCCCCGCCTCGGCGCGGCGCTGCTGATCGCCGTGCCCGTGGTCGATCTCGTGCTGCTGGCCGCCACGATGATCGACCTGCGCCGGGGCGCGACAGCCACGTTCGCCCACGGCCTCGCCGCCGCGTACCTCGGGTTCTCGGTGGCGTTCGGGCACAGCATGGTGCGCTGGGCCGACGAGCGGTTCGCGCACCGGTTCGCCGGCGGGCCTCCCCCGCGCCGGGCCCCGAAGTACGGGATGGCGCGGACCCGGCACGAGTGGCGCGAGTGGGGCAAGGGCATGATCGGCTGGGCGGTCGCCTGCGCCGTGCTGCTCGGTGGCATCGCCCTGGTCGGCGACGGCGAGCGCACCGCCGAGCTGTGGGCGTGGGCCGGCCGGCTCACCGTGGTGATGGCGGGCTGGCTGGTGTTCTGGCCGGTCGCGTACACCGTCTTCCCGAAGCGGGCGCCGCGCGACGCGTGAGGCTCACCCTCCGCCCCCGGCGACCCGGCCTACCGGCTGCTTCGCCGACCGCCCGGCGGCGGACGGCTCACCGCGCCGATCGACGGCGATCGCGACCAGCAACAGCCCGGCCAGCGCCGCCAGCGCCAGCGGCGGCGGCAGCGCCGTCCCGAGCGCGGCCAGCGGCAACGCCGCACCGGCGACGGCCAGCCGGGCCGCTCCCACCGGCTGACCGGTCAGCCGCCGGAACAGCAGCCGTCCGGCCAGGTAGACGGCCGCGCCACCGAACAGCGCCACCGCGGCCGAGCGGTTCAGCCGGGGCCCGGCCTCCGGGTCGGCGACGTGCTCCAGCACCTGCTCGATGCCGAGCGCCAGGTAGATGACGCCGGCGACGAGCAGCAGATGGGTCTGGCTGTAGGCGTCCGCGGCCATCCGGTCCCGCCGCGCCGCCGGTGCGGCGGCGAGCGCCCGGGCCGCCTCCGGGGACGTGCTGCGGAAGTAGAGCCACCAGAGGCAGACGGTCACCACGAAACCGACGAGCGCCACGGCGAGGACCGACGGCTCGGTGACCGCCGAGGCCGCGCCCACTCCCGCGGCCACCACCGACTCCCCCAGCGAGATGATCAGCACCAGGCCGTACCGCTCGGCGAAGTGCGTCGGGCTGCGCAGCGGCCAGGCACCCCGGCGGGCGTACGACAGCCGCTGCCCGGCCACCTCGACGGCGAAGCCCAGCACCCACAGCGCCGCGTGCGCGGCACCGTCCAGCAGCGCGCCGAGCAGCAGCGGCACCCAGCCGACGGCGCTGACGCACGCGAAGAACCGGATCCGGGCGCGCAGTTCCGGGTCACCCGCCGCGGCCCAGTGGAACAGCGTCAGGTGCACCGCGCGCAGCACCACGTAGGCCAGCACGACGATCAACGGACCGTCCAGCCCCGGGCCCGGCGTCCACGCCTGCGGCATGGCGAGCGCGGCCAGGAACAACGCGGCCATCGCGACCAGGAACCCGCCGCGCACCACCCCGACGTCGGCGGGCGTGTGGTTGCCCAACCATGTGTACGACAACCACGCCACCCAGAGCAGCACGAGCAGGAGCAGGCCCTTGGCCATCCCCGCCGGGGTCGGGTGCGGCTCGATCAGCGCCATGATCCGGGTGAGCGCGAAGACGAAGACCAGGTCGAAGAAGATCTCGAAGGGCGTGACCCGGCGCTCGTCCGGCCCCGGCCGGGGCGCGCGCGGCCGTCGTCGCACCCGTTCGCGTCCCACGCCCGCCGCCCTCCGCCGGTCCACCTCCTGCGCCGACGGTAGGCGGCGCAGGGCGGGCGATCGGGCGATTCCCGGGATCACGCCGGGCTCGGCCTGCGGTCAGTTCAGCCGACCGCGTCGTCCGGCCAGGCGGCGCGGACCAGCGCGGGCAGCACCTCGCCAGCCGGGCCGCGCAGGTTCACCGCGCAGATCGCGTCCAGCGGCGTCGGCACCGGGTTCACCTGCACCACCGGCGCGCCGAGACGGGCCGCGACGAGCGGGATCTCGGCGGCCGGGTGCACGAGCGCCGAGGTGCCCACCGTCAGCAGCAGGTCGCAGCTGGAAGCCGCCTCGACCGCCGCGTCGAGCGCGGCCGACGGCAGCGCCTCGCCGAACCACACCACCCCGGGCCGCACCGGCGCGCCGCAGTCGGCGCACGCGGGCGGGTCCAGCGGCCCGTCGTGCGCCTCCGGCGCATGCGACTCCGCCCCGTCGTGCGGTTCCGCCCCGTCGTGCGGCTCCGGCGGACCGGCGGACGGCGGCAGGTCCGACGGCAGCGGCGCGGGCCGGGCGCAGGCCGAGCAGCGGGGCGCGAACAGGCTGCCGTGCAGGCGTACCGGGGCGGGCACGCCGCCGCGCTCGTGCAGGTCGTCGACGTTCTGGGTGATCACCACGGTGTCCGGCAGCCGGGCCGCGATCGCCGCCACCGCCCGGTGCCCCGGGTTCGGCTCGGCCCGGCGCACCCCGCGCCGGCGTGCCTCGTACCAGCCCCAGACCAGCGCCGGGTCGGCGCGGAACGCGGCCGGTGTCGCCAGCTCCTGCGGGTCGTAGCGTTGCCACAGCCCGGTCTGGGCGTCCCGGAACGTCGGCACGCCGCTCTCGGCCGACATGCCGGCCCCGGTGAACACCACCGGCCGGCGCGCGGCGGCCAGCAGCCGGCCCGCCTCGGCCAGCTCCGGCCCGGTCACACGTCCACCGTCAGCCGCACGTCGACCCGGTCACCCAGCTCGATGCCCTCGGCCCGGCGCGCCGCGACCCGCAGCGGCACCACGTACCGGCCGTCCTTGGGCCACAGCGACGTCCGCCAGTCGGTGCCGCCGATGCGGACCGTCACCGGGATCATGCCCCAGCCGTAGGTGACCGACGCCGATGCGGCCTCGATCGCCGCGCTCTGCTCGTCGGGCACCGTGACGAAGTGGTACGGCGCCGGGCCGCGCCAGAACCACACCTCGCCGCTGAACGCCAGCTCCATCCGGTCAGGATAGGGGCCGGGACCGACAGAGCCCGAGCAGCCGCAGCCCGGCCGTCGTCACCCAGGCGAACAACGGGAACACGGCGACACGCTCCATGCCGCCCACGCCGATGCCGGCGTCCACCCGGGCCAGGAACAGCACGGTGCCGGCCAGGCCGAGCAGGCCCAGGAACGCGCTGACGGTCCGCAGCTCACGCAGCAGCGGCGACCTGCCGAGCGCGGCGGCCAGCAGCGCCGCGTTGCCGAGCGCGAAGACCAGCAGCGCGCCGAGCACGTGCAGGTTCTCGTCCACGTCGGCCGGTAGAGACCGGCCAGCACGTACCCGGACCCGGCGGCCACTGCCGACGCCACGGTGACGGTCGCGGCGCGGCCCGGGCGCAGCGCCCGGCGCGCGAGCAGCGCGCCGACCGCGAGCAGCAGCCCGGCGGCGACGAACACGGCGTTCATGCCCGCGTGCCACGGTGAGCAGACCGGACGCGGCCGGCTGGTGTCCCACACGCCGCAGGTCACGTTGCCGAGGTCGCTGATGTTGTGCTCGGCCCAGCTGAACCGGGGCTGGTCCCAGGCCAGGCCGACGAGGACGTTGGCGGCCAGGAACGACACGGCGGCGAGCAGCCAGCAGGCGCCCGCGAGACGGTTTCTCACCCGACGAGTGCACGGTCTCGGGGCGCCCCGGCGCACGGGGCGTGGCGGGCCGGTTCGAGGTAGGGCCAGACCTACCCGGGAAGCGGGGTCCAGCCGGCTGGGAAGCACGGTGTGGCCTGGCTAGCGTCGGGCCATGACCGTTGATCACGGGTTGGCCGGCGCGTTGCGCCGCCGCCGCTACCTGCTGTCCGCGTGGCCGTGGCGGGCCCTGGCGTACGCCGTCACGACCCTGCCCCTGGCCGGCACGGCGGCGCTCGGCGCGGCGGTGGTCGCCGCGCCGCTGCTGCTGGTGGCCGGCGCGCTGCGGCGGGGCCGCCCGGTCGACGCCACGGCGCTGGCGGTGCTGGCCGTGCTGGCACTGACGGTGGTGGCGTTCGCGCCGCTGGCCGGCGCGCCGGTGGCGGCGGTCGAGCGGTGGCGCCTCGGCCTGGTCGACGACCGCCCGGTGACCGCGCCGAAATGGCGGGGACTCGTCGCCCGCTTCACCACCGCCGACGGGTGGCGGGAGGGCGCGTACCTGGCGGTGCTGGGTGTGGCGGTGCCGCTGGCGTACGGGATGTTCGGTCTGCTCGTGCTGCTGGACGTGGCGCTGGTGGCCGGTCCGTGGCTGGCCGGCGGCGAGGACCGCATCGTGCTGATCTGGGCCACTGTCGACTCCCCCGCCGAGGCGGTGCCGTACGCGGTCGCCGGTCTGCTGGCGGTCCCCGCGCTGGTCTACCTCGCCGGGCTGCTCGTCGCGGCCCAGGCGGCGGTGGCCCGCCTGCTGCTCGACGACGCGCCCGGCGGGACGGCGCTGCGCGAGGTGACCCGGTCCCGGGCCCGCCTGGTGAGCGCCTACGAGGCCGAGCGCCGCCGCGTCGAGCGGGACGTGCACGACGGCGTGCAGCCGCGCCTGACCAGCCTCACCCTCCAGCTCGGGCTGGCCCGCCTCGACGTGCCGGACGGCTCCCCGGCGGCGAAGCCGCTCGCGGCGGCGCACGAGCAGGCCAAGGAGCTGATGGTGACGTTGCGCGGGATCGTCCAGGGCATCCGCCCGCAGCAGCTCACCGAACTCGGCCTGGCCGCCGCCGTCGGTGATCTGGCCGCCCGGTCGGTCGTCCCGGTCACCGTGCACGCCGACCTGACCCGCCCGGTGCCGGACCTGGTGCAGACCACCGCCTGGTACGTGGTCTCGGAGACGCTCGGCAACGTGGCCCGGCACTCCGGGGCGACCCGGGCGCAGGTGCGCCTGATCCGCGACGAACGACTGCTGGTGGTGGAGGTGCGCGACGACGGCCGGGGCGGCGCCGACCCGGCGCGCGGCACCGGTCTGACCGGGCTCGCGGACCGGGTGGCGGCGGTGGACGGGCGGCTGCTGCTGTCCAGCCCGCCCGGTGGGCCTACCCTCGTGCGGGTGGAGCTGCCGTGCCGTCCGTGATCCGGGTCGTCCTGGCCGAGGACGAGGTGCTGCTCCGGGAGGGTCTGGTGGGCCTGCTGACCCGGTTCGGTTTCGCTGTGGACGCCGCCGTCGGCTCCGCCCCGGACCTGCTCGACGCGGTCCGCACCCACCGGCCCGATTTGCTGGTGACCGACATCCGGATGCCGCCGCAGCACCGCGACGACGGCCTGCGGGCGGCGGTCGCGCTGCGCGCCGAACGCCCGGACCTCGCCGTGGTGGTGCTCAGCCAGCACGTGCAGAGCGGGTACGCCGCCGCGCTGCTCGACAGCGGCGACGGCAACCGGGTCGGCTACCTGCTCAAGGACCGGGTGGCGGACGTCGAGGAGTTCGCCGCGACGCTGCGCCGGGTGGCGGCCGGCGGCACCGCCGTCGACCCGGACGTGGTGCGGCACCTGCTGCGCCGCCCGCGCGACCCGCTCGGCGCGCTGTCCCCCCGTGAGCGGGAGGTGCTGGGCCTGGTCGCCGAGGGGCACTCCAACAGCGCGATCGCGGCGCGGCTGCACGTGACCGAGGCGGCGATCGGCAAGCACGTGGGCAACATCCTGGCCAAGCTCGGCCTGCCGCCGGACGAGGACACCAACCGACGGGTGCTGGCAGTGCTCGCCCACCTGCGCGCGGCGGGCTGACCGGGCGCTACAGGCTCATCGGCGCGGGGTCGGTGGCCAGCGCCCGGAACCGCTCGCGCGGGTCGGGCACCAGCCGCCGTTCGGCGAGGTCGAGCAGGCCGCCGACGCCGGACACCGAGGCGACGGGGGTGCCGTCCGCGCGGGTGAACTCCTGGCCGATCCGGAACGTCTTGCCCTCGCCCCAGTGGAACTCGCAGGTCACGTCGACCTCGTCGCCGCCGCGCAGCTCCCGCAGGTAACGCACAGTCACCTCCAGCGCGACCGGCCCGACGCCGCCGGCGATCAGCCGGTCCTGGCCGATGCCGGAGGCGCGCAGGCACTCCCAGCGGGCGTGCTCGGCGTACTGGAGGTAGACCGCCTGGTTGAGGTGCCCCTGCGTGTCGAGTTCGTAGCCGCGCACGGTGACGCGCACCCGGAACGGATCTGCCATGCCGGCAGCCTAACCAGCGGCGCGGACAAAACGGCGTGCGGTCCGGGCCACGCGGCTCTAGCCTCCCCGGCGTGACTCTGGAGATCGTGACCCTGGCGCAGCGGCCCGACCTGGCGCCGCTGCTCGACACCGACTTCGACGGCGCCTGGCCGCCGTTCATGCTCTGGGATCCGATGGGCGCGCTCTACTACGGCGTCGCACACGAGACGTACCCCGAGTTCGTCTTCGCCGCCGTCGACCCGGCCGAGCCGGGCCGGGCCGTCGCCCGGGGCTACGCGGCGCCGTTGCGCTGGACGGAGGACGAGCTGCCCGACGGCGGCTGGGACCGGGTGATCCAGCGGGCCACGCTCGGCCGGCTCACCGGGTCCACCCCCAACCTGGTGTCCGCGCTGGAGATCTGCGTGCGCCCGGACCGGCGCGGCGGCGGGGTGTCCGGGCTGATGCTCGCGGCCATGCGCGCGGCGGTGGCCCGCGCCGGGTTCGACACGCTGGTGGCGCCGGTGCGCCCGAACGGCAAGGCCGACGCCCCGGACGTGCCGATGACCGAGTACGCGGCCCGCCGCCGCCCCGACGGCCTGCCGGCCGATCCGTGGCTGCGGGTGCACGTGCGGGCGGGCGGGGTGATCGAGCGGGTCGCGCCCCGGTCGATGACGGTGACCGGGACGCTCGCGGACTGGCGGCGCTGGACCGGGCTGCCGTTCGACACCTCCGGGCCGGTGCGGGTGCCGGGTGCGTTGACGCCGGTGCTCGTCGACGTCGACCACGACCACGCCGCGTACGTGGAGCCCAACGTGTGGGTACGCCACCGGCTCTGACCGGTCGTCAGGCCGGCCAGGCGTGCCCGATCCCGTCGAGCAGCAGGACCACGCCCTCGGTGGCCGCCTCCCGGTCCCGGGAGATCTCCCGGTACTCCGGCGAGGTGGACCAGCGCTCGAAGTCCTCCCGGCTGTCGAACGACAGCAGCACCGCCTTGTGGTGCGGCCACTCCCCCTCGACCACGCGCGGGCTGGTGTCGGCGGCGAGCAGCCGACCGCCGTAGCGGGCCAGCACCGGCGGGAAGGCGGCGGCATACCTGTCGTAGCGCGCCCGGTCGTGGATGGTGAGCTGCGCGAGGGCGTAGACGGTCACCGGCTCAGGCTACCGACCGCCCGAGCGCTCCGGCCTCGTCCGTCGGGCCGGATCCGCCGCCTCCGCGAGCCGGGTCGACTGTCCGGTGTGCTCTAGCCATTATGGCTCTGACCTGCGAATACTGGTAGCAGGTCCGCGCGGCGTGGGGGAAAGAGGTGGGGCACGATGATCGAGCAGGAGACCCAGCCGGAGGCCATACCCGAGCCCCGGAACACGCCGGAGGGCGGGCCGTCCCGGCCCGCCACGCCGGTTCCCGGCGCGGTGTGGCAGGTCCGCGTACGGACCAAACTCGACGACCTGTACCAGCAGCTCGCGGTGCTGTCCGCGCGCGACCCCGATCGGGCCGAGGCGCTGCGCGCGCAGCTGTCCCGGGTGGAGGTGGTGCTCGGACGCAGCGGCGTGGTCGAGTGGTTGCGCGGCGGCAACCTGGAGTACGCGTGGCAGACCATCCACTCGGTGGAGCGGGCCATGGTGGGGTTGCGCAGCCCGGACGAGCTGGCCGGGCTGCTGCCGGCGTACCGCAGCGCGGCGGCGCAGGTGCTGCCGGCCGACGACAAGGTGCTCAGCGACCTCGACACCGCGACCGGCGGGGTGCCCGTGGAGTTGCTGCGCGCCCGGGTGCAGGCGCTGCTGCTGCGCTTCCACTCCGCGTCCGACGAGTTCCACGAGTCGGCGCGGCGGCTGCGCAACCGGATGCTGGGGCTGTCGGTGTTCGCGCTGGTGGCGGAGATCCTCGTGGTGCTGGTGCAGTGGCTCAGCCACGACGTCCGGCTGCTGGAGGCGCCGACCGACGCCGGTGGCGTACCGGCCTGGCGGCTGCTGTTCTTCGTGCTGATCGCCGGGGCGCTCGGCGCGTTCCTCAGCGCGCTGCCGTCGATGATCACGTCCCGGTCCGGCGGGCTGCCCTACAAGCTGCCGTTCCAGCAGGGGCTGCTCAAGCTCGCGGTCGGCCCGCTGGTGGCGGTGGTCGGCATCATGCTGGTCATCGGCGGCCTGGTGGAGACCAGTGTGAGCAGCACCGCCGCGCTGCTGGGCCTGGCCATCGTGTTCGGCGCCGGGCAGCAGGCGGTCACCGCGTTCGCCGACCGGCGGGCGGCCGAACTGCTCGGCCCGGCGGCCAAGAGCTGATCGGGCGCGGGTCACCGGCGGCCCTGGGTAGCCTGATCCCATGATCTTCATTACCGCCAAGTTCCGGGTCCGCCCCGAAGACGCCGACAACTGGCCGCGGATCGCCGCCGACTTCACCGCCGCGACCCGGGCCGAGCCCGGCTGCCTGTGGTTCGACTGGTCCCGCAGCCTGGACGACCCGACCGAGTACGTGCTGGTCGAGGCGTTCCGCGACGACGAGGCGGGCGCGGCGCACGTGCAGTCGGAGCACTTCCGCGAAGCCCAGCGCACGCTGCCGCCACACCTGGCCGAGACGCCCCGGATCGTCAACGTGACGGTGCCGCAGCAGGACTGGTCGCGCCTGGGCGAGATGGCCGTACCCGGCGACGCCTGACCGGACGGCGCAACTGCGCGCGGGCGGCGCGGCGGGCCGCCCGCGCGGCCGGTCAGGGGATGGTCAGGCCGTAGGCGGCGAGGATCTCCAGGATCGGCTGGTAGTAGCTGGTGCCACCGCTCGTGCAGTTGCCACTGCCGCCGGACAGGACGCCGAGGACGACGCCGGTCGCGGCCACGTAGAGCGGGCCGCCGCTGTCGCCCGGCTCGGCGCAGATGTTCGTGCGGATGAGCCCGGTGACGCTGCCCTCGGCGTAGTTGACTGTGGCGTTCAACCCGGTGACGGTGCCGCACCGCACGCCGGTGGTGGCGCCGCTGCGGCAGACCGCCTGACCGACGTACGCGCTGCCGGCGGCGGTTACGGTGACCTGCCCCGGGTAGGTGTGGATCGCGCCCGGGTGGGCGACGGTTCCGGTGTAGCGGACCACGCCGTAGTCGTTGCCGGGGAAGCTGCTGCCGGTCCGGCTGCCCAGCACCGTCGTGCGGGCGCTGTCGGCGTACCAGGTGGCGGCGAGGCGCGTGCAGTGTCCGGCGGTGACGAAGTACCAGGTGGCGCCGCTGCGCACGTTCGCGCCCAGTGAACAGCGCCCGCCGCCGCCGTAGATCGCCTGACCGCCGGCGATGAGCGTACGCAGCCGTCCGGGTTCGTGGCGCAGCACCGCGCCGGCCCGGGCCGCGGTCCGGCGCAGCGCGGCCAGCTCGCTGCCGCGTACCGTGTCGTCGGCGGTGACCGTGAGCCGGCCGGTGGCCGGGTCGTGCTCCCAGGCGGTGCCGGGCGTGCGGATCCCGGCGAGCGCGGCGGGCCCGGCCGGTGGAGTGGCGACGCCGGCCCGGGCGACCGCCGGAGCGCCGGTCAGCAGGACGGCGAGGACGAGTACGACGAGCGCGGGTCGGCGCATCCTCCGGGACCTCCTCCATCGTCTACGGTCGATTGGCACAGCATCAGCCCGCGGGCGCGATCCACTCAACCGGCAGAACCGGCGATTCCCGAAACTTCCGGAGTCGCGG
Organism: Micromonospora sp. II; assembly: GCF_001709195.1. NCBI lineage: Bacteria > Bacillati > Actinomycetota > Actinomycetes > Micromonosporales > Micromonosporaceae > Micromonospora > Micromonospora sp. II. Next base: position 894,021 of record NZ_LYXF01000024.1, on the reverse strand, counting down.
CGGGCGGTGCGCGCGCCCGTCCCCCCGCGCCCGCCCTCGGATTCCCGCCCTCCACCCGCCACCGCGTGCCCCGATGTCGACGCATCGAGGTGATTAAGTTTTCGGAACGCTTCCGGTAGGCTCCGGGCAGAGATTCGCTTCGATCCACTCACGATGTGCCGGGGAGTCGCTCCCCGAGCTGGCGCGGCCATCGGGCGACCGCGCGGAGCCGACATCGTGGCGGGCGGTGGCCGAGGCGAGCCGATCCCATTGACAGGCTAGAGAGGCGTTCAGATGGACAAGGTGCTCGCCCGCGGCAGCGGGAGCGCGGCAGCCCGGTCACGCCCGCGGACCGCTGTGGTCGCGATGGTGGCGGGGGCCGCGATGGTCGCCGCCACGATAGCGGTGGCGACCAGCGCCAGCGCCGGCACGACGCTCGGCGCGTCGGCGGCGGAGCAGGGCCGGTACTTCGGCACGGCGGTCGCGGTGAACAAGTTGTCCGACAGCACGTACGTCGGCATCCTGAACCGCGAATTCAACATGGTCACCGCCGAGAACGAGATGAAGTGGGACGCCACCGAGCCGTCCCGGAACCAGTTCAACTTCACCAACGGCGACCGGCTCGTCGCGCACGCCCAGGCCAATGGCATGCGGGTACGCGGCCACGCGCTGCTCTGGCACCAGCAGCAGCCCGGGTGGACGGGAAGCCTGTCCGGCAGCGCGTTGCGCGACGCGATGATCAACCACGTCACCCAGGTCGCCACCCACTACCGGGGCAAGATCCACTCCTGGGACGTGGTGAACGAGGCGTTCGACGACGGCAACAGCGGCGCCCGCCGCAACTCGAACCTCCAGCAGACCGGCAACGACTGGATCGAGGCCGCGTTCCGTGCCGCGCGCGCCGCCGACCCGGGCGCCAAGCTCTGCTACAACGACTACAACATCGACAACTGGAGCTGGGCCAAGACCCAGGGCGTCTACAACATGGTGCGGGACTTCAAGTCCCGGGGCGTGCCGATCGACTGCGTCGGCCTCCAGTCGCACTTCAACAGCGGGTCGCCGTACCCGAGCAACTACCGCACCACGCTGCAGAACTTCGCCGCGCTCGGCGTCGACGTGCAGATCACCGAGCTGGACATCGAGGGCTCCGGCAGCAGCCAGGCCACCTCGTACGGCAACGTGACCCGGGACTGCCTGGCCGTGGCGCGCTGCAACGGCATCACCGTGTGGGGCATCCGCGACACCGACTCGTGGCGGGCCAGCGGCACCCCGCTGCTGTTCGACGGCAGCGGCAACAAGAAGCAGGCGTACACCGCCGTGCTGAACGCGCTCAACGAGGGCGGCACCCCGCCGCCCACCACCGCGCCGCCGACCAGCACCCCGCCCACCTCGACGCCGCCGACCAGCACGCCGCCGACCAGTGAGCCGCCGACGACGACTCCGCCGCCGACCGGCGCCTGCACCGCCACGATCACCACCAACCAGTGGCCGGGCGGCTTCGTCACCAACGTACGGATCACCGCGGGTTCCAGCGGGCTCAACGGGTGGACCGTGTCGCTCACCGTGCCGTCGGGCTCGGCGGTCACGAACACCTGGAGCGCCCAGGCCAGCGGCACCACCGGCGCGGTGACGTTCCGCAACGTGGACTACAACCGCCAGGTCGGTGCCGGTGGCACCACCGAGTTCGGATTCCAGGGCACCGGCACGGCGCCCTCCGGCACGCCGGCCTGCGCGGCCGGCTGACAGTCGGCGCGACCCGGCACGGGAGTCCCGTGCCGGGTCGCGTCCCCGGCGGTCGCCGGCCGGCGACCGGCGACCGTACAGTGGGGCAGGTCCTGTTCCACCGTTTCGTCCGGAAGGACCACAGTGAACCGACGCATCAGGACCGTCCTCGGCGTCGCCCTGGCCGCCACCCTCGTCACCACCGCCGCCCCGGCCCCCGCCGCCTCCGCCCACGACCGCCGTCCCACGGTCATCACGCTGCCGGACGGCTTCCAGCCGGAGGGCGTCGCCGCCGCCGGCCGCTACGCCTGGTTCGGGTCGCGGGCCACCGGTGAGATCTACCGCGCCGACCTGATCACCGGGGCGGGCAAGCAGGTCAGCCCCGCCACCGGCACCCCGTCGCTCGGCCTGAAGGTCGACGCGCGGGGCCGGCTCTTCGTCGCCGGCGGCACCGCCGGGGACGCCCGGGTCGTCGACACCCGCACCGGCGCCGTGCTCGCGAGCTACCGGTTCGCCGAGGCGCCGACGTTCGTCAACGACGTGACGCTCACCCGCGACGCCGCCTGGTTCACCGACTCGAACCGGCCGGTGCTCTACCGCCTGCCGCTCGGACGCGGCGGCAAGCTGCCGCCCGCCGACGGCTTCACCACGCTGCCGCTGACCGGTGACTTCCAGCAGACCGGCACCGGCGTCAACCTCAACGGCATCGCGCCCACCCCGGACGGGCGCGCGCTGATCGTCGTGCAGTCGAACACCGGCACGCTGTTCCGGGTGGGCCCGGCCACCGGCGTCACCACCGCCGTCGACGTGCCGGGCGCCACCTTCCTCAACGGTGACGGCCTGCTGCTGCTCGGCCGCAGGCTGTACGTGGTGCAGAATTTCCTCAACCAGGTCGCCGTGGTCGACCTGAACCGCGCCGGCACGGCCGGCGTCGCCCGAGGCGTCATCACCGACCCGGGCTTCGACGTGCCGACCACGGTGGCCGCCGCGTTCGGCCGGCTCTACCTGCCGAACGGCCGGTTCACCACCCCGCCGACTCCGACCACCCCGTACACGGTCGTCGCTGTCGACGCGCGCTGAGCCACGCCGGCCGCCACCCTCTCCGGGTGGCGGCCGGTTCACTCCTCCATCTCCGGCCCGAGCAGGCGGATCTCCTCGATGTCGATGGCCGCCTGGAGCTGCCGCAGCACCACGTCGTCGATCTGCCTGGTGTTGCGCAGCCGGGTGATCTCCTGCCGCTTGTGGTCGAGCACCCGCAACCGCAGCCGTCGGGCCATCTCCCGCTCCCCCTCCGCCTCCTCGCCGCCGGGGTCGCGCGCGGCGGCCAGGTGGTCCTCGTAGTCGGCGCGCAGCCGGTCCACCGTGTCCTGGGTGGCGCCCACGTCGCTGGCGGCCCGGGGCAGCGCCTCCAGGGCTGCCTCGGTGGCCCGGATCCGGGCCCAGCGCACCTCGTCGTCGCGTTCCTGGTCGCCGGTCAGGCCGGCCCAGCTCACGACGGCGGGCAGCGTGGTGCCCTGCACCAGCATGATCAGCACGATCACCACCACGGTGACGAAGATGATCAGGTCGCGTTCGCGCACGTTGCTGCCGTCGTGCATGGTGACCGGCACGGCCAGCGCGGCCGCGAGCGAGACGGCGCCGCGGAACCCGGCCCAGCCCACCGCGGTACGCATGCGGAAGTCGAAGTGCCGCGCCCGGCTCGACTCCCGCCGGTCCGCCCGTTGCAGCGCCGACACCGACAGGTGCACCCAGAGCAGCCGGATCATCACCACGACCAGGGCGACGAGCACCGCGATGCCGAGCGACGCGGCCGGCGAGTGGCTGGTGATGCTGCGCAGTGAACGCGGCACCTGCGTGCCGAGCAGCACGAACAGGCCGCCGTTGATCATGAAGGTGGAGAGGTCCCAGAACGCGAACGCGGTGACCCGGGAGCGGGCCCGGATCACCCGGGGCGCGGCGTAGGACAGCAACAGTCCGGACACCACCACCGCGAGCACGCCGCTGGCGTGCACCGCGTCGGCGAGCAGGAACGCGACGAACGGGGTGAGGATGCTCAGCCCGCCCTCGCGCATCGGGTCGTCGACGTGCTTGCGGATCAGCACCACGACCGCGCCGACGAGCAGTCCCGCGGCCACGCCGCCGGCCGACTTGCCGATGAACTCGCCGGTGAGCAGCAGCGGCCCGGGCACCGTCCCGCCCGCGATCACGCCGGCCGCCACGGCGAAGAGCACGAGCGCCGTACCGTCGTTGACCAGGCTCTCCGCGCGCAGCGTGGTGAGGATGCCGCGCGGCATCCGTTTGGCCAGGCCGGCCACGGCGGCGGCGTCGGTGGGGGCCAGGACCGCGCCGAGCACCCAGGCGGCGGACGCCGCCACGCCGAGAGCCTGCGCGGTGAACGCGACAGCGGCCATCGTGATGATCACCAGCACGACGGCGAGGCCGATGATCACCACCAGGTTGGCGCGGATCTCGCGCAGGCTGATGACCAGGCTCTCCCGGTAGAGGATGGCCGGGAGGAACAGCACCAGCACGACCTCGGGCTCAAGGATCAGGTTGTCGAACGGCGGCAGCAGGCCGATCAGCGCGCCCATGGCGATCAGCAGCACGGGCGGCGCGACGCTGTAGCGACCGCCGATCGTGGTCCCGACGAGCACTGTCGCGCCGAGCACCGTGATCAGCAGGAGTGCTTCCACGCCGTACCCCCGTCACCGTTCCCCCGGGTCCCTACCGTGCCCCACGACGGCGCCCGGACGGGGCGGAATCGGTGATCGTTACTCGAAGCGGGCCGGGTCTCCGGCGCCGCGACGCAGGATCTCCGGCTCCTCGCCGGACAGGTCGACCACGGTGGTCGGCTCGAGCCCGCAGTCACCGGCGTCGACCACGGCGTCGATCAGGTGGTCGAGCCGTTCCTTGATCTCCCAGCCCTGGGTCATCGGCTCGTCCTCGCCGGGCAGCAGCAGCGTGCTGGACAGCAGCGGCTCACCCAGTTCGGCCAGCAGCGCCTGGGTCACCGTGTGGCTCGGCACGCGCGCCCCGACCACCCGCCGGCGCGGGTCCTGCAACCGCCGGGGCACCTCGGCGGTGGCCGGCAGCAGGAACGTGTAGCTGCCCGGGATGACGGACTTGACCTGGCGGAAGACCGCATTGCTGAGCTTGACGAACTGGCCGAGCTGGGCGAAGTCGGCGCACACGAGCGTGAACGGGTGCCGGTCGTCGAGCCGCCGGATCTCGCGGATGCGTTCCACGCCGTCGCGGTTGCCGATCCGGCAGCCGAGCGCGTAGCAGGAGTCCGTCGGGTACGCGATCACCCCGTCGGCGCGCAGCAGGTCCACCACCTGCCGGATCACGCGGGGCTGGGGGTTGTCCGGATGCAGGTCGTAGTACCTCGCCACGACGGCCAGCCTATGCCCGCGACCTGGCGGGCGCAGGTTTGGCCGGGGCGGTTTCCGGAAACAGGTGGGGGCCGTTCACGACAGGGGGACCGAATCATGTCCGAAGCCAGCACAGACCGCGTCACCGACCGCCCCGCGGAGGTGACCGATCCGCTGCTGTGGGACCTGGCCGCCGCGGTGGCAGACGCGCACCAGCCCGACGCCGAACGTGTCTGCGCGAGCCCGAGCTGCGCTGGGGCCGCCTGGCCCTGCGGCGCGTGGAACAACGCGCAGGCGGGGCTGAGCGCCGCCCGCGCGCCCCGGCAGTCCGCCGGCTCGCCGCAGTCCGCCTCGCGGCCCGTCGCCGGACAGCCGGGCGCCAGCCGGCCCGGTGCCGCCGGTGAGCCGGGCACGGCCGCGGCACGGACCGACGCGCGGAGCCTCGCCGCCACCGCCGCCTGACGCAGCGTAGGCACACGCGTCCTCACGCCGCCCCCGGCCGCCTCGGCCCGGGGCGGCGCTCGTGCGCACCGTCGAGCCTGGTCAGCGCGCTTCGTGAGGTGATCGAAGGGTCGATCGCGAGCGCGGGAGAGCGCTCTCTTCGGTAACAAGACATTGACGGATCCGTAACCCGAACCTTACTGTCCCTTCTCAAGAGAGCGCTCTCACGACTGCCGCACCACCACTCCGTACCCCGCCTTCTCCTCGTGAAGGGGACCTCCATGACCCTCCTGCGGGACTTCTCTCCCGACCCCGTACCCCCGACCGCGCCCGTCCCGTCCCCGGCCCGCCGTCGCGGACTGCGGGCGACCGCCCTCGTCGCCGCGTCCGTGCTGGCCGCCGGCCTGCTGGGCGCCGTGGTCGGCGGCGGCGGCACCGCCACCGCCGGCGCCGTCGGCGCGGGCAGCTACACCGAGACGCTGCCGCCCGGCGCCCTGCTGCCCAAGGGCTGCGGCGCGATCAGCACCAACCCGCGCATCTTCACCACCGCCGACGCGCCCGCCGGCGCCATCCCCACGAACGACTGGTGGTCGTCGCTGATCTGGAAGCGCAACAACTGCGCCGGCAGCGAGAACCTGCACGCCCACCCGCTGGCGTTCAAGGCCGAGAACAACGGGCTCGGCCTGTCGTACACCACCACGCCCGCCATCAGCGGCACCGCGACCGGCGTCGGCGAGTTCCACTACCCGTACGGCGAGGACGTCCGCGTCGGGATGCCCGGACTGTCGGCGCCGGTGGTCAAGGCCGCCGGCTGGAGCGACTGGACGGTCACCGCCGACTGGAGCGACGGCAGCCGCACCATGCGCGCCACCATCGGCCACGGGCTGCCGTTCAGCTACTACACGGTCAGCGGCGGCACCGCGCAGCTCACCGCCACCGCGACGCCCACCGTGTGGCGCAACTCCGGCGCCACCATCGGCTTCACGGTCAACGGCCACGACTACGTCGCGTACGCCCCCACCGGCGCGACCTGGACCGTCAACGGCGCCGGCATCAGCTCGACGCTGGCCGGCAAGGGGTACTTCTCGGTGGCGGTGCTGCCCGGCGGCGGTGACCGGGCCGCCCTGGCCGACACCTACGGCCGGTACGCCCACGCCCACGTCACCGGCACCCGGATGAGCTACACGTACGACCCGTCGGCGGGAACGGTGCGCACCACGTACGCGTTCACCACCACGCCCCGCGAGGGCAGCGAGACGAAGACCGTGGTGGCGCTCTACCCGCACCAGTGGCGCAGCCTCACCGGCGCCACCCCGATCACCCCGACGTACGTCTCGGCGCGCGGCGCCATGCGGGTGCTCACCGGTGTGCCGTCGTTCACCACCACGATGCGCTTCACCGGCGTGCTGCCCGAGGTGCCCGCCGTCGGCGACTCCAGCGGCGCCGACCTGGCCACCGTCACCGGCTACCTGAACGCCGAGCAGGGCAACCCGGAAGGCGTCAGCGGCACCGACACGTACTGGGCCGGCAAGGGACTCGGCCGGGCCGCCCGGATCGCCGAGATCGCCGACCAGCTCGGGCAGACCTCGGTCCGCGACGCGGCGGTGACCGCGATGAAGAACCGGCTGACCAACTGGCTCACCGCGAGCTCGGGCGAGACCGGCCAGCTCTTCTACTACGACCGCAACTGGGGCACGCTCATCGGCTACCCCGCCTCGTACGGCTCCGACGAGGACCTCAACGACCACCACTTCCACTACGGCTACTTCATCGCCGCCGCCGCCACGGTCGCCAAGTTCGACCCCGGCTGGGCCGACGACAGCCGCTACGGCGGCATGATCGACCTGCTCATCCGCGACGCCAACAACTACGACCGCGCCGACAGCCGCTTCCCCTACCTGCGGGACTTCGACATCTACGCCGGGCACGACTGGGCCTCCGGGCTGGCGCCGTTCTTCGCCGGCAACAACCAGGAGTCCTCGTCGGAGGGGATGAACTTCGCCAACGCCCTGATCCAGTGGGGTCAGGCCACCGGCGACACCGCCGTGCGCGACGCCGGGGTCTACCTGTGGACCACCCAGTCCGCGGCCATCTCCGAGTACTGGTTCGACGTGTACGACCAGAACTTTCCGGCCGCGTTCGGGCACAAGACGGTCGGCATGGTGTGGGGCGACGGCGGGTCGTACTCCACCTGGTTCTCCGCGGCGCCGGAGATGATCCAGGGCATCAACATGCTGCCGATCACCGGCGGTCACCTCTACCTGGGCGACTTCCCCGAGTACGTCAAGGCCAACTACGCCGAGCTGGTCACCAACAAGGGCGGCCCGCCGACGGTGTGGCAGGACATCATCTGGGAGTTCCTGGCCCTCGGCGACGGCGAGCAGGCGCTGCGCAACTTCCGCGCGAACAGCGGGTTCACCAGCGAGGAGGGCGAGAGCAAGGCGCACACGTTCCACTGGATCCGCAACCTGGCCGCGCTCGGCACCGTGGACACCACGGTCACCGCGAACCACCCGCTGGCGAAGGTGTTCGTCAAGAACGGCGTCCGCACCTACGTGGCGTCGAACATCACCGCCCGGCCGCTCACCGTCACGTTCTCCAACGGCGTCACGCTCGCCGTGCCGGCCGGCAAGACCGCCACGTCCGGGGCGTACACGTGGAGCGGCGGCAACGCCACCGGCGGCGGGACCGTGCCGACCGGCACGCCGACGACCTCGACGCCCAGCCCCACCCCCACCACCGCGAGTCCCACGCCGACCTCCGCCAGCCCCAGCCCGACGGGTACGGGCAGCGCGCTGAAGCCGGTCCGGTACCTGCGCTCGGGCGGCGGGCTGGACGGCGCCGCCGGCACCGCCGGCACGGTGAACGTGGCGGCGGCGAACGGCAACCACGACGGCACGCCGACCAACCCGCAGGTGTTCACCGCCACCGGGCTGACCGGCACGTACACCGGCGGGGCGACCGCCTTCGACCTGGCCGTCGACGCCGGCACGGCGATCGGCAACGGCGTCCAGATCCGGGTCTCCTACGACCTGACCGGCAACGGCAGCGTCGAGCGGGTGGAGACCTACCGGTACTTCGCCACCGATCCGATCCCGGGCGCGGAGCGCTACCGGCAGACCCAGGGCCTGCTCTCGGCCACCGGCACGCTGGGCAATCTGTCCGGCGGCACGGTACGCGTCGAGGTGTGGAACGCCATCGGCGGCGCGCCCACGATCCTCGGCGTCGGCAACAGCTCGACGGTCACCTTGCCGTACGGTTCCTGACCCGAAGCTCCTGAACGCGCGACTCCGGCGCCCCGGCCCTCGTGGCCGGGGCGCCGGCTCGATGCGTCCCCGGCCACGACCGCCGTCGCCGGCGGCCCGGCGGGATCAGGCGGTCACGTGCGCGCTGTCGCCCGCTGTCGCGGCGAACGACGTGCCGCTGACCATGCGCGCCGCGTCGGAGGCGAGGAACACCACCAGCGGCGCGACGTCCTCCGGCTCCACCCACGGCACGCCCAGCGGCGTCTTCGCCCGCAGCGCCCCGACCGCTTCCCGCTCCACCTCGGCCAGGTCACCCGACGGTGACTTCCCCGCCTCCACCAGCGCCTGCACGTAACGGTCCCGGTGCCGGGTCAGCGCGGTGTCGACCAGCCCCGGGATCACCGCGTTCACCGTCACGCCGTGCGGCCCGAGTTCCAGCGCGGCGGACTTCATCAGCCCAATGAGCCCCCACTTGGACGCCGAGTACGCGGACCCGTTCGTGGTGCCGTGCTGTCCCTGGGTGGACGACGTGATGACGATCCGCCCGCCGCCGCGCCGTACCAGCAGTGGCGCGAACACCCGCAGCACGTTCGCGGCGCCGGTGAGGTTCACGTCGATCTGGTCGTGCCAGTGCTGGTCGGTCATCTCCAGCAGCGGCGCGAACGCTTGGATGCCGGCGTTGGCGAACAGCACGTCCACGCCGCCGTGCTCCCGCTCGACCGCCTCGGCGAACGCGCGTACCGCCCCGATGTCGCGCTGGTCGGCCACGTGCGCGGACCAGCGGGCGCCGGCCGCCGTCACCCGGCGCCCGGTCTCGGCCAGGTCCTCCGGGGTGGCGGGCGGGAGGTCCAGGATCGGGCTGACCGGCCCGGCGACGTCCATCCCGGCCACGTCCGCGCCCGACTCGGCCAGCGCCACCGCCGCGGCCCGGCCGATCCCCCGCGCCGCGCCGGTGACCACAGCGACCCGCCCCGACAACACGCCCGCAGTCACCCCTCCCGTGGACTCCCCCTCCCGCACCGTAAGCCCTGCCGTCCCCGCCCCGCCCGCGATCAAGCCCTCGGTACGCCAGCCCAGCTCACGGCGCCCGCTCCCCTCGTCCCCGAACTGGTGTCGATCACGCGAAAAGCCGGCACTCCGCGGACGTCGCTACGGCGAGGTGGCCTCGGCCAGCAACTCCAGCACGTGCCGGTACGGCTGCCCGGTCGCCCGCGCCAGCCCGATCTCGCACGTACGGTTCACCGAGGCGTACCCGTCGAAGGCGCGTGCCGTGACGGCGGCGGCCTCGGCCCGGGTGGCCGACGCGGTCAGCTCCGGGTGCAGCAGTCCCCGGTCCCCGGCGAAGCCGCAGCACTGCCAGCCCTCCGGGACGACCACCTCGTCGGCGACCGCGCGGGCCACGGTGAGCAGCGCGTCGTCGAGTCCGAGGCGGACCGACGAGCAGGTCGGGTGCAGCGCGAGCGAGCCGATCCGGCGGCGCACTGTCAGCCGGGGCAGCAGCGTGCCGGCGGTGTACGCGACGGCGTCGACGACCCGCACGTCCCCGGCGCCGTCGAGCAGCCGCTCGAAGCCCTCGGTGCAGGACGCGGCGTCGCTGACCACCGGCAGCGCGCCGTCGCGGCTGGCGGCGCGCAGCACCGGCGGGACGCGGTCGCGCACCTGCCGGTAGCCGTCGGTGAGTCCCTTCGACGACCAGGGGGTGCCGCAGCACAGGTCGCCGATGCCGTCGGGCACGAGCAGGCGTACGCCGGCCCGCTCGGCGAGCGTGAGCAGCGCGGCAGCCACGCCGGTGCCGCCATCGGCCGGGGCGAACAGCGTGCCCAGGCAGGACGGCACGAACACGGCGTCCGGGTCGTCGGCCGGGTGGGGGCGGCGCGGAGTGCCGCCGCGCGGCAGGTCCCGTTGCCACTGCGGCACCCGGTCGGCGCCGAGCACCGCGCGGGCGGCCCGGGTGGCGGCCTCGGGCAGCGCGGCGGGCAGCGCCCCGGCCAGATCGAGTCCCCGGGCCATGCCCCGGGTGGTGGCGCCCCAGCGGCGGGCCGCGCCGCGCCAGGCGGTCCCCGCCGCCCGGCCGTGCTCCTGCGCGCGCAGCCGCTTGACCAGGTCACCGGTGTTGATCAGCACCGGGCAGGCGGTGGCGCACATGCCGTCGACGGCGCAGGTCTGCACCGCGTCGTAGTCGTAGTCGTCGGTCAGTTCCCGGACCAGCGCGGTGTCGCCGGCGGCCTGCGCTGCGGCGATCTCCCGGCGCAGCACGATGCGCTGCCGGGGCGTGGTGGTGAGGTCGCGGCTGGGGCAGACCGGCTCGCAGTAGCCGCACTCGACGCAGCGGTCCACCTCCTCCTCCACCGTCGGCACGGTCTTGAGGTGCCGCATGTGGATCTCCGGGTCGTCGCTGAGCAGCACCCCCGGGTTGAGCACGCCGTCGGGGTCGCAGAGCGTCTTCAGCTCGCGCATCACCTCGTACAGCTCGTCGCCGAACTGGCGGCGCACGTAGGGGGCCATCACCCGGCCGGTGCCGTGCTCGGCCTTGAGCGTGCCGCCGTGGCCGAGCACCAGGTCGACCATCTCCTCGGTGAAGTCGGCGTAGCGCGCCGGGGCCGCACCGCCGTCGAAGCGCTCGTTGAGCATGAAGTGCAGGTTGCCGTCCTTGGCGTGGCCGAAGATGACGCTGTCGGCGTACCGGTGCCGCTCGAACAGCTCGGCCAGCGACGCGCAGGTGCCGGCGAGCGCCTCGACCGGCACGGCGATGTCCTCCAGCAGCGCGGTGGTGCCGGACGGGCGCGCGCCGGCCACCGCCGCGTACAGGCCCTTGCGGATGTGCCACAGCGCGGCCCGGGCGGCCGGTTCGCCGCTGAGCCGCGCCGGTGCGCTCAGCGGCAGGCCGGCCAGCACCGGTCCGGCGTCGGCGACCCGGTGAGCGAGCGCCGCCGCGTCGGACTCCTGCCACTCGGCGAGCAGCGCGGCGTGCCCGCGCACGGCCAGGCCGCGCAGCGTGGCGTCCGCCTTCGGGTCCCGCTGGGCGACCCGCAGGGCGGCGGCGTCGAGCAGCTCGACCGCCGCCGGCCCGGCGGCCACCAGCGCCGGCATCGCGGCCATCGCCGCGCCGAGGGAGTCGAAGACCAGCAGGCCCGTCGCGGCATGGCGGTGCACGGGTACGGTGCGGAACGTCGCCGACGCGACGAACGCGAGCGTGCCCTCGCTGCCCACCACGAGCCGGGTGAGCAGATTGGCCGGGTCGTCGTGGTCGAGGAACGCGTTCACGCCGTACCCCATGGTGTTCTTCATGGCGTACTGGGCGCGGATGCGGCGCACCGAGTCGGGATTGCCGCGTACCCGGTCGCGCAGCCGCAGCAGCCCGGCGTGCAGCGCCGGTTCGGCGGCGCGCAGCCGGGCGTCGGCGTCCGGGGCGCCGGTGTCCAGCACGCTGCCGCTGGGCAGCACGAGGACCAGCGACTCCAGCGTCCGGTACGTGTTGAACTCGGTTCCGCAGGTCATGCCGCTGGAGTTGTTGGCGACCACGCCGCCGACCGTGCACGCGGACTCGCTGGCCGGGTCGGGGCCGAGCTTGCGGCCGTACGGCGCGAGCCGCGCGTTCACCTGCCGCAGCACCACCCCCGGTTGGACCCGCACCCGCCGCCCGTCGTCGAGCACCGTGAGGTCGCGGAAGTGCCGTCGCACGTCGACGAGCAGCCGGTCGGTGACGGCCTGGCCGCTGAGGCTGGTGCCGCCGGAGCGGAACGTCAGCGGGGTGCCGGTTCGGCGGCTGTGCGCCAGCAGCGCGGCGATCTGACCGGCGTCGGCCGGGGTGATCACCGCGCCGGGGTGCAGCAGATAGTGCGAGGCGTCGTGGGCCATCCGCAGCCGGTCCGCGGCCCGGGTCGCCACGCCGCCGGGCACCACCGACTCCAGTCCGGCCCGCGTGGACGCGCTCAGCTCCGTCATGATCACCGCACCTCCCCGGCTCACAGTAGTCGCGGTTCAGTCCGCGGTGATCCGGTCCAGCACCCGCCGCTGGAACGCGCGGGCGGCCGGGCCGGACGGCGGCGTGCCGCCGCGGCGGGCCTCGATCGAGGCGCGGATCAGCGCGGCGTCCGGGTCGTCGGCGGCAACCCGCAGCCCGGCGTCGACCTTGCCCAGCCAGACGCCGTCGCGGTGGCGCACCAGCGCGCGGCAGGCGCCGAGCACCGCGTCCTCCGCGCCGGGAGCCGGTGCGTCGCCGGGTGGGGTCGGCAGCGCCAGCCACCAGCGCAGCGCGTCGGCCAGCAGCGCCCGCAGCGCCTGCGGTGACGGGTCGGCGAACACGTCGGCGGCGGGCGGGCCGAGCAGCGTCAGGCCGGACTGGCGCAGGATGCTGCGGTCCAGCGCGTACCAGAACCGCCCGTCGGCGGCGGGCCGGTCGGCCGGGTCGTAGGTGGCGCGGAACGGCATTGTCGCGCCGGTGTTCAGCTCGACCTCGAAGCCGGGCTCCGGGGCGCCGGAGGCGGCCACGTCGCGGCGGTAGACGACCAGTTCCAGGCCGCGCGCCGGGCAGGGCAGCGACTCGTGCCGCAGCCGCTCCACGAGTATCCGCTTGGCCGCCTCCGGCTGGGGCCCGGCGACCAGCAGCGCCACGTCCACGTCGCTGCGCCCCGGCTGGTACGCGCCCAGCCCGACCGACCCGGCGGCGTACGCGCCGACGAGGTCGTCACCGAGCACGTCCCGGGAGCGGCGGACCAGTTCGGCCAGGTAGTCGCGGATGTCGTCGCGCATGCCGGCATCCTGCCCCGGCCAGAACGCGGTCAGTCCGGCGGGTCGGGACAGCACACCGTCAGCGCGCCCGGGACCACCTTCACCTTGAGCCGTTTCGCCTTGCCCCGCGCGCCGCCGTCCAGCTCGTACGTCTTCGGCGCGTCGAACCGCACCGTGATCTTGCGACCGCGGGTGATCCGCACGAACGGCGACTCCTCGGAGCGCCCGGCGGCCATCCGGCCCAGCGTGCGCGCCCAGTCCACCGCGCCGCTGGCGGTGGACACGCCGACCTCCAGCGCCCCGTCGTCCGGACGGGCGTCGTCGAAGGCCGGGATGCCGCCGGTGATGGTGCCGACGTTGCCGAACAGCACGCAGCTCGCCTCGTCGTCGAACCAGTCCGCGCCGTCGACCCGGATCCGGGTCCGTACGCACTCGCCGCGCACGTGCCGCAGCCCGGTCCAGACGTACGCGATCCGGCCGAACCGGCCCTTGAGCTGCCGGTCGGCGTCCCGGATCAGGTCGCCGTCGAACCCGGCGCCGGCCATCACCGCGAAGTGCTCCCCGTTGATCCGGCCCAGGTCCAGCTCGCGGCGGCGGCCGTGCAGCGCGATGCGTACCGCCTCGGGCAGGTCGACCGGGATGCCCAGGTTCACCGCGAACAGGTTGGCCGTGCCGGCCGGCAGGATGCCCATCGGCACGCCGCTGCCGGCCAGCGCGTCGGCGCACCGCTGCACCATGCCGTCGCCGCCCCACACCAGCACCAGCTCGGCGCCGGAGTCCAGCGCCGCGCGGACCCGCTTGGGCGCCTTGCGGCTCTTCGGCACCTCGTACCAGAGCAGCCGCCCGACCCCGGCGGCGACGAGCCGGGAGCGCAGCTCGTCGAGCCCTCCCCCGAACGTCTTCTTCCGATGGGCGACGACGGCGACCACACCGGCCGGGGGCGCGGCGGGGGCGGTGGCCGGGCGCTCGGCCGTGCTCGTGTTCATGGTCCCGCTGTACCCGGAGCGCGCGCGTCCCACGCCTGCGCCCGGCGCGACGCGCCCGAAACCGATTCGCGGCGTACTGTGCCCGGACGGCCACGTTCGGTACAGTGCGGACGATGATCCGCGCCGCCGGGCGCGGATCCGGAGGGTGTGCGATGACGCGACGGATCGGGTGGGTGGCGTACTACACGCTGCGCCTCGGTTTGCTGCTCGGCGGCGTGGCAGCCGTCTGGGGCGCGCACGAGGTGGCGGCCGGCTCGGCCGCCCACGCCGCCGACCGTCCGCCGCCCACGGCCACTGTGGAGACTCTGACCCACACACTCGGCGCGGTTCTCGGCCTGCCCGCGTCCGGGGCCGTCGGTGTCGAGTCCACACCCGCCGCCGGGCCGGCATCCGGCACGACAGCTCCCGCCGCCGACGCCACCGCGCCGAGCGCTGACGCGCCCGGCACGCCCACATCCGGCACGGCCACGCCCGGAAAGGCCGTGGCGACGCCCCCGGAGGCGGCCCCGGAGGCGGCCCCGGCCGCCACGACGCCGGTCACCGGCCGCGTCGTCGAGGCGGTGGTGACGCCGGTCCGCGACCACGTGCTGACCCCGGTCACCGAGGGCCTGCGCCCGGCCACCGACCCGGTACGCGATCACCTGCTCACGCCCGTCGCGGAGGCCCTGCGCCCGCTCACCGGCCCGGTCACGGAGGGCGTGCTCGAACCGGTCGCGGACGTGCTGTCCCCGGTCGTGGAGCCGCTGAGCCCGATTCTCGGTCCGGTCTGGCGGGGCCTGGAACCGGTGGTCGCGCCGCTGGACCCGGTGCTCGACCCGCTCAGCCCGGTGACCGATCTGCTCGACCCACCGGCGGCGTCGCAGCCGGACCCGGCCGACCCCGCTGACCCGACCGACCCCGGTGACCCGACAGCCCCCGCCGACCCGGCTGATCCGGCTGGTCCGGCTGATCCGGCCGGCACCGCTGATCCGGCCGTGAAGGCCCGCCCGGCTGCGCCGGCCCGCGCGGGCGACAGCGTTACGGTCGCCGCCGGCCCGGTGGCGCGTGCCTTCGCCGTCGAACAACGGGGCGCCGCCGCGCGCAGCGCGACACAGGCTGTCCGCACGGCGGCCGACTTCGCCCCGACCCCCGTCGCGCCGCAGCCGTACGACGGCGCCAGCCATGCCGGCGGCGCGGTGCACAGCGAGGCGGCCGACGCGGACGCGTGCCGCTGGGGGCTGCCGACGCTCGCCCACCAGTACGGGCGCCCGTCGCACGAACGCCTGCCGGCCTCCCGCACGTCACGGCCCGGCACCAGACCCGCCTGAGCGGACTTCACAGGACCACATGCGATCCGGAGCACGGGCGTGTCCCGCCCGACTGCCGCGCCTGCGCGGCGGCGCCGTCGTCCGGCGCCCGCACCAGACCCGATCACGCCTGTGAAACAGGAGTTCGTTCATGAGCACAGCCCTGCCCGTCGCCCGCGCCCGGTGGTGCGACATCGGCCGCATCGCCGATCTCGTCGCCGAGGCCCTGATGCCCACCGCCCTGGCGGCCTGGCTCGTCCCCGACGCGCCGCGCCGTTTGCCGGTCCTCGCCGCCGTGGCGCGGATCTGGACCGAGCACGCGCTGCTGTTCGGCGACGCGTTCCTGCTGCCCGACGGCAGCGCCGCCACCGTGTGGTTCCACCGCTACCGGCCGATCCCGACGCCCCACCGGTACGCCGATCGTCTCGCCGCCGCCGCCGGCCCGGACGAGGAGCGGTTCCGCCGCCTCGGTGACGCGCTCGCCGCCCGGCGTCCGGTCGAGCCGCACAACAACCTGGCGCTGCTGGCCGCTCCCCGGGGCGGTGCGGCGGAGGCGCTCGCCGGGGCGCAGCGCCGGATGGACACCCTCAGCCTGCCCACCTACGCGCACCCGTGCGCCGGGGAGCAGGAGGAGTTGCTGCGGCGGCTCGGCTACACCGCACGGGAGGCCTTCGCGGCCCCGGACGGCACCGAGCTGCGGGCGCTGTGGCGGTCGACGCCGTTCCGTGCGGGCGGCAACGACCGCTGGCCGGTGCGTCACCGCGGCTTCGGCCGCCCGGACCGCGACGGCCGGGCCGCCGACCGGGCGGCGCGCTGACCGGTTGACCGGGCCGGGGCGGCCACCCAGCCGCCCCGGCTCCCGCCCGCCGCCTTCACGGGGACGTCGCTGTGCTCGGCCTCGGCGAGCCGGAGGTTGATCCGTTGCCCCGACGTCGTCGGCCGGTGCGGGCGCCCTACCTCGGTTAGCCTGCGAGCCGGGCACGACTTCGCCGAGCGACCGGAGGTAACGGTGCGAGGAACGGGAGAGACCCCGGGGCCGGCCGGCGCCACGACCGCGAGCCCGAAGCGCAAGCGGCGGCGCCTGCCGGTCGTCCTCGCGGTCTGCGTGCTGCTGGCCGGGTGCGGCCTGGTCGCGGGCGGCTACTACTTCGACAGCGTGCCCACGCCCAGCGACCTGAAGCTGCCCGAGTCGACAACCGTCTTCTACGCCGACGGGCGCACGCCGATGGCGAAGCTGGGCGCGCAGAACCGCACCATCGTGCCGTACGACCAGATGAACGACTCGGCCAAGCAGGCGATCGTGGCGGCCGAGGACCGGACCTTCTGGACCAACCGCGGCATCGACTTCAAGGGTGTGCTGCGCGCCGCCTGGGCCAACGTGAGCGGCGGGCAGCGGCAGGGCGCGTCCACGCTCACCCAGCAGTACGCGCGCATCGCCGCCGACCTGCGCGGGGTCACCTACTCCCGCAAGCTGCGCGAGGCGGTCATCGCGTGGAAGCTCGACGACGCGTACACCAAGGAGGAGATCCTCGGCTTCTACCTGAACACCGTGCCGTTCGGCCGGGGAGCGTACGGGATCGAGGCGGCCGCGCAGACGTACTTCGGCAAGACGGTCCGCCGGGACGCCCCACCCGAGCGGCAGCTCACCCAGGCCGAGGCGATGGTGCTCTGCGCCATGGTGAAGCAGCCGGAGGCGGATCCGGCCGACCCCGAGGGCACGCCCGGCTACGACCCGCGCCGCAACGCGCTGGCCAAGCAGAACTCGATCGACAGGTGGAACTACATCCGCGACGGCATGGTCAAGCTCGGCTACCTGACGTCGCAGCAGGCGGCGGACCTCGCGTACCCGGACACGGTCCGGCCGATCGACAAGGACGCGGGCCGGTCCGACCTGGACCGGCCGACCGGCCTGGTGGTCAACCACGTGCTGGCCGAGCTGCGCGGGACCGAGCCGTTCCGCGGCAAGCCGGACGAGGTGATCCGGGACGGCGGCTACCGCATCGTCACCACCATCGACAAGCGCGTGCAGGACGCGGCCGAGGCGGCGGCGGACATCCGCCGGGACACCGCTCCGCGAGCGGTGCGCGGGCAGCCGCGGAACTGGCAGGCGGCGCTGGTGGCGGTGGAGCCGGGCACCGGCCGGGTGCTCGGCTACTACGGCGGCGACAAGGGCTCGGGCGCGGACTACGCGGGCTGGTACTCCGACGAGGACGGCCAGGCCCGCGGCTTCGGCCAGCATCCGCCGGGGTCGTCGTTCAAGGTGTACGACCTGGCCGCCGCCGTGCGCGACGGGATCTCGGTGAAGGAGCGGTTCGACTCGCCGGACACCAAGGAGTTCCCCGCCTCGGGGCGCACCAAGGGCAGCGCGGCCGGGCCGATCCGCAACGCCGAGCGGGCGCCCTGCCAGCCGGACTGCGCGCTCTGGGAGGCCACCGTCGCCTCGCTCAACGTCACCTACTTCGAGCTGACCGAGCGGCTCGGCACGGACAAGGTGATCGAGACGGCCCGGCAGGCGGGCGTGGAGTCGATGTGGGAGACGGTCCGGGGCAACCCCCGACCGCAGCGCGTCGACCTGCGCAGCGACCCCGCCGACGAGGTGGCGAAGCGGTTCTCCACCGAGGTCGGCATCGGGCAGTACGGCATCACCGTGCAGGACCACGCGAACGGGATGGCCACGTTCGCAGCCGGCGGCAAGCGCGCCGACGCACACTTCGTCCGGTCGGTGAGCAAGGACGACGAGGAGGTGTGGACCGAGCAGCTGCGCACCACCGACCTCGGGCTGGACCGGGAGGCCGTCGACCAGCTGGACTGGACACTGCGCCGGGTCCGGGCGGCCAAGCTGGACAACGGCTGGGACTCCGCCGGCAAGACCGGCACCTGGCAGGCCGGGAAGAGCACCACGCAGAACGTGCACACCTGGATGGTGGGCTGGACCGGCGCGCTGGCCTCGGCCGTGTGGCTGGGCACCACCGACGGCAAGCCGCTGCGGACCAGCGACGGCAGCTACGACGTGTACGGCTCGACCGGCGCCGCGCCGATCTGGCGGCAGTTCATGACAAAGGCCACCGAGGCGATGAAGCTCGACCCGGGCAAGTACCGCTTCGGTGAGCCGAAGTTTCCCGGCGACACCCCGGAGCCGACCGCGTCGGCGCCGCTGCCGTCGACCGCCGCGCCCACACCGTCGGACTCCCCGAGCCCGAGCCCGACCCCGTCGAGCCCCAGCCCGAGCCCGGAGCCGACCGGGCGGCCGACGTCGCGGCCCACGCTGACGCCCACGCTGCCACCGCCGCCCACGATCACGCCGACGCGGACCCGCGGCCCGCGCTGACGTGCCCGGCCGCGCGGTGGCGGCCCGCGTGCGGCGGCGTCCTCGCGTCTATGTGCGCCATTCGCGCACATAGGCAACGTCCGCAATTTGCACGGGCCCCCATCCACTGTCGGCGATGTTCGCCCTGATCAGGGCCTATTGAAGATCATGGTTGCCTGGGACGACGCGCGCGGCGACACGCCCGACTGCCAGCCGTTGCCCAGGTCACCCATTGCTCACGGCTCGCGCGGCGTGTGATTGTGCACCAGCGAACCGCCGACCCCCGGCGAATCGCGACGGTCGATCTGTCGACCCGGAGCCACGCCGGCAGCTCCGGTGACCGGCCGTCACCCTGCCTCGCACCACCGCGCCGCCCGTCCCCACCGGGCTCGTGCGGCGCGCCTGTAGAACAGGAGCAAACCTCCGTGAAACTCTCACCTCGCCTCGCCGCGCTCACCGGCGCGGCGGCGGCCGGCGTCATCGCCGCCGGCACCGCCGCGGCCGTGCAGGCCGCGCCACCCGGGCCCGCCGCCCCCAACCCGGCCCAGGCCCGAGCGGCCGCCGCCGACTCGACCCGCGCGCTGGTCGCGAACCGCCCCGCCTACCTCCAGGCCGGTTCCGACGACGCGTTCGTCCAGAAGCCGGTCATCTCCTCCGAGGGCACCCAGTACGTGCCGTACGAGCGCACCTACAAGGGCCTGCCCGTGGTCGGCGGCGACTTCGTGCTGGCCACCGACTCCGCCGGCAACCTCAAGTACGCCTCGGTCGCCCAGCAGCGGCCGATCGGCGCCCTCGCCACCACGCCCGCGCTGACCCAGGCCGCCGCCGCGGCCACGGCGCGCGCCCAGCTCAAGACCGTCAGCGCCGTCGAGGGCACCACGCTCGTCGTCTACACGCTCGGCGCCGCACCGGCGCTGGCCTGGGAGACCACGGTACGCGGCACCGGCGCGGACGGCCCGAGCCGGCTCACCGTCGACGTCGACGCCCGTACCGGCGCGGTCCTGCGCAAGCAGGAGCACGTGGTACGCGGCACCGGCACCGGCGCCTGGAACGGGCCCAGCCCGCTCACGCTCAACACCACCCAGTCGGGCTCCACGTACACCATGAAGGACCCGACCGTCACGAACCTGAGCTGCCAGGACGCGGCGAACAACACCACGTTCAGCGGCTCCGACGACGTGTGGGGCAACGGCACCGCCACGAACAAGGAGACCGGCTGCGTGGACGCGCTGTTCTCCGCGCAGACCGAGCACAAGATGCTCGCCCAGTGGCTGGGCCGCAACGGCGCCAACGGCAACGGCGGCTACTGGCCGATCCGGGTGGGCCTCAACGACCAGAACGCCTACTACGACGGCAGCCAGGTGCAGATCGGCAAGAACACCGCCGGCCAGTGGATCGGCTCGCTGGACGTGGTGGCGCACGAAATCGGCCACGGCATCGACGACAACACCCCCGGCGGCATCTCCGGCGGCGGCACGCAGGAGTTCGTGGCGGACACGTTCGGCGCGGCCACCGAGTGGTTCGCCAACGAGCCGTCCAGCTACGACGCGCCGGACTTCCTGGTCGGCGAGAAGATCAACCTGGTCGGCTCCGGCCCGATCCGCAACATGTACAACCCGTCGGCGCTCGGCGACCCGAACTGCTACTCCAGCAGCATCCCGTCGACCGAGGTGCACGCCGCGGCCGGGCCCGGCAACCACTGGTTCTACCTGCTGGCCAACGGCAGCAGCCCGACCAACGGGCAGCCGTCCAGCTCGACCTGCAACAGCAGCAGCGTGAGCGGCCTGGGCATCCAGAAGGCCATCAAGATCATGTACAACGCCATGCTGCTGAAGACGTCGTCCTCGTCCTACCTGAAGTACCGCGTCTGGACGTTGCAGGCGGCGAAGAACCTCTACCCGAGCAGCTGCACCGAGTTCAACGCGGTCAAGGCGGCCTGGGCGGCGGTCAGCGTGCCGGCCCAGTCGGGTGAGCCGACCTGCGCCGGCGGCACCCCGACGCCCACGCCGACCGCCACCACCACCCCGCCGTCGGGCGGCTGCTCCGGCAACAAGCTCGCCAACCCCGGCTTCGAGTCGGGCAACGTGAGCTGGAGCGCCTCGTCCGGCGTCATCACCACCGACAGCGGCCAGGCCGCGCACGGCGGCTCGTACAAGGCGTGGCTGGACGGGTACGGCTCGTCGCACACCGACACGCTCAGTCAGTCGGTGACGATCCCGGCCGGATGCCGCGCGACGTTCAGCTTCTGGCTGCACATCGACAGCGCGGAGACGACCACCGGCACCGCGTACGACAAGCTCACCGTCAAGGCCGGCAGCACCACGCTGGCCACCTACTCCAACCTGAACAAGGCCACCGGCTACGTGCAGCGGTCCTTCGACATCTCGTCGCTCGCAGGCACCACGGCGACCATCTCGTTCAGCGGCGTGGAGGACAGCTCACTGCAGACGTCCTTCGTCGTCGACGACACCGCGGTCACCCTGAGCTGACCGTGGCGTAGCGCGGCCGGTCGTCGTCCTCCCGGCGGCCGGCCGCCTCGTCGTGCCGGGCGGTGCCGCGTCGCGCGTGGCCGCCGCCGCGTGCCGGGGCGGCGCCGCGTCGTGCCGGACCGCGTGCGGTCGGGTCAGGCCGGACGCCCGGCCTGGGACGCCGTGCCGCGGTCGCGGTGGATCCGCGCGGCCGCCTCGTGCATCGCGCGACCGAACAGCTCGGCCTGGTCACCCATGCTGCCGAGCCGGGCGGCGAGCGCGTCGGCGTCGGCCCGCGCCGACGCGCTGACCCGGGCGTCCAGCTCGGACAGCGCGGCGTTGGCGGCGGCGGTGACATGTCCGCACAGGACGTCGAGGGGCTCGCCGGCCAAGTCCGGGTCGATCGTCACGGAATCCAGCCGGCCACCCTGAACGGCGACCGCGCGGACCCGGCCGTCGGCTGCGGTGCCCTCGGCGCGCAGCAGGTCGCCCGGCTCGCCGTCGGCGTGCTCCGAGGCCCGGGAGCGCATCGCGGTGAGCGCCTGCTGCGTGCGGGTCAGCAGTTCGTCGATGCTCGCGGCCGCCGAGAACGGATCGTTGGTCATTTCCGCGCTTTCTTCACGTCTGAGCCGATCATCGTGACCCTAGCAACCGGCTCCGACGAATCGCGGTCAGCGGCCGTCACGGGTGGCGTCCGGCGCCGCGAGCAGGCCGGACACCGGCGGCGCGGCGTGTCGCGGGCGGCCGGACGCCCGGCCGGGTCGAACCGGCCGGGCGTCCGGACCAGATCAGCGCAGACGCAGCCGCTGACCGGGGAAGATCAGGCCGGGGTCGTCGCCGACCACTGCCCGGTTGCGCTCGTGCAGGGCACGCCAGCCGCCGTCGACGCGCTGCGCCACGGCGATCTCCGACAGCGTGTCCCCGCGCCGGACCACGTACGTCCCGGCCGACGGCTGCGGCGCCGCAGTCGTCGCGGCCCGCTCCGGCGCGGTCTTGCGCGTGGCGGCCCGCTTCGGGGCGGACTTCTTCGAGGTGGCCTTCTTCGGGGCCGCCCGCTCGGACCGGGTCGCCGCGGCGTTCGCCGAGCCGCCCTTCTTGCCGCAGACCGGCCACGCGCCGATGCCCTGGCCGCGCAACACCTTCTCCGCGACGGCGATCTGCTCGGACCGGCTGGCCAGGTCGGCGCGGGCGGCGTACTTCTGGCCGCCGTAGCCGTTCCAGGTGGCGCGGGAGAACTGGAGCCCGCCGTAGTAGCCGTTGCCGGTGTTGATCTTCCAGTTGCCGCCGGACTCGCAGCGCGCGACCGCGTCCCAGTTGACGCCCGCGCTGGCCGGTGCGGCCGGGCCGAACAGGGTCGCGACGCCGACGGCGGCGCCGGTCACCACCGCACCGAGAGCGGTACGGCGGCTTCGGGCCGAGTATGCAGTTGCCATGTGGATTCCTCCACGCCGACGAGGTGAGCTGTCGGGTTCGGGCCGAGGAGCCCGGCCGCCGGTGGCGGCTTCACCCCGAGGTGACGATGCACCGTGGAACGTGTGGTTCCCCCGCTCCCGCACGAGGTTCGGTTACCGGGGCCGGCGGCGGGATTTGGCGTTTCCGGCCCGCGGTGCCCGCGAATGCGAACGAAACCGACGCTAAGGACGGTTTGCGACGATCGTCCACTTCTTGTGATGGTGTTCACCCGGCCGGGCTACCACCTGTGGAGCTACCGTGGCAGGGCCGAGCAAGATCACGGGAGGGGCGGGACGGATGACCGATCACGGACACGAGCTGACCTTCGGCGGCTTCATCACGCCCGCCGCCGGGCAGCCCGACCAGGTGGTGGCGCTGGCCACGCTCTGCGAACAGGTCGGGCTGGACCTGGTCACGTTCCAGGACCACCCGTACCAGCCGGGCTTCCTGGACACCTGGACGCTGATGTCCTACGTGGCCGCCGTCACCGAGCGCATCCACCTGGCCGGCAACGTGCTCAACCTGCCGCTGCGCCAGCCGGTGGTGCTGGCCCGCAGCGTGGCCAGCCTGGACCTGCTCACCGGCGGCCGGGTCGAGATGGGACTCGGCGCGGGCGCGTTCTGGGACGCGATCGAGGCGACGGGCGGGCGGCGCCTGTCCCCCGGCGCGGCGGTCGAGGCCCTGGACGAGGCGATCCGGGTGATCCGCGAGGTCTGGGACACCGACCGCCGCGGCATGATCCGCGTCGACGGCGAGCACTACCGGGTGGTCGGCGCCAAGCGCGGCCCGGCGCCCGCGCATCGGGTGGGCATCTGGGTCGGCGCGTACAAGCCGCGCATGCTGCGCCTGGTCGGCCGCGCCGCGGACGGCTGGCTGCCCTCCCTGTCCTACCTGCCCAAGGGCCCCGACGAGCTGCCCGCCCTGAACGCGCTCGTGGACGAGGGCGCGCAGGCTGCCGGGCGCGACCCGGCCGAGATCCGCCGCATGCTCAACGTGACCGGCACGTTCGCGCGCTCGTCGGCCGGCTTCCTGGCCGGCCCGCCGGAGCAGTGGGTGGAGGAGCTGGCCGGGCTCACGCTGGAGCACGGCGTCACCACGTTCATCCTCGGCAGCGACGAGCCGCGCGCGATCCAGATCTTCGCCCAGGAGGTCGCGCCGGCGGTCCGCGAACTCGTCGCCGCCGAGCGCACCGCGCCCGGCAGCGGGGCCCGCGCGGTCGCCGACGACACGGCCGCCACCGGCGGCGCGGCCACGCTGGCGGTCACCCCCACCCCCGACCCGGGGGTACGTCTGAGCGCGCGCCGCCCCTGGGACGAGTCGACCCGGCCGACCGCCCCGCTGCCTCCGGCCGGCCAGGTCTACCCACCCCGGGGGCAGGCCGCCGGGCAGCACCTGGTGGACGTGCACGACCACCTGCGCCAGGAGCTGGCCCAGGTGCGCGACCTGCTGGAACAGGTCAAGCGGGGCGCCGTCTCGCCGGGCCGGGCGCGGGCGGCGCTCAACGAGATGACCATGCGGCAGAACAACTGGACGCTCGGGGCGTACTGCGCGGCCTACTGCACCATGGTCACCCAGCACCACGGGCTGGAGGACGCCTCGATCTTCCCGCACCTGCGCCGCTCCGAGGCCGGGCTGGCGGCCGTGCTCGACCGCCTCGAGGAGGAACACGTGGTGATCCACGGGGTGGTGGAGAGCGTCGACCGGGCGCTCGTGGAACTGGTCCACCGGCCCGGCGACTTCACGCAGCTCCAGGAGGCGGTGGACCTGCTCACCGACACGCTGTTGTCGCACCTGTCGTACGAGGAGCACCAGATCGTCGAGCCGCTGGCCCGGCACGGCTTCTTCCCCGGCCAGCTGTGAGGTAGCTGACTTTTGATTTCCTAAGTCAGGGGGTACCGTCGACGCCATGACGGACCTCCTTGCGCAGCGTGACTCCTGGTCCACCGCCAACTGCTCGATCGCCCGGGCGCTGGAGGTGGTCGGCAACCGCACCACGCTGCTCCTGCTGCGCGAGGCGTCGTTCGGCACCCGCCGCTTCGACGACTTCGCGCGGCGGGTCGGCGTCAGCGAGCCCGTCGCCGCCGCACGCCTCAAGCAGCTCGTCGCCGACGGGCTGCTCGACCGGCGCCCCTACCGCGAGCCCGGGCAGCGCACCCGCGACGAGTACGTGCTCACCGCCAAGGGCAGCGACCTGATCCCGGTGCTGGTCGCGCTGCGGCAGTGGGGCGACACGTACGCCGCCGACGAGGCCGGCCCGGCCGTCCGGCTGACCCACGACGAGTGCGGCGCGGCCGTGCACGCCCGGCTGCGCTGCGACGCCGGACACGACGTACCGCCCGGCGAGCTGGCCGTCCTGCCCGGTCCGGGCCTGCTGTCCGCCTGACCCACCTTCCTTCCCCACCCCTCGGAGCGAGACATGAAGATCGCTGGAAGCACCGCCCTGGTCACCGGCGCCAACCGCGGCTTCGGCCGGCACCTGGCCGCCGAACTCGTCGCGCGCGGCGCCACCGTCTGGGCCGGCGCCCGCAACCCGGACACCGTCGACCTGCCCGGCGTCACCCCGGTACGCCTCGACATCACCGACCCCGCCTCGGTGGCCGCCGCCGCGGAGCGGGCCGGTGACGTGACGCTGCTCGTGAACAACGCCGGCGTGAGCACCGGCGCCGACCTGCTCGACGGTGACCTCGCGCAGATCCGGCTGGAGCTGGAGACGCACTACCTCGGCACGCTGTCGGTGGTACGCGCGTTCGCGCCCCGGATCGCGGCGAACGGCGGCGGCACGATCCTGAACGTGCTGTCGGCGCTGTCCTGGTTCACGATCCCCGGCGTCGGCGCGTACGGCGCGGCCAAGGCCGCCGAGTGGTCGATGACGAACGCGCTGCGCCTGGAACTGGCCGGCCGGGGCGTCCGGGTCGCCGGGCTGCACGTGGGCTACATGGACACCGAGATGGCCGCCGCCGTGCCCGGCCCGAAGGCGCACCCGGCCGACGTCGCCCGGCTCGCCGCCGACGGCATCGAGTCCGGCAGCTACGAGATCCTGGCCGACGACGTCGCCCGCCGGGTCCAGGCGGGGCTGTCCGGTGGGGTGGCAGCGCTCTACCCCGCGCTCCCCTGAACAGACCCGTCTCGCCGAGGTGGCGGGGTCAGAACCCGTCCGATGCCACCACTTCGGCGCAATGGTGTCGATCAAGCACAAGCCACGACAACCGCCCGGACACAGCCGATCAACAGCCTTCGACAAGAGCCCGACATCAGCCGACGCTCGCCAAGCGGCGCTCCGTCAGATCCACCCGCTCGACACCTGCGCATTGGGGCCGCCCCGCCGACGCGGGCCCGCAAGACCATCTCCGCCAGAGCCCTCACTCATCTAGAGCCCCGAGCGTCCCTCCAACTGGGATCGATCTTCCTCATTCCGGGACGCCCCAGGTGATCAACACCAGCTCGGCGAAGTGGCGGGGTCAGAGCCCGCCTGATACCACCACTTCGGCGAGCTGGAGTCGATCAAGCGGCAGCCAGCCGCCCGCACGAGCCCGGCGAAGGACTGACCCGACAACCACCCGGATCGACTTCCCGGCGCTTGATCGACACCAGCTCGCCGAGGTGGAGGCATCGGGGGCACCCAGGTACCGCCACCTCGGCGTAGTGGAGTCGATCAAGCGGGCCGGGTCGGGTCGGGCTACAGGCCGCGGGCCAGGCGGTCGGCCAGGATGCGGGTGAACCGGGCCGGGTCGGCCAGCTCGCCGCCCTCGGCCAGCAACGCCATGCCGTACAGCAGCTCGGCGGTCTCGGTCAGCGCGGCCGTGTCGCCGCCCTCACCGTGCGCCTTGCGCAGCCCGGTGACCAGCGGGTGGGCCGGGTTCAGCTCCAGGATCCGCTTGACCTGGGGCACTTCCTGGCCCATCGCCCGGTACATCTTCTCCAGCGTCGGCGTCATGTCGTGCGCGTCGCCCACCACGCAGGCCGGCGAGGTGGTCAGCCGGGTGGACAGGCGCACCTCCTTGACGCTGTCGGCGAGCGCGCCGCCGAGGAACGTGAGCAGGTCGGCGTACTCCTGCCGTTCGGCCTCGGCCTTCTCCTTCTCCTCCTCGGTCTCCAGGTCCACCTGGCCCTTGGCGACCGAGCGCAGCGTCTTGCCGTCGTACGCGCCGACGCGCTCGACCCACACCTCGTCCACCGGGTCGGTGAGGATCAGCACCTCGTAGCCCTTGGCGCGGAACGCCTCCAGGTGCGGCGAGTTCTCGATGGTGGCCCGGTTCTCGCCGGTGGCGTAGTAGATCTCGCTCTGCCCGTCCTTCATCCGCTCCACGTACGCCCGCAGCGTGGTGGGCTCGGCCGGGTCGTGGGTGCTGGCGGCGCGGACCAGTTCCAGCAGCGTCTCGGTGTTGTCCGGGTCCTCCAGCAGACCCTCCTTGACCACCGCGCCGAACTCGGTCCAGAAGGTGCGGTACGACTCGGCGGACATGTCCTTGAGCGTGGCGAGGACCTTCTTGACCAGCCGGCGGCGTACCGCGCGGATCTGCCGGTCCTGCTGGAGGATCTCCCGGGAGATGTTCAGCGACAGGTCGTGCGCGTCCACCACGCCCTTGACGAAGCGCAGGTAGTTGGGCATCAGCGCGTCGCAGTCGTCCATGATGAACACGCGCTTGACGTAGAGCTGCACGCCGCGGCGGCCCTGCGGGGAGAACAGGTCCAGCGGGGCGTGCGACGGCAGGAACAGCAGCGCCTCGTACTCGAATGTGCCCTCGCCGCGCATGTGGATGGTTTCGAGGGGGTCGGCCCAGTCGTGCGCGACGTGCCGGTAGAACTCCTTGTACTCGGCCTCGTCGACCTCGTCCCGCGAGCGCGCCCAGAGCGCCTTCATCGAGTTGAGCGTCTGCTCCTCGGGGGTGGTGGCGCCGTCCTCGCCGGGCTTGTCGACTGTCATCCGGATCGGCCACGAGATGAAGTCGGAGTAGCGCTTGACGATCTCCCGGATCGTCCACTCGGCGGTGTAGTCGTGCAGGTTGTCCTCGGTGTCGACGGGCTTGAGGTGCAGCGTGACCGAGGTGCCCTGGGGTGCGTCCTCGACCTCCTCGATCGAGTACGTGCCCTCGCCGGTGGACTCCCAGCGGGTGCCGCCGGACTGTCCGGCGCGGCGGGTCAGCAGCGTCACCTTGTCGGCGACCATGAACGTGGCGTAGAAACCGACGCCGAACTGGCCGATCAGCTCCTGGGACGCGGCGGCGTCGGAGGACTCGCGCAGCTTGCGCAGCAGTTCGGCGGTGCCGGACTTGGCGATGGTGCCGATCAGGCGGACCACCTCGTCACGGGTCATGCCGATGCCGTTGTCCCGCACGGTGAGCGTACGGGCGTCCTTGTCGGCCTCGATCTCGATGTGCAGGTCGGAGGTGTCGGCCGGCAGGTCCTTGTCGACGAGCGACTCCAGCCGCAGCTTGTCCAGCGCGTCGGACGCGTTCGAGATCAGTTCGCGCAGGAAGACGTCCTTGTTCGAGTAGATCGAGTGCACCATCAGCTGCAACAGCTGACGGGCCTCGGCCTGGAACTCCAACGTCTCGACCCCGTCGCTCACACCGGCTCCTTCCCTCTGGCGGCTCCTACGGCGGAAAGGATACGAGGGGTGACCGCTGCGGCACGCACCGGCCGCCCCGGAATTCGACTGGTACAACCAGTTGACGGGTTGATGTGTACGGGGCCACACTGCTGCGCATGACCTTCGATCCCGCGCCCCGCGTCTCGGTCTCCGACCACGTCTTCGGCCGGCTGCGCGACGCGATCGTCTCCGGCCGGTACGCGCCGGACGAGACGCTGCCCGGCGAGCGCGAGCTGGCCGGCGCGTTCGCGGTCAACCGGCACGCGGTCCGGGAGGCGCTGCGCCGCCTGCAGCAGCTCGGCCTGGTCCGGGTCAGCCAGGGCGGCGCGACCCGGGTGCTGGACTGGCGGGTGCACGCCGGGCTGGACCTGGCGCTGTCACTGGCCCGCTCCGGTGACGTACTCCCGGTCGAGACGCTGGTGCGCGACATGCTGGAGATGCGGGCGTGCGTCGGGATCGACGCGGCCCGGCTGTGCGCCGAGCGCGGCGACGCGGCCGTCGTCGCCGCCGTGGTCCGGGCCGCCGAGGAGTACGGCGACCTGGCCCCCGACCTGGACCTGATGAACGAGGCGAACATCGCCATCTGGCGGCTGGTCGTACGCGGCAGCGGCAACACCGCCTACCAGCTCGCCTTCAACAGCCTGGTGGCCGGCACGTTCGCGGTCGGTGACGTCCCCCCGGACGCCCGCGCGGCCGAACTGCTCGACGTCGCCGGGCACCGCCGTCTCGCCACCTCGATCGCCTCCGGTCAGGGCGCGGCGGCCGCCCGGCACGCCCGGGAGCTGCTGACCGCGCCGGTCACCCCCACCCCCACCACCACCCCCGGAAGGGAAGCGCGCGCATGATCCCCGCCGTGCTGTACGCCGTCCCGGCGTTCCTGCTCCTGATCGTGATCGAGGCGGTCTCCTACCGCTTCCTGCCCGACGACGACGAGCGCGGCTACGAGCTGCGCGACACCACCACCAGCCTGTCCATGGGGCTGGGCAGCCAGATCATCGGCTTCCCGTGGAAGCTGCTCACCGTCGGCCTGTTCGCGGCGCTGTGGACCGTGGCGCCGGTGCAGTTGTCCCCCGGCGACTGGTGGACCTGGGTGATCCTGTTCTTCGCCGACGACCTGGCCTACTACTGGTTCCACCGCTCGCACCACGAGGTGCGCGTGCTCTGGGCCAGCCACGTGGTCCACCACTCCAGCGTCTACTACAACTTCTCGACCGCGTTGCGGCAGAGCTGGACGCCGATGACCTCGCTGCCGTTCTGGCTCGCGCTGGCCCTGCTCGGCATCCCGCCGTGGATGATCTTCCTGCAGCAGTCGGTCAGCCTGCTCTACCAGTTCTTCCTGCACACCGAACGGATCAGGGTGCTGCCCCGGCCGATCGAGTGGATCTTCAACACGCCGTCGCACCACCGGGTGCACCACGGCTCCAACACCGAGTACCTGGACCGCAACTACGGCGGCATCCTGATCATCTGGGACCGGCTGTTCGGCACGTTCGAGCCCGAGCGGGCCTCCGCGCGCTACGGCCTCACCAAGAACATCGGCACCTACAACCCGCTGCGGGTGGCCACCCACGAGTTCGCCGCGATCTGGTCCGACGTACGCCGGGCCGACTGCTGGCGGCACCGACTCGGCTACCTGTTCGGCCGCCCGGGCTGGCAGCCGGCCCGATGAGGCGCTCCTGGATGCTGCTCCTGTTCGGGCTGGTCGCCGCCGTCGAACTGGTCGGGGTCGCGCTCGACTCGACGGTGCTCCAGTGGCTGGCCAAGCCGCTGCTCGCGCCGGTGCTGCTGGCGTACCTCTGGGCGCGCCGCCGCCGGGTGGACGCGGTGGCGGTCGGCCTGGTCGCCGCCACCGCGGGCGACGTCGCCCTGCTCCTGGAGGGTGACACCGCGTTCCTGGCCGGCATGGGCTTCTTCCTGGTCACCCAGATCGCGTTCATCACCGCCTTCGTCCGGCACCGGCGCGCGCCGGTCGTGGCGTGGGCCGGCTACCTGCTCGCCTGGGCCGGGGCGAACGCGCTGCTGTGGGGCATGCTCGGGCCGCTGCGGCTGCCGGTGCTCGGCTACAGCCTGGCGCTGTGCCTGATGGCCGCCGCCGCGGCCGGGGTGTCCGCGCCTGTCGCCGCCGGCGGCGCGTTCTTCCTCGTCTCCGACCTGCTCATCGGCGTGGGCGCGGCCGGGATCGAGCTGCCCGGGCGGGGCCTGCTGGTGATGACCACCTACTGCGCGGCGCTGCTGCTGATCACCACCGGCTGGGTGGCCGCGACCCGCCCGGCGACCGGCCCGGAGTCGCCGCCCGCGGGTACCCTGCTCGCGTGGCCAGGGAGAACGGGCGCAAGCTGATCGCCTCGAACAAGAAGGCGCGGCACGACTACGACATCCTCAAGACGTACGAGGCGGGCATCGTGCTGGCCGGCACCGAGGTCAAGTCGCTGCGCGAGGGGCGGGTGTCGCTTGTCGACGCGTTCGCCCAGGAGCGCGACGGCGAGATCATGCTGTACGGCCTGCACATCGCCGAGTACGGCTTCGGCACCTGGACCAACCACGCGCCCCGGCGCACCCGCAAGCTGCTGCTGCACCGGGTGGAGATCGCCCGCATCCTGGAGAAGCTGCGCGACGGCGGCGTCACGCTGGTGCCGCTGTCGATGTACTTCGCCGACGGCTGGGCCAAGGTGGAGCTGGGCCTGGCCCGGGGCCGCCGGTCGTACGACAAGCGTCAGGCGCTGGCCGAGCGGGACGCGAAGAAGGAGATCGCCCGGGAGTTGGGTCGCCGGCTCAAGGGCCGCGCCACCGGCCGCCGAACCTGATCCGTCCCGTGTTGAGGACAGTCGCTGTCCGCTGGCTCCGGCAGGCTGGACGGCGACCGATCACACGTGCCGCCGGTTCGCCGGCGGGACCGACGGAAGGTGAGCCGAGATGGCCCGCGACGTGCAAATCACCATCGACTGCGCCGACCCGGCGAAGCTGGCGGCGTTCTGGGCCGAGGTCCTCGGCTACCGGGTCCAGGGCCCGCCGGAGGGCTTCGACTCGTGGGAGCAGGCGCTGACCGCGATGGGCGTTCCGCCGGAGCGGCACAACGACGCCTCGGCAGTGGTCGACCCGGAGGGGGCCGGTCCGCGACTGTTCTTCCAGCGGGTGCCGGAGTCCAAGCGGGTCAAGAACCGGGTGCATCTGGACGTCCGGGCCGCGCCCGGCCTGACCGGCGAGGCCCGGATGGCGGCGCTGGAGGCGGCGGCCGACCTGCTCGTCCCGCTGGGCGCGACGCGCGTCGGGCGCTTCGAGCCCGCTCCCCCGCTGGAGGCGGGGCACGTGCTGATGACCGATCCGGAGGGCAACGAGTTCTGCCTCGACTGAGACCCGAGGAGATTCGACAAGACTCCTTGTACATTACTTCTTGTCGGTCTAGCCTGGCGGCATGACCGACGGAACCGGCAACCGGCGCCTCAGCGACCCGCGCGCCATGCGGGCGCTGGCCCACCCCACCCGGCTGCGGCTGCTCGGCGAGCTTCGCCTGCGCGGCCCGCAGACCGTAGGCATGCTGAGCGAGCGGACCGGGGAGGCGGTCGGGTCGGTCAGCTACCACGTCGGCAAGCTGGCCGAGCACGGCTTCGTGGCCGAGGCCCCCGAACTGGCCCGGGACCGGCGCGAACGGTGGTGGCGGGCCGCGCACGCCACCACCGACTGGGATCCCCTCGAACTGCTCGACGACCCCGAGCGCCGGCTCGCCGGCAACCTGCTGCGCCAGGCCGCCATGCAGCGCTACGTGGCCCGCTACCAGGCGTACCTGGAATCGGAGGCCGACCTCGACCCGGCCTGGGTCCGCGGCACCACGAGCAGCGACACGGTGCTGCACCTGACCCCCGACGAGCTGGTGGAGCTGCGGGACGAACTGTCCGAGCTGGGCCGGCGCTGGCGGGAACGCGGCGCCGCCGGCCGGCCCGGCGCGGAGATGGTCACGCTCATCTGGCAGGCGTACCGGGGGCCGCGGTGACCCGCGACCGCCGGCCGCTGGCCGGACTGCTGATCGGGCACGCCGTCTCGCTGACCGGCAACGTGCTCACGCTCATCGCGCTGCCGCTCTACGTGCTGGCCGAAACCGGCTCGCCGGGCGCCACCGGGCTGGCCGGCGCGTTCGCCACCGCGCCGGTGGTGCTCGGCGGCGCGTTCGGCGGCGTGCTCGTCGACCGGATCGGCTACCGGCGCTCCAGCGTGCTCGCCGACGTGGTCTCCGGCGTGACGATCGCCGCCGTACCCCTGTTGCACTCCACCGTCGGCCTGCCGTTCCCGGCGCTGCTGGCCCTGGTCTTCGTCAGCGGACTGCTCGACACGCCGGGGCAGACCGCGCGCACCGCGCTGCTGCCGGAGGCCGCGGCGGCGGCCGGGGTGCCGATCGAGCGGGCGGCCGGGTGGGAGGACGCGACCTCGCGCGGCGCCCGGATGATCGGCGCACCCCTGGCCGGCCTGCTGGTCGGCGTGTTCGGGGCGGTGCCGGTGCTGGCGCTGGACGCGGTGACGTTCGCCGTGTCGGCGCTCGTGGTGACACTGCTGGTGCCGCGTGGCCTGCGGCCGTCCGACGACGGGAGCGAGCCGGAGGCCGGCGGCTACTGGCGGCAGTTCGCCGCCGGGCTGCGCTTCCTGGTCCGCGAGCCGCTGCTGCGCGCCATGGTCCTGCTGGTGCTGGTGACGAACCTGTTCGACGCGGCCAAGAGCCAGGTGCTGCTGCCGGTGGTCGCCGAACGGGAACTCGGCGGGCCGGCCGCGTTCGGCCTGCTGGTGGGCGTCATGGGTGGTGGGGCGCTGGTCGGCTCGCTGGTGTTCAGCGCGATCGGGCACCGCCTGCCCCGCCGGGCCACATTCGTCACCGCGTACGCGCTGTGCGGCGCCCCACCGCTGTGGGCGCTCGCCGCCGCGCCGCCGCTGCCGGTGGTGGCCGCCGTGGTGGCGATGGCCGGGCTCGCCGCCGGCGCGCTCAACCCGCTGATGGGCGCGGTCCAGTTGGAGCGGGTGCCGCCGGCCATGCGGGCCCGGGTGTACGGCGTGATCGGCGCGGGCGCGTGGGCGGCCATGCCGGCCGGCGCGGTCGGCGCGGGATTCGCCGCGGACCGGTTCGGCCCGGCGTCCACACTGGTCGTGATGGGCGCCTGCTACCTGCTGGTGGTGCTGACGCCGCTGCTGGGCGGGCCGTGGCGGGACATGCGCCGGCCCACAGTGGTGCGGCAGCGCGAGCCCGAGCCCGCCTCGGAGCGCAGGCGGGAAACGCTCTCTTGACATCGACCGACTTCGTTCATACCTTCATCGAAGTCTATTTGTATGGTTTGTTTACCGTTGGGCGGGGCCGGCCGCCGTGACGGGAACAGCCACCATCCCCGCAGGAGGCGCCCCGTGCGCACCATCCGTACCCTCGCCGCCCTGGCGGTGACAGCGGTCGGCCTCACCACCGCCCTCACCGTCGTCCCCCACTCCCCCGCGATCGCCGCCCCCGGCGCGGTCACCTGGTCCGACGACTTCAACGGCCCCGCCGGCGCCGCGCCCGACGCGAGCAAGTGGCGCTACGACCTCGGTGGCGGCGGCTGGGGCAACAACGAGTTGCAGTACTACACCAACAGCACCCGCAACGCCGCGCTCGACGGCAACGGCAACCTGGTCATCACCGCCCGCCGGGAGAACCCGTCCGGCTACAACTGCTGGTACGGAAGCTGCCAGTACACCTCGGCCCGGCTGCTCACCAACGGCACGTTCGCCCAAGCGTACGGGCGGTTCGAGGCGCGCATCAAGGTCCCGCGTGGACAGGGCCTGTGGCCGGCGTTCTGGATGCTCGGCAACGACATCGGCACGAACCCGTGGCCCGGCAGCGGCGAGATCGACATCATGGAGAACGTCGGGTACGCGCCGTCGACCGTCTGGGGCACGCTGCACGGTCCCGGCTACTCCGGCGGCAGCGGCGTCGGCGCATCCACGTCGCTACCCGGCGGTCAGGCGCTCGCCGACGCCTTCCACACGTTCGCCGTGGACTGGGCGCCGGACTCGATCACCTGGTACCTCGACGGCGTGGCGTACTCCCGCAAGACGCCCGCCGACATCGGCGGCAACCGGTGGGTCTTCGACCACCCGTTCTTCATGATCATGAACGTGGCGGTCGGCGGCAACTGGCCCGGCTCGCCGGACGGCAGCACCACGTTCCCGCAGACCATGACCATCGACTACGTCCGGGTCCAGGCCTGGGACAACGGCGGCGGGGGCACCGGCGGCCAGATCACCGGGTACGGCAACAAGTGTGTCGACGTGGCCAGCGCCGGCACCGCGAACGGCACCCCGGTGCAGCTCTGGACGTGCAACGGCACCGCCGCCCAGCGCTGGAGCTGGAACACCGACGGCTCGGTACGCGCGCTCGGCAAGTGCCTCGACGTGGCCGCCGGGTCCACGGCGAGCGGCGCCAAGGTGCAGCTCTACGACTGCAACGGCACCGGCGCGCAGAAGTGGGTGTTCAGCGCGGCCGGCGACATCGTGAATCCCCAGGCCAACAAGTGCCTGGACGCCACCGGTCCCAGCTCGGCCGACGGCACCCGGCTGCAGATCTGGGACTGCACCGGCGCCGCCAACCAGAAGTGGCGCCGCTGACCGGCGTCCCGGCCCGGGGCGGGCGGCGCATCCGCCCGCCCCGCCCTCACCCGCCCCGGCGTCACCCGCACCCGCACCCGCGATCTTGCACTTTCGGCCCGAGTCGCGCCCCGAATGTCCCGTTCGCCCGGGCACAAAGTGCAAGATCGCGGGCATGGGGTGCGGCCGGCCCACCCGCCCCCTGCCCGGCCACCCGCACCAGCCACGCGTGTCCGGATTCCAGGATTCGCGGACCACATCCCGGAACTGCAGTAGATCTTGGTAGGAAAGGGCCCCCATAGGGACCCTTTCCTACCAAGATCTCCGGACCGCCCTCGGACGAGGCGCCCACGGCGGCCCGGCGGAACGAGCACCTCCCGGCAGCGCCCACGGCGGTGATCAAGGAGTTTGTGTCCGGATCGGGCGCGGATCGGGACACAAACTCCTTGATCACCGCGGAGAGCACGGGGAGATTCGCGGGGGTCAGAAGGGGGCGTCCACGGGTAGTCGGCGGACCTGGGTCAGGTAAGGATCCAGCTCGCCCACCTCGAACCGGCACGTGCCGATGACGTGCCAGAACTGGCCGCCCGGGTCACCGTCCAGCTTGTACCGGCCGTCCGGGCTCACCGCCGCCCATCCGTCCGGCAGCCCGATCAGCGTGGTCCGCAGCTGGGCGTGCTCCGGGTCGGCCACGTCCCACAGGCGTACCGTGCCGTCGTCACCGGCGCTGGCGAGCAGGCTGCTGTCCGGGCTGAAGTGCACCGACCAGACCCGCCGGGTGTGTGCCGCCAGCGTGCCGTGCAGCCGGCCGGTGACCGGGTCCCACAGCCGGATCACCAGGTCGTCGCCGGCGGTGGCGAGCAGGTTGCCGTCCGGGCTGAACGCGCACGACCAGAGGCGGCCGTCGTGTTCGGTGAGCACGACACGCGGCTGGCCGGTCTGCACGTCCCAGACCACGGCCGTGCCGTCGTTGCCGGCGCTGGCCAGCAGCGTGCCCTCGCTGTTGAAGCCGACCGAGTAGACCCGGTCGGTGTGGTGTTCCAGCGTCATCCGGCAGGTGGCGGTGGCGGCGTCCCACAGCCGTACCGTCTGGTCGTCGCAGCCGGTGGCGATGGTCTCGCCGTCGGGGCTGAACGCGACGGTGCGTACCCGGCCCCGGTGCGGGGTGAGCGTGGCGAAGTGCCGGCCGGTGCGGCGGTACCACAGGCGTACCGTGTCGTCGTCGTTGGCGGTGGCGAGCGCGTCGCCGTCGGGGCTGAACGCGACCGCCCAGACGTGGTCGGTGTCCACGTTGAGTTCGCGCTCGTCGGCTCCGGTGTCGGTGTTCCACAGGTGCACGCCGCCGTCGCCGCTGGGCGAGGCGACCAGCGGCTCCTCGGGGCAGAACACCACGGACAGCAGCCGGTCGGCGGGGCTGGCGAGCTGGCGCAGCAGGCGGCCGGTACGCGGTTCCCAGAGCCGGATCACGCCGTCGTTGCCGCAGGCGGCGAGCACTTCCCCGTCGTCGCGGAAGGACAGCGCGGTGACCCGCCGGCCGTGCCCGCGCAACGTGTGCTGGAGCTGCCCGGTGCGTACGTCCCACAGCCGGGTGGTGCCGTCGTTGCTGCTGGTGGCCACCTGGTTCTGGTCCGGCCGCCAGACCACCGGCCAGACCGAGCCGCGGTGCCGGGTCAGCTCGTGCCGGACCTGCCCGTCGTCGGTGTCCCAGAGCTGGATCGCGCCGTCGCTGGCGGCGGTGGCGAGCAGGCTGCCGTCGCCGTTGAACCGGACGCTGTAGATCGCGCCCCGCTGCCGCCCGAGCACCCGTACCGGCCGGCCGGTCTCGGTCTCCCACAGCCGCAGCGCGCCGTGCGTGTCGCCGGTGGCCATCAGCGTGCCGTCGGGGTGGATGTCGAGGGCGTACACGTCGGCCTCGTGGCCGCGCGGCGAGCGCAGCAGCTCGCCGTCGGCGGCCCGGCGGACCCAGACCCGGCCGTGCTGCCCGACCGCGGCCAGCAGCCGCCCGTCCGGCGTGTGCGCCAGCCGGTAGACGACTTCCGGCTCGCGCACCTCGAACGCCAGCCGGCCGGTGGGGATGTCCCAGCCGCGTACCGTGCCGCCGCTGTCGGCCACCACGACCCGCCGGCCGTCGGGGCTGAACGAGGTGCCCCAGATCGGCGCGGCGTGGCCGGGCCACTCGTGGCGCAGCCGGGCGGTGCGCGTGTCGTACAGCCGCACCACGCCGGCCGCGTCGCCCACCACCAGCCGGCCGCGGCGGCCGTCGGTCAGCAGCGGCCACACCCAGCCGGTGAAGACGTCCTCGATGACGTGCCGCACGTCGCCGTGGTCGGCGTCCCACAGCCGTACGGTGAGGTCGGCCGCGCCGGTGACGAGCTGGTGGGAGGCGGCGTCGTAGCGGACCGCGTACACCCGGGAGCGGTGTCCCTGGAGCGTGCGTACCGGCAGCCCGGTGGCGGTGTCGCAGAGCAGCACACCGCCGTCGTCGCTGCCGACCGCGAGCACCGCGCCGTCCGGGCTGTACGCCGCCGGCACCGGCAGCCGGCCCACCTCGAAGCCGTAGGCGACGCCCACCGCGGGCGGGGCCAGGCCCGGCGCGACCGGCCGGCCCGGCGCGACGACGGCGCCGCGCAGCTCCGGGGCGCGCAGCATCGCCGCGTCGGCGCTGACGTCGATCAGCGCGGTGCGGTGCCAGCTGCTGCCGCCCACGCGCGCGCCGCGCAGGTCGGTACGGAACAGCCGCGCCCCGGCCAGCTCCGCGTCGCGCAGGTCCGCCCCGGCGAGGCGGGCCTGGTCCAGGCGGGCGCCGCGCAGCCGGGCGTGTTCCAGCCGCGCCTCGGTCAGGTTCGTGGCGACCAGCCGCGCGTCGGTCAGGTCGGCGCCGGTGAGGTCGGCGCCGGCGAGTTCGCGGTGCGACAGGTCCTCGCCGCGCAGCACCGCGCCGCGCAGGTCGGCCCGGTCGGGCAGGCGCAGCCGGGCGGACAGCCGCAGCGCGTTGGCGCGCAGCGTCTCCCCCGCCGACTCGTCGCCGAGCACCCGAGCGGTCCAGGCGGTGCAGCGGGCCGGGTCGGCGAGGTCGCCGAGGAACTCGACGGCGAGCGCGGACAGCGACCGCACCGCCAGCGCGGCCGGTTCCTCGCCCCGGTTGATCTGCTCGGCGACGCCCTCGGCGACTAGCCATTCCATGACCGAGGTGTGGATGAACCCGAACAGTCCGTCGTCGGTGCGGACGAGCAGGCTGCCCGCGCCGACCGCGTGCGCCGCCTGCGGGCCGGACAGCCGCGAGTCGGCGCGCCCGGCGAGCTGGCCGGTGGACTCGGCCAGCTCGGCCAGGCGCAGGTACGCCTCGCCGCTCTCCCAGAGCTGGAACGCCAGCCGGCTCACCGCCTGCCACAGCTCGGGGCGGCGCAGGCTCACCGGCGCGCCGGGGATGCCCTGGGTGCGGCGCTCCTCGAAGTCCAGCCAGGACTCCAGGATCTCCCGGTACAGCGCGGCGGCGCTGAACGTGCCACCCGCGCCGGCGACCGCGGCGAGGCGCCCCTCGTCCAGGTTGGCGATGAAGCCGAGCATGCGCGGGTTGCGGGAGAGCCCGAGCAGGTCCTTCACGCCGGCCAGCAGGTCCATCCGCTCGCGGGCGGCCCGCTCGTCGCCGCCGTACCGGTTGCGCAGGAACGCCTCGATCTGCCCGGGGGTGAAGTCCTCCACGGCGAGCACGCGCCGGTGCGGCAGCAGGCCGACCCGTTCGCCGAGCGCGGTCAGCACCTGCGAGTTGGTCTTGAAGTGCTGGGTCCGGCTGCTCACCACGATCTTCGCGTTGCCCTCGGCGGCCTGCAGCAGCGTCTCCAGGTGGTCGGCCGCCCGGTCGTACGTGACCCGGGCGACCAGCTCGTCGAACCCGTCGAACAGCAGCACGATGCGGCCCTGGCGCAGCATGTAGCGGAACGCCTTGAGGTCGATCACCTGCTCGCCGTGATTCGCGAGGTGCGCGGCGACCAGGCCGTCCACGGAGTGTGCCTTGTCGAGCGCGCGCAGCTCGACCAGGATCGGGATCAGGTCGGGGGCTGCGGTGGGCAGCCGCCGGGCCACCTCGCGCAGCGCGAACGTCTTGCCCCGGCCGAAGTCGCCGAGCACCAGCACGAACCGGCCGTCCGGGGCGGAGACGGTCTCCAGCAGCTCGTCCACCACGTCGTCGCGGACGCGCTGGTCGGCGCCGACGAGGTGACGGTAGCGCTGCGGCACGTACTGCCCGGGCGGGTAGAGCCGGTCGGCCTGCAGCCGCGCGGTCTGCGCCGCGACGTAGTCGCGCAGGTCGAGCAGGCCCTGGAACTCGGTCAGGTGCAGTACGCGCACGCCCCGGCGCTGCGCCTCCTCGGCCAGCCCGCGCGGCACCCGGTCACCGTCGTAGACCAGTTCGGAGGCGATGTCCGGGTCGGTGGCGTGCACCCGGCGGGCGAAGACGTCCACGTCGGCGGCGGTGGGGGTGCCCACGTGCGCGCCGACGCGCTGCTGGCGGACCACGCCGTCGGCGCGGTAGCTGATGTAGAGGTGCGGCGGGTCGGTGTCGACGCGGCGTACCACCACCCGGTCGTAGCGGGCCTCGCAGACCTCGGCGAGCCGGTCCAGCAGGCGCTGCACCGGGGCGGCGGTGACCGCCACGCCCTGGGTGGCCCCCTCGACTGCGACCGGGCGGCGCGGGTCGGGCACCTGGGCCGGGCCGGCCGCGCCGAACGTCGCCTCGGCGTGCGGCCAGTTCACCGCCGTCAGCGCCCCGGAGTCGAGGCGGTCGTCGCGGCCGAGCACCCAGCGGGTCATCCCGTCGCCGCCGAGCCGCAGCACCTGCGCCCGGCCGTCGCGGGGCGCGGCGGCCAGCGGCACCACCGGGTCGACCCGGGCCGACGGCGCGGCGTCGGAGAGCAGCAGGTTGAGCATCGGGCCGACCAGCCGGTTGACCGCGCCGCGGTCGCGCAGCGACACCGGGTCCGGGGGCACCTCGTCGGCGTACGGGCTGCGCGGCCCCGGCGCGTGCGCCATCGCGCCCAGCCGCAGCCAGCCGGACTGCTGGTAGTGGCGCAGCCGCTGGGCGAACCAGCTGGACTGCGCCTCGCCGAGGAAGCCGTACCGGTCCTCCTCGCGGTGGGTGATGGCGATGGTGGAGTTCAGCCCGGCCACCACCACCCGCAGGTCCGGGACGGGGAACAGCGTCCAGGGCTGCTCGCTGTCGAAGATCCGGTCCTCGAGGCCCTGGTAGAGGTCGTCGAACAGGCGCGCGTAGTGCCGCCACTTCGGCCAGAACGGCGGCTGCGGGTCGACGTCGTCGGCCTCGCAGGTCGCGAAGTACGCGCGGCAGGCGGCCATCGTCACGTCGCGCGGGCCGGGCACCACGATCAGGCGGTGCGGCTCCAGCCCGAGCAGCACCCGCAGGCCGGTGAGGAAGCTCAGCGCGTCGGAGAACTCGCGCGGGCTGCCCGACTCGGTCAGGTTGCCGGCGACGACGAGCAGGTCCGGCCGGGGCACGCCGTCGTTCATCAGCAGCGTGAGGTCACCCATCAGGTGTTCCTGCACCTCGCCGGGGGTGACCGGCGCGCCGGGGGTGATCACGCCCCGGCCGAAGCGCGGCCCGGCGACCTGGAGCACGGTGACGGTGTCCCGGGCGGTCGGCGGCGCCACCGCGGCCGGCGGGAACGGCGGCGGGTTGATCGGGGTACGCCGGGCGCGGCGCGGCGCGGGCGCTCCGGCGGCGGGCGCGGCGAGCACCCCGTGCGGGTCGGCCGGGTGGTGCGGGAACGCCGGCTGCCGCATCGGTTTGGCCCGGCCGTCGAGCGCCTCCCGGATGCGGTCGAGCACCCGGTTGCGGGCCTGCGCCGGGTCGTCCACACCGACCAGGTCCACATAGGTGATGGTGGCGAGCAGCCCGTCGATCGGGCAGTCCTCGACGCGTACCGTGACGAGCTTGTTTCCGGTGCCGTCGGGGTCGGCGCGCAGCGCGGCCTGCCACTCCAGCTTGCCGTACGTGGAGTGCAGGTAGCGTTCGGACAGCACCGCCACCACGACCTCGGCCTCGCGGACGCCACGGTCCATGAAGTCGATGAAGTTGGTGCCGGCGACGAAGTCCCACGCCTGCAACAGTGTGCGGTAGCCGGCCGCCTCGAACTCCCACGCCAGCCACGTCGCCCAGCGCTCGTCGGCCGGTGAGTAACTGATGAAGAAGTCGATGGGGCGGTCGGACCGGGTGGGGTGCGCGCCTACAGCCACGTGGTCATTATGGCCACCGACGGTCAACAGATCGACACCCTCGGCAGCCCGGATCGGGCCCGCGTCGGGCTCCTGCCGCCACGCCCGCATGTGCGAGGATCATCACTCGTGGAGACCCCCGGCGATCCGCCGAACGCCGTGCCCGACCGTTCCCGCTGGGGCCGCCTGCACGTGCTGGACTGGATCGCGATCGGCCTGGCCGCGGTCGGGCTGGTGTGCGTGCTCACCGGGCTGCTGCCGCGCGCCGACGCCGAGGGCACGATGCGGCGGATCATCCCGATCCTGATCTTCCTCGGCACGGTGGTGGTGCTGGCCGAGCTGACCGCTGTGGCCGGGGTGTTCGACGCGCTCGCGACCCGGGTGGCGGTGACCGCGCGGGGCAGTTTCCGGGCCCTGTTCTGGCTCTGCGTCGGCTTCGCCTCGGTGACCACCATCGCGCTCAACCTGGACACCACGGCGGTGCTGCTCACGCCGGTGATGATCGCGCTGGCCCGGGCGCTGAACGTGCCGCCGACACCGCTGGCCATGACCACCGTGTGGCTGGCGAACACGGCCAGCCTGCTGCTGCCGGTGTCCAACCTGACGAACATCCTGGCCAGCGACCGGGTCGACCTGGACCCGGTGCCGTGGGCGGCCCGGATGTGGTGGCCGCAACTGGTCGCCGTGGCGGTCACCGCGCTGCTGCTGTGGTGGTGGTACTGGCGTCCGGCGCGCGCCGGGGCCGACCCGTTCGACCCGCCGCCGCCGTACGTGCCGCCGGACCGGGTGCTCTACCGCACCGCGCTCGCCGCCTGCCTGCTGTTCGTCGCGGGAATCCTCGCCGGGGTGGAGATCGGCGTCGCCTCCGGGGTGGCCGCCGCGATCCTGGTCGCCGGCTTCGCGGTACGGGCCCGGCACCGGTTGCGGCTCGCGCTGGTGCCGTGGCGGCTGCTGGTGTTCGTGACCGGGCTGTTCCTGGTGGTGCAGACCATCGGCCGGTACGGCCTGGACTCCGTGATGGGCACGCTCATCGGCACCGACCCGGGCGCTGAGGGCGCGCTGCGGGCGGGCGCGGTCGGCGCGCTGTTCAGCAACGCGGTGAACAACCTGCCCGCGTACCTGGCCGGCGAGGCGGTGATCGCGGCCGACCGGCACACCCAGTTGCTGGCGCTGCTGATCGGCACGAACGTGGGTCCGCTGGCCACGCCGTGGGCGTCGCTGGCGACACTGATCTGGTACGAGCGCTGCCGGGCCGCCGGGGTGGCCGTGCCGCTGGGCCGGTTCGTGGCCACCAGCGCCGCGCTCGCCGTGCTGGCCACCGCCGCCACCGTCACGGCGCTTCTTGTCGGTCCCGGCACCTAGCATCGCGTCCATGAGCAACCCGCCCGAGATCGTCCGCCGCTACTTCGCGCTCGCCGGCCAGGCCGACAAGGAGCCCTGGCTCGCGTTGTTCGCCGACGACGCGGTGGTCGAGGACGAGGGCCGCACCCACCGCGGGATCGGGGAGATCCGCGCCTGGCGCGACGGCACGCCGCTGGTGTCGTACGAGATCACCGACGTCGAGCAGACACCCGCCGGGACGGTCGTGACCGCCACGATCAGCGGTGACTTCCCCGGCAGCCCGTTCGCCGGGCTGCGGTTCCGGTTCGAGGAGTACGACGACACCCGCATCCGGCGACTGCGCATCGCACCCTGAGCCGGGGCGGGAAAACCGCTACGGCCCGGCCGCGGGCAGTGGCTACCGTGCCCGCATGACCGCCGATCCCACCCTGCGCTTCTACGCCGACCCGGAGGAGTTCCTCGCCGCCGCCGGGGCGTACCTGGCCGCCGACCCGGTGGTGAGCACCGTCGTCGCCAGCGTCACGCGCCGGATGGCGGCCCGCCGCGCCGAGGGCGTGGCGCTGCCCGAGGACGACTGGTGGCTGGTGGTGCGGGACGCCTCCGGGGCGGTGGTGGGCGCCGCGATGCGTACCGCGCCGTTCCCGCCGCGACCGGCGTTCCTGCTGCCGATGCCGCCGGAGGCCGCCGAGGCGCTGGCCCGCGCGTGGCACCGGCGCGGCGAGCGGGTCCGCGCGGTGAACGGCGCGCTGCCCGCCGCGCGCGCCTGCGCCGAGGAGGTCGCCCGGCTCGACGGCGGCCGGGTCGCTGTCGCCCAGCACACCCGGCTGCACGTGCTCGACCATCTCAGGCCGCCCGCGCCGGCGCCGGGCGCGTTGCGGACGGCCACCGCCGACGAGGTCGACCTGGTCGCCGCGTGGTTCGCCGCGTTCATGGCCGACGCCGACGAGCAGGCGGGCCGCCCGCGCGGCACGAGCGCCCACGAGACGCCCGACCGCGCCGATCTGCTGCGCCGCATCCGGGACGGCCGGGTCTGGTTCTGGACCGACGGGTCGGGCGCTCCGGTGCACCTGACCGCCGCCAACCCGCCGTCGTTCGGCGTGGCCCGGGTCGGTCCGGTCTACACGCCACCCGAGCAGCGCGGACGCGGCTGGGCCGGCAACGCGGTCGCCGAGGTCAGCCGGCTGCTCACGGCCGAGGGCGCGCGGGTGTGCCTGTTCACCGACCAGGCCAACCCGGTGTCGAACCGGCTCTACGCCGGCCTCGGTTTCCGGCCGGTGGTCGACATGGCCAACCTGGCCCTGGTCGACTGAGCCGACCTGGTCCCGACCGAGCCGACCTGGTCCCGGCCGACCGAGCGGGCTCCGGGTCAGCCGGTGAGGCCGAGCGCGGCCAGCCGGCGCGGATCGGCGATCACGTCCACGGCGGCGATCCGTCCGCCGGTGACGGTGAACGCCATCACCGACAGCGGGCGGTCCCCGGCGCTCACCAGCACCCCGGCGGCGCCGTTGACCAGCACCGGCCGGGTGTGCGGGAACAGCCGCCCGAACGTGGTGGCCTGCGCGGCCACCGTCGTCGCGCCGGTGAGCACGACCGTGTGGCGGGCGCGGGCGGTCCCCGCGTCGGAGCGCAGCACCACGTCCGGGTGCAGCACCGCGATCAGCGCGTCGAGGTCGCCGTCGCGGGCGGCGGCGAGGAAGGCGTCGACCACCGCCCGCTGCCGG
Source organism: Micromonospora sp. II (assembly GCF_001709195.1). NCBI lineage: Bacteria > Bacillati > Actinomycetota > Actinomycetes > Micromonosporales > Micromonosporaceae > Micromonospora > Micromonospora sp. II. The sequence goes on along the minus strand of NZ_LYXF01000024.1, from coordinate 849,559 downwards.
GTGAGGTCGGGATCGGGGGTGGGCGCCTGTCCGCGTACCCGGCGGCGGGCCCGGCTGGCGAGCTGCCGGGCCGCCGCCGGTGAGCGGTCGACGAGCGGACCGATCTCGTCGAACGGCACCCCGAACATGTCGTGCAGCACGAACGCGAGCCGCTCGGCCGGGCTCAGCGTGTCCAGCACCACGAGCAACGCCAGCCCCACCGAGTCGGCGAGCACCGCGGCATGCGCCGGGTCGTCGGCGTCCACCACCGGGTCGGGCAGGCGTACGTCGAGGGGGTCCTCCCGGCGGGCGGCGCGGGACCGCAGCGCGTTGAGGCTGACCCGGGCGACCACTGTGGTGAGCCAGGCATCCAGGTTGTCCACGGAGGCCGGGTCGGTACGGGCCAGCCGCAGCCAGGTCTCCTGCACCGCGTCCTCGGCGTCGGTGAGCGAGCCGAGCAGCCGGTACGCGACAGCGCGCAGACGCGGCCGCTCCCGCTCGAACCGCTCCGCCAGCCCGTGGTCCATCACCTGAGCCTCCCTCTCCCGCACGTCGTCCCGACCCGCCACAACCGGCCGAGGTGACCGGAGGTGACCACCGTCACACCTGTCACGTCGACGGGTCGGCGCGGGTCGACGTGGCAGCACAGGCGACGGAGGGAAAGACGATGAACCCACAGATCCTGGTCACCGGCGGCACCGGCACGATCGGCCGGCACGTCGTACCGCTGCTGCGCGCCGCCGGGCATCCGGTGCGGGTGCTCAGCCGACGCGGCGGACGGTCCGGCGACGGCGTCACCCACGTGACCGCCGACCTGCTCACCGGCGCCGACCTCGGCCCCGCGCTGCGCGGGGTGTCCACGGTGCTGCACCTGGCCGGCGGCGCGAAGGGCGACGACCGCGCCACCGCCCACCTGGCCCGCGCCGCGCACCGGGCCGGTGTGGCGCACCTGGTGCAGATCTCCGTGACCGGCGCCGACCGGGTGCCGCTGGCCTGGATCCGGTCCAAGCTCGACGCCGAGCGCGCGGTGACGGACTCCGGCGTCCCGTGGACGGTGCTGCGCGCCGCGCAGGTGCACGACCTGGTGCTGACCATGCTGACGGCGATGACCCGGCTGCCGGTGGCACCGGTGCCGGGCGGGCTGCGGCTGGAGCCGGTCGACGCCGCCGAGGTGGCGGCGCGGCTGGCCGAGCTGACGCTGGGCGCACCGGCCGGGCTGGTGCCGGACCTGGCCGGGCCGGACACCCACGGCATCGGCGAGCTGCTGACCGGCTACCTGGCGGCCACCGGGAAGCGCCGGGCACGCCTGCCAGTCCGCATCCCCGGGCGGGCGGGCCGGGCGTACCGGGACGGCGCGAACCTCGCCCGGCCCGGTGCGGCGAGGGGCGTGCGGACCTGGACCGACTTCCTGGCCGACCGAAGGCCGGGGTAGCGCAGGTTCGTCTGCAGCGGATCGCGTCTCACCAGCCGACCGAGCCGAGACTGACCGGGGTGAGGCGGCGCACCTGCGGCTCGATCCACTGTGCCGCGGTGACCAGCTTGACCAGCCGGTCGATGGTCTCCGGCGGCCCGGCCACGAAACTGCGCCGGTCCGCCGGGCAGCCGTACCGGTCGTCGAACGTGCCGCCGTCGAGCGCGCGTACCGCCATGCCGGCCTCGGCGGCCAGCAGCATCCCGGCGGGCAGATCGACCGCCTCGGGGCGGTAGCCGACGATGCCGTCGATGTCGCCGCGGGCCAGCATCACCCAGGACAGCAGCGGCGCCCACAGTTGCAGCACCCGCCGCGCGGTGGTGTCGAGCACCACCTTCAGCGCCCGGGCGGTGCTGTCGTCCCGGCGTACCTCGTGCCCCTGGGTCCAGGCCAGCACCGGCGCGGCCGGCACCGGCCGGTGCGCGGCGCGCAGCGGACGGGCGGCCGGGCCGGAGGGGTGCACGAACGCGCCCCGGCCGCGCACCGCCGACCAGGTACGGCCGGCGACCGGGTCGTGGACCACGCCGAGCACCGGCGAGCCGTTGTCGCACAGGGCGATCCCGACCACGTACGCGGGCAGTCCGATCGCCACGTTGTTGGTGCCGTCGAGCGGGTCGACCAGCCAGGCGAAGGCGGTGTCCGGGGCGTACTCGCCGCCCTCCTCGGCGATCACGCCGTGCTCCGGCCAGCGGGCCCGGATCCGGTCGACGATCAGCCGCTCGGCGGCCAGGTCGAGGTCGGTGACGAGGTCGCCGGTGTCGTTCTTGGCCCGGGCGCGCACCTCCCCCCGGGTGCCCCGGCGCAGCAGCCGGCCCGCCGCCTGGGCGGCCTCCACCGCGAACCGGTGCGCCTCGCGCAGGTCGGGCCCGCCTCTGCTCGGCTCCACGTCCATGGCTCCTCCAGCCAGTCAGCCCCGTGCCACCAGTCGCGCGATCTGCCGCGCCATCCGCGCGGTCTCCGCCGCGTCGCAGCGGTCCCGGCGTACCCGGTGGCTGCGCCCGTCCACCGCGCCGAGGCTGAGGTCGCACGCGCCGGGAGTGGTCCGGCCGAGCGCCACTGTCACCGCCGGCTCACCGGCGTCGACCTCCGAGGTGTGGAAGCCGCCGGCGCGCAGCGCGTACGAGTCGCCGGCCGAGTGCGTCTCCACGGTGGCGGTCATCGCGGTGACCAGCCGGTCGGTGGCGGCCATCTCGTCCACCTCGCCGAGGCTGCGCACCTCGTAGACCCGCCAGGCCGGGTCGGCCGGCGCGTCGTCGACCTCGATCAGCTCGTTGCGCACGGTGCCGTGCAGCACGTGGCTGAGCAGGTCCCAGCTGTGCGAGTGCATGGTGGAGGTGGTCGGGCGCACCGGCGGCGGGTCGGCGGGCCAGGCGTGCACGCAGACGCCGTCCGGGCCGTCGCGTTCCACCGGCAGGCAGGTGAAGCCGAGCGGGTGCCGGACCGCGCGCAGCGACCGCCGCCCCTCGGCGACGTCGTCGAGCACGTCCAGCGCCCAGCCGCGTAGGAGCTCCGGCCGGGTGCCCCGGTCGATCTCCCGTTCGAGGTCGGCGTAACTGGTCATGAGTAGGGGTTCCTCGCCTGGACGGCCTTGCCGATGATGTCGGCGACCTCGCGGTCGCCGAAGGACCGGGGCAGCGTCAGGCCGAGGGCGGTGAACAACCGCCGTACCTGCTCGACCGACGGCTCGTCGTCGAGCTTGACCTGGGCCGCCGCCTCGATCGGCACGCGCCGGCTCTGCCGGCGGCTGTAGTCCAGCTCGATGTTGAAACGGTTGTAGTAGACCTCGCCGCGGTCGATGCGCAGCGCGGGCGTCTGCGGGTTCTCCTGGGTGACGACGACGCAGGAGGAGGAGAGGTCGTAGCGGAACGTGGTCATCTGCGCGGAGAGCCGCACGTCGACAGTGAGCAGGCCGGAGCGTTGCAGGTGCCAGCAGGCGGCCAGCACCGTCGCGTACGACTCCTTGCGGGTGCGGTCGACGGTCCACGGCTCGCCCGGCGCGTCCGGGTCGAGGCTGCGCCGGAACCGCGCGTACCGCTCGCAGACCTCCTCGTCGGTCGGGTCGATGATCTCGATCGCGACGGTGAGCGTGGCGTTGCGCCGCCGGGCGTGTTCCAGGCAGTCCGGCAGCGTGACCGCGCGCAGGAAGGTGCCGGTGCCGCCCTTGAAGCTCCACTGGTCGGTGTGCCGCCGGGCCTCGGCGAGCGCCTGCCCGACCTCGCTGCCGTGCAGCACCCGCACCATGGAGACGCTGTCGATGGCCTCGCGGGCCCGGTTCAGCGCGCCCTCCGGGCCGGTGATCTCCCGCATCTGCGGCACCAGTTCGGTGAGCCGGTCGCGGGTGTCCACGATGACCTGGCGGATCTCCCGCTCGGTGGTGCGCCGGCGCAGCCGGTCCCGCAGCACCGCCTGCGCGAGCAGGCCCAGCACCAGCAGGATCGCGCTGTTGACGACCTCCTGGCTGACCGCGTCGTTGGTCAGGCCGAGCACGGCGACCGTGAGGGCCAGGACGAGACCGATGAACGCGTCGAGGTTGGTCACGACCCAGGCGAGCAGGCGCGTCATGACATCCCCCGGTCGACGACGGAACCTCCATGATAGCCCGCTGTCAATGTCACCATCACACCCTGTTTCCGGCCGGCGGCGGCTGCCGGCGGGCGGCGCAGATCAGCGAGCCGCCGAGCCCGGGCGCGGCGCGGGCCAGCCGCCGCGACGCCACCCACCGCCCGCCGGGCAGCCGCCAGCCGACCTCGTTGGAGCGCAGGGCCACCGGCGTGAACCCGGCCCGGCGCAGCGTGCGGCGCAGCAGCGAGGCGGTGAACGGGCGGATGTGCAGCCACAGATAGGGGTGCAGCGGGTCGACCTGGCGTGGCGCGCGGCCGGCGAGGAACGCCAGCCGGTCCTGCACCGGCGCCAGGTTCGGGGTGGTGAGCACCAGCAGCCCGTCCGGCGCCAGCACCCGGTGACACTCCCGCAGCAGCGCCAGCGGGTCGTACACGTGCTCGATCAGCTCCCCGGCGAGCAGCCCGGCGAAGCTGCCGGCGCGGAACGGCAGCCCGCGGGTGGCGTCCAGGCAGACCGGCAGCGCCCGGCCGCCGGTCACCGCGCGCGCCGCGCCCAGCGCCGCCTCGGCCATGTCGGCGAGCACGAGCGGGCCGGGCAGCGCCGCCGGGTCGAGCATGCCGCGCGGTCCGCAGCCCAGTTCCAGCACCGGCCCGCCGCCGGTCACCCCCTCGGTCACCAGCCGGGCCGCGACCGCGCGGCGCACCCTGTGGTACGGGTCGTCGACGTACCCGTCGACCTCCGCGCCGTCGTGGTAGCGGCGGTGGTTGGCGTGCCGGCCGTGCGCCTGCGCGCGGTGCGACGACGTCCCGGTCGGCGGCTCGGCCATCACCCCTCCAGAGCGGACGCCGGCCCCGTCGGCGGCGTCCGCTCCAAGCCTCGCACCGGTCACGCCCGGCGGCGCGCATCCGGTCCGTGATGCGCGCGCCCGGTACGTCAGATCGCCCGCGCCCAGTCCAGCCGGGTGCTGTCGTCGTACTCGTCGCCGGGTATCCACCACTGCTCGCCGAAACCGCTGGTGGACACGATGATGTTGCCGCCGTCGGGGTACTCGTTCTCCGGCGGGATCGACAGCGCGGCGCAGTAGCGGCCGTCCGGGGAGAACACCGGGGACAGGTAGAACCGGGGTTCGTCGGTGAGCTTCTTCAGCCCGGTCCCGTTGATCCGCACCGAGGCGAGGGACTGGTTGAGCGTCTCCAGGTCCGGATACCAGCGGTCGGTGCAGAACACCACGCGCCCGGAGTCGGGCATGAAGACCGGCGAGCCGAACCGCTCGCCGGCCAGCGGTGTGTAGATCGGCCGCGCCCTGCCGGTCGCCAGGTCCAGCACGCGCAGCTGCGGCCCCTCGGAACGGCTGCGCCACCGCAGGGCGATCGAGGAGCCGTCCCGGGACCAGTCCGGGTCGGCCATGGCGTGCCCCTCGACCAGCACCCGGGTGGCACCGGTCGCCACGTCGACGGCGATCAGCCGGTCGTTGTCCTGCCCGGTGACCAGCGCGATCTCGGTGCCGTCCGGCGACCAGGTCGGCGCGCCGTAGCGGACGCCGAACGGGTCGGCGAGCAGCGTGCGCTTCTGGCCGGTGGTCCGGTCGTACACCGCGACGAACGGCTCCAGCGTGCCGTCGCCGGAGCGGGCCGTGTTGACCCAGGCCACGTACCGGCCGTCGGGCGAGGTCTTGGCGTGGTCCCCGTTCGGCAGCAGCTCCCGCGGCGTGGTGCGGCCCGGGTCGACCTGGAGCACACCCCAGCCGACGCTGACCAGCCACGGCCCGTTGACCGGCTCGGCGGCGGCCGCGCCGTGGGACGTGGCGGCCAGCCCGGTCGCGGCGGCCAGCCCGGTCAACGCGGCGGTACGCAGCAGGGCACGACGATTCAACGCTGTCATTCGACAACCCCCGTGAGAGACGTGGCCCCCACCCTCCCGAGTGGATCGACCGACGGGAATCGGGCGAGCGGCCGCTTCACGTTCGGCTGCTCGTCCATCACCGCTGGTGAGACCGGCGAGGACCGGTACGCTCGCCCCGATGACCTCCGACGCCCTGCGCCGCGCCCTCACCGAGCCGGGTGACCCGCCGCTGCTCCCGCTGCCCGGCGTGGCGGTCGAGCTGCTGGCCGCCCTCGCCGCCCCGCCGCGCCTCGGCGCGCACCTGCGGCTGGTGCACGACGTCGCCTGGCACCTGACCGCCGCGTTCGCCGACCGGTTCGCCACGGTGCCGTTCGACAGGCAGGCGGTGCTGTTCGGCGCCGCGGTGCACGACCTCGGCAAGGTCGAGCATCCGGCCGAGCTGACCGGCCCGGGGTCCGCGCACGAGGAGGCGGGCTACCAGTTGCTGCTGCGCTTCGGCGTGCCGGAGGAGCGGGCCCGCTTCGCCGTCACCCACGCCGCCTGGCACTCCCCCGGCGTGCAGCTGGAGGACCTGATGGTCAGCCTGGCCGACAAGGTGTGGAAGGGCCGCCGGGTCGCCGACCTGGAGCAACTCGTGGTCGACCGGCTCGCCGGCATCACCGGCCAGGAGCGCTGGCAGACGTTCCTGGACCTCGACGACGTGCTCGCCGAGCTGGCCGCCGGCGCGGACCGCCGGCTGGCGTTCCAGGCCGAACATCCGGTGTACGGCTGACGCCGGACCGAGGACGGCGATGAGTCCGGTGCCGGTGCGCGGTCTTCGGTGAGTCGGTGTTCTCCGAGTCTCCGGGAGGAAGCATGAGCACCAGCGAAGCGCGGGGCCGGGTGCGGGCGTTCGTCACCGTGTCCCTGGACGGCTACGTCACCGGTCCGGACGACCACGCGGGCCAGGGGCTCGGTGCCGGCGGCGAGCGGCTGCACTACTGGGTGATGGGCGGGCCGTGGACGTACGACACGCCACGCGAACCCGGCGCCGGCATGACCGCCGAGGACCGCGCGTACTTCGACGAGCTGCTGGAGGGTGCCGGCGCGGCGCTGTGCGGCCGGGGCATGTACGACGCCGCGGGCGCCTGGGGCGGCCGGAACCCGTTCCAGACGCCCCTGGTCGTGCTCACCCACCGCACCGCCGACCAGCCAGATCCGGACGCGGGTTTCCTCATGGTCGACGGGTTCGACGCGGCGCTGGCGGCGGCCCGGCGTACGGCCGGGGACGGTGCGGTGATCATCGGCGGGGGCGCCGCCGTCATCCGGCAGGCGCTCGCCGCCGGCGTGGTCGACGAGCTGGGCCTGTCCACGGCTCCGGTGGTGCTCGGCGGCGGGAAGCGGCTCTTCGAGGGCTTCGACCGGGACGTCGACCTGGAGATCTGCGCCGTGCACCACTCGCGGTACGCCGTGCACGTCCGCTACGCCGTCACCCGCCGCGCGAGCGATACCGATTGACTTTCGATAGGTTCCGCGCGATAGTCGATGCATGCTTACGGCGCAACGCGCGGTGACACCACTCCGCGCCTTCCTGGTCCTGCTGTTCGCGGTCCTGGTGCTGTTCCAGACCATGTCGCTGCCCGGCCAGTTCGCCCACATGGCCCGGGAAGACCCGGACATGGCGTACCTGCGATGGCCCGCCACCGCGGTCACGGTCTTCTGGGTGCTCTGCGTCCAGGTGGTGATCGTCTGCACCTGGCACCTGCTCACCCTGGTCAAGCGCGACCGCATCTTCACCGAGGCGTCCCTGCGCTGGGTCGACGGGATCGTCTGGGCGGTCGCCGCCGCCTGGGTGGTGCTCGTCGGGGTGTTCCTCTATGTGGGCTTCAACGCCGACGACCCCGGGCTGCCGCTGCTGCTGTTCCTGCTGGTCACCGGCGTCACCGTGCTGGGGCTGCTGATGGTTGTGCTGCGCGCGCTGCTGCGCCAGGCCACCACGCTGCGCACCGACATGGAAGCGGTGATCTGATGCCGATCGTCGTGCGCATCGACGTGGAGCTGGCCAAGCGCAAGATGAGCGTCGGCGAGTTCGCCGAGCGCGTGGGGCTCACCCCGGCCAACGTCGCCGTGCTCAAGAACGGCCGCGCCAAGGCCGTCCGGTTCAGCACCCTGGAGGCCATGTGCCGGGTGCTCGACTGCCAGCCCGGCGACCTGCTCGAATGGGTCCCCGACGAGGAGGAGCGATGAGGCACCTGGCCGCCGCCGTGGCGGTGCTCGCCGTCGTGCTCGGCGTCGCCGGCTTCGTGTACGGCGAGGCCGACGACTCCCCCGGCCTCCAGCTCCTGTCCGCGCTGCTCGTCATCGGCGCGGTAGCCATCGGCGTACGTGTCGCCCGGCGTACCCGTTAGGGCCGGCGCCCCCTCGACGCCGGCCCTGCCGCTCAGCCCTTCACGCAGACGACCTGCTTGAGGTGGGCGACCACCTCGACCAGGTCCTCCTGCTGGGCCATCACCTCGGTGATGTCCTTGTACGCGCCGGGAATCTCGTCCACCACACCGGCATCCTTACGGCACTCCACACCGGCGGTCTGCGCGGCCAGATCCGCCGTGCTGTACGTGCGCTTCGCCTGCCCCCGCGACATCCGCCGCCCGGCCCCGTGCGACGCCGAGCAGTACGCGTCGACGTTGCCCTTGCCGCGCACGATGTACGACCCGGTGCCCATCGAGCCGGGGATGATGCCCAGGTCCCCCTTACCGGCCCGGATCGCGCCCTTGCGGGTCACCAGCACGTCCACCCCGTCGTAGCTCTCCTCCGCCACGTAGTTGTGGTGGCAGGAGATCGGCTCGTCGTAGCGCACGTGCGGGAACGCCTCCCGGACCACCTGGCTCAGCAGCGCGAGCATGACCGCCCGGTTACGCCGGGCGTACTCCTGCGCCCACCACAGGTCCCGCCGGTACGCCTCCATCTCCGGCGTGCCGGCGAGGAACACCGCGAGGTCCCGGTCCGGCAGGTCGGTGTTGTGCGGCAGCCCGCGCGCCACCGACATGTGCCGCTCGGCCAGTTCCTTGCCGATGTTGCGGGAACCGGAGTGCAGCATCAGCCAGACCCGGCCGTCGTCCGGGCCACCCTGCTCCAGGCAGACCTCGATGAAGTGGTTGCCGCCGCCGAGCGTGCCGAGCTGCCGCTGCGCCCGCGTCTCGAGCTGGGCGACCTTCCGGTCCAGCGTGGCGAACCGCCGCCAGAACTCGTCCCAGCCGGCCTGCTCCAGGCCCCGGACCCGCCGCGGATCGACAGCGTCGTCGCGCATCGCGAAGCCGACCGGGATCGCCGCCTCGATTGCCGAACGCAGCGGCGCGAGGTCGTCGGGCAGGTCGGCGGCGGTCAGCGAGGTCCGCACCGCGGACATGCCGCAGCCGATGTCCACGCCGACCGCGGCCGGCGACACGGCCTGCCGCATCGCGATCACCGAGCCGACTGTGGCGCCCTTGCCGAAGTGCACGTCCGGCATCACCGCGACGCCCTGCACCCACGGCAGCGCGCCGATGTTGCGCAGCTGCCGGGCCGCCTGCGCCTCGATCGTGTACGGGTCGGTCCAGACGCGGACCGGCGCCCGGGTACCGGCCAGCGGGGTGAAACCCATCGTCGTCTCCTTGCTCGTGTCCGTCGGAGATAGGTACCCCGGAAACGGAGAACCGCCCTGCTCCGGTGTCGGGGCGGGCGGTTCGCGCGGATCGTCGCGCCGGCGCTAGACGCGCCACCACCCTGGTTGCCACTGCCGTTCCCGGCCCGTGCCCGGTTCGGGCAGCAGGGCACCGGCGCGCGGCGCTTGCCGCTCGGCGCGGGTGCGGTTCTGCTGCGACACGGTGGACTCCCCTGGTGGATCAGATCGACGTTGCCCGCTCACCGTACGGCCGCCACGCACCGGCGGCAACGCGAATTTGCGACAGCACTGAACCTTTCCGCGCACGCGCTGATTACCAGGAGCTTCACGTGAGTGACCAGCGAAAGACCCGTCAGGACGGAACCTGGGCAAGCCTGAGCACGTATTCGAATCCGCGTTTCTGCGCGGGCGAATCCACCATTGGCAGGATCAGCGCCGGTATGCCGGCGGCAACCGATCCGCCGTCGCCGGCGGGATGATCACCGACCATCAGGGTCTGGCCCGGTGCGGCATGGAGGGCTTCGAGGGCGGCGACCCAGATCAGAGGGTCCGGTTTGACGAAGCCGACCTCGTAGGACAGTACGAACGCATCGACATAGCCGTCGAGTCCATGCCGCGCAAAGCATGTGCGGATGTCCCAGCCGACGTTGCTGACGACGCCGATGCGAACACCGCTGTCACGCAATGCGGACAGGGTGGCGACGGTGTCGGCGTACGGCTCGACTGCTTCGGCGTGTGTTTCGTGCATGGCCGATGCCAGCGCCTGGTCCACCCCAGGAATCTGTTCCAGCACAGCGAGGATCGCCCGATCCCAGACTCGCGGGTCCAGATCTCGGGCGATGTGGGCCGGATCCGTGGCCGTCTCCCGCAACAGTTCCGCGAAGTCGCCGGCAATACGGTGCGCCTCGCCGACAGCCAATGTCCGGTCGATCGATGCCGCCGCGTTGCCCACCCAGCGCTCCGAGTCTCTGGCGAACAGAGTCCAGGCGAAGTCGAACAGTACTGTCGTCACGCGCCTGGCGGTCATCGCATCACCCTAGATCGACACGGCGCGTCCAGGAGCGGCGGTCGACCTGGATCGGGCCGGGCCAGGGTGCCCGGCCTCAGCCGGCCTGCGCGACCGGGTGGCGCCGCATCTCCTCCATGAACGGGTAGCGCGCGGTCAGCTCGGCGAGCGTGATCCCCGCCCGCCAGGCGGCCGCCACCTGCGCGACCTGGAGCAGGTCGGTGGCGTCGCCGCGGGCCTGGACGTCGCCGTCCACCCTCAGGTCGATCATGAAGTAGCGGGCCTGGGAGCCGAGGCTGACGCAGACCACGCCCCGGGGGGAGGTCATCTCGGCGCAGGTGAAGCGGCTGCGCCCCTGCTCGGGCGCGGAGACCGCGCCGACGTCGAGCTGGTGCGCGGCGGCGGTCGCCACGAGCGCGGGGGCGAGACCACCCGGCTCGACCAGGTCCGGGTAGAGGCGCACACCCAGTGCGGCCGACACGTCGCTCATGCCTGACTCCCACTTCCTTGTGACAGAGACCAGCAGCGCGCAGGTTACGGGTGTGTTACCGGCACGCACGGCCATCCTGTCCCGTACGACCGTCCGGGGGCAATAGGAACGCCCTCATCGAACCCCTGCGAGGTACGCTCCCGCCTCATGGCGCACATCCGGTGTGACTTCTTCTCCGAGGCGCTCGGCGTGGGCACCTCGATGACGGTGCTGCTGCCCGACCCGGGCGCCGCCGGGATCGGCATGGCGGGTTCCGGCGCGGACGGTGACCCGCCGGTGCTCTACCTGCTGCACGGGCTGACCGACGACGACACGGTGTGGACGCGCCGCACGTCGATCGAGCGGTACGTGGCGCCGCTGGGGCTGGCCGTGGTGATGCCGCAGGTGCAGCGCAGCTTCTACTGCGACGAGGCACACGGCAACCGCTACTGGACGTTCCTCAGCGAGGAGCTGCCCGAGGTGTGCCGGTCGTTCTTCCGGCTGTCCGACCGCCGGGAGGACACGTTCGTCGCGGGCCTGTCGATGGGCGGCTACGGCGCGCTCAAGTGGGCGTTGCGCCGGCCGGAGCGGTTCGCGGCGGCGGCCAGCCTGTCCGGCGCGCTGGACGTGACCCGCCGCCGCCACCATCCGACCCACCCGGTCGACCCGGCGGTGTGGCACACGGTCTGGGGCGACGACCCGGTGCCGGCGGACGACGACACGGTGGGGCTGCTGGAGCGCTCCGGCGACGACCGGCCGGCGCTCTACGTCGCGTGCGGCACCGAGGACTTCCTGTACGAGGACAACGTGCGGTTCCTCGACGCGGCCCGCGAGCGCGACGTGCCGGTCACCGTCGACTTCGGTCCGGGGGACCACGACTGGGCGTACTGGGACGCACGCATCTCCGACGTGCTGGCCTGGCTGCCGCTGCGCACGCGTTGATCGGCCGGACTCAGACGCCGACGGTGCCGTCGATCGCCTCGCGGATCAGGTCGGCGTGCCCGTTGTGGCGGGCGTACTCGTGCAGCATGTGCAGCATGACCAGGCGCAGCGACACGTCCTCGCCCCAGCGGGCCTGGTGACCTGTCACGTCGAGGGACTCGGCCTCCCGCTCGATGCGCCGGGCGTGCTCGATCTCGCGCTGCCAGGCCTCGAACGCCTCCGCCACGTCGGCGTCGCGGGCGTCGTACGCCTGCTGGAAGTCACCGGTGTCCGACCACACCAGCGGCACGTCCTCGGCGGCGATGACCCGGCGGAACCAGGTGCGCTCCACCTCCGCCATGTGCCGGACCAGCCCGAGCAGGGACAGCGTGGACGGCGGCGACGCCTGCCGGCGCAACTGCTCGTCGGTCAGCCCCTCGCACTTGAGAGCCAGCGTGGCCCGGTGGAAGTCGAGGAACGCGCGCAGCGACTCCCGCTCCCCGCCGAGCAGCGGCGGGCCGATCCGTTCGGTCTCCATGAACGCCCACCCTAGCCGCAATCGATCATGGTGGAACGACCGCGTCACCGCAGCGACGAACCGGCCACCGGGAAGTCGAACCAGGTGTCCGGGTACGGCTCGTCGACGTAGCGGTAGTGCCACCACTCCAGCGGATAGTTCTCGAAGCCCTGCGCGGACATCAGCCGGCGCAGCAGGTCCCTGTTGTTGCGGGCGGTGTCGCTGATCCGCGCGTCGGCGGTGTGGGCACGCGGGTCGAAGCAGTCGAAGCCGGTGCCCATGTCGATCGAGTCGTCGGCGAAGCGGCGGCCGGCCGGGTCGGTGCAGGGCACCAGCGGCTGGCCGGGCGTGTACCCGGCCTGCGGGGGCCCGGAGACCGGGACCAGGGTCAGGTCGACGGTGCTGCCCCGGCTGTGCGCGGTGGGCGCGCCGATGTACCCGTCGGCGAAGAGCCGGTCCTTCGGCACGGCGGGGTAGAACTCGCCCTTCATCAGCTGTTCGCCGGGGAGTTTCGCCCAGGCGACGAAGTCGTCGGCGGCGCGCTGCGGGCGGTAGCAGTCGTACACCTTGAGGCTGTGCCCGCCGGCGAGCGCGGCGGTCTGCACCCGGTGCAGCGCCTGCGCCGCCGGGCGGGTGAGCAGGCAGCGTGGTTCGGCGTACCCGTCGATCGGGCGGCCGACGAAGTTGTGCGGGCCCGCGTACCGGATGTCGGTGCGGACGGTGGGGTCGACGGTGCTGAGGTCCACGAAGTCCGCCGGGGCCCGCGGGCCGGTCGGGGTGGCTGACGGCGGCGCGGACGGCGACGGCGACGGCGCGGGCCGCTGGCAGGCGGCGGCGAGCAGCGCGGTCGCCACGGCCAGGCCCGCCGTCGCGCGCATGCCGGTGCCCATCCGCCGTGTCTACCAGCCCGGGCGGGCCGGCATCGGCGGAACCGGTGGTCAGCCGCCCAGCACGGTACGCAGGAAGTCCACAGCGGCGGCGTCGTCGTCGATGCCGCCCGCCTCGTGGCCGTTGAACCGCCACACCGTCAGGTCCTTGTCGCCCCGGTAGTCGTGGTAGGCGGCGTAGACCGTGGACGGCGGGACGATCTCGTCCATCAGCGCGACGGAGAACCGGGCCGGCGCGGTGGCGCGGCGGGCGAACGCGACGCCGTCGACGTAGCCGAGCGTGCGCAGCGTCTGCTCCTCGCGGTCGCGGTGCACGGCGAGGTAGTCCCGGATCTCCCGGAACGGCGCCGAGTCGGTGATCGTGATCGCGCGCGGGATGTCGCAGAGGAACGGCACGTACGCCACCGCCGCGCGTACCGACGGCGCCAGCGCGGCGGCCGCGAGCGCTGCGGCCCCGCCCTGGCTGTGACCGAGAACGGCGATCCGGTCCGGGTCGACTGCCGGCAGCTCACGCGCGGCGTCCACGGCGCGGACCGCGTCGGTGAGGAAACGACGGTAGTAGTACTTGTTCGGGTCCTCGATGCCCCGGGTGGCCATGCCCGGCGCCTGCGGCCCGGCGGCGGCCACGTCCGGGGTGTCGCCCCGGCTCCACCCCGAGCCCTGGCCACGGGTGTCCATCTGGAGGTGGGCGAAGCCGGCCGCGGACCAGAGCAGGTTCTCCAGCGCGTGGCCGCGCCCGCCGCCGTACCCGACGTACTGCACGATCGTGGGCAGCGGGCCGGACGCGCCGCGCGGCGCCCGCAGCCACGCGCGGATCGGCTGTCCGGCGAAGCCGGGGAAGGTCACGTCGAAGACGTCGACACCGGTCAGCGGCGTCGGCAGCGGGGTCGCCGTCACGGGGTCGCCGCACGAGCGCGCCTGTGCGAGAGTGTCAGCCCAGAAGGCGTCGAAGTCGGCAGGCTCGTGCAGGTCGCTGCGGTAGGTACGGAGTTCGGCCTCGGTCAGGTCGGTGAGCACGCCTCGGTCTTCCTCGTCGTTCGTCGGGGGTGGACGGCGAGCCGCCGGAAGATGACTGGCGCATTTCCGGAACGTTTCCGCAACTCGTGCGAACGCTAGGGCCGGTCCGGCCTGTCGTCAAGCCCTCTGCGTACGGCAAGATGTGCGTGGGGCGGGACGGTCTACCGGTCGGTTCCGGCAGCCGGCGAAGGGAACACGGGTGAGCGCGGACGACGAACGCAGGGTGACCATCACCGCGATCGCACGGGAGGCCGGCGTCTCGGTCCCGACCGTGTCGCGCGTGCTCAACGGGCGGTCCGACGTCGCGCCGGACACGCGGGAACGGGTCGAGGAGCTGCTGCGCCACCACGGCTACCGGCGCCGGGGCAGCCGTACGGTGCGCCGGGCGGACCTGGTCGACCTGGTCTTCAACGACCTGGACAGCCCTTGGGCCGTGGAGATCATCCGCGGCGTGGAGGACGTCAGTCACGCCGCCGGGGTGGGCACCGTCGTCTCGGCGATCCACCGCGAGTCCAGCTCCACCCGGCAGTGGCTGCACAACCTGCGCGCCCGCGCGTCCGACGGCGTGATCGTGGTGACCTCGCACCTGAGCCCGGCCGTGCAGGCCCAGTTGCGCCGCCTCAACGTGCCGGTGGTGGTGGTCGACCCGGCCGCCGGCGTGGCCGCCACCGACGTGCCGGCGATCGGCGCCACCAACTGGACCGGCGGCCTGGCCGCCACCGAGCACCTGCTCAAGCTCGGCCACCGGCGGATCGGTTTCGTGGCCGGCCCGCCGCACCTGCTGTGCAGCCGGGCCCGGCTGGACGGCTACCGGGCCGCGCTGGCCGCTGCCGGTGTGGCCGCCGACGACCGGCTGGTGCAGCCCGGCGACTTCTACCACGCCTCCGGGTTCACCGCCGGTGGCGCGCTGCTCGACCTCGACGAGCCGCCGACGGCCATCTTCGCGGCGAGCGACCAGATGGCGTTCGGGGTGTACGAGGCGGTGCGCCGGCGCGGCCTGCGGGTCTGCGACGACGTGAGCGTGGTGGGCTTCGACGACCTGCCCGAGGCACGGTGGGCCTCACCGCCGCTGACCACCGTCCGCCAGCCCCTCGTCGAGATGGGGCGGCTCGCCGCGCGTACCGTGCTGCGGCTGGCCCAGGGTGAGGAGATCGACTCGCCCCGGGTCGAACTGGCCACCGAACTGGTGGTGCGCGACAGCACCGCGGCGCCCGCCTGCCGCTGACCCGGACCGCCGCTTTCAGTCCTGTTCCGGAATTTCCGGCTCGCGCAGAACCGGCCCGGTCGACATGGTGGCGGCGGCCGCCGCGGCGTGCCGGCGCCGCCGTGCCAGCAGCACCGCTCCCCCGGCCGTCAGCACCGCGCCCACCGCCACCGTCACACCGGCGCTGGGCGCGGCGCCGGGGCCCGGCGCGCCGCCACGCAGGTCGGCGTGCCCGGCCAGGGCCGACGCCCCGCCGCCCGCCGGTGGCGCGGTCCGGTCCAGCTCACCCGGCTCGACCAGCCGCCCGACCGAGGCGTCCCGAGGCTGCGCGAATCCCCAGTCCAGCAGCGCGGCGCCCTGCTGCCAGCCCCGCTGGCTGGTCACCTCGGCGCCGAGCAGCGTGACCACGAGCCGCCGCCCGCCGCGCTCGGCGGCGCCGACGTAGGTGTGCCGGGCCAGGTCGGTGAAGCCGGTCTTGCCGCCGATCGCGCCCGGGTACTGGTCCAGCAGCATGTTGTCGTTGGAGATCGCGAACGCCTTCTTGCGCAGCGCCGGCTGGGCCGGGATCTGCGCCGTACGGGTGGCGGCGTACCGGCGGAAGGCCGGGTTCGCGAAGCACGCCCGCGCGATGAGCGCCAGGTCGTACGCGCTGGTGAACTGGCCCGGACCGTCCAGCCCGGACGGGGTGACCGCGTGGGTCTGCCGCGCGCCGAGCCGGTGCGCCTCCTCGTTCATCGCCCGCACCCCGCCGGCCAGCCCGTCCGGGCCGCCGCCGAGGCGGGCCAGCGCGTTCGCCGCCTCGTTGCCGGAACGCAGCAGCAGTCCCAGCCAGATCGTCTCGATCCGGTACCGCCCGCCCTCGACCAGCCCGACCGCCGAGCTGCCCGGTTCCACGGCCAGATCCCCGGCGGTCACGGTGACCTCCCGGTTCGGGTCCAGCCGAGGCAGCATCGTGGCCGCCAGCAGCAGCTTCTGCACGCTCGCGGGCACCGCGTACTCGTGCGGCCCGCAGCCGCCGAGTACCGCGCCGCTGTCCAGGTCGGCGACCACCCAGGAGGTGGCGGTGACCGGCGGCGGCGCGGTCGACGCGGGCGGGACGACCAGCCCGGCGGTGTCCAGCGCCGCGCCGCCGACGGCCCGCGCGGCCGGATCGGGCGCGGGCGGCGGCTGCGGCGGCCGGGTCGACGGGGGCGGCACGTTCGGGCAGGGCGGCGCGGCCGGCATCCGGCGTACGGGCGCGCGGACGCCCGCCACCGCGGGCGTCGCCGACACCGGCACCAGCAGGGCGGCGGCCAGCGCCACGAAGGATCCCCAGGTCCTCATGACCCGGACGCTAGCCACGCCGACCCGAACGGGTCACCGGCTCCGGGATTCGGGCCCCGGCGCCGGGGCCACGCGGTAGGCTCCCCCGCCCGTGCCCGGATCAGCGCGCGGGCAGCCCGTGACCGCTGAGCGGGCCGACGTGCCATCCGCGGCGACGGCACTCGGCCAGCACGCGCGGAAGCGCGGCGACACCGGCCCGCCAGGCGCCCGGCGCGGCGGTACGGGAGGAGTCGTGCAGCAGGATCGTGCCACCTCCCTCCAGCCCGGACAGGACGGTTCGCGCGACCGTGTCGGCGGTGGCCGTGGCGGTCCAGTCCCGCCCCCAGCAGCTCCACAGCACCGGCCGCAGACGCAGCCGCCGGGCGGCCGTGAGAGCCGCGGCGGTGAGCACGCCGTACGGCGGTCGCAGGAACCGGGGCGCACGGCCGGTCACGTCCGTGACCAGGTCGTACGCGCGGGTCAGGTCCCGGACGGTGCGGGCCGGGCCGCGCAGCAGCAGGTTGTCGTGCGTCCAGCCGTGCACGGCCACCTCGTGGCCGTCGTCGACCAGCCGGCGGCCCAGCGCCGGGTTGCGCCGCAGCATCGCGCCGAGCACGAAGAACGTGGCACGGACCCGGTGTGCCGCCAGCACGTCCAGGACGTGGCCGGTGGACTCCGGGTCCGGGCCGTCGTCGAAGGTCAGCGCGACCCGGTCGGGCGCCCCGATTCCGTGCAGGCCGGGCAGCCACCGCCGCCGCACGGCGGGCAGCGCCGTGACCGACGGCGCCACCTGCAACACCGGCAGCGCGAGCGCGGCGGCCCGGGCCAGGGTCGCCGCTCTCATCGCAGACCGCCGGTGGACTGCAGCATCGCGGCGAGTACGGCGACCGCGTCGCCGACCGGGTCCAGCAGCGGGCGGCGCGTGCCGGCCGAACCCGCGGGCGGCGCCCGGCGAGCCGCCTCGGCGACCAGGCCGGCCGGGTCCTGGGACACGTCGTCGTGGGACGGGACCACCGGTGAAGTCCCGATCACCGCCGCGAGCACCGGCCCGAGCTGCTGCGGTGTGCCCGCCCACCGGCTCAGGCCGGCGCGGGCCAGGATCGCGGCGTTCGCACGCCCGTGTCCGGCGATGGGCCGGTACGTGACCACCGGCAGCCCGGCCGCCAGCGCCTCCTGGCAGGTGAGCCCGCCGGCGTTCTCCACCATCACGTCGACGGCGCGCATCAGTGCCGGCATGTCGTCGACCCAGCCCAGCACGTACCGGCCGGCGCCGTGCAGCCGGCGGCGCAGCGCCGCGTTGTGCCCGCACACCACCACCGGGCGGACACCCGCCGCGGCGACCTCGGCCACCGTCGCCGGCACCTCGCCGGCGCCCCAGGAGCCCGCGACGACAAGCGCGAGCACACCGTCGGCCGGGAGGCCGAACCGCTGCCGGGCCCGCTG
The DNA here is from genome assembly GCF_001709195.1 of Micromonospora sp. II. Classification (NCBI taxonomy): domain Bacteria; kingdom Bacillati; phylum Actinomycetota; class Actinomycetes; order Micromonosporales; family Micromonosporaceae; genus Micromonospora; species Micromonospora sp. II. The sequence goes on along the minus strand of NZ_LYXF01000024.1, from coordinate 831,299 downwards.
CCGGTCCTCCGGGCCGGGCCGGGCGAAGGCGCGGGACACCAGCGGCTGCACCACCGTGACGTCGGCGGCGTCGGCCTGGCGCGTCTCGGCGTGGCGGACCGCGCAGTACACGTCCACGCCCGGCGCGAGCCAGGTCGGGTGCACCACGAAATCGGTCACGTAGGTGATCACCGGGACACGGAGCCGCCCGTGCCGCCGCAACGGGCCGAGGAGCTGGTTGGCGAACGGATAGGTGGTGACCACGGCTCGGGTGTCGGACGGGATGCGGCGGCGCAGGCGACGGCGCAACGGCCTCAGCAGCGCGCGGATCGCGCGTACGGCCGTCGGTGAGCTGCCGGTCAGCCGGAACAGCGCGTGGTAGCCCCACGGGAGCCGGTGCAGCACCCCCCGGTACGTCTCGCGCACCGCCCGGTGCAGCGGGCGGGGCAGCAGGTGCAGAAGGTTCAGCCGGTCCACCGCGAAGCCCCGCGCACGCAGCCGTTGCGCCAGCTCGTCAGCGGCCCGGTCGTGTCCGGCGCCGATGTCCGCCGAGACCACCACGATCCGGCCCGGGTGCTCCATGCCGGGCGCATACCCACGGAATCGGTGTCCACGCGACCCGCCGGGACGCCGGGTTCAGGCGCGGCGGCGTCCGCGGCGGCGGGACCGGCCCCGGCGGGCGGCGAGCACCGCCGCCACCCCGCCGACGGTGAGGGCGAGCAGACCGGCGAGCGGCACGATCATCCGCCAGTCCCCCTCGCCGACGCGGCGCAGCGCGGTGCCGGCCGGCCCCCGCCACGGCGGCGAGACGGTACGGGCCGGCGCGGCGGCGGGAGCGTTACGGGGTTCCGCCGCCGCGGCGTCCCCCTCACCCGGCTCCACCAGCCGGCCGACCGAGGCGTCCCGGGGCAGCCCGAAGCCCCAGTCGAGCAGCTGGGCGCCCTGCTGCCAGCCGCGTACCGGCCGGGCCTCGGCGCCGAGCAGCGTCACCACGAGACGGCGTCCGCCGCGTTGCGCGGCGCCGACGTAACTGTGCCGGGCCAGCTCGGTGAAACCGGTCTTGCCGCCGAGCGCGCCCGGATAGCGGTAGATCAGCTGGTTCTCGTTCTGGATCTGGAACCCGCCCTTCTTCAGGGCGGGCTGGGCCGGGATCTGTGTGCGTTCGGTGAGCGCGTACCGGCGGAACGCGGCGTCGGCGAAGCAGGCCCGCGCGATCAGCGCCAGGTCGTACGCGGTGGTGAACTGCCCGGGGCCGTCCAGTCCGGACGGGGTGACCGCGTGGGTCTGCCCGGCGCCGAGCCGGCGGGCCTGCGCGTTCATCTCGGCGACGCCGGCCTGCGTGCTGCCGGCGCCGAGACGGGCCAGCATGTTCGCCGCGTCGTTGCCGGACTGCAGGAGCAGGCCCAGCCAGAGCGTCTCCACGCTGTAGCGGCCACCGACGAGCAGCCCGACGGCCGAGCTGCCCGGTTCGATGTCGAGGTCGGCGCGGGTCGCGACGGCCACCTGCTTCGGGTCGAGCCGGCTCAGCATGGTGGCGGCCAGCAGCAGCTTCTGGGTGCTGGCCGGCGTGCCGGGGACGTGCGCCCCGCACGCGCCCAGAACGGTGCCGGTGTCCAGGTCCGCCACGAGCCAGGTGCTGGCGGTGACCGCCGGGGGCGCGGGGCTGCCCGGCGGCGCGACCAGTCCGGCGCCGGCCAGCGCCTCCCCGCCCACCGCCGCCTGTTCGGGCGTCGTGGCCGGCGGCGTGGGGCGGGGCGGCCGGCTCACCTTCGGCGCGGGCTGCCGGGGGCAGGGCACGGTGGCGCCGGGCGCGGGGGCCGTCCCGGGGGCGGCCGGCGCCGGTGCGGGTGTCCCGGCGGCGAGCAGGGTGACGGCGGTGACGGCGGCCAGGACCCGGGCTCTCATGAGAAGGCACCATACCGAGCCCGTTGATCAGGGCCGGGTGGCTCACCGGGGCCGTGACGCGGCGCCGATCGCCCGGCCCCGCTCGGTGACCGGCCGGGGGTCAGCGCACGCCGCGCAACCACCATCGTTGCCACGGCGTCTCCACCGCCTTCCGGTGGTAGCGGGACCGGACCCAGGCCACCGCCCGATCGGGCGGCAGCCCGTCCAGTACGGCGAAGGCGGCGAGCGCGGTTCCGGTACGCCCCACACCGCCGTGGCAGGCCACCTCGACCCGCTCGCCCGCGTACGCGCGCCGCCACGCCTCCCGGAGCGCGTCGAGCGCGTCGGCGCGGTCGGCCGGGATCCAGAAGTCGGGCCAGCGGACGCGCCGGGCGGGCCACTCCGGTTCGGGGCCGGGCGCCAGCAGCAGCGCGAAGTCGGCGGGCGAGGCGGGCTCGGCGACTCGCCGCCCGCGGACGGTGGCGCCCCCGGGCAGCGTGAGCAGGCCGGCCTGATCGGTCCACGGTGTCGCGTCCATGGCCCATTGTGTCGTGTGGCACGGACACGTGAGTGCCCGCCGGACTCCGTCCGGCGGGCACTCACGATCGAGCCGGGTCTTTCCCGGCGCGCCCCGGATCAGCCGAGGCGACGGCGACGCCAGGCCATGGAGGCCAGCAGCAGCACCGCGCCGGCGGCGGCGAGGCCCCCACCGAGCTTCAGCGGCGTGCCGATGCTGTCACCGGTGACCGGCAGCCCGCCGTGGTGCGGGGACTTGGTCGGCCGCGGCGGCAGGACGGTGCCGGTGGCGCTGGCGATCCGACCGGACGTCAGACCGGTGGCGGTGAACGTGTACCGCCCGGGCCGGGTCGGCCGGTAGGTCACGGTGAAGTTGCCGCTGGCGTCGGTCGTCACGGTGAACGTGGTCGGCGCGGGCTGCGGCTGGGCACGGTTGGGCGTGTAGGCGACCGGCGCCATCGCCACCGTGCTGCCGTCGCTGCGTCGCGCGGAACCGTCGGCCGGGGCGGCCGCGGGCAGGCCCGAGATCGCCACGTCGATTCGGACCGTCTCGTTCGGCCCGAAGTTCGATCCCCGCAGGGTGAACGTCTCGCCGAGCCGGATGGTCGTCGGTGAGACGGTCAGCGACGCGACCTCGGGCGGGTAGACCGGGGGTTGCGGCTGCGCCGCCCCGGCCGCGGTCGGCACGGCCGCTACGGCCAGGCCCACCGTGAGCGCCATGATGATGCGGGATAGCCGCATGATGGTTTCCCTCCTACTGTTCACAGCTTGGTGCGTTGACTACTTGGGTGGTCCATGGGGTGACGGTGGGCGTGTGCACCAGCTCGGCCGTCCCGGCGCCGGTCTGGCCGGTGAGCACCGTGACGTCGAGCGTCCGGGTCTGCCCCGGGCGGGTCTCCACGTTGGCCACCGCCACCTGGCGGCGGCCGTCGGTGCCGCTGCCCATCGCGGTGTCCCTCCCGTCGAGCCGCCCGGTGAGGACGGCGCCCCCGGTGGGCGTGTGGACGGAGACGAAGGTGCGTGCGGTGTACTTGTCGCCGGACAGGGCCAGCCCGGTCACCGACTTGGTCAGGCCCGACTTCGGGGCGGTGGAGTGCACCGTCACCTTCAGCCGCAGCTCGCGGCGCCCGTCCGGATGGCATTCGCCGACCGTCACGGTGGCCGAGAACCTGAGGTAGTAACCGAGCTTCGCGCCGCTGCCGTCGTTGAGGAACACGCCGACAGTCGGCACGGTGTCCTTCTCCGGGAGCTGACCCGCCAGCCGGGTGTCGGCCAGCGCGCGCTGCTCATCGGATCGGACACTCCAGAACAATATCCGACGTTCGCTAATGGAACGACTAAAAACGGTCAAAAGCGACCGAGGGTCGACCGTCTTGGTGAACAACGTGTCGAACACGCCGGACGCGGCCCGGGCGAAGAACACGTCCTGGTCCTTGGTGTCCAGGTCCCGGTACGAGTCACTGAGCAGCGTCCGCACGGCGGTGGCGGCGGCCAGCGAAGGCCCGTCCGGCACGGTCACCGGGCCGACCACGCCGAGCAGGTACGACAGGACCACGGGGTCCACCGCCAGCACGCCGTCCACGGTGGTGCCGGTACGGCGGCGCACCATGTCCCGGTAGAGCGCGGCGGCGGCCGGGAAGTCCGGGCTGAGGTTCACATCAGCCGGATAGATGCCCGGCAGGTCGCCCCAGAGCCGCTTCGCCTCCGCGCCGATCTTGAGCGGTGGGTCGAAGGACCGCAGGTCCGACGAGCTGCCCTGCTTGACCAACCGGACCCGGCCGCCCTCGGCCCGCAGCACCGCGTACGCGCCGAACATGCCGCCGGTGGCGCGCAGCTCGGCCGGATTCTGCGAGACGAGCAGATAACTGCGTGGCCCGTCCGCACCGAGCAGCGGCGGCAGCAGCCGCGCGCCCCGATCCGCCGCCGAGGTCAGCTCGCCCAGTTTGTCCAGCTCCGCGCGCAGCGCGGTGACCGCGTCGCGCACCTGCGCCACGAGGCTGTCCACCGGCACCTGCCGCAACCGCTCGGCGGTGGCCCGGACCGCCTGGTCGGCCGCCGCGACCTCGGCCGAGACCCCGCGCAGGCGGGCCAGGTCCAGCCGGCCCTGCTTCGGCACCAGCGAGGCGAGGTCGACCCGCAGCAGCGTGGGGAACGCGAGCCGGGCCAGGTCGTCCACCGCCACCGAGATCTGCCGCACCGCGGCCAGGTTGTCCCCCGCGTAGGGGGCCTGCTGGCCGGCCCACCAGACCGGATCCCTGGTAGCGCCGCGCGCGGCGGCCGCCTGCTCCTGCAACGCGGCGAGCGTGCGCTGCGCCCGGGCCACGTCGCCGTCGAGCACCTGGGCGCTGAGCTCCTTGGCCAGCCCGGCGGCGTTGACCAGGTGGGCGCGGGCCTGCCAGCCCCGGAACGCCACCCAGCCACCGGCGCTGAGCAGCACCGAGACGACGACCAGCCCGGTCAGCAGGATCCGGCGGACCCGGGCGCGCCGGCGCCGCCGCGAGCGCCGTCGGCGGCCGGGCGAAGGACCGGGTCCGGACACAAAATCCTCCTACGAGACGAATAAGACACTTTTCGCAATCGAGTTGCTTTCTAGCATGGAAAAGGGAGGCTTAGTTGGCTATTCCGCCGCTCTGTCGGCTTGCATCGCTTCTGCGAGTTTTGCTCGCTTCGGCGCCACACCCGCCGCCTCCTGCAGCAGGGCCTCGATCCGGTCCACGCCGGTCCGCATCGACATCTCCCGCAGGTACGCGCCCCGGCCCCGCCTACCCATGTCGATCCGGGCGGCCGCCGGGATGGCGGCGGCCAGCCAGAAGCGGTCGGCGAGCGCCGCCCAGTCCTCCGGCGGGCAGGACAGCCCCGCGCGGGCCCGCTCGACCAGCTCCGCCGTCTCCCCACCGGCGGAGGCGACCACCGGCGCGGCACAGGAGAGCGCGGCCTGGAGCTTGGCGGGCACGGTCCCCCGCAGCTCGGGCAGGTCGCGCTGCGCCACGAGCTGATAGTCGGCGGCCGCGTAGAGCTGCGGCATGTCCACGGCGGACCGTCGCTCGACGAACCGGACGTTGTCCGCGCCGAGCTCGGCGGCGAGCCCCCGCACCCGCCGCTCCTGCGGACCGGAGCCGACCAGCACCAGGTCCATCCGGTCGCCGAGCGCCGCCGCCGCGCGGACCGCCGTCTCCAGCCCCTGGCGCACGCCGATCGTCCCGGCGTGCATCACCACGCAACGGTCGTCCCGCCGGATGAGCCGGCGGACGGCCGGACCGGCCTGGGTCGGACGGAAGATGCGTTCGTCGGTCCAGTTGAGCACCGTACGCACCCGCGCCGGATCGGCCCCGCGGGCGCGCACCAGATCCGCCATGGACGGCGAGCTGACCGCCACCACTGCCGCCTCCCGGTAGAGGCGGCGCATGGCGGCCTCCAGCCGGGCCGGCGCCCGGTCGCTCTGCGCCGGGCCCGGCTCGTGCTCCGTCCAGACGTCCTGCATGTGCAGGACGGTGGGCGTACGGCCGAGCAGCCGCAGCAGCCCGGACGCCGCGAACGTGACCGCCGGGTGACCGAAGACGTAGAGCGCGTCGACGCCCCGCAGCAGGCCCCGCCCGGCGAGCGCGGCGCTGCCGGCGAAGGAGAGCCAGCTCGCGGTACGGGCCCGGGGCGTGCCGTCGCCGCCGGCGTACCGGGGCACCCGGCGTACGGTCAGCCGCTCGCTGTGCGTCTGGTGCCGCCAGCGCTGCCGCCAGCCCGGATAGACGTGGCCACCCGGATAGTCCGGGAACCCGGTGAGCACCCGTACCTCGTGGCCCCGGGCGACCAGCTCCTCGGCCAGGCTGCCCGGGACGAACGCCGGCTCCGGCGGGAAGTGGTACGACAGGATGCCGATCCTCATGTCCACGCTCCCGGCGCGGCTTGCCGGACGGGCGCGCGGCGCGGCGCGTACGATTCCGGCAACCCCTCTGCGTCCGGCCGCGACAGCCGGAAGAACGCCGTCGCGGCACTCTGCGCCGCGACCGTGCCGACGAGAGGGGTGCAGATGGTCGACGAGGTCCTCTTCGTCTGCCACGCGAACATGTGCCGGTCACCGATGGCGGAGTTCATCGCCCGCCGGATGCTGGCCGGTCTGCCGCTGGCGGTCGCCAGCGCGGGCACCGACGCGATCGACGGCGCCGCCATGCACCCGTACGCGGTCGAGGTGGCCGCCCGGACCGGCGCGGACCCGGCGGCCTTCCGCACCCGGCGGCTTCGCCCCGAGCACCTGACCGGAGCGGCGCTGGTGCTGACCGCGACCCGCCGCCAGCGCTCGGCCTGCACCGCGATGGCCCCGGCCACGCTGGCGCGGACGTTCACGCTCCGGCAGTTCGCCCGGCTGGCCACCGAGGCCCGGGCGGACGAGGCGGAGGCGGGCACGCCGTTGCGGGCGGCCGTGTCGGCCGCCGTGCGCGCCCGGGGGCGGCTGCAACCCGCCGCCCCCGACGTGGACGACCTGCGCGACCCGATCGGCGGCTCGCCGGCCGACTTCCGGCGGTGCGCGGAGGAGATCGAGCGGTCGATCCGCCCCGTGCTCGCGCTCATCGCGACAGCCGGGTGAGTTCCTGCGTCCGGTCGCCCCCGACGGCCTTGGCGCCCCGGCGGCTGCCGGCCCGGTCGGCCGGCACCGAGGGCGCGGCCGGCGGCACGACCACCTTGTACGCCTCGTACTGGTAGGCGTCCGACTTGGCCACCTTGGCCATGTTGAGCACGCAGCCGAGCAGGCGCACCGAGACCGAGCTGAGCGCGTTCGCCGCCGCCGCCACCTGGCTGCGCGAGGTCCGGCCCTGCTGGGTGACCAGGAGCGCGCCGTCGGCCTGCACGGCCACCACCACGCCGTCGGTGACGGCCAGCAGCGGCGCGGTGTCGATCACCACGATGTCCGCCGAGTCCCGCAGCGCCACCAGCAGGTCCGCCATGGACTTCGAGCCGAGCAGCTCGCTCGGGTTGGGCGGGGTGGCGCCGCTGGGCAGCACGAGAAGGGACTTCTCCCCCCAGCGCTGCACCACGTCACCGACCTGGACGTCGCCGACCAGCACGTCGGTGAGGCCGACGCCGCCGTCGAGGCCCAGGTAGTCGGCCACCTTCGGGCGGCGCAGGTCGGCGTCGATGAGAAGCACCCGCCAGCCCGCCTCGGCCAGCGCGATGGCGGTGTTGCAGGCCATCGTGGTCTTCCCCTCGCCCTGCAACGCGCTCGTGACCGCGATGACCCGGGCCGGCTCGTGCACGTCCACGAAGCGCAGGTTCGTGCGCAGTTTGCGGACCGCCTCGGCCCGGGCGGAGGTGGCCGCCGCGCCGACGATCAGCGGCGCCGCCTTCGCGCCGTTCTCGTACGGGATCTCGCCGAGCAGCGGGCTGCCGGTCACCCGTTGCAGCGCGGCGCCGTCGCGCATCCGGACGTCGGCCAGCCCGCGCAGCACGGCCAGCGCGGCGCCGAGCAGCAGGCCCAGCACACCGCCCATGACCAGGTTGCGCGTGGGCTGCGGCGAGACCGGGCTGGACGTCACCCGGGGACCGCTGACGACCTCGATCTTGATCGGCGGGGCATTGCCGTCCGGCGGCGTCTCGACCTTGCGCACCAGCTCGGTGAACTTCGTCGCGAGCGTCTCGGTGGTCTTCAGCGCCCGGGTCTGGTCGGTGTCGGTGATCGTGGCCTTGAGCAGGACCGTGCCGGTCGTGCTGGCGGTCCGGATCCGGCTGCGCACCTGGTCGGCGGTGAGACCCAGCGGCGCGTCGGCCACCACGCTCTGCGCCAGCCGGTCGCTGGTGAGCAGGTCACCGTAGGACTTCACCCGCTGCTGGAGGAAGAGGCTGCCCTGGTAGGCGTCGGTGACGCCCTGGCTGGGCGTGGTGACGAAGAACGTCACCGAGGCCTCGTACCGAGGCGCCGTCCGGACCGTCACGAGCGCGGCGGTGCCCAGGGCGAGCATCACCGTCACCAACACGATCCACCAGTGGCGTCGGACCAGGCGCAGGTAGCCGAGAACGTCCATCACGCCCTCCCTAGCGACACGCCGGTCTGCCGATGAAACTGCACGAAAGCCCCCTAAAAGCACCCGTACCCGTGCCAGGATCGAATCGCCTATTCACGACGTTACGTGACTTGACGAATGTAAACGACCGAACAGGCACAGAAGGTCTAATCCTTTCAATCCGGATAGGACACAGAGGGCAGCCCATGGATCGTGAAGCCAGCACAGCAGTGCGACCGCACCGCCGGATCACCCACCGCGCCGCCACCCTTTCCCTGTTAACGCTGGACACGGCCGCGTGGTGCGGAGGATTTCTCGGCGCCGCCTGGACGAGGTACGAGTTCGACCTGACCGTCGCCGCCAGCGCCCGTACGCTCGGCCTGGCGCTGGCCTGCGCCGCGCTGTACGCCGCGCTCACGCTGCTGCGCTCCCGGGTCTACGGCCGCTACCCGATCGGCAGCTCGGGGGACGCGCAGGGGCTCGCCGTCACCGTCGCGCTCGTCGCGGCCGTCGGCGCCGTCGCCGTGATGCAGTGGACGCGGCATCCCGTACCGGCCAGCACGCCGCTCGTCGGCGGCACGGTGGCGCTGGTGGTGATGGCGACCGCCCGCGGCCTGTGGCGTGCCCACGCCGACCGCCGGCCACCCGCCCCACGGAACGCCGAGCGCTGCCTGGTCTACGGGGTGGACGCGGCCAGCGAGCGGCTCGTCCGGGTGCTGCTGCAGGATCCCGACAGCAGCTACCGGCCGGTCGGCCTGCTCGACGACGCGGCCGACAGCCGCGGCCTGCGGCTGGAGGGGCTGCGCGTACTGGGCGGCCGCGAGCAGGTCGGCGACGCCGTTCGGGCGACCGGGGCGACCACCGTCATCTTCTCGATGAGCGGCTCGGACCCGCAGCTGCTGCGCGACGTGCGTACCCGGACCCTGGAGGCCGGGGCGGCGTTCAAGGTGCTGCCGCCGGTGCGCGAGCTGCTCGACCGGCCGGTCGCCGCCACCGACGTGCGCGACGTCCAGCTCACCGATCTGCTGGGCCGGGCGCACCGGGTGGCGGAGCTGAGCGTGGAGCGGGGTGGGCTGGCCGGCCGGCGGGTGCTGGTGACCGGCGCCGGCGGCTCGATCGGCTCGGAGCTGTGCCGGCAGATCGCCCGCTGCGAGCCGGACGAGCTGATGATGCTCGACCGGGACGAGTCGGCGCTGCACGCGCTGCAGATGTCCCTGCACGGGCGCGCGCTGCTGGACGGCCCGGAGCTGATCCTGGCCGACATCCGCGACGCCGAGGGCATCGCCCGGGTGATCGCCGACCGGCAGCCCGACGTGGTGTTCCACGCCGCCGCGCTCAAGCACCTCACGCTGCTCGAGCGCCACCCCGGTGAGGCGATCAAGACCAACATCCTGGGTACGCTGAACGTGCTGGAGGCGTGCCGGGACGTCGCCCAGTTCGTGAACATCTCCACCGACAAGGCGGCCAACCCGGCGAGCGTGCTCGGCTACTCCAAGCGGATCACCGAGCGGCTCACCGCGTACCACGCGCAGCGGCTCAACGGCACCTACCTCAGCGTCCGGTTCGGCAACGTGCTCAGCAGCCGCGGGTCGGTGCTCACCGCGTTCCAGGCGCAGATCCGCGCCGGCGTGCCGGTCACCGTCACCCACCCCGACGTCACCCGCTACTTCATGACCGTCCAGGAGGCGGTGCACCTGGTGCTCCAGGCCGCGACCATCGGCCGGGGCGGCGAGGCGCTGGTGCTCGACATGGGCGAGCCGGTCCGGATCGCGGACGTGGCGCGCCGGCTCGCCGCCGAGGCGGACCGGCCCGTGGAGATCGTCTTCACCGGCCTGCGGCCCGGTGAGAAGCTGCACGAACACCTGTTCGGCGCGGACGAGGTGGACACCCGCCCGCTGCACCCGCTGATCTCCCACGTCCCGGTGCCGGAACTGGACCCGGACGAGGTGCGGACGCTGGACCCGTACGCGGAACCGGACGAGCTGATCAAGCGACTGGCGGCGTTCTGCGAACCGGCCGGCGCCGCCCTGCCGGCGCTGCCCGGCCAGCGCTGACCGGAGCCGGTGGGACGCCCGCCCACGAGATGGGACGAGCGTCCCACCGGCCTAGCTCGCCGCCGGTCCCGGCGGCCGTTAGGCTTGGAACCGGTGTGCCGGGAAGCCTGGTCGGCGATGGATTCGCCGACCCCAGCTCCCGAACGGACGCCGCATGACCCACACCCCACCTCCGTCGCGCCTGCTCTCCCGCCGCTCCTGGCCGGAGGCCCGGTTCCTGGCCGACGTGCTGCGCACCGAGACGGTCGGCGGCGCTCTGCTGCTTCTCGGCGCCGTGATCGCGCTGATCTGGGCCAACTCGCCGTGGCGCGCCGGGTACGCGGAACTGAGCCACTGGGTGCCCTGGCCCGGCGGCGCGGCGCTGCACCTCGACCTCAGCCTGCGCACCTGGGCCGCCGACGGGTTGCTGGCGATCTTCTTCTTCGTGGTGGGCCTGGAACTCAAACGCGAGTTCGTCGCCGGTGACCTGCGTGACCCCCGCCGGGCCGCGCTGCCGGTGATCGCGGCCGTCGGCGGCATGGTCGCGCCCGCGCTGATCTACCTGGCGGTGACGCTCAGCGCCGGCGGCGCCGGACTGCGCGGATGGGCCATCCCCACCGCCACCGACATCGCGTTCGCCCTCGCCGTGCTCGCCGTGGTCAGCTCCCACCTGCCGCAGGGGCTGCGCGCGTTCCTGCTCACCCTCGCGGTGGTGGACGACCTCTTCGCGATCACCATCATCGCGGTGTTCTACACCGCCGACTTCCACCCGCTGCCGCTGCTCGCCGCCCTGCTGCCGATCGCCGTGTTCGGGTTGCTCGTGCAGCGGCGCCGCACCTGGTGGTGGGCGCTGATCCCGCTGGCCGTGACCGCCTGGACGCTCGTGCACGCCTCCGGCGTGCACGCCACGGTGGCGGGCGTACTGCTCGGCTTCACCGTGCCCGTGCTGCGCGGACGCGACGGCTCACCCGGCCTGGCCGAACGGCTGGAGCACCGCTGGCGGCCGGTCTCCGCCGGCCTGGCCGTACCGGTCTTCGCCTTCTTCGCCGCCGGGGTGACGCTGGTCGGCGTGGACGTGGGCGGCGTGCTCAGCAACCCGGTGGTGCTCGCGGTCGCCGCCGGACTCGTGCTGGGCAAGGTCGTCGGCGTGTTCGGCTCGACGTACCTGCTCGCCCGGTTCACCCGGGCCGAACTGGACGAGGAGATCACCTGGGCCGACCTGCTCGGACTCGCGCTGCTGGCCGGCATCGGCTTCACCGTGTCGCTGCTCATCGGCGAGCTCGCGTTCGGCACGGGCAGCCCGGAGGAGGACGGCGTCAAGGTGGCGGTGCTGCTCGGCTCGCTGACCTCCGCCCTGCTCGCCTCGGTGGTGCTGGTCCGCCGCAACCGGGTCTACCGCCGGATCAGCGAACGGGAGAACCGGGACGCCGACGGTGACGGCATCCCGGACATCTACCAGGGCGGAGCCGCCTGACCCGCGTCGCGCCGGCCGTCCCCGGAGCGGGAACGGCCGGCGCGACACGGGCCGATCAGTTCAGCTCGGTGACCGCCTCGAAGATCAGCCACAGGCCGCAGATGGCGAACAGCACTGCCGCGCCGTAACGGATCGCCCGCTCCGGCAGGTGCCGGCCGAGCATCCGGCCCACCAGGATCGCCAGCGCGTCCGCGGCGACCATGCCGAGCGTCGACCCGAGCCAGGTGCCGAACCAGCCGTACTTGGTGGCCAGCGTGATGGTGGCGAGCATGGTCTTGTCGCCCAGCTCGGCCAGGAAGAACGCCACACCCACCGCGAGGATCGCCGACTTGCCGCTGCGTTCGGCCTTGCGCTTCTCCTCCTCGGTCAGCTTGTCGCCGCGCAGCGTCCACGCGCCGAATCCGAGGAACGCCAGGCCGGCGATGAGCGAGATCCAGCCGGTGGGCAGCGCGGCGTTCAGGCCGTACCCGATGGCCACCGAGGCCAGGTGCACGATCGCGGTGGCGATCGTGATGCCGATGAGCACCGGCACCGTCTTGAACCGAGTGGCGAATGTCAGCGCCATGAGCTGGGATTTGTCGCCCAGCTCCGCAACGAAGATCACGCCGAAGCTGACCACCAGCGCGACGAGGAAACCCTCCATGTGAACCTTCCCGATCAAGCCGGGAGGAGGAACGGGGGCGCCCTCGACCCGGCTGCGACAGCCTGAGTCGAAGGTCTCGCCCGCCCCGGAGACCGGGGCCGCGTGGCCGGATGCGGAACGCACCAGTGTGTCGACCACGACATTGGGGGCTACTCCCCTTCGCGCAGCCAGCCTAGCCGATCACCCGCCGGGCCCGTCAGCGGGTGTGGCCCGGACCACCCGGACCTCAGTCGGCCCGGGCCAGGCTCACCCCGAACAGCCCGCCCGGGTCGGTCCAGAACGCCTGCCGGGTGAACCCGGCGGCGGTCAGCTCGGCCGCGATCCCCTCCGGCCGGAACTTGGCCGACACCTCGGTGCGCAGCTCCTCGCCGGCGGCGAACACGACGTCGGTGTCCAGCACCCGCACCGTTGTCGGGCGCTCGGCGCGCAGCCGCATCTCGATCCACTCCCGCTCCGGGTCCCAGACCGCCACGTGCCGGAACGCGTCGACGTCGAAGTCCGCGCCCAGCTCCCGGTTGATCACCCGGAGCACGTTGCGGTTGAACTCGGCGGTCACGCCGGCCGCGTCGTCGTACGCGGGCACGATCACCGCCGGGTCCTTCACCAGGTCGGTGCCGATCAGCAGCCAGTCGCCGGTCTCCAGCGCCGCGCGCATCGCCGTGAGGAACCCGGACCGCTCCACCGGCAGCAGGTTGCCGATCGTGCCGCCGAGGAACGCGACCAGGCGCCGGCCGCCGGTGGGCAGCCGGTCCAGGTGGCGGGTGAAGTCACCGACGATCCCCCGCACCCGCAGCCCCGGGTACGCGGCGGCGATCTGCTCGGTGGAGGAGCGCAACGCGCTCACCGACACGTCCAGCGGAACGAACGTGCCCAGGTCGCCGTGCCGGGTGAAGGCGTCCAGCAGCAGGCGGGTCTTCTCCGACGAGCCCGACCCCAGCTCGATCAGCGTCTTCGCGCCGGTCAGGGTGGCCACGTCGTCGGCGTGCGCGGCGAGCACGGCCCGCTCGGCCCGGGTCGGGTAGTACTCCGGCAGGCGGGTGATCTCCTCGAACAGCTCGCTGCCCCGGGCATCGTAGAACCACTTCGGCGGCAGCCACTTCGGCGTCGCGGCCAGCCCCACCCGTACGTCCTCCCGCAACCCACGGTCGAGGTCCCGCTCCTCCAGGTGGATCTCCAGCGGCTCCGCGCTCATCAGGTGTCCTCTCTGTCCTGCCGGTGATGGGAAGAACGTCAGGCGGCGGTCAGCTCCCGCACGTCGAACCGGCCCGTGGACGCCACCACGAGCCGGCCGTCCGGCACCGCCTGCCAGGCCGGGTCGTCGTCGAACGGTTCGGAGGCCAGCAGCACCGAGTCCGGCCCGCGACGCGCCGACAGCGCGTGGCCGCCCGTGCTCGCCACCACCGTCGTACCGTCGGTGAGCAGCAGATTCAGCCGTGAGCCGGGAGCGGCGGCGGCGACCGCCGCGACCGTGTCCGCGACCGCCTCGTCCGGCGCGGCCCCGGCGCGCAGCCGGTGCCGGACCAGCGCCCACAGCAGCGCCGAGTCGGTCGGCACGTCGAGCGTGATCAGGTCGCGCACGGGCAGGCCCGCGGCGAGCGGGACCAGGCTGTCCGGCCAGCCCCGCACCACGCCGTTGTGGCTGAACAACCAGCGGCCCTCGGCGAACGGCGCCGCCGCCGTCTCGTGCAGCGGCATGCCGACGGTGGCGGACCGGACCGCCGCCAGCACCGCCCGCGCGCGCGTCACGGCGGCCAGCTCCGGCAGCGTGGTGTCGCTCCACATCGGCTGGGCCCGCCGGTACCGGACCGGGTCGCCGTCGTCCGGGTACCAGGCGACGCCGAAGCCGTCGGCGTTTATGGTGCCGCCGCCGCGCATGTCACGCGGCGCCCACGACTGGCGCAGCAGGCCGTACGGCGGGTCGAACAGCAGGCTGCCCAGGAGCACGGGTGGACCGAGGTACGCGAGGTGACGGCACATCGGGCCGGCTCACTCCTCCGGGCCGGCGTCACGGGCGCAGCGGAAACCGCTGAAGATCTGCCGCCGGATCGGGTAGTCCCAGTTGCGGAACGTGCCCCGGCAGGCGGACCGGTCGGTGCCGAACGAGCCGCCCCGCAGCACCCTGTGGTCGTCGCCGAAGAAGACCTCCGAGTACTCCCGGTACGGGAACGCGGTGAAGCCCGGGTGCCCGCGGAACGGCGACGAGGTCCACTCCCACACGTCGCCGACGAGCTGGTGCACGCCCAGCGGCGACGCGCCCGCCGGGTACGCGCCCACCGGCGCCGGCCACAGGTGCCGCTGGCCCAGGTTGGCGTGCTCGGCGCCCGGATCCTCGTCGCCCCACGGGTAGCGGCGGGACCGGCCGGACGCCGGGTCCCAGCGGGCCGCCTTCTCCCACTCCGCCTCGGTGGGCAGCCGCTTGCCGGCCCACGCCGCGTACGCCTGCGCCTCGTACCAGCAGACGTGCACCACCGGCTCGTCGTCGCGGACCGCCGACCAGCGGCCGAACCGGCGGTACGCCCAGCCGTCGCCGTCGCGCCGCCAGTGCATCGGCGCGCTCAGCTCCGCCTCGATCCGGTGCCGCCAGCCGGCCTCGCTCCACCAGCGCGGCTCGTCGTATCCGCCGTCGGCGATGAACGCGCGGTACTGCCCGTTCGTGACCGGCGCGGCGTCGATGAGGTACGCGGGCAGGTCGACGGTGTGCGCCGGGCGCTCGTTGTCCAGCGCCCACGGGTCGGTGGAGGTGCCCATCGTGAACGGCCCGGCCGGCACCCGTACCTCCCCGCCGACCCGGGCCCGGGGCTCCGGCGGTGGCGGCGCGTCCAGCACCGGGGCGCCGGCGCGCAGCTGGTGGGTGGCGAGCATGGTCTCGTCGTGCTGCTGCTCGTGCTGCACGATCATGCCGAACGCGAACCCGTCGGCGACCAGGGGACGCTCGGTGAAGCGGATGCCGTCGAGCAGATCGAACACCTTGTCGCGGACCGTACGCACGTAGGCGCGCGCCTCGGCCGGCGGCAGCAGCGGCAGCGCCGGGCGGTCCTTGCGGGGCTGCTTGAACGCGTCGTAGAGGTCGTCGATGTCGTGGCGCACCGGTTCGCGGCCGCCGACGTCGCGGACCAGCCACAGCTCCTCCTGGTTGCCGACGTGCGCCAGGTCCCAGACCAGCGGCGACATCAGCGTGGAGTGCTGCCGGACCAGGTCGTCGTCGTCCACCGCGTCGGTGAGCGCCGCGGTGCGGGCGCGGGTCCGCTCCAGCTCCGCGGCGATCCGGTCGCGCAGTCGTTCGGCGTCAGTGCCCGGTCGCTCGGTCGTGGTCACCGGTGTCCCCTCTCCGCGGCGGCACGTCGCCGCCGGATCTCTCGGTGGGTCTCCTCGTGGATGGCGGGCGGCAGATCGAGGCGGGGCAGGGCCGTCAGGGCCAGGTCGAACAGCGCCGCCGCGGCGGTCGCCAGCGGGCGCTCGGCCAGTCCGCACCGGGCCGCCGCGCGCCACCGGTCGGCGACCGGCGCGGCCGCCGCCAGCGCGTCGCGGGTGGTCACCGGGTCGGCGAAGAGCGCGGCCAGGACCGTCAGCGGCACGGTCCACGCCGCCCCGGGCTGTGCGTCCAGGTAGCGCAGCTCCAGGTAGCCGCGCGGGCGCACCGGCGGGAACAGCGTGCTGACGTGGTACTCCAGGTCGTCGGTGGTGGGCGGGCGGGGCAGCGCGCCGGCCAGCCAGTCGGCGAACGTGACGCCCGGCGGCGCGGTCCAGTCCGGGCCGTCGCCGCGTACGCAGAGCAGCGGCGCGGCGAGCGCGTACCCGGTCCAGGCGGCCACCGGATCCTCGTCGGCGCGTTCGGGCGACCACACCGGACGGGTCCGGGCCGGGTCGATGGCCAGCCAGGTGGCCATCCGGGCGGAGGCCCAGCCGGTGGCCCGGCCCGCGTGCCGGTCGGCGGTGGCGAAGGCGGCCAGCAGCGGCGGGCCGACGGCGTGCGCGGCGGCCCACCGCTGCGCGAGGTGCTCCGGCTCGCCCGCGTCGAGGCAGACCTGCAGGCCCGCCGTGCTGTACATCATCGCCCGCCCCGCCGGGCCGCGCCGGTCGAAGGCGCACCGCATGGCCCGGTAGCGGGGGGTTTCCACGACGGGTCGCGGCAGCCGCCAGGGGTCGATGCCGCTACGGCCGAGCACCAGCCCGGCGGCGTCCAGCCGGGCCCGTAGCTCGGCGACGTCGGCCTCGGTGGCCAGGACGAGCGCGCCGACAGTCGGTCGCGGCGCGGCGGAGATCTCCACCTGCCCGCCGGGCTCCACGGTCACGGCGCTCGCGCGCCGGAGCTCGTCGGCCGGGCTGGTGGGGTCGAGCGTCACGGGGCTGTGCCGCCCCAGCGCCCTGCGTAGTCGCTCGCGGTCGACCGGCCGGGCCAGGTCCGCGGCGTCGTGCACGGTCCATTCCAGTTCGACGCCGACGAGCGTGGGTGGTCCGGTCTTGAAGCAGATCCGGGCGAGGTGGCCCCGGGCCGCCTGCTCGTCGCCCAGGACGACGGCGCGGTCCAGGTCCGGCGACATCACCATGGGGCGGCTCCTCCTCGGCGACGGACGACCACGGTGTCGCGACGCGCCCGGCCCGTTCGGCGCGGGACGCCGTCACACCATCCTCTGTCTAGCAGACGTGATCCGCTTGCCCGGAGAGATGAATTTTTGTCCGGAATCTGATTGCGCCCCCCGCGCTCAGTCGTCCTCGTCCTGGTCGTCGTCTTCGGCTGGCGGGGTCCCCGAAGGCTCCCCCACCAGATTCCGGCAGTAGCTCTCCACCTGCTCGGGGCCGCCGGCGGCGGCCACCAGGTCGGCGAAGCCGGGCCTGGTCAGCGCCTTCTCCCGCTGCCGCTCCGACTTGACCAGGTAGGCGCGGCAGTGGGCGACGATCCGGTTGTTCCCCGCCGGGGGCGCGGGCGGCGCGGCCGGGACGCTCGGCGTCGACGTCGGCGTCGGCGTCACGTCGCGGGCCGGCCGGGACGCCGCGCCCGACGCCTCGCCGGCCGGTGTGCTCGGCGCCGGCCGCGACGGCCCGGTGGCGGTGGGGCCGGTGACGCCCGGGCCGCTGGTGGCCGGCGCCGGCGGGATCACCGGGTCCGGATGGCGGTCCAGGCGTACGGCGGCGAAGGCCACCCCGGCGACCGCGGTGGCGGCCAGCCCGGACAGCGCGGCGGCGATCCGCAGGCGCCGGCGCGGCCGGACCGCGGGCACGGGCCCGGCGCGGGCGGCCCGGAAGGCGGCGACCGCCCGGTCCTCGCCGGCGATCTCACCGGCGGTGGCCGGGCCGGCCGCGGCCGACAGCAGCCGGGTCAGCGGGTCGGTCTGCGGCCCCGGTGGCGACCCGGCGCGCGCGGCGTCGAGCAGACGATCGGATTCCGCCCGGTCGGCGGGCCCGCCGGACCGGCGAGGGTGCATGCCGTCTCTCCTCACGTCAGCCCTCCGCCGGCTCGGCCTCGGGCGCGTGCGGCACCTGGCGGTCGGTACGGGGACGCGGCGCGAGGGCGCCCCGGGAGTCGTCCGGGGCAGTGTCCGCCGCCGAGCGCTCCAGCATGGCAGCCAGCCGGCGAAGGCCCCGGTGCGCCGCGGTGCGCACGGCTCCGGCCCGCCGTCCCAGCACCCGCCCGGCGGTCTCCGCGTCGAGGCCGATGACGGCCCGCAGCATCACCGCCTCCGCCTCGGCCGGTGGCAGCGTACGGATCAGGGCCAGCGCGCTCTCGGTGGCGATGGCCTCGCCGGCCCGGTCGGCGGTGTCCGCGTCGGCGGCCAGGTCGTTGAGCGCCTGCACCGGCACCGGCACCGACGGACGCCGCCGCTGCCGGCGCAGATGGTCCATGGCCCGGTTGCGGGCGATCGTGACCGCCCAGGCGCGGAACTCGCCACCGGTGAAGGAGGGCAGGTCGCGGGAGATCTGGAGCCACGCCTCGGAGGCCACGTCCTCGGCGTCGGCGCCGACGAGAGCGGTCAGGTAGCGCAGCAGGGCGGGCTGCAGGCTGCGGTAGAGGAACCGGAACGCCTCCTCGTCGCCGGCCTGCGCCGCGGCGACCGCCTCGTTCAGCTCGGCCGTCACGGTCGCCGTCCGGACCGGGTCGCGTCCGGGCGCCGGGGAGCCAGTGGCCACACCGCCATCCGCACCCCGCCCCCCGGTGAGTTGATCTGACACTCGCACACGGGTGCGATGAGCCATGGACACTGCCGCGCGGCACGGGCGTCGGCGGACATACGGTACCGACGGCTCGGGGCGGCCGGGAGCCGGGCCGACGCCTGGGAACGCGGGGCGCTCCGGCAAGACGTCAGGGCCGGAGGAAGAGAGAGAAATGTCTACGCCCGTCACCGGCGTGTCGAGGTAACGCAACGTACGGAATCGACGCTCCCCGGCGCAACCGATCGTGCCGGGCCCCGCGGGCGGACAGCGACGTGCTGTCACATTCTGGCCGATCGTGCCGGTCCGGTCACGGTGCGCCGATCGGCGTCCCGGCTGCTGGAACGCCCCGCTGAAGGCTTTCGATCCCGTGCCGAGATCGCGGGAAATACTTCGCGCCCGCTGTGGGTACGGTATGGGGGTGCTGTCCTCAGACGTCGTACTCAGCGGTCGGTACCGCCTGGAAGACCGTGTCGCCACCGGCGGCATGGGCGACGTCTGGCGTGCCACCGACCTGGTCCTCGGTCGTCCGGTCGCGGTGAAGGTGCTTCTTCCCGCCCTGGTGTCCGACCCCGACTTCATCGCCCGTTTCCGTTCCGAGGCGCGGATCATGGCCTCGCTGCGCCACCCCGGCGTGGTCCAGGTCTTCGACTGCGGCGAGGACGAGCTGCCCAGCGGCGGCCGGGCCGACTACCTGGTGATGGAGTTCGTCGCCGGTGAGCCGCTGTCGCGGCGGATCGAGGACGCGGGGTGCCTCGAGGTCGCCGAGACCATGTCGATCGTGACCCAGGTGGCGCAGGCGCTGCACGCGGCGCACGGGCGCGGCATCGTGCACCGCGACGTGAAGCCGAGCAATCTGCTGGTGCAGGACGACGGCACCGTGGTGCTCGTCGACTTCGGGGTGGCCCGCTCGACCAACGTCACGAGCATCACCAGCACCAACGCGGTGCCCGGCACCGCCCTCTACATGGCGCCGGAGCAGGCCGCCGGCCGGCCGGTCTCGGGCGCCACCGACGTGTACGCGCTCGGCGCGGTCGCGTACTGCTGCCTCACCGGCAGCCCGCCGTTCACCGGTGACAACCCGCTGCAGGTGGCCGTACGCCATCTCGACGACGAGCCGCCGGAGCTGCCGGCGGAGATCCCGGCGTCGGTGCGCGAGCTGGTGTCCCGGGCGCTGGCCAAGGACCCGGCCGACCGCTACCCGAGCGCCGCGGCGATGGCCGACGCGGCGCGGGCCGCCCGTACCGACTCGCCGACCGCGACGATGGCGCTGCGCGGCGCGGCGGGCCCGGCGCGGTCCCGCGACGACCAGCCGGCGGTCCGGCCGGGCGCCGCGGTGGCGACGTCGCGGCGGCGGGGCCGGCGCGGCACGCTCGTCGGGGCGCTGGGCGCGGTGCTGGTGGCGATGGGCGCGCTGGGCGCGCTGGTGGCCGCCGCGAACGACACCGCCGAACCCGCCACGAAGATCGACAAGACGGCGCCCGCGGTGGCGCCGAGCGACCCGGCCGCGGAGCCGGTAGTCGACGAGCCGACGGCCGGCGACGACTACACCTACCGGCCGGTCGGCCCGGGCGGCCGGCCGTCGGCCACGCCGTCGGTGACGCCGAGCGCCTCGACGGTCCCGTCGGCGCAGCCGAGCGTCAGCGAGGAGCCGGCGCCCACCGGCGCGCCGACCACCACGCCGCCCAGCACGCCGGCGACGACGGCGCCCACCACTACGCCGGCACCCGAACCGACCACCGCCGACCCCGGCACCGGCGGTGACACCGGCGGGCAGCCGGCCACCCAACCCTGACCCACGACGAGCCGGCCCCGCCCGCGGCGGAGCCGGCTCCTCGTCGTGTCCGGGCGGTGGTGCTCAGTCCGCGCCGAGCGACGCCACCACCGGCCGGGACAGCGCCCGGCGGGCCGGCAGGACCGAGGCGAGCAGCGCGGCCACCACCGCCACCGCGACGATCAGCCCGATCCGCGCCCAGGGCAGGACGAGCGTGAAGTCCCCGCCGATGCGGGCCACCACTGCCATCGCCCCGGCGGCCGCCCCGGCGCCGAGCGCGATGCCGAGCAGCGTGCCGACGAGCGCGGTGAGCACCGCCTCGACCGCCAGCACACCCCGCATCCCGGCCCGGCTCAGTCCGACCGCGCGCAGCACCGCCGTCTCCCGGGTGCGTTCCACCACGGACAGGCTGAGCGTGTTGGCGACCCCCACGAGCGAGATCACCACGGCGAGGCCGAGCAGCGCGGTGACGAACCCCAGCACCAGGTCGACGGTGCCGGTGAGCATCTTCTTGTACGCGGCCTGGTCCATCACGTTCACCGTCGGGTAGCGCGCCAGCACCGACTCGACAGCGGTCCGGGCCTCGTCGACGCTCACCCCGGCGGCCGGATCCACCTCGGCCAGGTAACCGCGCACGGTCGGGAACATGGCGGTGAAGTCGGCGTCCAGCACGTCCACCAGGTGACCGGGGGGCACCGGGCTCCCTGCCAGGATTGGCTCCTCGTCGGCCACCACCGCGGCGACCCGGAACGGCCGCCCGGCGAGCGTGATCGTGGAACCGGCCGTCCAGCCCCTGGTCGCGGCCAGCTCGCGGTGCACCAGCACCGCTCCCGGCCCCAGGCCGGCCGGGTCACCGGCGTCCACCGCGGACAGCGTGCGCCGGACCAGCGCCGGGTGCGCGGCGCGCAGCTGCACGTCGCCGACCACCCGGCTGCGCTGCTCGTGCACCACACCCAGCTCCGGGCGGGCGGCCAGTTCGCCGGCAACGGTGGCGGGCAGGTCCCCGCCGATGCCGGTGACCAGGAAGTCCACGCCGATCCGGGCGTCCACCGCGCGTTCGATGCCGGACTTGACGCTCGCCGCGCCGACCACGAAGGCGGAGACCAGCCCGATGCCGATGACCATGGCCGTCGCGGTGGCGGCGACCCGGCGCGGGTTGCGCACCGCGTTCGACACGGCCAGCCCGCCGGTGGCGCCGAACGCCGCGCGGAACGGCCCGCCGAGCACCCGTACCAGCGCCGGCACCAGCACCGGGCCGAACGCCACGATGCCGCCGAAGGCCAGCAACCCGCCGGCCGCGACCAGCACCACCTGGCCGGTGGCACCGGCGCCGGCCAGCGCCGCCACACCGGCGGCGAGCGCCAGCGCGCCGACCGCCAGCCGGATCCGCCCGGCCGGACGGACCGGGTTGACCGCCGCGTCGGTGAGCGCGGCCACCGGGGCGACCCGGGTGCCCTGCCAGGCCGGCAGCGCCGCCGACGCCACGGTGAGCAGCGTCCCCAGCCCCAGCGACAGCAGCAGCGTACGCGGGGTCAGGGTGAGCCCGCCGCCCAGCGGCGCGCCGGTGCCGGCGAGCAGCACGCCGAGGCCGCCGGCCACCGCCGCGCCGGCCAGCACCCCCACGACGGAGGCGAGCAGGCCGGTCACCGCCGCCTCGGACAGCGTGGCCCGGTAGATCTGCCCCCGGGTGGCGCCGACCAGCCGCAGCAGCGCGGTACGCCGGGAGCGCTGGGCGAGCACGATGGCGAAGGTGTTGGCGATCACGAAGCCGGCCACCACCACCGCGACCGCGGCGAACGTGCCCAGCAGCATGCCGAACTGCCGCAGGTCGCGTACCGCGTCGTCGACGGCCGCGTCGAGGATGGCGTCGCGGTCCCGGACCGTCACGTCCGGTCCCACCACGGCGCGGATCCGGTCGGCCAGCGCCGCCGTGTCCACGCCGGGGCGGGCCGCCACCATGATCCGGCCGTAGCCCTTCTCGCCGCTGACGGTGAGCGCGTCCGGGCCGGTCAGCCCGATGTAGGGGCCGCCGACGTCGCGGGAGCTGCCGTCCACGTCGACGGTGCCGACAAGCGTGTACGGGCGGGCCGCGCCGTCGCGTCCGCCGATCGACACCGGGCCGCCGACGGTGAAGCGCTGCTCGGCGACGGTCTCGTCGTCGAGCACCACCTCGCCGGGGCGCTGCGGCAGCCGCCCGGCCACCACGTCGTAGGACTGCAGGGCCGCCTCGGTGGGGACGGCGGCGAGCACCGCGTACCCGAGCACGGGACGGCCGTCGGCGCCCACCACCCCGGCGGAGCCGGTCAGCTCGCCCGCGGCGGCGGCCACCCCGTCGAGGGCGCGTACCCGGTCCACGAGCGCCGGGGGCAGCGGGTCGGTCTCGGCGTACGCGGCCAGGTCGGTGTGTCTGTCGAACTCACCGGCCCGCTCGTACGCCCCGGCGCGCATCCCGTCGGTGAACATCAGCGTGCCGGCGACGAACGCGACGCCGAGCACGATCGCCAGCGAGGACAGCAGCAGGCGCAGGCCGTCGGCGCGGACCTGGCGCAGGGTCAGCCGCAGCATCCCGCTCACCGCCCTGCCGGCGCGACGGCCGGGTCGAGCCGGCTGAGCGCGTCCCGGACCGCGCCGACCGTGGGCGCGTGCAGTTCGTCGACCAGCCGGCCGTCGGCCAGGAAGACCACCCGGTCGGCGTACGCGGCGGCGGCCGGGTCGTGGGTGACCATGACGACGGTCTGACCGAGCATGTCCACCGCCTCGCGCAGCAGCCGCAGCACTTCGGCGCCGGAGCGCGAGTCGAGGTTGCCGGTCGGCTCGTCGGCGAAGATCACCCAGGGCCGGGTGATCAGCGCGCGGGCCACCGCGACGCGCTGCTGCTGCCCGCCGGACAGCTCCGCCGGGCGGTGCCCGAGGCGGTCGGTCAGGCCCACCGCCGCCACCACCTGCCCCAGCCACGCCGGGTCCGGGCGACGGCCGGCGATCGCCAGCGGCAGGACGATGTTCTCCTGCGCGGTGAGCGTGGGCAGCAGGTTGAACTTCTGGAAGACGAAGCCGATCCGGTCCCGGCGCAGCCGGGTGAGCCGCCGGTCGTCCAGGCGCGTCAGGTCGGCGTCACCGATGTGGACCGCCCCGGCGGTCGGCCGGTCGAGGCCGGCGAGGCAGTGCAGCAGGGTGGATTTGCCGGAGCCGGACGGGCCCATGACGGCGGTGAACCGGGCGGCGGCCAGGTCGAGGTCGACGCCGTCGAGCGCGACGACGCGGGACTGCCCGGCGCCGTACTCCATGCGCAGCGCGCGGGCGGCGAGGGCGACGCCGGTGGTCGGTGGTGCGGACACTGAGGTGCTCCTGTCGGACACGGTCTTTCTGACAGTTCCGACGCTAGGGGCGGCACCACCTGGTTGATCTCCACCTGCGCGCTCGACCTCGATGCGACGGAGGTCGTCCCCCACCGGGGAAACCCGTACGACCTGAGGCGTACGCCGGGTCAGCCGCCGGGCGTGATCAGGCCGCTCTCGTACGCCAGGACGACCGCCTGGACCCGGTCGCGCAGCTGGAGCTTGGCCAGGATGCGGCCGACGTGGGTCTTCACCGTCGCCTCCGCGACGTGCACCCGGGCGGCGATCTCGGCGTTGGAGAGCCCCTGCGCCACCAGCAGCAGCACCTCCCGTTCCCGCTCGGTGAGCTGGGCCAGCCGGGGATCGGCGGCCGGCGCGGGGCCGAGCTGCCCGGCGAACCGGTCGAGCAGCCGCCGGGTGATCGACGGGGCCACCACCGAGTCGCCCTGGGCGACCACCCGGATCGCGGCCATGAGCTCCTCCGGCGGCACGTTCTTGAGCAGGAACCCGCTCGCCCCGGCGCGCAGCGCGGCGAACGCGTCGGCCTCCGTGTCGAACGTGGTCAGCGCCAGCACGCGGGGGCGCCCGTCGTCGCGCCGGGCACAGATCCGCCGGGTCGCCTCCACCCCGTCCATGGTCGGCATGCGCAGGTCCATCACCACCACGTCGACGGCGACCCGGTCCAGCACCCGCAGCGCGTCCGCGCCGTCGATGGCCTCGGCGACCACCGCCAGGTCGGGCTGGGAGTCGAGCACCATCCGGAACCCGGCGCGTACCAGCGCCTGGTCGTCGACGATCATCACCCGTACCGTCACGCCGCCGCCCTCCCTTCCCCGGTGCCGGCCGCCGGGGACAGCGGCAGCCGCGCCCGCACCCGCCAGCCACCGGCAAGTGTGGGTCCGGCGGCGAGGCTGCCGTCGTACACCCCGACCCGTTCCCGCATGCCGACCAGGCCGTGACCGCCGGACGGCGCCGGGCCGTCGACCGGACGGCCGCGCCCGTCGTCCACGGCGCGGATCACGACGGCGTCGGCGCTCCAGTCCAGCGTCAGCTCCACCGACGCGCCGACGCCCGCGTGCTTGAGCGTGTTGGTCAGGCTCTCCTGCACCACCCGGTAGACGGTCAGCTCCAGGCCGGGGGGCAGCGGCGGCGGCGCGCCGGCGCCGCCGCAGGCGACCCGCAGCCCGGCGGCGCGGAACCGGTCGAGCAACGCGGGCAGCTCCACCAGCGCGGGCCGGCGGTGCGCGGGCCCGTCCGCCGGGTCCGGCTGCGTCGCTGTGGGTTCCCGCAGTACGCCGACCAGGCGCCGCATCTCCTCCAGCGCCGCCCGGCCGGTGTCCGCCACCACCTTGGCCGCCTCGCGGGCGGTGGCCGGATCCCGGTCGAGCGTGAACCGCACCCCGTCCGCCTGCACGATCATCACGGCCATGCTGTGGGCGACCACGTCGTGCAGCTCGCGGGCGATCCGGGTGCGCTCCTCGGCGACCGCGGCCCGCGCCTGCGCCTCCCGTTCCCGTTCCAGCGTCGCGGCCCGGTCCTCCAGGCTGAGCACGTAGAGCCGGCGGGTCCGCAGGTTCAGCCCGGCCAGCCAGACCGCGCCGACGATCAGGGCGTAGAAGAACGCGCCCATCCACCAGGGCCCGGCGCCGGGCGTCTGGAGCGCGGCGAGCACCCCGCCGAGCACGGCGACGACCCCGGCCACGATGCCGTCGCGGAGCCGGTCGGCGTACTTGACCACGCTGTAGAGGGCGATCAGCACGGCGATGTCGTAGGCGAGCGGACCCCAGCCGGCGATCACCTGGACCAGCGCGAGCGCGGCCACCGCGACGGCGACCGCCGTCGGGTGGGTACGCCGGAAGAACACCGCCACCGCCGCCGCCAGCCCGACCGCGAACGCCGGTACGCCGATCTGGCCGGCGACGTACGCGGAGACGGCGAAGAACACGACCAGCCCGCAGACGGCGGTGTCGAAGGCGATGCCGCGCAGCGGACGGCCGAGGATGAGGCGAGCCACGATTCCCCAGCCTAGGCCCGCTCTCCCCACCTCTCCCCCGCCGCCCCACCTTGCGGTGATCATGAGGTTGACGGGCGTCGTCGTCCGATTTGTCGCCGCCAACCTCATGATCACCGCGAGGATCGGGGGTCAGGAGGGCAGGAGGGCTCGCATGCGGGTGATCTCGGCGGACTGCTCGACGGCCACGCCGGTGGCGAACTCCTGCATGGCCTGGTCGGCGCCGACCTTCAGCAGGTCGGTGGACATCACGATCGCGCCCTGGTGGTGGTCGGTCATCATCCGCACGAACATCCGGTCGAACGCCGCGCCCTTGGCGTCCGCGAGCTGCCGCATCGCCTCGGCGGACTGCATCCCGCGCATGCTGCCGTGGTCGTGCCCCGGCACGTCGGCGGGCAGGTCGCGGGTGCTGAGCCAGGCACGCAGCAGGCCGACCTCCGGCCCCTGGGCGGCGCGGATCCGCTCGGCCACGGCGCGGATGCGGGGGTCGGCGGCCCGGTCGGGGGCGAGCGTCGCCATCTCCAGCGCCTGCTCGTGGTGCGGGATCATCATCCGGACGTACCAGACGTCGAGGCTGTTGAACCGGGGCGTCGACGCTGCCCGCACCTGATCGGGCGCACGGGTGGCGGCCGACTCCCCCGGGCGGCCGGGAACCAGCAGCGGCGGCGCCGAGGTGGTGGCGCTCGGGCTCGGCGCGCCCGTCGCGGCGTTCCCCGCCGCGGCCTCGGGCCGGGTGTCGTCGCGCCCGGCGAGCGCCAGCCCGCCGATCACCACGAGCATGACGAGCGCTGTGACGCCCACCCACACGCGCGCCTGCCGGCTGGTCATACGACGCCTCCTCCGGTCAAGGTGAAGGCGATCCTATACATAGATAAAAGTTCCCCAGTGTGACCCAGGTCACATTGATGACGGTCTCCGATCGGTAAGGTTTGGCGAATCATCATCCCCTTTCGAAGGGTGTTGCCGGTGATCAGCATCCGCACGTCCCGCACCCGCATCATCAGCCTCGCCGCCGCCGGCCTGCTGCTCGCCGGCGTGGTCGCCGCGCCGCCGAGCAGCGCCCAGGAGATCCCCCGCGCCCAGGCCGCGCCGGCCACCGTGGACAGCGCCGTCCCCGGTGTCGACGAGATCTCCAGCAGCCCCAACCTGCGGCAGGTGGCCAACCTGCCGAAGCAGGCGCCGTTCGACACCACCGCAGCCCTCGGCACCGACATCGCCTTCCAGGGGCGGTACGCGTTCGTCGGCAACTACGACGGGTTCGTCATCTACGACATCCTCCGGCCGAGCCGCCCGACGATCGTGTCGCAGGTGCTCTGCCCCGGCTCGCAGAACGACATCTCGGTCCACGGCGACCTGCTCTTCCTGTCCACCGACTCCTCCCGCAGCGACGACTCCTGCGCCAGCACCAGCCAGCCGGCGTCGGTGAAGGAGTCCTGGGAGGGCATCAAGATCTTCGACATCCGCGACAAGCGCAACCCGCGCTACATCAAGTCGGTCGAGACGGCGTGCGGCTCGCACACCCACACGCTCGTGCCCGGCAAGGACAAGCGCAACGTCTACCTGTACGTCTCGTCGTACAGCCCGCGCGCCGACTTCCCGGACTGCCAGCCGCCGCACGACTCCATCTCCATCGTCAAGGTGCCGGTGAAGAACCCCACCACCGCCTCCGTGGTGGCCACGCCGAACCTGTTCCCGGACGGCGGCTACCCGGGCATCCCCGGTCAGTCGTCGGCCACCACCGGCTGCCACGACATCACCGCGTACCCGGCGAAGGACCTGGCCGCCGGCGCGTGCATGGGTGACGGCATCCTGCTGGACATCAAGGACCGTGAGGCGCCCCGGGTGATCGAGCGGGTGACCGACGCCGAGAACTTCGCGTTCTGGCACTCGGCCACGTTCAACAACTCCGGCACCAAGGTCGTCTTCACCGACGAGCTGGGCGGCGGCGGCGCGGCCACCTGCAACGAGGTGGTCGGCCCGAACCGTGGCGCGGACGCCATCTACGACATCACCGGCCGCGGCAACGCCCGCAAGCTGGAATTCCGCAGCTACTACAAGATCCCGCGCGTCAACGCCGACACCGAGAACTGCGTGGCCCACAACGGCTCGCTGATCCCGGTGCCCGGCCGCGACATCATGGTGCAGGCGTGGTACCAGGGCGGCATCTCGGTGTGGGACTTCACCAACTCCCGCAAGCCGACCGAGATCGCCTACTGGGAGCGCGGTCCGCTGGACGCCACGCAGCTGCGTACCGGCGGGTCCTGGTCGGCGTACTGGTACAACGGCCACATCTACTCCAGCGACATCCAGAAGGGACTGGACGTGCTGGAGCTGCGTGACCCGCGTACCTGGCTGGCGCAGTTCCTGCTGGTTCCCGAGCTGAACGTGCAGACCCAGGCGGGCTACCTGAGCTGGTGACCCGCTGACCCGTCCCGGGCCCGGCGCTCCCCTCGCGGGGGCCGCCGGGCCCGGTGCGTTGTCAGCGCCGACGACCTCGGCCGGAGCGGTCCACCCGGCCCGGATCAGCTCATCGGCAGGCGGTAGTCACGGGTGCCGCCACCGGCCGTGACCACCCGCACCTCGCCGCTGCGCAGCCCGTACGTGACCGACCAGCGGGTGTGCGACTGGCGTACCGCGTTCAGCAGCCGCAGCGCCCCGGCCGCGTCGACCACCCCACCGGCACGGTCCAGTTCCTTCGCCAGCACCCCGTACCTGCGGTCCTGGCGCAGTTCCCGGTCCGGCACCCCGACGGCCGGCACGTTCGTCAGGGCCTGCCACGGGCCGCTGCGCCGGTCCACTGTCATCTTCCCGTCGACGAACTCCACCACCGCCGACGTGCCGGTCGCGTCGGCCAGCAGGTAGTGCAGCGGCGGCCCGCCGTCGAAGTCCAGGTTGTAGCGCTTGAACACGGCGACCGCCTCGTCCACGGTCGCGGCCGAGTCGAGCACCAGGCGCAGGATGCGCACCGAGCCCACCTTCGGCAGTCCGGGCACCGGCTCGGCGCGCGCCCCGTCGTCGGCGGCCAGCCCGACCGCGAGACCCCGCTCGTTCATGCCGTCGAACGGCAGCAGCGGCGCGTCCAGCAGCCGCCGGTCCCCCGTCGGGTCTGCGGCCACCCCCAGGTAGGAGATGTCGACCAGCGAGATCGAGGCGTACCCGTCCGGCGGGTCGGTGCGCAGCACCAGCGCGGGGTTCGGCTCCCAGTCGAAGTTGCGGGCGAACACCGGCCGCTCCCGGTCGCCGAGCGCGGCGAACAGCGAGCAGCCGAACGGGCTCGGCGGCGTCGACCCGGCCAGCCCGGCGGTCGGGTCGTAGTCGCCGTCGTACGTCATCTCGTACATCGGCAGGTCGTCGATCTTGCGGAGGCTGGCCAGCGTCCGTTCGACCTGGCCCGGGTCCTGCCGCGAGGCGGTGGGCGAGCCGGCCGCGGCCGGCGGGTCGGACCGGCGGCTCTCCCCGCAGGCCGTGCCGAGCAGGAGCAACGCGAGCCCGCCGGCGATGAGGGTCCTCCGCATGACAGCGACGCTAGAAGAGGCGTCCGCCGATGTCCATCCGGGACCCGGTCAGCTCCGCACGACAGCGAACATCCAGCAGCCGTACACCACGTTGCGGCTGTGCAGCAGGTCCACCGCCGGGTCGGCGAACAGCTCCGCGACCACCGCCTCCGGGTCGCCGCCGTCGTGTCGCCGTCCGCCCACGATGCGGCCCCGGCTGTCGTACGCGCGCAGCACCTGCTCCCGTCCGCGCCACTGGGACGGGTACGCCGTCACGTCGTGCGGGCCGGCGCATTCGGCGGCGTGCGCGAACACCGGTCCCACCTCGCGGTACGGGCTCGGCGGCAGCGGCGGGGCGTACCCGAACAGCAGCAGCGTCTCGTCCGGCCGGGCGTCGCGCAGGCAGCAGCGCAGCGGCTCGCCGCCGGTGGCGTGCCGGTGCTCGGGCGGCTGCCCGGTGGCGTCGCGGCCGGTGCGGCGCAGCTCGGCGAGCGTCCCCGCGGGCAGCGGGTGGATCCGGAACGCGGTACGGGTGATCGTCACGGTCCCAGCCTGGCGCGGCCCGGACCGCGGCGCTGGCGGTGATCGGACCTGGCATTCCGGGTGCCGCGAGATTGCGCGCCGAGCGGGCACCCGCCGGCCGCGTCCCGCGCCGACAATGGCCGGATGGACGTCGACGACTACCGGACCCACTCCCCGTACAGCGATCCCCGCCACCACGCGGCGCTGCTCGAAGCCGTGCCGGCTGACCTGCCCACCGTCGCGGCGACCGCCCGCAACGTGATCATCCACTACCGGGCCGGCGGGGTGGAGCTGCCGGACGTCCGCCGGGCCGAGGTGAATCTGCGCTGGCTGGACCGCATCCTCGACGCCGACCAGTCGCGGTTCCCGCTGCCGCTGGCCGCCGAGCGCCCGGCCGCCGAACGGGTCGCCGGCTGCTGCCGGGACCACACGCTGCTCACCGTCGCGACGCTGCGCCAGCACGGCGTCCCGGCCCGCAGCCGGGTCGGGTTCGCGAGCTACTTCGTGCCCGGCTGGCACCACGACCATGTGCTCGCCGAGTGGTGGAACGGCGATCGCTGGGTCTGGTCCGACCCCGAGCTGGACCCGGCCGGCGACCGGCCGTTCGACGGCTACGACATCGACCCGGAGGCCGGGCACTTCGAGTCGGCGGCCCGGGTGTGGCTGGCCTACCGGGCGGGCCGGGTCGACCCGGACACCTACGGCGTAGACCCGTCGCTGCCGATCCGGGGCGACTGGTTCATCCACGACTACGTGCTGCTGGAGCTGGCCCACCGGCACAAGGACGAGGTGCTGCTCTGGGACGGTTTCGGGGCGATGACCGAGGACCTGACCGGCGCCGACCTCACGCTCGTCGACGAGGTCGCCGCGCTGCTGGTGGCCGCCGACCGCGGCGACGCCGCCGCCGGGCGGGAGCTGGCCCGGCGGTACGCCTCGGACGCCCGGCTGCGTCCGGGCCCGACGGTGCACTGCATGGACCCGGTCTCCGGCGTGGCCGCCGACGTGGACCTGCGGCGCTGACCCGGCGGCCTCCTACCGGGGCCACGCGGGCTCACCCGGGCAGGGGCGCCTCGTCGCCTCGGGTGCGGCGCGGGTTGACCAGCCGCCGGACCATCGGCGCGGCGTTCCACCGGGCCGCGCCGACCAGGTCCCGGGCGTGTTCCAGCACGGTGTAGTCGGGCCGGGCCATGCCCTCGGCGATGGCCCGGTCGAGGTCGTTGCCGCAGCGGGTGAGCACGCTGTCGAAGTCCCGCCGGACCGGTTCCAGCAGGTCGTAGCCGAAGGAGCGGTGCAGCCGGGCGAACAGCGGCTTGTAGAGGCGGGCCCGCTCGTGCAGTCCCGACGAGTACGACATCGGGTTCTTCGGCCGCTGCCGGACGTAGCCGGGCAGCAGGTCGGCGAAGGCCTGCCGGACGATCCACTTCTCCTGCCCGTCGCGCAGCTTGAGGTCCAGCGGCAGTCGCATGGCCAGCTCGACGACGCTGAGGTCGAGGAACGGCACCCGGGCCTCCACCCCGTGCGCCATGCTGGCCCGGTCCACCCGTTGCAGCTCGGTCCGGCACAGGTTGCGGATCTTGTGCAGGAACAGCCGGCGGGACCGCTCCGGCCCGACCTGGTGGTACATCGGATAGCCGCCGAACAGCTCGTCGGAGCCGTCGCCGGTGAGCACCACCCGTACGCCCAGCTCGCGCAGCCGCCGGAAGATCGGCACCGAGACGACAGCGTTGATGATGTCGCCGTACTCGGTCAGCTCGGAGACCCGGATCGCCTCACGTACGTCGGCCAGCCGGATGTCGCGGGGGCGCAGCTCGATCACCTCGTGCGGCACGCCGAGGTCGGCGGCGAGCCGCCGGGCGTACGCGACGTCGGGGCTCTCCGGCACGCCGATGGTGACCGCCACGCAGTCCGGGTGCAGTTCGCGGGCGTGCAGCAGCGCCAGCGAGCTGTCCAGGCCGCCGGAGAGCACCACGCCGACGGTGAGGTCGGTGTCCAGCCGGGCCCGCATCGCGTCGGTGAGCGCGACGCGGACCAGCAGGGCCGCCTCGTCCGGGTCGTCGATCACCGGCAGGCCGTCGCCGAGGGTGAGCAGGTCGACGTGCGGGCGCGGCCGGACCGGTTCGCCGGGCTCGACCCAGCCGTGGTGCCCGGGCGCCACCTCGCCGATCGGCGCGCCGTGCCCGACGAGCGCCTTGACCTCGGAGGCGAGGTGCAGGCAGCCGGGCAGGCGGGACCAGTACAGCGGCTTGACCCCGAGCGGGTCCCGGGCCAGGTACGCCCGCCCGCTGTCCCGCTCGACGATCACGAACGCGTACTCCCCGCGCAGCCGGCGTACCGCGTTCTCGCCCCACTGGCGGAACGCGGTCAGCACGACCTCGGTGTCGCCGGTGGTGCGGAACTCGTGCCCGAGCCGGGTCAGCTCGGCGCGCAGCTCGTGGTGGTTGAAGATCTCGCCGTTGTAGCAGAGCAGGTGCCGCTCGTCCGGCGACATCCACGGCTGGACGGACCGTTCCCGGTCCACGATCCTCAGCCGCCGTACGCCGGCCAGGAGGCCGTTCTCCTGGCGGGTCTCGGTGACCTCACCGCGCGACGCGAGCGCGGTGAGCATCCGGCGGAACGTGGCCGGGTCGGCCTCGGGGCCGATGCTCAGCGCGATGCCGCACACCGGGTCACACCCCCATCTCGGCCTCGTACGCCCGCCGGTAGCGGCGGCGGGCGTCCGGGGCGAGACACACGTGCCAGGCCTGTCCCTCGTCGACCACGTTCACCTCGCCGGCGTCCTGGCGGGCCAGGAGCAACCCGGCGAGGGCCGAACGGGCGCCGAAGCGCTCGTACCATTCCAGCTCGACATCGGCGGCCCAGCCGAGGCAGTGTCCGCTGGGCACCATCGCGGCGTACCCCAGGCGGCGCAGCCGGTACTGGTGCTCGGCGCTGCGGGCCAGGCTGGTCACCCAGAGCGGCGGCGTGCGGTCCGGCGCGACGGCCGCGAACTCCCGGGCCAGGTCGTTGAGGAACGCGATCATCTCGCGGCGGGCCCGGCGGAACAGCAGACCGGCGGTACGCGGGGTGGCGGCCGGAAGCAACCGGCGGCGCGCCGCGCGCAGGCCCCGGCCCACGACCGTGGCGGGCTGCTCCTGATAGCGGAACTCGATCAGCCCGCGCCGGCGCAGCCACTCCAGGTCGACGAGTTCGGCGCTGGTGCGGACCTGGTCGTCGGTGAGGAACGTCGGGGCGTCCCGCCACCAGAGCACGTCGACGCGGGAGAGCAGGTAGATCCGCACCAGCGCGGTGAGGTCCTGCGCCGAGCTGCGCGCGTTTGGCTGGTAGCGGGCCATCTCCAGCAGCAGCGTCTCCCGGGCCCCGATCAGCCCCTGGGGCGTGGCGTCGAGGACGGCGGCGATGGCGGGTTCGCGCAGCCGCTGGTCGAGCAGCACCTGGCGGGCGGTGGCCGACGGCGCGTCGGCGAGCGCGCCCACCTCGACCAGGAGGTCCGCCACCGCCGCCCGGTACGCGGACAGGTCCGGGACGGCGTCGCCGCGCCGGCCGGCTGCGGGCACCCGGCGGGCGGGAGCGGTGGGTGCGGCGGCGGGACCGGGCTGGCGACCGGGGCTGCGGCTGGGCACTCGCATGGTCTCCGTCCCCTCTCGGTCGGGACACGGCGTGATTGGGCCTGCGCACACCGTAAAGACCGGAGAAGGCGCGATTCCTCCCATCTCCTCCGAAGTGCCCGATCAGGTGGCGGACGGCGACACCAGGGCCTGCACCTCCTCGTATCCGGGCGGCGCCGGCAGGCCCGCGTCGCGCCCGGCGCCGATCGCGTCGGTCAGGTGCAGCGCGGCACCGAGCGCGGCCCGGAACAGCAGCGATCCGGTGCTGACCCGGGCCACGCCGAGCCGCCCGAGGGCTGCGAGGTCCGGGCCGCCCGGCCGGTACAGCACGTTCAGCGGCAACCCCGCCTCGGCGGCGAGCAGGCCGACCAGGTCGTCCGGCGCGCCGGGCACGAACAGGCAGTCGGCACCGGCGGCCCGGAACGCCGCCGCCCGCCGCCGTGCCTCGTCCAGCGGCGCCGGCACGCCCAGCCACCAGGCGTCGGTGCGGGCGTTGACGACCATCCGCGGCACCGCCGCGCGGACCGCAGCGATCACGGAGGCGACGTGGTCCGCCGGGGCCAGTCGCCCGTCCGGGCGCCCGTCCTCCAGGTTCACGCCGACCACCCCGAGCGCGGCCAGCTCGCCCACGAACCCGGCGACCTCCGCCGGGTCGTCGTGGAAGCCGTCCTCGACGTCCACCGTGAGCAGCGTCGGCAGGTCCCGCAGCCGGTACGCCAGCTCCAGCGTCTCGGCGCGGGTCGCCCTGACGGCGTCCGGTCGGCCGGCGGCCGCCGCCACGCCCAGGCTGGTGGTGCCGATCGCCTGATGCCCCCTGGCGGCGAGCGCCGCGGCGGAGGCGTGGTCCCAGGCGTTCGGCAGGAGCAGCGGTTCGCCGGGCCGGTGCAGGTCACGGAATGCGCGGTACCGGTCGGTCATCGGAGGATCACCTCGAGTGGGGTCGGCGGGACGTCAGGGGTAGGGCCGGCGGGACGGCAGCGGCGGCGCAGCACGCCGACCACGCCGGCGGCCAGGGCGAGCGCGTGCCGCTGCCCGGGGCAGCCGCGGGGTCCGGCGCCGAACGTCAGCGCGGCGTTCGCC
Source organism: Micromonospora sp. II (assembly GCF_001709195.1). NCBI lineage: Bacteria > Bacillati > Actinomycetota > Actinomycetes > Micromonosporales > Micromonosporaceae > Micromonospora > Micromonospora sp. II. The sequence goes on along the minus strand of NZ_LYXF01000024.1, from coordinate 796,812 downwards.
CGGCCGGCGCGGAAACGGTCCGGCTCCGGAAAGACCGCCGGGTCGCGGTTGGCGGCGTCGAACCGCAGCAGCAGCCGCTCCCCCACGCGCACCGGCTGGCCGCCCAGGGTCAGCGGGTCGGCGGCGACCCGGCGGGTGACCCGTACCGGCGGGTCGAGGCGCAGCACCTCGGCGAGCAGCGCGTCGGTCTCGAGCCCGTCCGGCGCGTCGAGCCCGTGCCGGACGGCGGCCACGATCAGCCCGGCGGTGGCGTCGGCGGCCTGCACCAGCAGCCCGAGCCGGTTCGCTGTCACCTCGGCCGGAGCGGGCGGCGACATGGCCAGCAGCGCCGCCACCGCCCGGTCCGCCCGCCGCACCGCCGCCGGGCCGGCGCCCGGGTGGTAGGCGGCGGCCACCGCCGTCACCTCCGCTACGGCCGCCGCCGGGTCGGCCAGCCCGAGCCGCTCCGCCAGCACCACAAGGGGTACGCGCCGAGCCAGGTCACCGGTCACGTCCACCCGGTCGCCGCCGTTGTCCGCGCTCGCGGCGCGGTCGAGGATCCGCCCGGTCAGCCGTTCCGCGATCACGCGCAGTTCCCGTGGGTCGAGCGTGTCGAGCGCCGCCACCCCGACGGCTCGCCGCGCGGCATGCCGGTCCGGCGGGCTGAACCGGCTCACCGAGGCGCGCAGCCATGCCAGGCCACCCTCCGGCGCCTCCTCGGCGGGCGGAACCACGCAGCGGGGATCGGTCAGGACGGAGACGACGTCCGCGTACCGGGTGACCACCCAGCCGCCGTCGTCCGAGGTCGGCGGCCCGCAGGGCGGCGTGCCCGGAGCAGCCGTGATCGTCGGTGAATCCATCACCCGACCGTAGGGCGCCGACAGTTCGGCCCGGACCGAACGATCCGGCCGGGCACACCCGGCGGTCAGTCGCGGGCGGGACCGGTGCCGCGGGGCACGGGCGGGTCAGGCGCGCGCCGGGCCGGTGTCGCGGGTGGCGGGCGCGGCCAGCAGCACCGGGTCGAGCCCGAGCGCCTCGGCCAGCGCGTCCCGCCCCGCCGGGGTGACCCGTACCGCCCGGCCGTTGCCGCGCGCGGTCCAGCCGAGGTCGAGGAAGCGCCCGCATAGCGCCGCCCCGACCGCGCCGGCCAGGTGCGGGCGCCGTTCGGTCCAGTCCAGGCAGTCGCGGACGAGCGGCCGCCGGGTGCCGCGCAGTGGTTCGACGGGTACGCCGAGACGGTCCAGCCAGCTCATGCCGGCCTCGGTCAGCGCGAGGCCGCCGGTGCGGTCGAGCACGCCACGGTCGAGCAGGGCGTCGTGCAGCAGCACGCCGAGCCGCCCGGCCAGGTGGTCGTAGCAGGTGCGCGCGTACGCCAGGGCGGCACCGGCCGACGCGGCGCGCAACGTGCGGGGCGGGGCCGCCGGTGCGGGCGCCCGCGCGGCCAGGTCCTCGACGAGCTGGGCGACGCCCGGGTCGGCGAGGCGGACGTACCGGTGGCGGCCCTGCCGCTCCTCGACCACCAGACCGCCCGCCACCAGCCGGGTGAGGTGGCCGCTCGCGGTGGACGCGGCCACCCCGGCGGCGCGGGCCAGCTCCCCGGCGGTCCAGGCGCGGCCGTCGAGCAGGGCCAGACAGAAGCCGGCCCGGGTGGGGTCGGCGAGCAGCGCGGCGAACCCGGCGAGTCCGCGTCCGTCGGCACCGGTGGTCATCGGCCCATGCTGACACGGGCACGGTTCGGGCCGCGCCGAACGGTCCGGGGGTTGGGGTCAGATCGCGGTTCCGGGTGGGGACTTCAGGAGGGATGCCGCTTCGGCCGGGTAGCCGCCACGACCCGACCGCAGGGCGATGGCCGCCAGACGAATCAGGTCGATGTTGACGCCGGCAGCACCACTCGGGTCATGCACCTGCAGGCGCACCTCCACACTCACCGCCGTCTCGGCCCAGCCCTGCGCTTCGATGTTGAGGTGGGCGATCTTGTGGGATCGCAGGTGCGGCATGTACGCGAGGGGCGCCATCTGGACCTTGCCGGACGACCCCAGGGCGTTCAGCTTGGACTGCTTCTTGGTGTTCGGGTTCTCGACCAGGTTGCGGAAGTCTTCGGTCCCGCCCAGATTGACCTGGTAGGAGCTGCCCAGGGTGAGGCCGCGCTCCTCGATCAGCCGCAGTAGTGCGTGGTGCAGCACGGAGGTGCCGAACTGGCTGGCCAGGTCGTCGCCGAGCAACGGCACACGGGCTTCCTCGAAACGTGCCAGTAGTGACTCGTGCCTGGCCACCGGATCCGACGTGGTGTTCACGAACGCGACTCCCGCTGTCAGAGCCGCCTCGGCGTAAGCCCGAGCCGTGTCCGGCCGGCCGCTCGGAGCGGAGTAGAGCAGCACCTCCGCCCCTTCCAGCGCGTGCGCCACCCGTTCGACTTCCGTCGAGTCCACCAGGCCACGCCGCACCGTCACGCCGGCGGGCGGAAGTTCGGTGTCGAGGCGCGGGAAGTTGTTGGGCGGCATGAATATCGCCTCGTGGAGATCCTTGCCCACCTTTCGGTCGGACATGGCGAAAGCGGCGACGACGTCGATGTCGCTGACGCCCAGTCCCGCGATCTCTGGCCGGTGGAGCCCTACCAGGCTGCCGGTGTTGCGGTAGAAGGCGATGCCCTGCACCAACGCCGACGTGTTGTTGCCCACACCGACGACCGCCAATCGAACACTGTCGATCATGGGGCGAAGAGTACCCGGATCTGCCCACGCCGGGGGTCCCGGTCAGCGGAACCGACGCCCACCAGCGCCGGGTATGACCTCTCGGTCAGCCGCCGGAACGCGGGCAGGCGGCGGTCAGCTCGCTGACCGTACGGGTGTCGGCGTCGTAGCTGCGCGCCGCCACGAACGCCCCGGCCGGGCGGCCCGCTCCGGCGACCGCCCGGGCCCGGCGCCGGTCCGCCGCGCCGAACCGCAGCGCCAGGCTCAGGTGCGGCACCCACCGGCCGGGCTGGTGCCACGAGTGCCCGCCGGACGCCTCGGCTAGCACGTCCCAGACCGCGCCGTGCAGCGCGACGAGCTGCGGTGTCGGGCGGACCAGCCACACCAGCGGCGCGGTGCCGTCGAGCACCGCCACCCGGTCCAGCCGCACCGGCAGCGGCAGCGCCGCGTCGCAGAGGTCGGCCAGTCGCTGCTCGGCGCCGGGCGGGAACTCCTCGACGGAGGCGAGCGTCAGGTGCGGCCGGTTCGTCGGGTGCGTGTTGCGGGCCAGGCTGGGCAGCCCGGCAGCGGCGAGCCGGTCCCAGGCAGCGCGAACCGCCGCTTCCAGTTCGGGTGAGCAGAGCAGTTCGACCGTCCGCACGTGATCAGGCTAGTCGCCGGCGCCGCGCCACGACGTCCCGTACCTCAGAGCCAGCCGGCCTCGCGGGCGAGCCGTACCGCTTCGGCCCGGTTCGCGGCGCCGAGCTTCTGCACGCAGGCGCTCAGGTGGTTGCGGACCGTCCCGGCGGCCAGGTGGGTACGCCGGGCGATCACCGCGACCGGGGTGCCCAGCTCAGCCAGGCGCAGCGTCTCCAGCTCGCGCGGCGTCAACGGGCACTCGGGCAGGGTGAGCGCGTCGGCCGCGAGCGCCGGATCGACGTACCGGGCGCCGGAGTGCACCCGGCGGATCACGTCGGCCAGCGCGCCGCCGGGAGCGCCCTTGGCGAGGAAGCCGCGCACTCCGGCGGCCAGCGCCGGCCGGAGCTGGGCGGGGCGGCCGTGTCCGGTGAGGATCACCGGGGCGCAGCCGGGCAGCGCCCGGGTCAGCTCGGCGGCGACCTCGACCCCGCCGGGCGCCGGCATCTCCAGGTCGAGCACCGCGACGTCCGGCCGGTGGGCAAGCGCCGCGTCCAGGGCCGCGCGCCCGTCGCCCGCGTGCGCCACCACCTCGATGTCCGGCTCCAGGTCGAGCAGCGCGGCGAGGGCGAGCCGGATCAGCTCCTCGTCGTCGGCCAGCAGCACCCGGATCATCGCGCCACCGGCACGGTCGCGACCAGGCTGAACACGCCGTCGGCGGCGTCCGCCCGGACCCGGCCGCCGACCGGGGCGAGCCGGTCGGACAGGCCGCGCAGGCCGCCGCTGAGCCGGTCCGGGCCGTCGCCGTCACGCACGCCGTCGTTGCGTACGGTCAGCGTCACCGCCGTGTCCTCCCGGGTGATCTCGATCCGGCACCAGCCGGCCCGGCTGTGCCGCAGCACGTTCGTCCCGGCTTCACGCAGCACGGCGGCCAGGTCGGCGGCGACCGGCCCGGGCACGTCGCCGGACGGCGGGACCACAGTCGTGCGTACGCCGCTGGAGCGCAGCACCTCCCCCACCGCGGCGGCCTGCTCGGCCAGGTCGACGGCGCGGTAGCCGTGCACCGCCGCGCGTACCCGGGTCAGCGCCGTTGCGGCGAGCCGCCGCGCCTGCGCCGCCTCCCGGGCGGCCCGGTCCGGGTCGGTCGGCGCCAGCCGCTCGGCCAGCTCGGCCTTCAGCGCGATCACCGTCAGGTCGTGGCCGAGCAGGTCGTGCACGTCCCGGGCGAAGCGCAGCCGTTCCTCGGCGGCGGCCAGCCGGGCCTGGGCGGCCTGCCCCTGCCGGGCCTCGACCAGCAGGTCCCAGAACCAGACCTGGACCCAGGTGAGCGCGGCTGTCCCGGCCCCCACCAGGCCGGTGACCAGCAGCGCCGTGGTCAGCGGGCCATCGGTCCACCAGGTGACGGCCGCGGACGCCGCGAGGACGCCGGCCGCCGCCACCGCCGCCACGACGGGCCGGAACAGCAGCGGCGTCATGCCGACCAGTGATGCGCCGAGCCACGCCCAGGTGGGCCAGGAGCCGGCCGCGACCGGGCCGAGCAGCGGCAGGCTGAGCAGCGCCGCCACGGTCAGCGCGGCGTGCCGGCGGCGGCGCGCCGGCACGGGCAGCCACGGCGTGACGGCAGCGTGCAGCACCGCGACCTGGGCGGCGGTGAACACGAGCAGCCCGGCGGCGCCGAGCGCGACGCGTACCGGGTCGGGTTCGCGGGCCAGTCCGACCGCTGGCAGCAGCACCGTCGTCCACACGTTCGTGGCCAGCGACAGCAGCGTGACCCGCCGGGCCCGGCGCAGCCGGTGGTCCGCCGGATCGACGCTCATGCCCGCTGATCCTAGGGCGTGCACCGGTCCGCCCACTCCTGAGAAACGTCACGGCCGGGCCGTGCGATCCGCACGGTTTCCCGATGACTGACGCGCCTTCTCCGGTGCGCCCGGCGGCGGCAGGGTCGGGGCATGACGGAGATGACTGTGGTCGTACCCCGGCGGTGGGCCGGGTGGGCGCGGACGCGGCACCTGGCCGCGATGGTGGTGGCGATGCTGGCCGGGATGGTGCTGCTCGGGCCGCTGTGGCGGGTGGGCGCGGACGTGCTGGGCGGCGCGGCGGTGCTGGCGCGGCCGGACGTGGGCGCGCTGGTGATGGCGACGAACATGGCGGCGGGCATGGCCGCGTGGATGTGGCACCGGGGGTACGGGCGGGCCGCCACCGCGGAGATGTCGGCGGCCATGTACGTGCCGTTCCTGCTGCTGCTCCCGCCCTGGTGGGCGGGGTGGGCCGGGGACGACGCGCTGCTGCTCGGCGGCCACCTGCTGATGGTGCCGGCGATGCTGCTGGTGGCGCTGCGGCACCGGCACACGTCCGCGGCGCCGCCCCGCCGACACCCGGTCGCGGCAGCCGTGGCGCGCGGGTGGCCGGCCGGGCTGGCGCTGCTCATGACCGTGGACATGTGGTTCGCGCCGACCGTCTTCGCGCCGTGGACGCTGCTGGTCCTGCCGGCCGGCTACCTGCTGATCGGCACCTGGCGGCGGCAGTGGGGCGACCGGCGCGCGCTGGCCGCGCAGCTCGCCGGGGCGGCCGGGTGGGGCGGCCTGGCGGTCGTGGCGACGGTCGCCTCCGCCGACGTCGCCGGGGTGCTCGTCGGGGTGGGCTGGCTCGTCCACGCCGCCTGGGACGCCTGGTACCACCGCACCGGAACGGTGGTGCCGCGCGGGTACGCGCTGTGGTGCGCGGTGTTCGACGTCGCGGTCGGTTTCACCACGTTGCTGGCCGTCCTGTCCCGGTGATCCGGCGAGGGCACGGGGCCACGCCGGATCACCCGGAGGGGACGGCACGCAGGTGGCGCGGCGAACGTTTGGCCCGGTCGCCGCGACCGCCGCGCGGCGGTGATGAAAAACTTGTCGCATGACCGCCGCACCGACCCCGACCGACCCCGCCATTCCCGCCGACGCCGAGGACGCCACCGCCTTCGCGGATCTCGGGCTGCGCACCGAGTTGCTGGGCGCGCTGGCCGCGCTCGGCTACGAGGAACCCACCCCGATCCAGCGGGAGGCGATCCCCCCGCTGCTGGCCGGGCAGGATCTGCTGGGACAGGCGGCGACCGGTACGGGCAAGACCGCCGCGTTCGCGCTGCCGCTGCTGCAGCGGATGCCGGTGGGACGGCCGGACGGCGACCCGGTGTCGCTGGTGCTGGTGCCCACCCGTGAGCTGGCCGTGCAGGTCTCCGAGGCGTTCCACCGCTACGGCAAGGACCTGGGCGCCCGGGTGCTGCCGATCTACGGCGGGCAGCCGATCGGCCGCCAGCTGCGCGCGCTCGACCACGGGGTCGACGTGGTGGTCGCGACGCCGGGCCGGGCCCTGGACCACATCGCCCGGGGCACGCTGCGGCTGGGCGCGCTGGCCACGGTGGTGCTGGACGAGGCGGACGAGATGCTCGACATGGGCTTCGCCGAGGACATCGAGGCGATCCTGGAGCACGCGCCGGCCGGCCGGCAGACGGTGCTGTTCTCGGCCACCATGCCGGCCCGCATCGACGGGCTGGCCCGGCAGCACCTGACCGATCCGGTCCGGATCCAGATCGAGCGGGAGCGGCCGGTCGCCGGGGAGGCGCCCCGGGTGCGGCAGAGCGCGTACATCGTGGCCCGGGGGCACAAGCCGGCCGCGCTGGGCCGGGTGCTGGACGTGGAGTCGCCCACCGCGGCGATCGTGTTCTGCCGCAGCCGCGAGGAGGTCGACCGGCTCACCGAGACGATGAACGGCCGGGGCTACCGGGCCGAGGCGCTGCACGGCGGGATGAGCCAGGAGCAGCGCGACCGGGTGATGGGCCGGCTGCGCGCCGGTACGGCGGACCTGCTGGTCGCCACCGACGTGGCCGCCCGGGGGCTGGACGTCGAGCAGCTCACCCACGTGGTCAACTACGACGTCCCGTCGGCGCCGGAGTCGTACGTGCACCGGATCGGGCGGGTCGGCCGGGCCGGGCGGGAGGGCGTGGCGATCACGCTCGCCGAGCCGCGCGAGCACCGGATGCTCAAGACCATCGAGCGGGTCACCGGCCAGCGGATCACCATCGACAAGATCCCCACGGTGGCGGACATGCGCACCCGGCGGCTGGAGCTGACCCAGGGCGCGCTGCGGGAGAGCCTGCTGGAGGACGACCTCGACCCGTACCGGGTGATCGTCGAGTCGCTGACCGACGAGTTCGACCTGGTCGAGGTGGCGCTGGCGGCGGTGAAGCTGGCGCACGAGGCGACGTCGCCCGGCTCGGACGACGAGGAGGAGATCCCGCAGGTTCCGGTCCGGGGCCCGCGCGAGGGCCGCCCGGAGACCGGTGGGCGGGGCGAGCGCCGGGGGCCGGGCCGTCCGCGTACCGGGGGGACCACCCAGGTCTTCATCGGGCTGGGCCGGCGTGCCGGGGTACGGCCGCAGGACCTGGTCGGCGCGATCACCGGGGAGACCCGGATCAGTGGCCGGGACATCGGCTCGATCGAGATCGCCGACCGGTTCTCGCTGGTCGAGGTGCCGCAGGCGGTGGCCGACGAGATCATCTCAGGGTTGCGGGGCACCACGATCAAGGGCCGTAAGGCGACCGTACGCCGGGACCGGGACGGCGACGGTTCCGGTGAGCGCCGCGACCGGGGTTACGAGCGGCGCGACCGGCGCTGAGCGCGGACGGACACGGCGTCGCCCCGGCCACCGTGCGTACGGTGGCCGGGGCGACGGCCGTCAGGCCGCGGCGAGCGCCGGGCCGTCCAGCGCCTGCGTGTCGAGTTCGGCTGGGCGCAGCGCCAGCGCGAGCACGTCCGCCACGTCGGACAGGGTGTGCACGGTCAGCGCCTCCCGCACCTGCGCCGGCAGGTCGTCCAGGTCCGGCTCGTTGCGCTTCGGGATGATCACCTCGGTGAGACCGGCCCGGTGCGCGGCGAGCAGCTTCTGCTTCACCCCGCCGATCGGCAGCACCCGGCCGGAGAGCGTCACCTCGCCGGTCATCCCGAACTCGGGCCGCACCGGACGCCCGGTCACCAGTGAGGCCAGCGCGGTCACCATGGTGATGCCGGCGCTCGGGCCGTCCTTCGGTACCGCGCCCGCCGGGACGTGCAGGTGGATCCGCCGCCCGGCCAGCGCGTTCGGGTCCAGCCCGTAGCGCCGCCCGTTCGACCGCAGGTACGACCACGCGATGTGCGCGGACTCCTTCATCACGTCGCCGAGCTGCCCGGTGAGCGTCAGCCCGGGCTCGCCCTCCATGGTGGTGGCCTCGATGAACAGCACGTCGCCACCGGCGCCGGTGACGGCCAGGCCGGTCGCCACGCCGGGCACGGCGGTCCGCTCGGCCGACTCCGGGGTGAACTTCGGCCGGCCCAGGTAGCGGGCCAGGTTCCCGGCGTCCACGTGTACCGGCGCGGCGTCCGTGGCGAGCGCGACGGCCACCTTGCGCAGGATCTTCGCCAGGGCCCGTTCGAGCTGCCGGACACCGGCCTCCCGGGTGTACTCGCCCGCGATCAGCGCCAGCGCGTCGTCGGCGACGCTCACCTCCTCGCCGGTCAGCCCGGCCCTTTCCCGCTGCCGGGGCAGCAGGTGGTCGCGGGCGATGGCCACCTTCTCGTCCTCGGTGTAGCCGTCCAGCGCGACCAGCTCCATCCGGTCCAGCAGCGGGCCGGGGATCGCCTCCACCACGTTGGCGGTGGCGAGGAACAGCACGTCGGACAGGTCGAGGTCGACCTCCAGGTAGTGGTCGCGGAACGTGTGGTTCTGCGCCGGGTCGAGCACCTCCAGCAGAGCCGCCGCCGGGTCGCCGGAGTAGCCGGCGGCCAGCTTGTCGACCTCGTCGAGCAGCACGACCGGGTTCATCGAGCCGGCCTCGCGCAGCGCCCGCACGATCCGGCCGGGCAGCGCGCCGACGTAGGTGCGCCGGTGGCCGCGGATCTCCGCCTCGTCCCGGACGCCGCCGAGGGAGACGCGGACGAAGTTGCGGCCCAGCGCCCGGGCGACCGACTCGCCGAGGCTGGTCTTGCCGACACCGGGCGGGCCGGCCAGGGCGAGCACCGCGCCGGAGCCGCGTCCGCCGACCACGCCGAGGTTGCGCTCCGCGCGCCGGTCGCGCACCGCGAGGTACTCCAGGATGCGGTCCTTCACGTCGGCCAGGCCGGCGTGGTCGGCGTCGAGCACGGCCCGCGCCGCGGCCAGGTCCGTGTTGTCAGCGGTACGCGTGCTCCACGGCATCTCCAGCACGGTGTCCAGCCAGGTACGGATCCAGCCCGCCTCGGGTGAGGCGTCACTGGCCCGTTCCAGCTTGCCGACCTCGCGCAGCGCCGCCTCGCGTACCTTCTCCGGCAGGTCGGCGGACTCCACCCGGGAGCGGTAGTCGGCGGAGCCGTCCGGCTCGTCCTCGCCGAGTTCCTTGCGGATCGCGGCGAGCTGCTGGCGGAGCAGGAACTCGCGCTGGGACTTCTCCAGCCCTTCGCGCACGTCGCTGTTGATCTGCTCGGTGACCTCCTGCTCGGCCAGGTGCTCCTTCACCCAGCCGACCAGCAGCTCCAGCCGGGCGGTGACGTCCGGCGCGGCGAGCAGCTCGGTCTTCTGCGCCAGGCTGAGCCAGGGCGCGTAGCCGGCCGAGTCGGCCAGCTCGGACAGGTCCGTCATCCGCTCCATCGCGTCGATCACCTGCCAGGCGCCGCGCTGCTGGAGCACCGAGGTCATGAGCGCGCGGTACTCGCGGGCGAGTTCCCGGGCGCGGCCCGCCGGGGCGGGCTCGTCGAGGGTCGCGGCCTCGACCCAGAGCGCGGCGCCGGGACCGGGCACGCCGGAGCCGATACGGGCCCGGACGAGACCGCGGATCACGGCGGCCGGCTCGCCGCTGGGCAGCCGGCCCACCTTCTCGATCGTGGCGACCACGCCGACGGAGCCGTACTCGCCGTCGAGGCGGGGCACGGCCAGGAGTTCCTTGTCGCCGGTGGCGCGGGCCGCGTCGACGGCGGCCTGGGTGGTCGGGTCGAGGGTGACCGGGATGACCATCCCGGGCAGCAGGACGGTGTCGGTCAGGGGAAGTACCGGAAGAGTTGCCATCGGACACCTGCCATCACGTTGGTTGAGCGTGTCTGGCTCAAGTAACAAAAGGTGTCCCTTGTTCCGGGTTGTGACCCACGCCACTTCCGGCCTTCCCGACACCTGTTCGCGCACCGGTCCTCTATTGGCCGCGACGCTTACCTGGCACGACCCGCCGAATGCAAAGAGGCGGGTATTGTTGCGAAATTACCGTGAGGTAAGTCAGACTCTTAGCACACCCCGCCCGACACAGGGAGTAATGGCGATGGCAAGGAAAGTAATCACCGTTCTGACCGACGACCTCGACGGCGGAAAGGCCGATCGGACCGTCGAGTTCAGCCTGGACGGCGTGGCGTACACGATCGACGTGTCCGACGAGAACGCGGGCGTACTGCGCAAGGCGCTGGACCCGTACATCAGCGCTGGCAGGCGGATCGGCCGCGGCGCCACCGAGGTCGCCCGCGCCACCCGGCGCGCGGGCCGGCCGAGCACCTCGGGAATGGACCGCGAGCAGAACCGCGCCATCCGCGAATGGGCAGCCAAGAACGGGTACGAGATTTCCGAGCGCGGGCGCATCCCGGTGTCGGTCGTCGAGGCGTACAAGAACCGCTGAGCGCTAAACACTCACCGTCGGGTATCCCAGGGTCACGCTGAGAAATCGCAGCGCCCGGCCGGCCTTTTGTGTTGTCGGTGACTTTCATCGGGCTGGAGTCCGACGGCACGAAACTTCTTCCCGGAACGATTCCCACGCTCCCCTGCCGGACCCGCCTCGCGTACCCACCACGCGGACACGACACGGCCGCGGCCACCCGGACGGTTCCCGGGCGGCCGCGGCCGTCGCGTGTCCTCAGTTGACCCGGATGCGCACCACGTCGATGGCGGGAGTCTGGTTCGCCCGCTCCATCATCGGGATGCGGTGCGAGCCGTCACCGGCCCAGACCGCGCACTGCGCCACGCCCGACTGCGCCAGGCCCGGGATCTGGATCAGCACGTCGTCCGGCTGGTTGCCGCCGCGGCCGTCCTCGGTGGCGACGAAGAACGCCGGCACGTCCTGCGGGTTCGGGGGCTGCCGGGTGCTGCCGAGCATCCGGCAGGCGGTGTGGAAGTGGCCGCGCACCAGGCCCTGACCGTTGAGCAGCGAGCTCTCCAGGTAGTAGCCGCCCTGCCCGGCCGCGAGGAAGCGGTCCCGCACCAGGTTCTTGGTGGTCACCCGGAGCGTGAACGGCTGGTTGCGCCGCACCTGGTTCGGGAACTGCGTGATCAGCAGCGACGGGTTGTTCGCCGCGGCGCCCACCTCACCGAACGCGGTGCTGACGCACCGGTTGCCGTTCTGGAAGCCGTCGTGCCCCTGCAGCTGGCTGCCGGAGCAGTCCTTGGCGAGCACGTTCAGCCCGTTGCCGCCACCGTTGTTCTGGCCGCCGCCGTTGTTGTTCCCGCCGCCGTTGTTCCCGCCGTTCTGGCCCCCGTTCTGACCGCCGTTGTTGTTGCCGCCGTTCTGACCCCCGCCGTTCTGACCCCCACCGTTGCCGGGGACGTCGGTCAACGCGCACCGGGCGAACTGGTCCAGCCCCTGCGGGCGCTGGCCGAACCGGCCGATGGCGGTGGCGATCCGGTTCAGCGCCGCGGTCCGCTTGTCCGCGAGCGGACCCAGGATCGCGTTGTTGATGAACTCGCCGCCGTTGCGGCCCTCCGCCGCGAGCCGCCGGTTCGCCTCAGCGATCTGGGACGTCAGCGCCGCCAGCTCGCGATCCACCTCGGCACGGGCCCGGCCGGGCACCTGCGGCAGCCGGCCCCGGACGTCCGGGCAGGTCACGGTCGGAGTGCCGGCGCCGGCGCCACCCGCGGTCGTCTGCTGGCACTCGGCCGGCGACATCTGGCCGTCGCCCCAGTGGTTACGGACCCAGCGGCCGTTCTGCCAGGTACGGGTGCTGCTGCCCTGGCCGTCCGGGGCGGTCGCCCCCGGGCTGGCGGGCACACAGGACGCCGAGGCGGCGCGCGTGGTCGTCCGCCGGTCCTGGGCGGACGAGATCTGGGTGACGGCCACGATGCCGCCGAAGACCGCGAGCGTGCCGACCACTGCCAGCACCCGCTTGCTCCGCGCGTTACCGGATGACCGGCGCGCCCGTGTGGACCTGCGCATCGAATTGCTCTCCTTCTCGATCCGGTAGTTGACTGGTGATCCCGGCGGACCGATGAATTCGGGGTGTGAGATCACTGCGACGCTCGGGTCGCGCGTCGATGGCCGACGATGCCCTTTCCGCATCGTCTCCGCGCCGTCCGGGCGCGGCGGGGAAGTCTGCGTCCATTCCCGATGAGGTACGGAGCGCCGTCGGCGAAGGTTCAACCGGAGATCGAAAAAAATCGGGACGTGCCGGGCCGGGGTCGGCTCGGCGCCGCGGCCAGGAAGGATTCAGTCCGCGCAGAGGTGGTCGAAGGCGAAGCCGCCGTCGAAGGAGTCCCGCCGGGCCGCGAGCGCGCGCACCCGACCGCGAAGCTCCTCCCGGTCCACCAGGGACGCCCCGGCGGCGTCGAGATCGCGCAGTCGCTCCCCCAGCGCCATCGCGGCCAGGTCCTCGGCGAGCCGGCCCGGGTCCACGCCGCAGGAGAATCCCCGCGACGTCAGCCGTACCCGCTCCAGCAGGCAGCCGCCGGGCCGCACCTCGACCCAGCACCAGCCCTCCGCCGGGCCGCCGGTCCAGCGCACGTGCAGCCCGCGCACGATCGGGTCGGCGAGCCGGCCGGCCACGTACGCCTCGACCGCCTCGACCCGCGCGAGCGCCCCGAGGTCGTTCACCGGTCCACGCCGGCCGTCCGGCAGCCGGCCGATGATGTCCCGGAAGCCGACCGCGTCCCCGGCGTCCGGGTCGGTGCCCTCGGCGTAGGCCCGCGCGTCCAGGACGTACTCGACGAAGCGGCGGACGTGATCGGCGCCGCGCAGCGTCGGTGACTCGACCCGCAGCAGCGGCAGGCCGACGGCGGCGGACACCGCGTCGGTCAGCCGTTCCTCCCGGCGGGCGGGCGACCCGTCGGACGCGGGCGCGGTGAACCGCACCGCGAAGCGCGGCAGGCCGGTGTCGGCGGCGCCGACCACCAGGTCCAGCGGCGCCCGTCCGGCCGTGCTCCACTGGTTGCCGGTGACCCCCGGCGGGCGGCCCTGCACCAGCTCGCCGAGCCGCCGGCCGGCGTACCCGACGTGCCCGTGGCGGGTCAGGCACGGCGTCGCGCCGGACGGGACCGGCCGCAGCCAGGAGGCGGTCACGCTGCCGGTGTTCGTCATCTCGCCCCGCCCCCCGTCGTCCGGTCGACGCCCGAGTGTAGGGCGTCGGGCGTCCGCCCCGGCGGTGCGGTGGAGCACGCCGGGGCCCGCCGACCGGTGCGCAGCCGCGTCCGTGCCTCTAGGCTCTGCCCGTGCACAGCGGACGGACCCCGGAGCAGTTCACCAAACGCAGTCTCGTCGCCCTCTCCCACGCCATCGAGCGGGCCGCGCTCGCCGAGGCCGAGGACGGCCCGCTGATCGTGTTCGCCCTGTTCCAGCGGCTGCCGTACTTCGACCGGGAGCGCGAGGTCTACCGGCGCATCGCCGGCCGCGCCGCGGCGACGGTGGTGGCGATGGTCGGCGGCCCGCCGCCCGACCTGCCCGAGCGCACGTACGGCGTGACGCTCGACGAGGCGGAGGAGCTGGCCCGCGAGTGGAGCGTGGTGGTGCTGAGCCCCCGGTTCGGCGCCACCCTCGTGGCCCACGACCGCGCCGAGGCGACGCCCGCGCCGACGCTGGAAGCCGGCCGGCTCTTCGACGGCCGCTGGGGATTCCGCCGGGACGAGGCGCTGCACGAGGCCATCCGGCTGCGCGAACAACTCGCCGAGCGGCTGCCCGCCGAGGCGCGCACGGCGCTGGACGAGGCGATCGCCCGGGTGCGCGACATCCCGGCCGGACCGGGCGAGCCGCGCGCCGAGGCGGCGCTGCGGCTGCTGGCCCGCCGCGCCGACCGGGTCACGCCGCCGGTCCAGCCGGCCGAGGCGTTCCTCGACGAGCCGGGCCTGCGCCGGTGGGCCGGCATGGACGGGGTGACCGCCTCGGGCACGCTGCCGGTGGCGCTGGTCGGCCTGCGGGTGGACGAGCCGTCCGGCTCGCCGGAACGATTCGGCCGGCGCAACGGCGCCCGGGAGGGCCATGCCGTGCTCGCCGCCGTCACCGGCGCGCTGCGCCCGGTCGACCGCGCGCTGCGGGTCGCCGAGAACGAGTACCAGCTCCTGCTGCCCGGGCTGGACGAGCCGGCCGCGCTCGAGGTGGTGCGCCGCCTGCACGACGCGATCGCCGCGCTCGCCAAGTCGTACCCGTTCCTGGTTTACACGATGCACGCGGCGGTCGGGGTGAGCACCCGGCGGCCGCTGCCCACCGCGGACCTACGCGCCGCCGTCGACTGGGCGGCCCGCAAGGGCCTGCCGGTGGCGGGCCTGCCGCCGGAGACGGCCGACGCCGCGACCGCGCCGGCCCGCTGATCCGCAGTACGAGGGGAGAACACGCCGTGCGGGTGGTGTCGCTGGTGCCGTCGCTGACCGAGGCGGTGGCGGCCACCCGCCCGGAGGTGCTGGTCGGGGCGACCGACTGGTGCACCCATCCGGCCGGGCTGGACGTCGCCCGGGTCGGCGGGACGAAGTATCCGGACCTGGACCGGGTGCTCGCGCTCAAACCGGATCTGGTGCTGCTCAACGAGGAGGAGAACCGGCTGGCCGACGCCGAGGCGTTGCGCGCGGCCGGGGCGCCGGTGCGGGTCACGTTCCCGCGTACCGTGCCGGAGGCGCTCGACCAGCTCGGCGAGCTGATGGTCGCGCTCGGCGCGCCGGCCGAGCCGCCGTGGCTGACGGCGGCCCGTCGCGCCTGGGCGGCCCTGGGCACGCCGGCGCGCGTCCGCACCGCTGTGGTGCCGGTGTGGCGGCGCCCGTGGGTGGTGCTCGGCCGGGACACGTTCGCCGGGGACGTGCTGGCCCGGCTCGGCGTGCTCAACGGCTGGGCCGGGGACGCGGAACGCTATCCCCGGCCCGCTCTCGACGAGCTGCGCGCCCGGTCGCCGGAGCTGGTGGTGCTGCCCGACGAGCCGTACCGGTTCACCGCCGACGACGGCCCGGAGGCGTTCCCGGGGGTGCCGGCGACGCTGGTGTCCGGCCGGCACCTCACCTGGTACGGCCCGTCGCTGGCCGAGGCCCCGGCGCTGCTCGCCGCCCAGCTCGCGAGCGCCACCGCCTGACCGCGCCGGCACGCTCAGGCGACCGGGGTGGCGTGCACCGGGTCCAGCTCCATCAGCGTGGTGTCGTCCAGGTCGTACCCGATCGCGTTGTGCACGGCGACCACGCCCGCGACCTGTCCGGCCAGGCGACCGGCGAGCTCGACGGCGCTGCGCCGGTCCAGCCGACCGTCCATGGTGACCTCGCCGCCGCGGACCTGCACCGTGACCAGGCCGTCGCGGACCGACAGCACCCGGCGCAGCACCTCGTGCACCACCTCCTCGCGGATCTCCGCGTCGGTACGCAGGTGCACCCGGAGCAGGTCACCACGGGTGACGATGCCGGACAGCCGGCCCAGGTCGTCCAGCACCGGCACCCGCTTGACCGCCTCGCGGTCCATCAGCCGGGCCGTCGCGGCCAGCGAGGCGCGCTCGTGGGTGGTGACCGCCGGTGCGGTCATCAGGTCCCCGGCCACCAGCGCGTCGGCCTTCTCCCGGGCGGTACGGCGCCGCCGCCCCTCGAACACCCGGCGCTCGTCCGGGTGACCGGCCCGCTCCACCTTGTGCAGCAGGTCCGCCTCGGAGATCACGCCGAGCACCCGGTGGAACGAGTCGACCACCGGCACGCCGCTGATCCGCTTACGCACCAGCACGTCGACGATCTCGCGGTACGGGGTCTGCTCCGTCACCGCCGCGACGTCCCTGGTCATCACGTCGGCCACCTGCCACGTCCTCATCACGACCTCCTCGTGCCGGGCCTTCACCTGCGACGATAGGCCGCCGCAAACGCCCTGGTCAGGGGCGGCGGACCGGCGGGGAGGGGCCGACCGGACCGGGTACGGACGGGACCAATGACCCGGTCATCAGGGCACCGGTAGACCCTGCTCCGGGAGGCGGCTCGGCGGTGGAATGAATGTGCCACCGGGAAGCGCGGTGCGAGGCACAGGAAGGGACGTGGAGACCATGACCGCGACAATCGAGCGGACCCCCGCCGTCAAGCGGACCCCCGCCGCCACCACCGCTCCGGCGGCGCACATCGAGACCACCCGGCAGAAGGCCACCCGGTACGTGTGGGCCGGCCTGCGGCTCGCGCTGGGCTGGATCTTCCTCTGGGCCTTCCTCGACAAGATGTTCGGCCTCGGCCACGAGACCGCGGCGAAGAACGCCTGGATCAACGGCGGCAGCCCGACCAAGGGCTTCCTGGGCAACGCGGTCGAGGGCCCGTTCGCGGACCTCTACCGGAACATCGCCGGCGCGGCCTGGGCGGACACGCTGTTCATGCTCGGCCTGCTCGGCATCGGTGTCGCGCTGATGCTCGGCATCGGCATCCGGATCGCCGCCGTGGCCGGCGGACTGCTCCTGGTCCTGATGTGGACGGCCGTGCTGCCCCCGGCGAACAACCCCTTCATGGACGACCACCTCATCTACGCGGGCCTGTTGGCCGGTCTCGCCCTGGTGGGCGCCGGCAACACCCTCGGCCTCGGCCGGATCTGGGCGAAGCTCCCCCTGGTCCAGCGTCTCCCCTGGCTGAAGTGAACCAGCCCGCTGCGGGGCGGGCGTCGCCGACAGGCGGCGCCCGCCCCCTTCTCGTGTCCCCGCCACGCCGGTGTGCGGGGACCGGCGCGTATCGGCCGGTCGCGATCCGGCAGGATCGACGGTGACCACACCGTCAGCACCGAGGAGACCGTTCATGGACAAGCCCCAGGTCGGCCCGATCGAGGGCGCGCCGCCCGCGGATCTGGTCGTCGAGGACATCACCGTCGGCGACGGCCCGGAGGCCCGCCCGGGCCAACTGGTGAGCGTGCACTACGTGGGCGTGGCCCACTCGAACGGCCGCGAGTTCGACGCCTCGTGGAACCGGGGTGAGACGTTCGAGTTCCCGCTCGGCGGCGGCCAGGTCATCGCCGGCTGGGACCAGGGCGTCGTCGGCATGAAGGTCGGCGGCCGGCGCAAGCTCACCATCCCGCCGCATCTGGGCTACGGCGCCCGCGGCGCCGGCGGCGTCATCAAGCCGAACGAGACGCTCGTCTTCGTGGTGGACCTGCTCGGCGTGCGCTGAGCGCAGCGCCGTTCACGTCGGGCCGTCGGCACTCGCGCCGGCGGCCCGACGTGTGCCCGGCGGCCCGCTCCCGTTCAGGCCGCGCACGCCACCATCTCGTGGGTGCGGCCGGACCGGTCGTGGGCACGACTCGGCACGTCCTGCGAGCGGTCGGAGCAGCGCACCGGGAGCACCCGGTGCAGGCCGGTCACCCGCAGCACCCGGGCCACCACCGGGTCCGGGTCGACGAGCACCAGCTCGCCACCGCGGGCCCGGACCCGCAGGTGGGTGGCGACGAGCGCGCGGACCCCGGCGGCGGACAGCAGCCGCACACCCGACAGGTCGACCCGCAGCACCGGCCGCGCCGGCGCGGCCCAGAGCGCGGCCCGGAACGCCGTCACGGTGGCGATGTCGATCTCGCCGACCGGACGCAGCTCGACCACGTGATCGTGCACGTCCATCGCCACGTGGAAGCGCTCAACGCTGTGTACCATGCGGCCAAACCTACCCGGCCCCACCGACATTTCCGGGCCTCGCGGCGGGGGTTCCGGGTACTGTCCGGGAACCGACCCCGAGCCGTCTCAGGGTCATCCCGCAGCCGCCGCGCCACGGGCGCGAAACGCCGTCGGGCACTGCCCTTCGCGACGCCGCCGGGCCACAATGAGCCGATGGCCGTCCCCCGCCCGCGTGCGCCCCTGCTGATCCGGCCGGTCCGCGAGCCGGCGACCGTGCCGCCGCCGCTGACCGGGCCCTGGACGCCCGCCGACACCCGGCTCGACCGGGCCGACCTGCTGCCGTTGCCGGCCGGCGGGCACGGGCCGGAGGACGTGGTGGTCGACGCCGACGGCCGGGTGGTCAGCGGCGACGAGGACGGCCGGCTCTGGTGGTGGCCCGCCGACGCGCCGGCCGGCACCCGGCCCACGCTTCTGGCCGAGACCGGCGGACGGCCGCTGGGCATCGAACGGGACCCGGCCGACGGCGGGCTGCTCGTCTGCGACGCGTACCGGGGACTGCTGCGGGTCGACCCCGCCGGCGCGGTGCACGAGCTGACCGGGACCGCCCCGCCGGTGCACCTGGCCGACAACGCGGCGGTCGCGAGCGACGGCACCGTCTACTTCACCGACTCCTCCGACCGCTTCCCGCTGTCGCACTGGAAGCGGGACCTGCTGGAGCACCGGCCCAACGGGCGGGTGCTGGCCTACGACAGGCGCACCGGGCGCACCGACGTGGTCGCCGACGGGCTCTACTTCCCCAACGGGCTGGCGCTCACCCCGGACGAGTCGGCGCTGATGCTCGCCGAGACCGCCACCCACCGGCTGCTCCGGATCGACCTGCCGGGCGGGCGGGCCACGGTGCTGACCGACCTGCCGGCGTACCCGGACAACATCTCCGCGGTGGGTGACGGGACGTACTGGGTCGCGTTGCCCAGCCCCCGGCTGGCGGCGATGGAACGGCTGCTGCCGCATCCGCGCGTCCGCCAGCTCGTCGCGCTGCTGCCCGGCGCGGTGCAGCCCCGGCCGCGCCGTTACGGGCTGGTCGCGCTGGTCGACGGCGCGGGGCGGGTGCTGCGGACGCTGCACGGCCCGAGCGGGGCGTACCCGATGGTCACCGGTGTGCGGCAGAACGGCCGCCGGCTCTGGCTGGGCAGCCTGACCGCGGCCGGGGTGGCCCGCGTCGACCTGGACTGAGCACGGCACGGGGCCGGCCCGCGCGACGCGGGCCGGCCCCGGGGCCGTTCCTCCCCAGGTTCAGCCGCCGCTGTTGCTCCGCGACGGCGCCGGCGCCGGCGCCGACCCGCCGGCCACCGCGCCCGGGTGCGGCGTGGCGCTCTGCGTGGGCTTCAGCCCCGCCGGTACGGGCAGCGCGCTGCCCTTGGCGAACTCGTCCCAGCTGACGTTCCAGGCGGTGAAGCCGTTGCCCTGGTCGAGCTTCACCTCGGTGCCCCGCACTGTCACCAGGTCACCGACCTGCGTGACGCCCATGAGCCAGTCCGCGGCCGTGGCCGACACGTTCGTGCAGCCGTGCGAGGTGTTGGTGTAGCCCTGCTCCCCCTCCGACCACGGCGCGGAGTGGATGAACTCGCCGCCCCAGGTCAGCCGCTGGGCGTCGTCCACGTCGACCACGTAGCCGCCGTTGGGCTCACCCCGGGTGTCGAACGTGGTGTGCTCGTGCTTCTCCATGATCACCATGGTGCCGCTGGACGTCGGCGTGCTCTCCTTGCCGAGACTGACCGGGATCTTCTTGAGCACCTTGCCGTCCTCGTAGACGGTCATCTGCTTGGTCCCGTTGTCGATGTCGAGCGTCACCTGCCGGCCGACCTTGGCGGTCGCGACCCGGTCGGAGTCGCCGATCGCCTCCTTGCCGATGGGCAGCCCCTGCAACGCGCTGCGCACGCTGATCTTCGTGCCCGGCTTCCAGCGGTCCGGCGCCCGGTACTCGGCCTGCTTGCCGTCGGCCACCCACGACCAGGTGCCGGGCTGCGGCGGGTCGGTCTTCACGAACAGCCGGCGCTGCACGTCCGCGCGGGCCTCCTTCGGAATCGGCGGGTCGAATCCGAGCACCACCGGCATCGCCGTCCCGTACGTCTGATTCGGCCGGAAATACAATTCGCTGGTGACGGCCGGTTTGGTGGATTTGGCCATCGTCGTGAACGTCGTCTTCTGCGTGGCGGTCTTGCCGGAATCGCCGGTCGCGGTCACCTCCGCGGTGTACGTCCGGGAATTGGCCAGCGGCCGGTCCGGCACCCAGCCGGAGCCGTCCTCGCGCGGCTGGGCCGGTACGGCGTTGCCCTTGTCGTCGGTCAGCTTGACGGCTGTCACCTTGCCGTTGCTGACCTTCGTGCCCACCTCCGCGCTGATCGGCACGTTCTTCGTGCGATCGGCGGGTGTCACGGTGACCGACGGCGGCGACGCCTCGGCCTGTTTCGCCACCGACTTCGGGCCGGCGGTGCACGCGCCGACCGCCAGCGGCGCGGCTGCGACAGTCATCGCGAAAAGCGTCAGTCGGCGCCTCGCAAACATATTTCGCCCCCCATTTCCGAACCCTCTCGCCCACATTCTGTAGGCCCGGGATCACGCCGTGGCACCTTCGGCGGAATTGCTCGGAAAAGGCTGCGGAGAATCGTGCCGGACAGGTAATTCCCGTCCCCGCTTGCGCCGCACGCGCCCTCCGCCCGGTTCCCACCACCGCCCTCCTCACCTCGTGACCGCCCCTTGTCCGTCGATCATGAAGTTGACGGCGCGCGGCGTCCTTTTTGTCCGCGTCAACCTCATGATCGACGAAGAGAGGGCGCCGTGAGGTTCCGACCCGGCGAGATCTTGGTACGAAACGGCCTCCACAGGGCCACTTTGCTACCAAGATCTCGACCGATCCCACCCACCGGAACAAGGTTCCCGCAAGACGGCCAGCGCTGGACTYCCTCGCTCGCGTCACCCGCGCCGCCGCGGCGATCTTGCACTTGCGGCCCCGGAGAAGGGTGCGAATCGGGCACGTCGAGGGCCGCAAGTGCAAGATCGCGAGCGGGGGACGGGGAGCCCGGGGCGGGGAGCGGGGGCGGGGACGCGGCGCGGCCCCGGACCTCCGTGGGGAGGGCCGGGGCCGGGAGCCTGACCGGTCAGACGTTGGCGACCAGGAGGGCGGGCTGCTCGACGCAGTCGGCGACGTGGCGCAGGAAGCCGCCCGCCACCCCGCCGTCGCAGACCCGGTGGTCGAAGGTGAGGCTGATCTGGGTCACCTTGCGGACGGCGAGCTGCCCGTCCACCACCCACGGCTTGTCCACGATCCGGCCGACGCCCAGCAGCGCCGCCTCCGGGTGGTTGATGATCGGCGTCGAGCCGTCGACGCCGAACACGCCGTAGTTGTTGAGCGTGAACGTCCCGCCGGTCAGCCGTGCCGGGGGCAGCGTGCCGGCCCGGGCCGCCGCGGTGGTCTCGGCGAGCGCGGCGGCCAGCTCCCGGGTGGTCAGCCGCTGCGCGTCACGCAGCACCGGCACGACCAGGCCCCTGTCGGTCTGCGCGGCGATGCCCAGGTGCACGCCGGCGGACTGGATGATCCGCTGCCCCTCGGTGTCGACGTGCGCGTTGAGCTGCGGGAACTTCCGCAGGCCGCTGAGGCAGATCCGGGCCAGCAGGGCCAGGATGCTCACCGGCGCCTCCGGCGTGGCGGCGTTGATGGCGGCGCGCGTCTCCAGCAGGCCGGTGGCGTCCACGTCGACCCAGATGGTCACCTCCGGAATCTCCCGGCGGCTGCGGGAGAGCTTGTCGGCGATCACCTTGCGGATGCCGGTGAGCGGGATGACCGTGTCACCGTCGCCGGCCGGGGCGAGCCCGACGTGGGCGGCCGGGGCGTCCGGCACCGCGGCCAGCCGGGCCGCCGGAGCAGCAGCGGCCACGGCGGCGTCCAGGTCGGCCCGACGGATCACGCCGCCCGGCCCGGTGCCGCGCAGCGACGCCAGGTCGATGCCGTGCTCCTTGGCCAGCCGCCGCACGATCGGCGAGATGACAAGCGGCGCCGCCGCCGGTCCGCCGGTCCGCGCCGGGTCGACCGACGCCGGCGCGGCCTCGGGAGCGAGCGCCAGACGCGGCCGACGCCGCCGCCGGCCCGTGCCGCCGTGGCCGGTGCCGTAGCCGATCAGGACGTTTCCGGACCCGGCCCGCTCCTCCTCGCGGTAGGTGGCGTGCGGGTCGGGGGCGTCGTCGAGCGGGGCGATGGTGATCAGCGGCTGACCGACCGGGCGTACCTCACCGGCCGCGCCGTGCAGGGCCACGACCCGTCCGGCGTACGGGCACGGCACGTCGACGACGGCCTTGGCGGTCTCCACCTCGACCACGCTCTGGTCCACGGTGACCACGTCGCCCACGGCCACCCGCCACTCGACGATCTCCGCCTCGCTCAGCCCTTCCCCGAGGTCGGGCAGGAGGAAGTCGCGGGTCCCCACAGCCGTGCTCATGCCGTGCCCGCCGGGCATGCCCTCACGGCCCTCGCTCCGCTCGGTGCGTTCGGTCATGCCGTGCCGGCCGGACATGCCCTCACGGCCCTCGCTCCGCTCGGTGCGTTCGGTCATGCCGCCACCCACCTCGTGTCGGGCTGGTCGTCCCACTGCAGGCGGGCCACGGTGTCCAGCACCCGGTCGACCGAGGGCAGGTGGGTGTGCTCCAGCATCGGCGCCGGGTACGGGATGTCCAGCCCGGACACCCGCAGCACCGGCGCGTGCAGCGCATGGAAGCAGCGCTCCTGCACCCGCGCGGCGATCTCCGCGCCGACACCGGCGAAGCCCTGCGCCTCCTGGATCACCACGCACCGGCCGGTACGGCGTACCGAGGCGGTGACCGTGGCGTCGTCGAACGGCACGATGCTGCGCACGTCGACCACCTCCAGGTCCCAGCCCTCCTCGCGGGCGGCCTCGGCGGCGGCCAGCGCCACAGGCACCGCCGGCCCGTACGCGATAAGCGTCGCGTCGGTGCCGGGGCGGCGCACCACGGCGCTGCCGATCGGCGCGGTACGGGCCGGCAGCTCCGCCTCGGCGCTGGTGAAGTAGAGCTTCTTGGGCTCCAGGAACACCACCGGGTCGGGGTCGTCGATGGCGGCGCGCAGCAGCGAGTACGCGTCGTCCACGGTCGCGGGCGTGACCACCTTCAGGCCGGGCGTGTGCGCGTAGTACGCCTCGGACGAGTCGCAGTGGTGCTCCACGCCGCCGATGCCACCGGCGTACGGCACGCGGATGACGATCGGCACGCTCAACGCGCCGCGGGTGCGGTTGCGCAGCTTCGCCACGTGCGAGGCGATCTGCTCGAACGCCGGGTAGGCGAACGCGTCGAACTGCATCTCCACGACCGGCCGCAGCCCGGACATGGCCAGGCCGACCGCGAACCCGACGATGCCGGCCTCGGCGAGCGGGGTGTCGAAGCAGCGCTTGTCGCCGAACCGGGCCTGCAGCCCGTCGGTGATCCGGAAGACGCCGCCGAGCTGGCCGACGTCCTCACCGAAGACGACCACCCGCTCGTCGTCGAGCATCGCGTCGGCGAGCGCCGCGTTGAGCGCCTTCGCCATGGTCATGGTGGCCATCAGGCGTCCCCCTCCGCGTCGGCGGCCAGCTCGGCCCGGACCATCTCGCGCTGCTCGACCAGTTGCGGCGTCGGTTCGGCGTACACGTGGTCGAACAGGCTCAGCGGGTCCACCGTCGGCTGGTCGTCCATCCGGCGGCGCAGCGCGGCGGCGTACTCCTCGGCCTCCTCGGCGATCGCCGCGACGGCGGCGTCGTCGAGGACGCCCTTGGCCCGCAGGTACGCCTCGAGCCGGGCGATCGGGTCGCGGTCGCGCCACGCCTCGACCTCGTCGGCGTCGCGGTAGCGGGTCTGGTCGTCGGCGTTGGTGTGCGGTTCCATCCGGTAGGTGTGCGCCTCGACCAGGTAGGGGCCCTTGCCGGCGCGGGCGTGCGCGACGGCGCGCTCCAGCACCGCGAGCACGGCGACCGGGTCGTTGCCGTCGACCTGCTCGCTGGGTACGCCGTAGCCGACGCCCTTGTACGCGAGGCTCGGCGCGGCGGTCTGCCGGGACAGCGGCACGCTGATCGCGTACTTGTTGTTCTGCACCAGGTAGACGACGGGCGCCTTGAACACGGCGGCGAAGTTGATGCCCTCGTGGAAGTCGCCCTCGCTGGTGGCGCCGTCGCCGATGAACGCCAGCGCCACGGTGTCGCGCCCCTGGTACGACTCGCCGTAGGCCAGCCCGGCGGCGTGCACGCACTGGGTGGCGAGCGGGGTGCACTGCGGCGCGGTGCGGGTGGCGGCCGGGTCGTACCCGCAGTGCCAGTCGCCGCGCAGCAGCGTGAGCACCTCGACCGGGTCGAGCCCGCGGGCGGTCAGCGCCATCGACTCGCGGTACGTGGGGAACACCCAGTCGTCCTCGCGCAGCGCGAGCACGCCGCCGATCTGGCACGCCTCCTGGCCGCGCGCGGACGGGTAGACGGCGAGGCGGCCCTGCTTGGTGAGCGCCGTGGCCTGCACGTCGAAGCGGCGGCCGACGACCATCCGCCGGTACATCTCGCGCAGCGTCTCGACCGGTGGCTCCGGGTAGTCGTCGCGGGCCGGCAGCGGGGTCCCGTCGGGTTCGAGCAGCCGGACCGGTTCCCGCTGCGGCATGAAGCCGGCCGACGGGTCGGGTGCGGCCGGGGTGGTCTTCCGGCGGGTGCGCGGGGATGCCCTGCGGACCGCCTGGGGTGTGGTCGTCACGGCGGGGACCTCCTGGACGTGTGGTGGCCCTATGCTCCCGGTCGTGGATGATTGACTCAACATGCGGGATGAACGCGGGACGAATGGCACGGGAGGGCGGCTGCGGTGAGCCAGGAGACCGGCACCACACCGGGCGCGGCGGGCGGAACGGGACGTTCGGCCGGGCCGTTGGACGAGGTGGATCGGCGGATCCTGCGCGAGCTGGTCCGTGACGCCCGCACGTCCATCCGTACGCTGGCCGAACGGGTGCACGTCTCGCGTACCAACGCGTACGCCCGGGTGGAGCGGCTGCTGCGCGACGGCGTGTTGACCGGGTTCACCGCGCGGGTCGCGCCGGAGCCGGCCGGGCTGGGCACGTCGGCGTACATCGCGCTGACCATCGAGCAGAACACCTGGCGGGAGGTGTCCGCCGAGCTGGCCCGGGTGCGCTACATCGAGCACGCGGCGCTGCTCAGTGGCGAGCACGACGTCCTCGCGCTGGTCCGGGCGCCGGACAACGCGACGTTGCGGGACGTGGTGCTGGACCGGGTGCAGAGCATCGCCGGGGTGCTGTCCACACGTACCTGGCTGGTGTTCGAGGAGTTCGACGGCACGCAGAGCCCCTGGGACTGACCGCCTCAGCGTTCCGGCGGCGACTCCAGCCCTTCGGCGTCGGCCCGCTCCAGCAGGGGTTCCAGCGAGTACCGCCGCTTGTCCAGCCCGGCGTGCGGGTCGCCCCGCCCGGCGAACCGCGCGGGCATGCTGAGCACGTCGAAGTCCTCCGGGCGGGCGTCGTCCAGCTCGGACCACTCCAGCGGCGCCGAGACCAGCGCCGCCGGGGTCGGCCGGATCGAGTACGCCGAGGTCATGGTGTGGTCGCGGGCCATCTGGTTGTAGTCGACGAAGACCGGCCGGTCCCGCTGGTCGCGCCACCAGGTGGTGGTGACCAGGTCGGGCAGGCGGCGCTGCATCTCCAGGCCCAGCGCGAGCACCGCACGCCGGCACTCGCCGAAGCTCCAGCGCGGCTCGATCGAGACGTACACGTGGATGCCGCGTCCGCCGGTGGTCTTCGGGAAGCCCTCCAGGCCCAGCTCCGTCAGGAACGCGCGTACCTCGTGCGCCACCGGCACCACCTGCGCGAAGTCGACACCCGGCATCGGGTCGAGGTCGATGCGCAGCTGGTCGGGGCGTTCCACGTCGCCCTTCGACACCGGCCACGGGTGGAACCGCAGCGTGCCCAGGTTGGCCGCCCAGATCACCACGGCCAGCTCGCTCGGGGCCACCTCGTCGGCGGTACGGCCGCTGGGGAACGTGATGTGCGCGGTGCGCACCCAGTCGGGCGCGCCGGCCGGAAGCCGCTTCTGGTAGAACGCGTCGCCCTTGTTGGTCTGCCGGGTGGCCACCTTGGCGCCCTCGAACACGCCGCGCGGCCAGCGTTCCAGCATGGTCGGCCGGTCCCGCAGCGCGCGCAGGATGCCGTCGCCGACGGACAGGAAGTAGTTGACCACGTCCAGCTTGGTCAGCCCGCGCTCCGGGAAGTAGGGCTTGTCGGGGCTGGAGACGCGGACCAGCCGCTCCCCCACCTGGATCTCCTGCGCCGCCGTGGTCGCCACCGTCACACCGTAGCGATCCTGGCCGGGCGTGGGGACCGGCTCACCGGGACTCCCCGGTGACCGACAGCCGGATCCAGGCGTCCACCCAGGCCCGTACCGCCGGTTCGCCGGGGTCGGCGCCGAGCGCGCCGGCCAGGCCGGACACTGTCGCGCCGCAGCGGTCCAGGCCGACCGCGGCGAGCCCGGCCGCCGTCGCGCGCAACCGCTCCGGGAAGGCGGCCGGCAGGTGCCGCAGGCCGGTGTGCGCGGCCTGCGCGAGCAGCGCCGCCGCCGCACCCAGCGCCGCGGCGACCGGGTCGGGCCGGGCGTCGACCGCGCCGGCCAGCCGCCCGTCACCCACTCCAGGCGCCAGATCGGGTACGACCACAGTGTCGGCGACCACCGCCAGCGGCTCGACGACGAGTCCGTCGGCGCCCCGGCGGACTGTCCCGCTGACGTAGCGCGGCGGCCCGTGTGTGCCGTCCAGTGCCGCCGCGAGCGCGTCGAGTGCACCCGGGGCCGCGGCGTGGTGAGTGGCGGTGACGGTCGCCGTGCCGCCGTCGGCCCCGGTCACCGTGGCGTGCAGGCGCTGTTCGCCGGCCGCGTACCCGATGGCGCGGACCTCGCCGAGCGCGAGCACCCGCACCGACTCGGCGGCGGTGCGGGGGCGCAGCAGCCGGGGTGGCCGTCCGGCCAGCTCGGCGGCGAGCGCGTCCGGGTCGCGGGCGAGCAGGCCCGGCGGCAGACCGGACCAGTCCCCCGCGCCGGGCGTGACAGTGGTGCGGGCCAGCCGGCCGGCGGCGAACCGGAGCTGGTGCGCGGCGCTGCGCACCGCCGACTCGGAGACCACGTTGCCGCCGGCGAGCGCGCCGAGCGTGGCGCCGGTGATCCGCCGCCCGGCCAGCTCGCGCCCGGTGGGCGGGTCGTCGCCGGTGACCGGGTAGGCGCGGCGCAGCACCAGCACCGAGACGGCGGCCGGGTGGGCGAGCACCACGTCCACGCCCACCTCGCCGCCGCTGGACCGGACCCGGGCGCCGAGGCCGGTCAGCCGTACCCGCCGCAGCGGCGTCTCCGCCGGTTCGTGGGTGCCGAGTACCCGCTCCGGCGGGGTGGCCCCGGCGTTGACCACCGCGCGCCGCCGCGCGGGCAGCTCGGCGAGCAGGTCGGCGAGGGTCTCCGGCCGGTACCGGGCGCCGCGCGCGGCGTACGCCTCCAGTTGCCCGGCCAGGTCCTCCACGGCGAGCAGCGGCCAGCGCAGACCGGCCGCGTCGAGGTCACGCCGGGCCGCCGCGAGCCGGGCGTCCACGCCGGAGCCCAGGTGCGCGACGCCGGTCAGCAGCACGTCGGCGGCCAGCGCCACCGCCGCGTCCAGCGCCGGGTGATCCGTCACGGTGGCCGGTCCGCCGACGCGTACCTGCGCCTCGGGACGGTCCGGGTGTTCCCGGTCGGCCGCCCGGCACGCCCACACGGCGAGCGCGATCGACTCTCCGCCGTCGTCGGCGGCGTCGCCGCGCGCGTACCCGATCTGGCGGGGCACGAGGAACCGGACCGTGCCGGTGGGCAGCTCCACGCGCGGGACCGGGTCGGCGGCGTCCGGCCGGTGGACCACGGCGGTGTAGCCGCGGCGCAGCCGTCGCTTCGCGGCGGCGAGCGCCGGGGCGCCGATCGCGGCGGCCAGTTCCTCGTCGGTGACGTCGCCCGGCGACCACCGCCACGGCTCGCCGCCGGAGCCGGCGTCCTCCCGGCCCGGCGCGGCACCCGTGTCCGGGGCGGCCTCGCCGTCCAAGGCGGCCTCCCCGTCCGGCGCGGCCTCGCGGGCCGGGGCGTCGGCGTGCGTGCGCTGGTAGGTCAGCACGACGGTGAGCAGGTGCCGGCACACGCCGGGCGCCGGGCAGGAGCAGATCCCGGCCGCGAGGCCGCCACCCACGGGCAGCGTCACCGTCACCCCGTCCGGGTACGCGGCGCGCACCGCGCCGTCGGCGTCCTCGGTGAGCACCGGCCGCTCACCGGCGTCGACCTCCCTGGTGGCGCGCTTCACCAGGCCCCTGTTGCTCAGCGCGGCCAGCACGTCCGGGGTGAGCGCGATCAGGTCGTCACGGGTCATCCGGTCCCCCTACCGGCCCACGTGCTCGGCCACGAACGCGGCCAGCTCGCCCGGCGTCATCGCGCCCACCGCGGCGCCCACGTCGGCCAGCCGCTGCGCGGTGGCCCGGTCGTACGCCGGGTCGGCCTCCTCGTCCAGCGCGGCCAGCGCCAGCACGTGCGTGCCCTGCTCCACGAGCTGCTGCACCGACCGGACCAGACGTCCGGCGTTCCCGCCCTCGTAGAAGTCGGACACCAGCGCGACGATGGCCCGGCGCGGGTTCTCCACGAGCTGCGCGCCGTACGCGACCGCGCGGGCGATGTCGGTGCCGCCGCCGAGCTGCACCTTCATCAGCAGCTCGACCGGGTCGTCGACGTCGGAGGTCAGGTCGACCACGTCGGTGTCGAACGCGACCAGGTGGGTGCGTACGCCCGGCAGCCCCCACAGGCAGGCGGCGGTCACCGCGGCGTGGATCACCGAGCCGAGCATCGAACCGGACTGGTCCACCAGCAGGATCACCTGCCAGCGGTCCAGGTGGCGGCGGGTACGGGAGAAGAAGTGCGGCTGCCGTACGTGCAGCCGGCGCTCGTCCGGCCGCCAGTGCGCCAGGTTCGCCCGGATGGTGCGCCGGACGTCGAAGTTGCGGGCCTGCCGGAACCGGCTGGGTCGTCGCGCCCGGGGCCCGGAGAACGACTGCCGCACCTCGGCGGCCAGCCGCTCGACCAGTTGCCGCACCACCGCCTCGACCAGCTTGCGGGCCAGGCGCAGCACCTCCGGGTCCATCAGGTGCTTGGTGCGCAGCACCGCGCGCAGCAGCGCCGGGTTCGGCTCGACCCGGGCCAGCACCGCCGGGTCGGTGACGACCTCGTGGATGCCGTACCGCTCGACCGCGTCGCGTTCCAGCCGCTGCACCGTCTCCTTCGGGAACAGCCGGGTGATCCCGTCCAGCCAGTCCACAGTGGTCAGCACGGACGGGCCGGACCCGCCGCGCCGCACGTCGCGGCGGCCGAGGTCGGCGTCGCGGCCGTAGAGCCAGTCCAGCGCCGCGTCCCGGCCGGCCGCCTCCGCCGACAGACCGCCCAGGCTGTCCTGCGCGGCGTCGCCGAGCACCAGCCGCCAGCGTTCCCGCATCGGGTCCGTCACGCCCGCTCCCCCTCCCACAGCCCTTCCCGGGCCAGCACCGCGTCGACCCGCTCCTCCACCGCGCGGGCGGCGGCCACCAGCAGCGGGTCGGCGTCCAGCCGCAGCAGGTCACCGGGCGGCGCGTCGCCGCCGTGCAGCGCCTGCACGTGCCGGGCCACCTCCGCCCGCTCCCGGGGCGGGAACCAGCCGAACGCCTGCCGCAGCGCGGGCAACGCCACCAGGAAGTCGTGCGCGCCCATCCCGGCCAGCAGTTCGTCGACGACCGTGAGCAGCGCGGCGTCGCCGGCCACCACCTCCTCGCGGGCCAGCGCGAACAACCCGGACAGCCAGTCACCGAGCGTGTCCGGCGCGGCCACGGCCCGGACCGCGCGGGCGGCGTCCGGCACGTCGCCCAGCGACCAGGCCAGGCCCAGCGCCGCGCCGCGCAGGTCCGGCGGGGCCGCCGCGTCGGCGGCGACCCGCCCGGCCACCGCGAGCGCGCCGTCGCGGTCGAGCCCGAGCGCGGGACCGGCGTGGCGGATCGCGTCCCGGACCGCGACGAGCGCGGCCAGCCGTCCCGGGTCGGCCGGCGCGGCCGTGGCCCGTACGCCCTCGACGAGCCAGAGCGCCCGGCGTACGGCGGCGGTGATCAGCGCGCCCAGCGGTGCGGTTCCGGCGCTGCCGAGGAGCCGGTCGTGCCGCCACAGCGCCAGCGCGACGGCGAGCGCCCGGCCCAGCGCCCGCAGGTCGGTGACCGCGCCTGCGGCGCGGGTGATCGCGGTGAGCGTGCGGGTGGAATGCTCGGGCAGCCCGGCCAGCGCGGTGTCGAACAGCGTCGTGGCGAGCGCGTCGACGTCGGCGCCGAGCAGCGTCACCCGCTCCTCGATCCGGGCGGTGACCGCGTCGGTGACGGTCGGCCCGTACCCACCGGCCTCGATCACCCGGGCGAGCCGGTCCGCCGACGGCGCGGGCGTCCAGCGTTCGGTGAGCAGCGCGTCCGCGCCCACCCGGGGGCCGCTCTCGCGGCTGTGACCGGGTACGTCGAGCAGCCGCAGCCGGTGCAGCAGGCGGCTGCGGGCCAGGTCGCCGGAGACTGTCAGGTCCAGCTCGACCGTCTCCTGCGGATCGATCCGGTGCCGTGCCAGCTCGGCGTCGACGTCGTGCACGAGCGGCGGAAGTGGCGTGTCCGGGTGCAGGCGGCCGACCTGGTCGCCGCTGAGCGCTGCGACCATCTCCACCACCACCGGGTGCGCGCCGGGCGCGAGGGTGCCCCGGGTCGCCCACGGCAGCGGCTGGTCGAGCGCGTCGGTGACCAGCGCGGACACCAGAGCGTCGAGCACGTCGACCCGGCCCGGGTGGGCGTGGCCGCGCAGCCGGGCCAGGCCGCCGGCCATGGTCCGGGCGGCGATCAGGTCGGCGGTGGAGACGGGCTGCCGCCGGGCACGCAGCCGGGCCGCCACCGCCTCGGTGAGCGCCTCCGCGGCCCGGCGCGGGCCGTCCTCCCAGACCCGCTGGTAGTACGCCGGGGACGGCATCCCGGACTGGTAGCCGACGAACGCGTCGAGGCGCCGGAACGAGTACGGCACGAGGTAGCTGCCCGCCACCGCGTCCGGAGCCGGGGCGGGCACCTCCGGCCAGTCCTCGTCCTCCGGTCCGTCGTCCCCCGCCCCGGCGGTGAGCCGGACCAGGGCGGGACGGTGGAAGCCACCGGTCACCACCAGCACCGGGCGGCCGGCGGCCCGGCGGCGGGCGGCGCGTACCCAGCGGGCCATGTACGCCTCCCGGGCCGTGTCGTCCGCCCCGGCCGCCGACTCGCCGCGCAGCACGTCGAAGTACGTGTCGAGGCGCTCGGCCAGCCCGTCGTCCGGGCCGATCTCGAACAGGTGGTCCCAGAGCGCGTCCACGTTGTCCACGGCGAGGGTGGCGCAGAGCCGGCGCACCGCCTCGGCGTACCGCTGGTCGGCGTCGGCGTACCGGTTGGCGCGGCCGGACAGCGCGGGATGCCACGCGGGCAGGTCGATGAAGCGCAGCTGCGCGCCCACCTCACGTCCGGCGGTCAGCGCCACCCACTCCGGCGAGTACGCGCAGAACGGGCTCCAGGAGACGTGCCGCCGGTTGCCGTCGCGGTGCGCGGTGAACACGGCGATCGGCAGCTCGTGGTCTCCCAGCAACTCGTCCATCCGCCCGTTCAGGTCCGCCGGCCCCTCCACCAGCACGTACGCCGGGCGCAGCCGCGCCACCGTGGCCGCGACCAGGCGGGCGCAGGCCGGGCTGTGGTGGCGCACGCCGAGGAACGTGACGCCGCCGGGCGCCTCGACGGCGCTCACCCGGGCAGCAGGTGCCGGGCGTCGTGCACCGCCCGCCACTGCGCGCCGGAGCGGCGGGACACCTGCTGTTCCAGGTAGCGGCGCAGCCGGGCCAGGTCCTCCGCGTCGTCCTTCGCGGCGGTGCCGGCCAGGCAGGCGACCAGGTCGGCGGCGTCGCCGGGCTCGCCGCGCAGGAACCAGCCGCGCAGCCCGACCGCGTGCGCCACCGACACCGCCTCGGCGGTGCTCATCACCGCCGACAGCCGCTCCATCGCGTCGCCGCGTTCGGTGATCCCGGTCCGCAGCTCCCGGAACGTGGTGACCAGCACCTCCAGCAGGTCCCGGCGGGGCGGCGCGGTCACGCCGGAGCGGCGCAGCAACTCGCCCGCCTCGGCCTCCACCAGTTCCAGCTCGGTGCCGAGGTCGGGGATCGGGAAGACGGTCTCGAAGTTGAACCGCCGCTTGAGCGCGGCGCTCATCTCGTTGACGCCCCGGTCCCGGGTGTTCGCGGTGGCGATCACGTTGAAGCCCTCGCGGGCGAACACCATGGCGTCGGCGCCGGGCAGCTCCGGAATGGCGAGCACGCGGTCCGACAGCGGGGAGAGCAGGCAGTCCTGCACCTCCAGCGGGCAGCGGGTGATCTCCTCGAAGCGGACCACCCGCCCCTCGGCCATGCCGCGCAGCAGCGGCGCCGGCACCAGCGCGCGCGGCGACGGACCGTCGGCGACCAGCAGCGCGTAGTTCCACGAGTAGCGGATCTGGTCCTCGGTGGTGGCCGCGCCGCCCTGGATGGTGAGCGTGGAGTCGCCGCTGACCGCGGCCGCGAGCAGCTCCGACAGCAGCGACTTGGCGGTGCCGGGCTCGCCGACGAGCATCAGCCCGCGGCTGGTCGCCAGCGCCACCAGCGCCCGGTCGATCAGCGACGGGTCGCCGACGAACTTGCGCCGGATCCCGGCCGCCGGGTCACCGAGGATGAACCGGCGCGCGGCGCGCAGGCTCAGCCGCCAGCCCGGCGGGCGCGGGTCACTGTCGTTCGCGGCCAGCGCGGTCAGCTCGTCGGCGTACCGCACCTCGGCCGGAGGCCGCTGGGCCCGCTCGGCGGTCGGGTCGAGCGCGGTCACCGGGTCACCTCCGCCAGGTCGCGCAGCACCTCGGAGACGGTGACGTCGTCCAGGTCGCCGAGGCGGACCTTGCCGTCGCGCTGGAACCAGCCGCCGTACGGCACGTCGTTGACCCAGATCGCCTCGATCTTCTGGTCGGGGAACATGTCGACGATCCCGACCGCGATGCCGGGGTCGAGGTCGATCACCACCGCCCCGCCGCCGGGGACCTCGCGTTCCAGCCAGCTCTGGATGCCGGCGTCCTGCGGGTCGCCGCGCCGCCAGCCTCGCCGCTCCAGGCTGAGCAGCCGCCCCGCCGGGACCGTGACGCCCGCGTGCCGCCGCAGCAGCTTCTCCGCGCGCTCGGCCTCGTCCAGCCGGTGCACGTCGCGGCCGAGCTGCGGGAACGGCTGGAGGATCTCGTAGTCGGCGAAGACCTCCGCCCAGGCCGGCACCGCCGTGCCGAGGCGCAGCGGGTGCGCGATGGTGACGGTGGCGTCATCCGGCAGCGCGTACGTCTCGTCGTCGACGTCGGCGAGCGTGCGGTCCTCGGCGACCCGGAACGCGGCGCTCACCTGACCGGCGTCGTCCACAGTGGCCCAGACCAGCCGGCGCACGACGTGCCACAGCAGCGGGTGGGACAGGAAGTAGCGGCGGAAGTCCGTGGCCGGCCAGCGCCGCCCGGTCACCATGGCCGTCTCGAAGCGGCGGATCTGATCGGCGGCGAGCGTGCGCACGTCCTTCTTCAGGCCGGCGAAACGCTTGTGCGCGGCGGGCGCGAGCGTGGCGTCGTCCCGGGCGCCGGGCTTGGGCAGGTCCTTGCGGCGGGCGCCGGCGCCGTCCACCACGTACGGCTTGAGCTGCTCGTCGAAGCCGACGGTGAACCGGCGCGGCCCGTAGTCGAGGACCAGACTGCCGTCGGCGTCCAGCCCGAGGTCGGGCACCAGCCGGTCGCCGAGCTGCTCGGGCGTCAGCCCCAGCCCGTCGGCGACCTCGGTGACCTTGCGGGCCGCCTGCTCCCGCAGGCCGCGGAACTTCACCTTCTGCGAGATGCCGTACAGGTGCATCAGCGCCACGTCGGTGCCGATCTGCGCCAGCACCTCCAGGCCGGTCACCGCCCGGGCGTGCTGGCTCTCACCCGGCCAGGCCCGGACCAACGGCGCGAGCCGCCGCGCGGTCGAGTCGTCGCCGAGCAGACCCAGCGCGGTGAACGCCCAGCCGTCCCTCGACGGCGCCCCGGCGGCCTGCCAGCTCTCGAACAGCGCCCAGCCGAACTCCGCCAGGGAGTCGCTGTCGCACGCCGCGCGGACGATCTCCACCCCCGGGTACGGCTCGCCGGGCGCGGAGATGGCGAGCATCGTGCAGAGGTGGCGTACCGCCTCGGCGGGCAGCGCCGCCGAACGGTCCCGCAGCAGCACCTGCGGCAGCACCGCCGGGTCCAGCCACGCCGGCAGGCTCGGCATCCGGGCCGGGAGCTGCGCCAGCGGGTCCGCGTCGAGCATCGCCGTGGCGGCGGCGAGCGCCTCCTCGCCGTGCTCGCGGGCCACGCCGAGGAGCGTGTCGCGGTGTTCGGCGGCGACCAGGCGCAGCGCCCGCTCGGCGGCCCGGCGGCGCGGGCCGGGCGCGCCCAGGGCAGCCGGCAGCAGCGCCCGCACGGCGTACTCCGGGTGCCGCCGCAGCCAGGCCCGGGCGACCGGGCGGGCCGTCTTGAGCCGGTCGAGCCAGTCGGCCATCAGGTCGGCGACCTCACCGTCGGCGTACGGCAGCAGCACCTCGCCGACACTCTTCGGCGCGGTACGGGCCAGGTGCAGCGCGGTGGGCAGCGCGTCCAGCTCGTAGCGCCCGGCGAGGCGGGACATCCACTCGTCGGCGCCCCAGGACTCGGTCGGCCGCCAGGCCGGCAGCAGCGGCCGGGCCAGTTCCTCGGTGGCCCGGACGAAGAAGTGGATCGCCGCTGACGATCCGGCTCGCCCCGCGGCGACCTCGGCGGCCAGCACGGTCAGGTCGTCACCCCGCCACCAGCCGGACCAGCGGGGCACCACCGCGGCCCACCGCTCCCGCTCGCCCGGCAGCCAGGCCGTGGCGGACCCGGCGGGACGGGCCAGCCCGTCCACCACCGGCGGGGCGGAACGTGGGCGGCGGACCGACCAGGGCGGGGACACCAGCACCGGCGGCAGCCGGTCCGGCCCGGCGGCCGGCAGCGCGGAGGCGTCGTCGTGGATCCGCTCGATCCGCTCCCGCTGTGCCGGGGCCAGCGTCGGCAGCGCCGCCTCGACAGCGGCCGGGTTGGCCAGCACGTGGGCGCGCAGCAACGTGGCGGCCTCCCGCGCAGCCGGGCTGCGCCCCTCGGCGGCGGCGGACAGCAGGCGCACGCCGCGCACCGGGAAGCGGCGCAGCATCTCCGTCACCGCGGGCGGCACGTACCTACGGTCCAGCCGGTCGAGCAGCGCCGCCATCGGCTCGTCGCCGGGCAGGGCCGCCAGCAGCGACGCCAGCCGCTGCCGCGCGTCCGCGCCGGCGTGCTCGTGGTCGAACCATTCGGTCAGCAGCGGCGCGATCGGCGACCCGACCGCCGCGGTGGCGGTGACGATCGGCGCCTGGTCGTACATCAGCCGGTAGACCGCCAGGTGCCCGCTGAGGGCGTGGATCGCGTCCACCTCGTCGACCGCGCCGAGCAGCAGCTCGGCGAGCAGCGGGCCCCCGTCGCGCGCCACGTCGGCGGCGTCCCGGGCCACCCACTCCCGCTCGGTGGGCAGCAGGAACGAGGTGACCACCCGCGTCGCCAACGGCCCGGACCGGTACGGGACCAGCGCGGCGCGGGCCGCGGCGTAGTCGTCGTCGCCGGCCGCCGCGAGATGGGCGCGGACCCGGCGCAGCACGGACTGGCGCAGCCGCCAGTGGCCGTAGTTCTGCGACTTCTCCGCCCTGATGCGGTTCAGCGGCAGCGGGGACATCGACCCGGCGGCAGCCACGGTGATCTGCTCGGTCGCGGCGACGGCCGCACCGGCCGGACCGAGATCGGCGACCAGCAGGTCGCCGAGGGCCAGCCCTTGCTGGTCGCGCCCGTGATAGCCGAGCGCCATGGCCACCGCCGCCACCAGCGCGGCACCGCCCAGCGGACCGGGCTCGCCGTCGAGGTAGCCGCGCAGCGCCGGACCCAGCTCCGGGTCGGTGGTGGCCCGGGCGATGGCGGCGACCTGGTCGGCCACCGAGTCCAGCACCTTCCGCCCGGCGGCCCGCCCCTTCGCGGCGCTGGGCAGGGCCGGGCCCGGTGCGCCGCCCCGGCGCGGGGCCAGCATCCGTCGCCAGCCGGCCGGGACCTCGAACGCGTCCTCGTCCGGCAGGTCGCCGGCGGGCGACGCGGCCGACGGCGTCCCGGCCTGGTCGCTGCCGGCCGAACCAGCGCCGGCCGGATCGGCGACGGTCGCCTCCGGTTCGTGGCTCGGCCCGGCCGGCCCGACGGCCGGCGCGCCGGTGTGCCCGGCGGAGGGCGCGGCGGTCGCCTCGGCGTACCCCTTGCGCAGTTTCTCCGCGATCAGCCGGTCGGCGTGCGCGGCGGCCTCGGCCGGCGAACCCAGCTCCTTGACCTGGGTGCGGCCCTGCGCGCCGAGGGATCCATAGCGGACCGTCACCGTCGCGTCGCGCTGCCCGACCTCCCAGAACTTGGCCGAACCGCCGCCCACGAACTCGAATCTGCGCACACCGTCTCCTTGATCGCCCGCAGTGTGCGGGGACCATAACCGGCGGCACCGACAGCGTGAGAACCGCTCAGGTGATCAGCAGCGCCCCGACGACGATCAGCGGCACCGAGACGAACAGGAAGATGCCGACGCCGGTGAGCACCCGCCCGCCGCCGCCGTCCTCCCGCTCCGGCGCGAGGCCGAACGCCGACCGGGCCGGCAGCATGCCGATGCGGCTCAACGTGAGGTCACCGGTCATCCCGATCACGGCGCCGACGATCATGAACGCGACGCCGAGCCGGTGCGTGAAGTCGCCGCCGCCGACGGCCACCCAGATGCCGACCGCCGCCGCGATCACCAGGACCGCGATCAGGAAGAGCACCAGCGCCTCCCGCAGCCCCCGCACCACAGTCGCCATGTGCGCCTCCCTCGTACCCGGGCCGTCCGTCCCGCGTCGTGGGACATTGTGCCGGGTCGATGCACGGCCGCGCACTCCCGCGCCGGGCCGGTCCGGCACGGTTATCCCCGGTCGAGCCCGGGTACCGGGAGCCGCATGGCGGAGTTGGCATCGCTCTGGATCGTCCGGCACGGCGAGAGCACGGCGAACGTCGCGGCCACGGCGGCCGAGACGTCCGGCGCCGAGCTGATCGACCTCAGCCACCGGGACGCGGACGTCCCGCTGTCGCCCACCGGCGAGGAGCAGGCGCGGGCGACCGGCCGGTGGCTGGCCGGGCTGCCGGACTCGCAACGGCCGGACGTCGCGGTGGTGTCGCCGTACCTGCGGGCGGTGCGCACGGCCGAGCTGGCGCTGCACGGCACCGGGATCCCGGCCAGCGTCGACGAGCGGCTGCGCGACCGGGAGCTGGGCGTCCTCGACGGGCTCACCGGCCACGGCGTGAACCGGCGCTACCCGGAGGAGGCGCGGCGGCGCACCCGGCTCGGCAAGTTCTACTACCGCCCGCCCGGCGGCGAGTCCTGGACCGACGTGGCGCTGCGGCTGCGGGCGCTGCTCGGCGACCTGCGCCGCGACCACGAGGGGGGCCGGGTACTGCTGTTCGGCCACGACGCGCTGGTCTTCCTGCTGCGCTACCTGGTGGAGGGGCTCACCGAGGCGGAGCTGATGGCGCTGACCCGCGAGCACGTGATCGCCAACTGCTCGGTCACCGGCTGGCACGCCGACGACACCGGCCGGCTCGTGCCGGACGTGTTCAACGACGTCGCCCACCTGCACCGGCAGGGGGCGACGCCCACCAGGGAGGACGAGGTCAATGCCGAGCCGGTCTGACGTGATCACCCCCGCGCTGCTGCGGGACTGGGCGCTGCCGGTGCCCACCGGCGGCAAGGAGGCGCGCGGCACCGTGCTGGTGGTCGGCGGCTCCCGGTTCACCCCCGGCGCGGTGCTGCTCGCCGGGGTGGCCGCGCTGCGCGCCGGGGCCGGCGTGCTCCAGCTCGCCGCGGCCGAGTCGACGGCGGCGTCGCTGAGCATCCAGGTGCCGGAGGCGCTCGTGGTCGGCCTGCCGGAGACCGGTGACGGCGCGGTCCGCGGCGACCCGGGCGACCTGCTCCGCGGCCTGGTCGCCGAGGCCGACGTGGTGGCGGTCGGACCCGGCCTGACCGACATCGAGACCACCGGGGAGCTGCTGCGCCTGGTCCTGGACGCGGCCGGCCGGGAGACCGCGCTGGTGCTCGACGCGTACGCGCTGGGCGCGCTCAGCCACGCGCCGGAGCTGCTGGCCGGGTCCGGCCGCAAGGCGGTGCTCACTCCCAACCTGACCGAGGCGAAGCACCTGCTGGGCCGCGATCCGGGCGACGACCTGGACGCCGAGGCGGTGGAACTGGCCGGCCGGTACGACGCTGTCGTCTCGCTCTACGGGCACATCGCGACGCCGGACGGCCGGGCCTGGCGGGAGGAGAGCGGTGACGCCGGGCTGGGCACCTCGGGCAGCGGCGACGTGCGGGCCGGGCTGCTCGCGGGCCTGCTCTCCCGGGGCGCCGACCCGGCGCAGGCCGCCTGCTGGGCGGCGTTCGCGCACGCGGTGAGCGGGCAGCGGCTGGTCCCCCGGTACGGGCGGATCGGCTTCCTCGCCCGGGAACTGCTCGACGAGATCCCGTACACGATCGCCACGGTCTGACGATCCACGGCTCGGCGGGGTGAGGCGTGTAACACCCCGCCGTCGGTGGGCGCTGTTGCGGCGAGGCGTGCAGCCTGCGCGTCTCCACCGGGCCGTACCCCCGTCCAGGGAGCGGCCCGGCCGCACCAACCCCCTGGGAGTCTGTGTGAACAATCTCCGTCGCAAGACACTCGCCGCCGCGTCCGCCGTGACGCTCGGCGCCGGTCTCGCCCTGATCGGCGTCCCGGCGCCGGTGGCGGCCGCCGGACCGGAGACGTCGTACCTCGTCCTCGCCCCGCAGGGCAACGGCACCGCCAAGGCCGCGGCGCGGGTGGCCGCCGCCGACGGCACTGTCGTGGCCGCGTACGACAAGATCGGCGTGCTCGTCGCGCGCTCCTCCGCCCCGGACTTCGCCACCCGCGTGGCCGGCGCCGGCGTCGAGTCGGTCGCCTCCACCGCCGGTCTGGGCACCGCCCTCGACGAGGGCGAGACGGTCGAGGTCCCGGCCGCCGACGTGGTCCGCGCCGCGGGCGACCCGACCGCCGAGCCGCTGTACGGCCAGCAGTGGGACATGGACATGATCCGCGTCCCGCAGGCCCACGCGGTGACCGGCGGCAGCCCGTCGGTGGTGGTGGGCGTGCTGGACAGCGGCATCTCCAGCAGCCACCCGGACCTGGCGACCCAGATCGCCAAGGACAAGAGCACGTCCTGCATCGGCGGCGTCACCGACACCGCCGAGCCGGCGTGGAACCCGACCACCAGCGACCACGGCACCCACGTGGCGGGCACCATCGCCGCCGCGGTCAACGGCGTCGGCGTCACCGGCGTCGCCCCGGGTGTGAAGGTCGCCGCCGTGAAGGTGGTCAACGACGACGGCTACATCTTCCCGGAGGCCGCAGTCTGTGGGTTCATGTGGGCCGCCGAGCACGGCTTCCAGCTCACCAACAACAGCTACTACATCGACCCGTGGCAGCTGAACTGCCGCAACGACGCCCGCCAGCGTCCGGTGTGGCAGGCAGTGCAGCGGGCGCTGCGCTACTCGCAGTCGCAGGGCGTGCTGCACGTGGCGTCGGCCGGCAACGCGAACTTCGACCTGGCCCACAAGATCACCGACACCGGCAGCCCGAACAACGGCACGCCGGAGGAGCGCGCGAACCTCACCAACGCCTGCCTGGTCCTCCCGGCCGAGGCGCCGGGCGTGGTGACCGTCGCCGCCGTCGGCCCGACCGGTGACAAGAGCTACTACTCCTCGTACGGCCAGGGCGTGATCGACGTGACCGCGCCCGGTGGCGACACCCGGTTCCGGACCCAGGGCGCGCGTTCGACGTCCACCGACGGCATCCTGTCCACCACCTTCAACACCGCCACCCGTACCAACGGGTGGGGCTACAAGCAGGGCACCTCGATGTCCGGCCCGCACGCCGCGGGCGTCGCGGCGCTGGCGCTGTCCGCGCACCCGGGCATGACGCCGGGCCAGCTCTCCTCGTTCCTGGAGCGCACGGCGGTGGCGAAGTCCTGCCCGGCGGGCGTGTACAACCCGGTGCCGCTGATCCCGGCGGGCCCGAACGCGTACGACGCGACCTGCTCCGGCGGGAAGCGCAACGGGTTCTACGGCGCCGGTGTCGTGGACGCGTACAACGCGGTGAAGTAACCCGTACCCGCGTGGACCGGGCCCGGCGAACGCGCCGGGCCCGGTCTGTTTGTCCTGGTCGGGCCCCGGGTAGGGGGGCAGCGTCAGCCGACTATAGGAGGTAACCGGTGTCCACCGACGCGATCGTCCTGCTCAAGGAGGACCACAAGGAGATCCGCCGCCTGTTCAAGGCCTTCCAGGAGGCCGAGGAGGGACCGGCGAGCAAGCGCGGGAAGATCGTCGAGCAGATCCTCGAGGCGCTGACGGTGCACACCTACCTGGAGAACGAGGTGATGTACCCGGAGGTCCGCAAGCTGGTGCCCGACGTCGAGGACGACATCCTGGAGTCGTACGAGGAGCACCACGTCGCGGACGTGCTCTGCTTCGAGCTGTTCACCATGGACGCCGACGACGAGCGGTTCAACGCCAAGACGACGGTGCTGATCGAGAACGTGCTGCACCACGTCGAGGAGGAGGAGCAGGAGTGGTTCCCGAAGGTCCGGGAGGCGCTCGGCCGTAACCAGCTCCAGGAAATCGGCCAGCGGATGCTCGACCTGCGCCCGAAGGCGCCGAAGACGCCGACCGCCCCGAAGGCGCTGAAGAAGTCCCTCGATGCCGTGGTCGCCTGACACCGGCCGCGCGACGCGAGCGGGACCGCCCCGAGGCAGAGGGGCGGTCCCGCTCGCGTCGCGGGGTTCAGTCGCCGGGACGGGCGGCCCAACCCCGCAGGTCCGGGCCGGGCCGGTAGGATCGGCACGGGCCGTGACTGGCGCGTGGAGATGGAGCACCATCGGGGAGCGGCCTCGTCATGAGGACGCATGCCGAGCGCCTGGGCCTTCCGCACGTCACCTGGAGGTCGCATGTCGCGCAACGCCGAGTCCACCGCCTTCCGCAGTGCGCTGGAGGTCGTCCGCGGCGTCGAGCCGCGCGTCGCCGACGCCATCGCCGCGGAACTGGCCGACCAGCGCGAGTCGCTCAAGCTCATCGCCAGCGAGAACTACGCCT
Organism: Micromonospora sp. II; assembly: GCF_001709195.1. Classification (NCBI taxonomy): domain Bacteria; kingdom Bacillati; phylum Actinomycetota; class Actinomycetes; order Micromonosporales; family Micromonosporaceae; genus Micromonospora; species Micromonospora sp. II. The sequence continues at coordinate 755,402 of NZ_LYXF01000024.1, read as the reverse complement.
CCCCGGCGACGCTGCTGGCCATGGGCAACTGGTTCAGCGACAAGTACGCCGAGGGCACCGTGGGGCGCCGCTTCTACGCCGGCTGCCAGAACGTCGACACGGTCGAGGCGCTCGCCGCCGAGCACGCCCGCGAGCTGTTCGGCGCGTCGCACGCCTACGTGCAGCCGCACTCGGGCATCGACGCCAACCTGGTCGCGTTCTGGGCGATCCTGGCCGACCGGGTCGAGTCCCCCGCGCTGCGCAAGGCGCAGGCCCGGCAGGTGAACGACCTCACCGAGGCCGACTGGTTCGCGCTGCGCCGTGAGCTGGGCAACCAGCGGATGCTGGGCATGTCGCTGGACGCCGGCGGGCACCTCACCCACGGCTTCCGGCCGAACATCTCCGGCAAGATGTTCGACCAGCGCAGCTACGGCACCGACCCGGCCACCGGGCTGATCGACTACGACCGGGTGGCCGAGGCGGCCCGCGAGTTCAAGCCGCTGATCCTGGTCGCCGGCTACTCCGCGTACCCGCGGAAGGTGAACTTCCGGATCATGCGGGAGATCGCCGACTCGGTCGGCGCCACCTTCATGGTCGACATGGCCCACTTCGCCGGGCTGGTCGCCGGCAAGGTCTTCACCGGCGACTTCGACCCGGTGCCGCACGCGCACATCGTCACCACCACCACGCACAAGTCGCTGCGCGGCCCGCGCGGCGGCATGGTGCTCTGCGGCCCGGAGCTGGCCGACCAGGTCGACCGGGGCTGCCCGATGGTGCTCGGCGGGCCGCTGCCGCACGTGATGGCCGCCAAGGCGGTCGCGCTGGCCGAGGCACGCCGGCCCGACTTCGCCGACTACGCCCAGCGGATCGTGGACAACGCGCAGGCGCTCGCCGACGGGCTGCTGCGCCGGGGCGCGACGCTGGTCACCGGCGGCACCGACAACCACCTGGTGCTCATCGACGTGTCCGGGTACGGCCTGACCGGCCGGCAGGCCGAGCAGGCGCTGCTGGACTCGGGCATCGTGACCAACCGCAACTCGGTGCCGCAGGACCCGAACGGCGCCTGGTACACCTCCGGCATCCGCATCGGCACCCCGGCGCTGACCACCCGGGGCCTCGGCGCCGCCGAGATGGACGCCACCGCCGAGCTGATCCACACCGTGCTCAGCCAGACCACGCCCGGCACCGGCCCGGACGGCGCGCCGTCGAAGGCGAAGTACGTGCTGGACCCGGCGGTCGCCGAGTCCGTCGGCAAGCAGGCCGCCGACCTGCTCACGCCGTTCCCGCTCTACCCCTCGGTCGACCTGGGCTGAGCGCCCGACAACACGAAGCGGCACCCCGGGAGAAGGAGTTTCCCGGGGTGCCGGCGGTTACGGGGTCAGCGCAGCGGGCGCTTCAGGTGGTAGCGGTGGACCTCGGTGCTGCCCTGCACGTTGTTCACGTCCTCGGCGGCGGAGACCAGTTCCCAGCCCTCCCGGCCGACCCGGTTCAGGTGCGCGATGGCGGTGTCGCCGTACGCGGTCACGTCGGTGCGTGACCCGTCCGGGCCGTACCACACGAACGAGACGTGGAAATTGCGTCCCTGACCCTGATACCGACGAACGAGCAACGCGTACTCCCAGGCAACCATTGGTCCATTATCAACAGACGAACGGCGTCAGGAAACACGTAGTGTGCCGGAACCCTGACACTCCGGCGTCACGCTGCCGGCCATGGTGTCCGTGACCAGCGCGGCGAGCCGGTCCAGCCCGAGATCGATCGACTCCGGTGTGACAGCGCTCACCGACAGCCGCAACGCATTCACCGGCGTGCCCGCATCGTAGAAGTGGGCCATCGGCGTCCAGAGCACGCCGTACTCGCGAGCCGAGCGGTGCAGCAGCGCGTCGTCCACCGGGAACGGGACGCTCACCACCACGAAGAAGCCGCCCGCCGGGACGGTCCAGGTGACCGGACCGCCGGCCGGGAAGCGCCGGGCCAGGCCGTCGACCAGGTGGCGCAGGTTGCGGGCGTACGCGGCCCGTTCCCGCACGTTCGCGGCCACCAGCGAGCAGTCGTGCGCCAGCAGCGCGCCGCCGATCACCGCCTGGCTGATCGGTGATGTGTTCACCGTGACCATGCTCTTGATCTTCGCGAGGTGGTCGGCGAACGGGACCACGGTGCCGTCGGCCTCCCCCACCCGCTGGTCGGCGACCACGTAGCCGACCCGGGCCCCGGGCAGCACGGTCTTGGCGAACGAGCCGAGGTAGACCACCCGGCGCGCGGTGTCCAGCGCCTTGAGCGTGGGCCGCCGCGCGGTGCCGTCGGCCGGGAACAGGCCGTACGGGTTGTCCTCGATCAGCAGCAGGTCCTCCTCGGCGGCCAGCTCCAGCAGCCGTCGCCGCTGCCCGGTGCCCATGCTGACGCCGGACGGGTTGGCGAAGTCGGGCATCACGTAGCAGGCCCGGGGCGTCAGCCCTTCCGCGCGGGCGCGGCGCACCCCAACGCGCAGGTCGGCCAGGTCGACGCCGTCGGGCCCGCCGGCCACCGGACGCACCGGCAGGTCGACCAGACGGGCCGCGCCGGTGAGCCCGACGTACGTGGGCGCGACAGCGAACAGCACGTCCGCCGGGCCGGTCCGCAGCGCGCGCAGCACCAGGAACATCGCCTCCTGGCAGCCGACTGTCACCACTATCGACTCCGGGTCGACGGTGAGCCCCTCGTCCACGGCGAGGTGCCGGGCGATCAGGTGGTGCACGACGCCCTTGGTCCGGCCGTACTGCAGCAGCGTCCGGTCCACGCCGGCCCGGTCCAGCCCGACGTCCTCGGCGAGGTGGCGGCGGAAGCGGTCCAGGTACGTGTGCAGCACCGCCGAGTCGAAGAACTCCTCGTACGGCCGCCCGGCCGCCAGCGACACCGCGTCCGGGTAGTGCTGCGCCACCTCGTTGAGGAAGTTCATCGAGTTCAGCGCCGGGTCGCCGACACTGCCGTGCAGCGCCGTGACGGCCAGGTCGACCGGTTCCACGTCAGCCTCCGATCCGGGTGCGCAGCCGCCGGGCCGAGGCCGGGTCCGGGCAGCCGCTGAGGATGAGCGCGTCGCGCAGTTCCGCCGCGAGCAGCGCGAGCGCCGCCTCGGCGCCGGCCCGGCCACCGGCGGCCAGGGCCCAGAGCAGCGGCCGGCCCAGCAGCACGCCGTCCGCGCCCAGCGCCAGCGCGCGCAGCACGTCGACGCCGCCGCGGACGCCGCTGTCCAGCAGCACCGCGCACCGCCGGTCGACCGCCTCGACCACCTCGGGCAGCACGGCCGCGCTGGCCGGGGCGGCGTCGAGCTGCCGTCCGCCGTGGTTGGAGACCACCACGGCGTCCACGCCGGCGTCCGCCGCGCGGACCGCGTCGCGCACGTCCAGGATGCCCTTGACCAGCAACGGCACCCGGGTACGCTCCCGCAACCACTCCAGGTCCGCCCAGCTCAGCGCCGGGGCGAAGACCGCGCCGGTGTGCACCGCCACCGCCGACACGCCGGGGGTGCCCTGGTGCGCCAGGTCGTCCCGGCCGCCGGGCAGGTTCGCGGCGGTGACATGCGGCGGCAGCGCGAACCCGTTGCGGGCGTCGCGCAGGCGCCGCCCGAGCACCGGCACGTCCACAGTCACCATCACCGCCGCGCAGCCGGCCGCCGACGCCCGGTCGAGCAGGTCGGCCACCAGCGCCCGGTCGCGCAGCCAGTACAGCTGGAACCACACCGTCGCGCCGGTCGCCGCGATCTCCTCGATCGGCGTGCTGGCCAGCGTGCTGGCCACGTAGGGCACGCCCGCCGCGCGGGCCGCCGCCGCGAGCGCGGGCTCGCCGTCGGGGTGCAGCAACCGCTGGTACGCCATCGGCGCGACAGCCACCGGCAACGCGGCCCGGCCGCCGGGCAGCGCCGCCTCGGTGGACGGGTCGTCCACGCCGGCCAGCATCCGGGGCAGCACCGCCACCCGATCGAGCGCGGCCCGGTTCGCGGCCAGGGCGGTCTCGGCGCCGCTGCCGCCGTCGACGAAGTCCCACACGTCGGGCGGCAGCACCGCCCGGGCCAGCGCGGCGAAGTCGGCCAGGCTGACCGGCGGCACGAAGCCGTCCGCCGCGTCGGCGGGCGGCTGCGTGTCGCGTGCCGGGTCAGCCATGGCCGCCCGCGCCCACCGTGTTCCCGGCCGGGTCCACGCCCGCAGCGGACTCGCCCGCGCCGGGCGTGCGGTCGAGCCCGAACGTGCGGCGCAGGAAGGCGGCGGCCCGCTCCTGGGCCTGCCGGCCCGCGTCGAACACGCCGGGCATGGCGAAGAACCCGTGCACCATCCCCGGGTAGTGGGCCGTCTCGGTGGGCACGCCGGCCTCGCCCAGCCGCTCGGCGTACCGCCGGCCCTCGGCGCACAGCGGGTCGTACCCGGCGGTGATCACGAGCGCCGGGGGCAGACCGCCCAGGTCCTCGGCGAGCAGCGGAGACGCCAGCGGGTGCGCCGCGTCGCCCGGGTCGGCCAGGTAGTGGCTCCGGTACCAGCCCACCGAGTGCCTGTTGAACAGCATCGGGTCCTCGTCGTCGCCGGGGCGGTGCCCGGGCCGCTGGTCGGTGTTCGGATAGACCAGCAGCTGGGCGGCGAGCCGGGGACCGCCGTCGGCGCGGGCCAGCAGCGTCACCGCGGCGGCCAGGTTCCCGCCCGCGCTGTCCCCGCCGACCGCCAGCCGGTCCGGGTCGACGCGGAACTCAGCGGCGTGCGCGGCGAGGTGCCGCACCGCGGCGTGGCAGTCCTCCACCGCCGCCGGGAACGGGTGCTCCGGGGCGAGCCGGTAGCCGACCGTCACGGTCTGCGCGCCGGTCAGGTTGACCAGCCGCCGGCAGATTCCGTCGGCGGTGTCGACGCTGCCGAGGGTCCAGCCGCCACCGAAGAAGTAGACGAGCGTCGGCAGCGGGCCGTCGCCGTCCGGCCGGTGGATCCGCACCGGCAGCGGCCCGGCCGGGCCGGGCACCGTCGTGTCGCGTACCTCGGCGACCGGCTCGACCGCGCCGGAGCCGGCACGGATCGCGGCGAGGTCGGCGGCGCGGGCCTCGGCCAGGGTCTGGGTGTAGAGCGGCACGGTCCCGGCGGCGGCCCGCGCGGTCCGCCACGCGACCACCTGCGGATCGAGTGTCATCCGGCCTCCCCTGTGGTGACGAAGAGCTTGTCGATGCCGCGCAGGAACAGACTCCCGCTGTACGTGTACGGCTGGGTGACGGCCAGCCGCGGGAAGCGCGCGAACAGGCGCGGCAGCGCCAGCCGGCCCTCCAGCCGGGACACCGCCGAGCCGAGGCAGAAGTGCAGCCCGACGCCGAAGGCCAGGGACGGCGGGCCGGGACGGCGCGGGTCGAAGCGGTCCGGGTCGGGGAAGCGGGCCGGGTCGCGGTTGGCGGCGGCGATCAGCAGCAGCACGTTGTCGTCCCGGTCGACCGGCACGCCGCCGAGGTCGACGCCGGCGGGCGCGGAGCGGGCCAGGAAGTGCACCGGGCTCTCCATCCGCAGCACCTCCTCCACGCAGCCCCGGGCCAGCGCGTCGTCACCGGGTAGCGCGGCGGTCACGTCCGGGTGGTCCAGCAGCAGCGGCAGGCCGTTGCTGAACATGTAGACGGTGGTGACGAAGCTGGCGTTGAACAGCACGATCAGGTTACTGATCAACTCGTCCTCGGTGAGGTCGACGCCGCCCGCGTCGAGCACCTCGACCAGCCCGCTGATCAGGTCGTGGCCGGGCGTACGGCGCCGGTGGGCGATCAGGTCGCGGTAGTAGACGCGCAGCTCCTCGGCGGCCTGGTTGGCCCGGGCCAGCCGCTCCGGCGTCTTGCCGGACACGTCCATGTACTCGTCGATCCAGTCGACCCGCTGCCGGTACCAGGCCAGGTCGGCCGGGGGCAGGCCGATGAACTCGGCCATCACCAGCGCCGGGACCGGGTACGCGAAGTCGGCCACGAAGTCCACCTCGTGCCCGTCGGCGCCCACCTCGGCCATGTGGTCCAGGCGTTCGGCGACGACCCGCTCGATCACCGGCTCCAGCGCGACCAGCCGGCGCGGGGTGAACGTCTTCGCGAACACCGCGCGCATCCGGGTGTGGTCGGGCGGGTTGACGAACATCATCGACGTCAGGAAAGTCCGTAGGATCTCCTGCTCCTCCCAGCCGGGCGGGAAGCCCTTGTACCAGCCGGGATCGCGCAGGATCTGGTCCACCATGTCGTACCCGCCGGCCACCGCGCTGACGGTGCTGTGCTCGGCGCGGGCCGGAACGGCGTTTATCGGCCCGTGCTCGTGCAGGGCCGCGTAGAAGGGATAGGGGTTCTGCCGGCCCTGTTCGCTGTAGAGCCCGGTCAGGATCTCGCTGACGTCCACTGTCTTTCCTCCCCAGGAAAACGGCGGCGGGGGCGGCGTCGTGTCGACCGCCGCCCCCGCCCGGTGTCACAGTCCGAGCAGCTTCAACGGCACCGCGTTCGCCATCGCCGCGGCTCCGGTGTCGTTCGGGTGGATGTGGTCACCCGAGTCGTACGCCGGCAGCAGCCGGCTGGGCTGCGCCGGGTCGCGCATCACCGCGTCGAAGTCGACGACGCCGTCGAACTCGGCCCGGCCGGGCCCGCGCAGCCAGGTGTTGACGGCCTGCCGGGTGGCGTCCTTCTCCGGCGTCCACACGCCCGGCCCGCCGTTGCCCTCGTACGGCATGAGCGTGCCGGCGATGCTGGTCAGGCCGCGCGCCTGGACCTGCCGGTTGAGCTGGCGCAGCGAGGCGATGATCGCCTCCGGGCTGTCACCGTTCATCCAGATGTCGTTGATGCCCAGGTGGGTGATGACGGTACGCACCCCGGTCTGCGGGAACACGTCCTCGTTGAGCCGGGCCAGCGCGTTCGGGCCCAGCTCGTAGTAGCCGGGGAAGTCGCCCGCGCCGGGCTCGGTGCCCTCGTGGTTGAGCCGGTTGCCGGCCAGGCTGAGGTTGAGCACGCCCGGCGTACGCGGCTCCGGGCGGGCGTCGATCAGCCGCTTGGCGAGCAGGTCCGGCCAGCGGCGGTCGGCGTTGACGGTGCTGCCGTTGCCGTCGCTGATGGAGTCGCCGAGCACCACCACGGAGCCGGGCGTCACCTTGCGCTCCACGTCGATGCCGGACAGGAACATCCAGCAGCAGTTGGGCCGGATGGTGAAGCCGGCGCCGTCGGCCGCCGAGGTGAGGTCGGTGGCGCCGATGAAGTTGGTGACCCGGGACTGGCCGTGGAACGTGACCGGCCCGGTGAGCACCGGGAAGTACAGGGTGACCACCAGGTCCTCCTGCTCGGCCACCGGGAAGGCCACCGGGTCGCTGAGCAGTTCGGCGCCCTTGTTGATGGTCGCCGAGCCGGCGCCGGAGAAGGTCAGCTGGCGGACGCTGGCCGGGACGATGTCGGACAGGTCGTCGGGGGTGGCGGTGTTCGGCCGGGCGATGGTGGCGCGGCCGACCTGGATGGCCTGCTGGCCGTAGAGGTTGGTCAGCCGCACCCGCAGGCGCGGCCCGCCCACCGAGGTCTGCACGGTCATCCGGATGCTCTGGTTGTTCAGGCCGGTCTCGGTCAGGCCCACGGTGTTCCCGCGGGTCACCGCCGCGGCCCAGGTCCCGGCCCACTCGGCGCGCCCGTGCCCGGCGCGGTCGGTGTCGGTCGGGCCGGCGCTCGCGGTGACCGCCGGGGTGGCGGCGATCAGCAGCGTTACGGCGGAAGCTATGACGTGCCATCTCTTCGGGGTCGGCATCGATCCTCCATGGTCGGCAGCCCCGGGCGTGACGCGGTCGGCGGCACCGGCCCGGGCGATGGACCGGAAACTAGCTTCCGGCGGTGACGAGCGTCAATCAACCTGATCGACATGATCAAATGCCCACGTCGCGGGACGCAGCGACGATCGGCTCTGTCCGCGGTGGACCGCCGCTGCCTAGGCTCGGAAGCTGGCGGCGGTGCGGTCGCCGACCTGGCACCTGCCGTCATGTCCCGGCCCTGACCTGGCCGGACGCCGCTCGCGGACCATGATGGGGGCTGCCCGATGACCGACCGGCCGAACTATGTGCACGAGGCGCTGGAGCTCTTCGCCGGCTTCGGCGACCGGGAGGCGCTCGTCGGCGGCGGACGCCGCCTCACCTACCCCCAGGTCGCCGCGCGGGTGCGCGGCCTGGCCGCCGCGCTGCGCCGGCACGGGGTACGCCCCGGCGCGGCCGTGCTGGTGATGCTCGGCAACACGGTCGAGGGTCCGTTGCTGCAACTGGCGCTGCACCTGCTGGGCTGCCGGAGCATGTGGGTCGCCCCGGTGACCTCGCGGCGGGAGGTCGACGAGTTCGTCGCGCTGTCCGCGCCGGAGGCGTTCGTGTACGACCCGCGCGACCCGCAGGCGGTCCAGATCGCGGCCGGGCTGTCCGGCGTACCGGTGCTCTGCCTCGGCCCCGGCGGCGCCGGACCGGACCTGACCGCGACGGCCGGCGAGCCGGCCGCGGAGCTGCCCGCCGACGCGCCCGCGCCGGAGTCGTTCCTGCAGACCAGCGGCACCACCGGCACGCCGAAGCTGGTGCACCACCGGGAGAGCTTCTACCGGCAGATCCTCGCCCTGGCCGCCGACTTCCGGGGCGCCGGGTTCCCGCTGCTGCGGCACCTGTCGCACTCACCGATGTGGCTGGCCAGTGGCCAGATCACCACGCTGTTCAACCTGTTCACCGGCGGCGTGCTGTTCCTGCGCGACCAGTGGGACCCGGCCGCGTTCATCGCGACAGTGGACGCCGAGCGGCTCACCTCCACGTTCGTCACCCCGCCGATGCTCTACGAGGTGCTCGACCACCCCGACCTGCCGGGCGCCGACTTCTCCGCCATGTTCATGTTCAACGTGGGCGCCGGGCCCGCCGCGCCCGCCCGGCTGCGCCAGGCCATCGCCCGCTTCGGCCCGTGCCTGCGCATCGTGTACGGCCTCAGCGAGGCGGTGGTCATCTGCGCGCTGCCCGGGCTGACCGAGGACCCGGAGCACCCGGAGCGTCTGCGCTCCTGCGGCCGCCCGTACGGCGACGTGACGGTGGAGATCCGCGACGCCGACGGCAAGGTGCTGCCGCCCGGCGACGACGGCGAGGTGTGGGTCCGGACGAAGCTGAGCTTCGCCGGCTACCACGGCCGGCCGGAGCTGACCGCGGAGACGCTCGTCGACGGCTGGGTCCGCACCCGCGACATCGGCCACCTCGACGCCGACGGCTACCTCTACCTGGTCGACCGGTTGCAGGACCGGATCCTCACCCGGGCGCGCAGCTGGCCGATCTACTCCCGCCCGATCGAGGACGTGCTCGCCGGCCATCCCGAGGTGCGGGCCGCCGCCGTGATCGGCGTGCCGGACCCGGTGGCCGGGGAGCTGCCGTACGCGTACGTGGTGCCGGCGCCCGGCGCGTCGGTGACCGGCGAGGAGCTGATCGCGCTGGTGGTGCGGGAGCTGAGCGAGACGTGGGCGCCCGGCGCCGTGGAGTTCGTGGACGCGCTGCCGCTGAACCGGTCCGCGAAGGTGGACAAACGGGCGCTTCGGGCCCGGTACGCCGCCGCGCATCCGGCCGACGCCGACTCGCTGGGCACCGTGATCGGCAGCTCGGCATGAACCCGCGCCGGGAGTTGTACACCCTGGTCGGCGCCGACCTGCTGTCCAACCTCGGCACCCGGATCTCCGTGGTGGCCATCCCCTGGCTGGTGCTGGAGACCACCGGCAGCCCCACCAAGATGGGACTCGTCGCGGCGGCGGAGACGCTGCCGTACATGCTCTCCAGCGCGCTGGCCACGCCGTGGGCGGACCGCTTCGGGGTACGACGTACCTCCGTGTTCGTGGACGCGGCGAGCGCTGTCGCGATGGCGGTGGTGGCGCTGGCCCCCTGGCTCGGGTTCGGCACGCTGCTGGTCCTGGTGGCGGTCGCCGGCGGGCTGCGCGGCATCGGCGACCGGGTCAAGCACGTGCTGTTCAAACCGGCCGCCGAGCGGGCCGGGGTGCCGCTGATCCGGCTCACCAGCGCCTACGACGGCCTGGCCCGGGGCATGACGCTGTTCGGCGCGGTGCTCGGCGGACTGCTCATCGACTGGGTCGGGCTGACCCGGGCCATCTGGATCGACGCGGCCACGTTCGCGGTCTGCGCGCTGCTCATCGGCGTGCTGGTCCGGCCGCCCGCGCCGACGCAACCCGCGCCCCGGGAGCCCTACCTGCGGGCACTGCGCGGCGGCTTCGCGTACCTGCGCACCGACCGGACGCTGATGATCATGCTGATCGTGGTGTCGGTGTCGAACATGTTCGCCAACGCCAGCGTCGCGGTCTGGATCCCGCTCTGGGTCAACCAGGTGCTCGGCGACCCGGCCGGCTTCGGCCTGCTGCTCGGTGTGTTCTCGGGCGGCGCGCTGCTGGGCAACGTGCTGTTCACGATGTTCGGCACCCGGCTGCCCGCCGGGACGACGTTCGCGCTGGGGCTGACGCTCAGCGGCGCGCCCCGGCTGCTCGCGCTGGCGCTCAGCGACGACCTGGTCGTGGTGCTGGTGGTGACGTTCCTGTCCGGCATCGGCATCGCGGCGGTGAACCCGCTGCTCGGCGCGTCGCTCTACCAGCGGGTGCCGGGCGAGCTGCAGACCCGGGTGCTGGGCATCTCCGGGTCGGTGGCGTTCCTCGGCCTGCCCGTCGGCGCGCTGCTCGGCGGCTGGTCGGTGGCGCTGCTCGACCTCACCCCGGCGCTGCTGGTGATGTCGGTGGTCTGCCTGGTGCTGACCGTGGGACCGCTGCTGCTGACCCGCGGGTCCCACCGCCCGGCCCCGGAACCGGCGACCCCCACACCGGTCTGAGCCGGGGTGTCGGTGGGCGGCGGTAGGGTCGGGGCCATGGCGACCTGGGACGACGTGCGGCGCATCGCGCTGGCCCTGCCGGAGACCACCGAGCGCGGCTCGTACGACGACCTGCCCGCCTGGCGGGTGCGCGACAAGATGTTCGTCTGGGACCGGCCGCTGCGCCGCAGCGACCTCGAAGCGCTCGGCGACGCCGCGCCGGACGGCCCGATCCTCGGCGCCCGGGTGCCCGACCTGGGCGCCAAGGAGGCGCTGCTCGCCGACGACCCGGCGGTCTACTTCACCACGCCGCACCTCGACGGCTACCCGGCCGTGCTGGTCCGGCTCGACCGGATCGCCGTGGACGACCTGACCGAGCTGATCACCGAGGCGTGGCACGCCCGCGCGCCGAAGCGCCTCGCCGCCGCGCACCGGGCCGGGGCCGCGTGAGCCGCCCGGTGGACGCCGTCGTCTTCGACATGGACGGCACGCTCATCGAGTCGCACGAGGTGGTGCCGGCGGCGTACCGGGCGGCGGTGCGGGCCGGTGGCGGCCCGTCGTACACCGACGCCGAGGTCATCGCCGGCTACTCGATCGGCTCACCGTCCGACCTGCTGACGCACCTGCTCCGGCGCCCCGCCACCGCCGCTGACCTCGACCGCTACCACACCGAACTGGCCGCGACGGCCGGGCGGGTGAGCGTCTACCCCGGAGTCGCGGAGATGCTCGCCGACCTCGCCGCCCGGGTGCCGGTGGGCGTGTTCACCGGCGCGAGCCACCGGGCGGCGGAGATCATGCTCGACCGGGTCGGCCTGCTCGGTCACTTCCGGGTGGTGCTCGGCGGCGACCAGGTCACCCGCCCCAAACCGGCGCCCGAGGGCGTCGAGGTGGCCTGCCGGCGGCTCGGCGTGCCGGCCGGCCGGGCCGCGTACGTGGGCGACTCGCCGCTGGACCTGCGGGCCGCCCGCAGCAGCGGCGCGGTGGCGGTGGCCGCCGCGTGGGGCCATCAGTACGATCCGGCCGAGCCCGCCGACCTCAGCCTGTCCCGGCCCGGCGAACTGCTGACCCTGCTGAGCTGAGCCCCTTTTCCCGCGCCGGGCGCTCGGCTAGCCTGCCGATCATGGCATCGACGTTGACCGAGGCGACTGATCCGTGGTGCCTGCGTCCGGGCGAGGCCACCGAGCTGCTGCGCGGGCACCCGTGGCGCCGGTTCGTGGTGCTCGGCGACAGCGTCGCGGAAGGACTGTGCGAGCCGGTCGACGGCTACCCGGACCTCCAGTGGGCCGACCGGATCGCCGCCGAGCTGCGCGCCGTCCGGCCGGAGCTGGCGTACCTGAACCTGGGGCGGCGCGGACTGCGCGCGCACGAGGTGCGGGCCACTCAGCTCGCCGACGCGCTGGCCTTCGAGCCGGATCTCGCACTGGTGGTGTGCGGCGGCAACGACGCGTTCCGGTCCGCCTACGACCCGGACGCGGTCGACGCCGAGCTGACCGCCATGATCACCGCGCTGCGGGAAGCGGGGGCGGACGTGATCACGGTGGGCATGTTCGACGTCTCGCACAGCCCGGCCGTGCCGGAGACGCTGCGCGCGGGCCTGGGCGAGCGGATGCGCCGGCTGTCCCGGCACACCCGCGGCGTGGCCGAGCGGCTGGGCACGCTGCACGTGCACCTGACCGACCATCCGCTGGTGGCCGACCCGTCGCTGTACAGCAGCGACGGCCGCCACGGCAGCGCCCGCAGCGACGCGATAGCCACAGCCGAAACCCTGAAAGTCCTGGCCACCCACCTCCCCCACCCCTGACCGCGCCCTCCCCCTCCCCCTCCCCCTTACCCGCGCCCGGCGCCCTCGGCCCGGATCCACGTTGTTGACCAAGGAGTTTGGGTCGGTCACGCGCCCCGATGAGGACACGAACTCCTTGATCAACGAGGCGGGCAGGCGGGGAGGGGGTCAGTCGGTAAGGAGGATGCCGGTCAGGAGGACGCCTCGGGCCAGGTTGAGGACCTCGTCGCAGCCCGGGTAGCCGACCCGGGCCAGCGCGCCGGAACCGGTGCGGCCGAACAGGTACGGGGCGAGGCTGTACGGGACATCGGCGGTGACCGTCTCACCGGTCTCGATCTGCACGAAGTCCATCGCCACCCGGTCCGCCTCGTGGTAGCGCTGCAGGATGTTGCCGCCCTCGGCGATCGCCGCGCGCACCCCGTCCGCCCACGCGACAGCCGTCATCTCGCGGCCGATCAGCACCCCGTGCCCGGCCGATCCGCCGGCCGGCTTGGCCACCAGGTCGGCCTGTTCGGCCAGCGCCCGGTCGAGCTGGTCGGCGGTGAGCGCGACGGTGTGCGGCACGTACCGGCGGATCAGCGTCCGGTCGTCCTCCGGCAGCAGGTCCAGGTCCTCCCAGAGCCAGGCGTAGTTGAGCTTGTTGCTGAGCAGCCAGGCGGCGCTGCTGACGAACATCGGCAGCGTGCCGGCGGCGAGCGCGCCGGCGACCGCGTCCAGGCCGGGGCTGGGGGTGACCCGGTTCGGCACGAACAGCCGGAACAGGGCGTCCACCGGGGCGCCGCCGACGACCAGGCGGCTCTGCGCGTCCAGGCCGGCGGTGGCGACCGGGGCGATGACCAGGTCGATGCCGAACGGGCGGGCCTGGTCGATCAGCGGGGACAGGATCCGGATGAACGTCTCCGGGTCGTCCAGTCCCGGGTAGTCGGCGTCGAAGTCCATCAGCAGCGCCACCCGCGCGCCGTCGGCCAGGCCGAGCGTGTCCCGGATGGCGGCGAACCGCTGGTCCAGCAGGGACGGCGCGGGCCGCGCGCCGTCGAGCAGGTCATGGGTACGGTACAGCTCGGCGTACCGCTGGATGACGGTGTCGGCGTCGAAGCCGCCGCCGAGGCTGCTGTCGATGTTGTACTCGACGATGCACGGCACGCCGCCGGAGAACAGCACGTCCGGCCGGTACGCGGCGAGCAGCCCTTCGTGCAGTTCCTCCTCCGGGTCGAGCAGCCGGGTTTCCCCCTCCGGCACGTCGAGGAGCCGTTGCAGCTCACCGGCGGTGCGGGCACGGCGCCGGCAGGCTTCCAGGATGAGCTGGGCGATGCGGTCGCAGACCTCGTTCAGCTCGCCGAACGCGTCGGCGGTGAAGACGGGCGGACGGGCCAGCCGCCACTGCTTGTTGTACGTGGCCCGGCCGTGGAAGATCTTCTCCCAGGCCGCGGCGCCGGTGGTCACCATCGCGGTACGGGTGGACTCGGGCAGGTCGGTCCACGCCTGGCCGAGTGGCGGCCACGTGTAGTTCGGGTCCATCGTTCATCCGTCCTTGAGGGTCAGTTGGATGGCGGCGGTGAGCTGGTCGCGGCCGGGTTGCACGGCCCGGTCCAGGGCCGGGGCGAAGGGCAGCACGGCACCGTCGGGGCGGGTGACCCGCCGGGGTGGCGCGGCCAGCCGGACCCGCTCGACCACGGTGGCGATGATCTCCCCGGCGATGCCGCAGGAGCGGTTGCCGTCGTCGACTACCACCAGCCGCCCGGTGCGGCTCACCGACTCGACCAGGCCGTCCCAGTCGAAGGGGTAGAGCGTGCGGGGGTCGAAGACCTCCACCGACGCCTGCCCGGCGAGTTCCTCGGCGACGGCGAGCGCGTCGTGCACCAGGTGCCCGACGGCCACCACCGTCACGTCGGCGCCGGGGCGGCGGACGATCCCGCGGCCCAGCGGCACCGGCGTCAGGTCGGTGACGTCGGCGCGCAGGTCCAGCGCGCCGGCCGGGGCGAAGACCACCACCGGGTCGTCGCAGCGGATCGCGGAGACCAGCAGCCCGTACGCGTCGGCCGGGGTGGCCGGTACGACTGTGGTCACCCCGACGTGGGCGAACAACGCGTACGGGTGGTCGGAGTGCTGCCCGGCCCAGCCGGTGCGGGAGCCGGAGCCGGGCACCACGTAGGTGACCGGCACCGCGCACTGGCCGCCGGTCATCAGCGGGAACTTGTGCGCGTGGTTGACGATCTGCTCGAAGACCAGGAACAGCAGCGACGGGATCTGGAACTCCACCACCGGGCGGGCCCCGGCCAGCGCCGCGCCGGTGGCGAAGCTGGTGAACGCCTGCTCGGACAGCGGGGTGTCGCGTACCCGTTCCGGGCCGAACTTCTTCAGCAGGCCGGTGGTGACGTTCGCGGCGGCCACCCGGATGTCCTCGCCGAGCACCACGACCGACTCGTCGCGGGCCATCTCGTCGGCGAGCGCCCGGGTGAGCGCCCTGCGGTAGGAGAGCCGGGGCATCAGCCACCTCCGGTCCGGGCGGTGAGCCCGCTGGCGTACAGGTGGTCCAGGGCGGTCGCCGGGTCGGGGTGCGGACCGGCGAGCGCGTATTCGACGGCGGCGTCCAGTTCCGCCTCGACGGCGGCGTCCACCTCGGCCCGTACCGCCGGGTCGAGTCGCGCTCCGGCGATGTCCACCGGATCGCGGGACCGGCCCTCGGCCACCTCTTCCGGCGGCCGGTAGTCGAGGCGTACCTGATGTTCGAACGTGTGGTGGGCGTCGAAGCGGTAGGTGCGGGCCTCGACCAACTCGGGGCCGCCGCCGGCGCGCATCCGCGCGACGGCGGCGGCGGTGACCTCGCGTACCGCTTCGGGGTCCTGCCCGTCGACGGCGGCCGCCGGCATGCCGAAGGCGGCGGCCCGCCCGGCGATGGTGCCGGCGACCGCGCCCTCGACCGGCATGGTGGTGGCGTAGCCGTTGTTCTCGCAGACGAACAGCACCGGCACCCGCCAGAGCGCGGCCAGGTTGAACGCCTCCAGGAGCATGCCCTCGTTGACCGCGCCGTCGCCGAAGAAGGTGACGCCGACGATGTCGGCGCCGCGCCGCCGGCGCTCCCACACCGCTCCGGTGAGGATCGCGCCGGCGGCTCCGACGATGGCGTTGGCGCCGAGGACGCCGACGCCGAAGTCGGCGGCGTGCATCGACCCGCCCCGGCCCCGGTTGAGCCCGGTGACCCGGCCGCACAGCTCGGCCAGCATCCGGGCCGGGTCGGCGCCCTTGGCGAGCACGTGCCCGTGCCCGCGGTGGGTGCCGGTGACCAGGTCCTCGCGGTCCAGCGCCGCGCAGACGCCGGCGGCGATCCCCTCCTGACCGAGGTACGGGTGGATGCCACCGACGATCTGTCCGGCGCGGACCAGCTCGATCGCGCGCTCCTCGAAGCGGCGGATCAGCCGGACCGTCCGGTAGAGCCGGAGCGGGTCGGAGCCGGTCACGCCGGACGGCCCTCCTTGACGGCGGCGAGGATGTCGTCCCAGAGTCGGGCGCGGGCGGTCAGCGCGGCGTTGACCGTGTCGGCGCACTCCTGCCACTTGGTGTCGTCGTCGCCGCACAGGTCGGCCAGCATCTGCATGGCCATCGGGGTGTGCTGCTCGCCGTCGACCTCGATGTGCCGCTCCAGGTAGTCGACGAACTTGTTGAGCCGGTTGCTGCGTTCGTTGACGGCGACGACCTGGGTGAACATCTCCGGGATGAGGTCCTCGCGGCCGAACGCGAACGCCGCGGCCTGGCAGTGCACCGGGGTGGTCTCGATGATCCGCCAGGTGGTGCCGGCGAACGCGGCCGACGCCGCGGGTACGCCCGCCGCGCCGAGCGCCTCGGTGACCGGCGTGCCGTCGCGCAGCAGGTCGACGAGCTTGTTCACGGCCGTGGTGTCGGCGCCGGCCTCGGTCATGCCCTGCACGTACAGCTCGAAGTGGCTGATGTAGCCGTCGCCCAGCTCGTCGCTCTCCTCGACCATGACGATGTCGTTGATCAGGCGGCGGCTGCCGGTCGGGCCGGTCGGGATCCACGGCACCGTGACGCAGGTGAGCTGCCGCTGCAGCGACTTCAGCAGGGACATGAAGTCCCAGACCGCGAAGACGTGGTGCTCCATGAACGTGACGAGTGCGTCGTGGGTGTCGAGGTTGGCGTAGAGCGGGTGCTTGACCACCACGTCGCGGCGCTCGGTCACCGCCCGCTCGAGTCGCTCGATGCCCGGGTGCGTCTTACCCCAGTCGTACCGTGACATTGTCAGCCTCCCTGCTGGGCGCGGTCGCGCCAGATGACCGGGCAGTAATCGGGGTCCGCGTAGTCCGGCCGGCCCTCGTGGGTGCGGCGGACCAGCACGTCGTGGTTGTACGCGGCGAGCGTGCCGTCGGAGAGCGGATACTCCCGCCAGGCGTTGTCGCCGTCCTGCAGGTGCAGCGAGATGGCCCGGCGGGGCCGTCCGCTGACGTTCGCACCGCTGCCGTGGTAGGTGCGGCAGTGGTGGAAACTCATGTGTCCCTTGGGGATCACCATGGGGATCTTGCGGATCGTCGCCCCGTTGTACGCCGCGTTCTCGGCGAGCATGACTTCGAGCTGGTCGCGGTCCCGGTCGGCGAAGTGCCGCACCACCGTGTCGTCGGCGCCGATCTCCCGCCAGCGGTGGGAGCCGTCGACCATGGTGATGGTGCCCATCTCCTCGCCGCAGTCGTGGAACGGGATGAACGCGGTGAGCATGTTCTCCGACGACGAGGACGCCCAGTAGTGCTTGTCGAAGTGCCAGGGCACGATGTTCGACGGCTCACCGGCGATCGGCGGCTTCCAGATCAGCGTGGACTGGAAGATGCGGATCTCGGTGGCCTGCGCCAGCCGGGCGGCGACCGCCCCGATCAGCGGTTTGCGCAGAATGCGCGCGATGCCGTCGTGTTCGTGGTGCACGTAGTCGTTGTGCCGCTGCACGTCGCCCTTGGCCGGCTCCCAGTAGGCCAGCTTCGGCGGCCGGACCGGCAGCCGCCGGTCGCGTTCCCCGGCGTAGTAGCTGTCGGTGGCGGCGACCAGCTCGTCCACCTCGTCGTCGGTGAGCAGCTTCTTCGACAGGTACCAGCCGTGCTCGGCGTAGTGCCGGACGTCCTCGTCGGAGGGAAGCAGCGCCTCCTCCTCGGCGGTCAGCCCGGGATCGATGGTGGTCATGCCCCTACCCCTCCGGCCGCGGCAGCAGGGGTCGCCCCCGCCGCGGCCAGCTCGCGTTCCTTGGCCTCGTAGAGCGCCTTGATGTTGCCGCTGCCGAAGGTGCGCGCCCCGCGCCGCTCGATGAGTTCGAGGAACAGGGTGCGGCGCACGTGCATCGACTCGGTGAAGATCTGCAGCAGCTGCCCGTCGTGGTCGGAGTCGACCAGGATGCTCAGCTCGCGCAGCCGGTCCACCGGCGCGTCGAGGCG
The DNA here is from genome assembly GCF_001709195.1 of Micromonospora sp. II. Taxonomy (NCBI): domain Bacteria; kingdom Bacillati; phylum Actinomycetota; class Actinomycetes; order Micromonosporales; family Micromonosporaceae; genus Micromonospora; species Micromonospora sp. II. Next base: position 737,425 of record NZ_LYXF01000024.1, on the reverse strand, counting down.
GCCGACCCGCTGCTCCAGGCCGTCGTAGTAGGCGCCGGGCGTGCTGGCGAACCGCACCCCGCGCCCGGCGAGCGCGCCGACGGCGGTGACGATGTCGTCGGTGCGCAGCCCCAGGTGCTGCACTCCGGCGCCGGCGTGCCAGCGCAGGAAGTCCTCGATCTGGCCGGGCCGGGCGCTCGTGTCCGGCTCCAGCAGCACCAGCGTGACCTTCCCCGACGGGCTCTGCACCACCTTGGAGTTCATCGCCTGACCGGCGACCTCGATGTGCTCGGTGAAGATGTCGGCGAAGCCGAACACCTTCTCGTAGTGCGCGACGATCTCGTCGAGCTGCCCCGGCGGTACGCAGACGGCCAGGTGGTCCACCTCGGCCAGCAGCGAGTCGCCGTCCGGCGCGGCCACCGGCTCGATCGCCCCGGGCAGGAACACCTCCGGGTCGCCGCGCCGCTCGACCAGGCGGTGCACCACGTCGCCGAAACCGCCGACCTCGGCGACCACCACCTCGGCGTCCGCGCCGGTGAAGGTGCGCGGCGGGCTCACCGCGCTCGCGCCGCGTTCCACCAGTTCCGCGTACGCCCCGGCGGCGTCGTCGACGGCGAGCGCCACCACGGCGATGCCGTCGCCGTGCCGGTGCACGTACGTGGCCGCCGGGTGCTCGGCGGACAGCCCGGTGGTCAGCAGCAGCCGGATGCCGGCCTGGGCCAGCAGCAGCGACCGCTGCCCGTCCAGCCCGGTCTCCGGACCGCCCTGCCCGCGCAGCCGGAAACCGACGGCGTTGTCGAAGTAGAAGGCCGCCTGCCGGGCGTCCCCCACGTACAGTTCGAGATGATCTATCCCGTTGATGGTCATATGGGCTTCCCCTGTTCCCCCCGTGATCGCGACCCGGACGGACGCCCGGGACTGGAGTCCGGTCAGCCGGCGGCCGGGGTGGCGGCCCGGCGGGCCGGCCCGGAGAGCCGGCGCAGGAGCAGACTGACGTTCTGGCCGCCGAACCCGAACGAGTTCGTCAGCGCGTGGTCGGCCCGGGTGGGCCGGGGCACGGCGCGGACGTGGTCCGCCTCGCACTCCGGGTCCGGGTCGTCCAGGTGGTAGGTGGGCGGCAGCAGGCCACTGTCGAGCGCCAGCGCGGTGGCGGCGGCCTCCAGCACCCCTGATGCGCCGAGCAGGTGCCCGGTGAGCGCCTTGGTGGAGCTGACCGGGACGCCGCCGAGGCCGAACACCTCGGCCAGGGCGATCGTCTCGGCGACGTCACCGAGCTTGGTGCCGGTGCCGTGCGCGTTGACGTACCCGACGTCGCCCGGCCCGATCCCGCCGGCGGCCAGCGCCCGGCGCATGCACGCGGCCGCTCCCGCGCCGTCCGGGCGCGGCGCGGTCGGGTGGTACGCGTCGGTGTTCGCCCCGAAACCGGCGACCTCGGCGTAGCCGCGCACGCCCCGACCGTCGGCGTGCCCGGCGCGCTCCAGCACCAGCAGCGCCGCGCCCTCGGCCAGCACGAACCCGTTGCGCCGCTTGTCGAACGGGCGGCTCGCCTCGGTGGGTTCGTCCCAGCCCCGGGCCAGCGCCCGGGCGTTGCCGAACGTGTCGGCGAACGTGGGAAACAGCGGCGCCTCGCTCGCCCCGCACACCACCACGTCGGCCTCGCCGGAGCGAATGAGGCGTACCCCGTCGGCGACCGCCTGGGCGCCGGAGGCGCAGGCCGTGCCGACCGACGAGCTGTAGCCGCGGATGCCGTGCGCGATGGCGATCCGCGCCGAGGGCATGTTCGGCAGGATGCCGGTGAGCAGGTACGGGCTGACCGCCGCCCGGCCCCGGGCGGCCCGCGCCAGCACCTGCCCCTCCAGCGTGGACATCCCGCCGACACCGCCGACGATCACCGCGATGCGCTCCGGGTCGACGTCGCGGCCCACCTCGATGCCCGCGTCGGCGAGCGCCTCGGCGGCGGTGATCAGGGCCAGCAGCACCACCCGGTCGAGCACCTTCGTCTCCGGGCCGGAGGCGACGCTGCGCGGGTCGATGTCCGGCAGCACGCCGGCCACCTCCAGGCTGCCCGCCGCCGGGTGTCCCTCGGGCGGCCGGCGCAGCCCGGAGCGGCCGGTGAGCAGCGCGTCGAACGTGTCCGCCACGCCGCGCCCCGCCGGGGTGAACAGGCCCATGCCGGTGACGACGGCGGTCACGACGGCGCCTCGGTCAGATAGCGCTCCCGCAGTGCCACCTTGCGTACCTTGCCGGTGACGGTGACCGGGATGTCGTCGGCGCGCACCGGGACGATCCGGCGCAGCGTGGCGCCCACGTCCGGGCCCAGCGCGGTACGGATCCGCTCGGTGCGGTCCGCGTCCGGGTCGGCGCCGGCGGCCAGTTCCAGCAGCACGTCGGTGGTGACCGTGCCGTCGTCCGCCTTGACGATCACCACGGTGCAGTCGGTCACGTCGGGGCTGGCGGCCAGGATGCGCTCCTCGGACAGCGCGGTGAAGAACCGTTTGCCGTCGCCCGCCTCGACCGAGTCGACCGCCCGGTCCAGGTGGTAGTAGCGGCCGTCCTCGTCGGCGTACACCAGGTCGCCGGTGAGGTACCAGCCGCGCAGCCGGAACCGGTACGTGGTGACCGAGTCGTTCCAGTAGCCGCGGAACAGCGACGGCGAGTCGATGCCGAGCCAGCCGACCTGCCCGGGCGGCAGCTCGTTGCCGTCGGTGTCGAGCACCGCGACCTTGGTGAACCGGTACGGGCGGCCGACGCAGCGGCCGTACCTGTCGGTGTCGGAGGTGTGCGTGATGTGGAACATCGAGTGGCCCATCTCGCTGGAGCCCAGGCCGTCGATGAACACCGACCCGGGTACCCGGGTCACGCCCTGACGGGTCACCACGTCGCGGGAGCCCACCGCGACCAGCCGCCGTACGTGCGGCTCGTGCGAGCAGTCGCCGGTGTTGAACCACAGCCGCACCGAGTCCAGGTCGTAGCCGGACAGGTCGAAGCGGGCCAGCTCGGCCCAGGTGACGGAGAAGCCGAACACGCCGTCGGGGCGCCACCGCTGGATCGCGTCGAGCACCCGCTCGCCGCCCTGCTCGGAGAGCAGGAACATCTCCGCCCGGTTGCCGAGCGCCTGGTTGACCATGAGCACGGTGGCGGTGTGCGGGGCGGGCAGCGCGTTGAGGATGCGCGTGGTGCCCTGCGCCTGCGGCATGGACAGCAGGTGCCGGGTCGCGGCGAACAGGCTGGCGTGCGAGTGCAGCACCGCCTTCGGCACTCCGGTGGTGCCGGAGGTGTGGGTGATGACGATCGGGTCGTCCGGGTGGTGCCGGTAGTGCGCGGGCGCCGCGTCCGGGTCGCCGGTCCCGGCCTGCGCGGGCTCGCCGAGCATCGGCGCGCCCAGGTCGTGCCCGGCCAGCGCCTGCGCGTGCGCGGCGTCGGCGAGCACCCCGGCGGCGCGCAGCCGGCGGATGTACTCGGCGGCGATCTCGGGGCGCAGCCTGCCGTTCATCAGCGCCGGGATGGCGCCGAGGCGGGTCAGCGCCAGGAACGACAGCACCATGTCGGCGGCCGTACCGGCCCAGACGGCGACCGGGTCGCGGGGTTTCACCCCGCGTTCGTGCAGCCAGGCCGCCCGGGCGGCGACCATCCGGTCGAGCCGGCCCAGGGTCAGCGGGGTCTCGGCCGGGTGGCCGTCGACCTCGGTGTCGAATGTGAGCCCCGGCCCGTCCGGGTCGGCGCCGTGGGCCAGCACCCGGGCGAGCACGTTGCCCGCGCCCAGTTCCGCGTCGGCTGCGAGCGCGCCGCGCAGTCCCTTCGTCCTCATTGACGTGTTCCCTCCCCCAGCAGCACCGCGGTCGCCTCGCCCGGCGTACCGTCCGGTGCCAGTTCGATCAGGATCAGCAACGCCTGTGCGGCGTCGCCGTCGTGCAGCAGCAGGTCCGCCTCGGCCTCCCCCTCGGCCCGCGGGTCGCCGGTCGGGCTCAGGCACACCACCGGCCCGTCCAGTCCCCAGCGCGCCGCGACGTGCCCGGCCACGCTGTTCGGCACCGACTGGAAGAAGAACAGCGGCCCGATCCGGTCACCGGCGTCCACCGCGGCCCGGACGTGCGCCGCGCTGGCCGTGTCTCCGCCGGCGCTGACCAGCACCACCGCCGTACCGTTGCCCGGCGGCAGCGGCCCGGTGCCGTAGCGCCGCGCGAGGCACCGCTCGGCCACCGCCACCACGAGAGGCGCGAACGCCGAGTGCACAAACCCCGGCACCCCCGCCGGCCCCTCATCCCCGTCCTCGGGCCACCGCGCCTCCGCGTCGTTGCGCGATCTTGCGGTTGGCGCCCTCTCGGCGGGCGTTGTGCCCGTTTCGCCGGGGCCGGAAGTGCAAGATCGCGGAGGGCTGGGGGTGGAGGCGGTCATGAGGTGCTCACCAGGAGTGCGGTGTTGGCGCCGCCGAAGGCGGCGTTGAGGGTCAGGGCGTGCCCGGTGCGCGCGGGGCGGGGGGCGTCGCGGATGACGTCCAGCGGGCACTGCGGGTCCGGGCCGAGCCAGCCGGCGGTGACCGGCAGCTTGCCGTGCCGCAGGGCCAGCACGGTGACCAGCAGTTCCAGCAGCCCGGACGCCTCCAGCGCGTGCCCGTGCACCGACTTGGTGGAGCTGACCGGCAGCCGCCCGGCGCCGTCGCCGAACACCCGGGTCAGCGCCGCCGCCTCGGAGGCGTCGCTGAACGGGGTGCCGGTGGCGTTGGCGTTGACGTAACCGACCGCGTCCGGGGGCAGCCCGCCGCGGCGCAGCGCCGCCTCGACCGCCCGGGCCAGCCCCAGCCCCTCCGGGTGCGGCTGGCACGCGTGGTAGGCGTCCCCCGCCCGCCCCCACCCGGCCACCGTCGCCACCGTCTCGGCGCCCCGCCGGGCGGCGGCACTCGCCGACTCCAGCACCACAGCGGCCACCCCGTCGCCCAGCAGCAGGCCCTTGCGGCCGGCGCTGAACGGGCGTACCGCGCCGTCGGCGGCGAGCGCCCGCCCGGCGTCGAACAGCGCGTACTGGTCCGGTTCGACCAGGTAACCGGCCGCGACCACGACCCGCTCCAGGTCGCCCCGGCGGATCAGCGCGGCGGCGTCGGCGACCGCGCTGCTCGCCGACACGCAGGCCGTGGTGTAGATCCGAGTCCGCCCGCCGAGTCCGCACCGCGCGGCCAGGTGACCGGCCAGCGCCGGCACCGTCGGCGCGTCCCGCCCCTGCGGTACGGGCAGCGAGTGCGGCCCGCCGTGGGTGGCCAGGAACAGCGCCGACCCGGCGCGCCCGGCCCGGTCCAGCCCGGCGGCCCCGGCGGCGGCGTCGATCGCGTCGGCCAGCTCGTCGGCGAGCGTGCCGACGTCCGGCGCTGTGGCCGCCACCGTGACCCGGCGGCCGGTGGTGTCGAAACGGCGCACCGGTCCGAACGCCGGGGCGCCGGTGAGCACCCCGGCCAGCAGCGCGTCCGCGCCCCTGCCGAGGGCGCTGAGCGCGTACGTGCCGGTGATCCGTACGGTTTCCCGCTCAGCCATCTGCGGGAGCGGTCAGCGCGCCGCGGAACACCGCGAGCGCGTCGTCGACGGTGCGGATGCCGGCGAGTTCGTCGTCGCTCAGGTCCAGCCGGCGGTCGTGGCGCTGCTCGACCATGTGCACCAGCCAGGCCAGCTCCATCGAGCCGAGCCGGTCCGGCACCTGGTCGGCGGGTTTCGCGGTCAGTTCGGCGAGCATGCTCACCAGGTCAGCTCGCCCCAGGTCGGGCTGACCGGACATCAGGACTTGTCGCTGTTCGCGGCCACCCGGTCGGCGACCATCGTGGTGAACTCGCCGACCGTCATCAGCGCCAGCTTCTCCGACTCGTCGTCGGCGAACTTCACGCCGTACCGGTCCTCGACGCGGACCGCGAGGTCGGCCAGGGCCAGCGACTCCAGGTCGACGCCGGAAGGGCCGAGCGTGGTGTCGTCGTCGAGCTCGTCCACGTCGTAGTTCATGTCGGCGAGCTGTTCGACGACGAAAGTGCGGACCTGGTCTCGCATGGGTTCAGACCTCTTCTCCGTGTACCGGCTGACGGTGCCCGGTCGGGACACCGTGTGCGTGTGGACCGGCCGGCTCGGACGCGCGGGTGGCGCGCCGCTCGGCCGGGGCGGGTCGGGAATCGGGGTGGATCGGACGTCCGGCGGAAGTCCGGCGATTGCGCGGCTCGTACAGCGGTCCGGTCACGACGCCGCGTCCCGCAGCGCCGGGACCGACCGGACCAGCTTTCCGGTGGTGGTGCGGGGCATCTGGTCGAGCAGCCGCAGCGTGCGGGGACGCTTGAAGCCGGCCAGCCGCTCGGCGATCAGCTTGTCCAGCGTCTCCTCGGTCAGCGAGCCGTCGACCTGGACGTACGCGGTGATGCCGTCGTCCCAGACCACCACCGCGGCGACGACGCCGGGCAGCCCGGCCACTGTGGCCTCCACCTCGGTCAGGTCGACCTTCAGGCCGCCCACCGACACCTGCGAGTCCAGCCGGCCCTTGATGGTGACCAGGCCGGTGTCCGGGTCGACCACCCCGGCGTCGCGGGTGTGCAGCCAGCCGTCGGCCCACCGGGTCGGGTCGGCCAGTCCGACGTACGGGTTGGCGGGGCAGCTGACCCACAGCTCGCCGTCACGCTCGCGCACCTCGATGCCGGGGGCGGGCGCGATGGCGGGGCGGTGCCGCCCGTACAGGTCGGTGCCGATGACGCCGACCTCGGTCATCCCGTACATGTTGCCCAGCGGCACGCCGTAGCGGTCGGTGAAGGCATTGGCCACGGCGGCGCTCACCAGCTCACCGCCGGTGGTCATGCGTTTGAGCTGCGGCAGCGGCCCGGCCGGTGTGGTGGAGGCGAGCAGCCCGATGTGGAACGGCACGCCGAGCACAGTGGCCGGGGTGTCCTGGGCGGCCACGGCGGCGAGGATCGCGTCGCCGCTGAGCCGCTCCGGCGGGCACAGCTCGACGCCCGCGTGCAGCCCGTAGAGCAGGCCGCCGACCAGGCCGAGCACGTGCACCATGCTGGGCAGCAGGATGATCCGCTCGCCGGGCAGCGCGACGCCGTCGATGCGGGTGTAGCGGCGCACCTCGCCGACCAGGTCGGCGGCGGTGCGGCCGATCACCTTGGACGGCCCGGTGGAGCCGGAGCTGAGCTGGATCACCGCGTGCGGGCTGCCCGCCGGGCGGTCGGAGTACGCGCTCACCCCGGCGGTGACGTCGACGAAGATCCGCAGCGCGCCGCCGCCGGAGCGCACCGGGGCGACCACCACCTGCGGGCTGAGCCGGCGCAGCGCCTGGTCGACCTCGTGGTCGGTGAGCCGGTGGTCCAGCAGCACCGCCTGGGCGCCGGTACGCCAGGTGGCGAGCAGGTGCGCCACGTACGCCAGCGAGGGCGGCAGACGCAGCGCGGCGGCGCCTCCGGCGCGCAGCCCGGCCTCGGCGAGCCGGTCCTGCGCCTCGCCGACGAGCCGGCGCAGCGTGCCCTTGTCCACCGGTTCGGGCAGGCGCAGGCAGACGTCGGTGTCGCGGCCGGTGAACAGGATGTCGTCCACCCAGTCCACCGTCGTCGAGGCAGGATCTTCCGCCACGGGATGTGCAGTCACGACCAGCCACCGTTCCAATGAGGAACTGGGCGGATCCGCCCAGCGGGTACGTCGTTCGGGGTATGGCGGAACCCTACGACGACCCTCTTCTGCATCGCCAGATGCAAATGGCTAGATCCAAAACAGCGGCTGGGTGGATTGCTCAGGCTCGATCGGACAGGCAGGATCGGGGCCACGCCGGCAAGGTAGTCCGCCGGCCGCCGGATGCTGTGCGCGCGGGCTCCCGCGCGGACGGCGGGCGACGACGCTCCCGGGTGGCCCCGCTCAGCGCTCGCCCGCCGGTGGAGGCGCGGCGCCGCGCAGCACCAGCGCGCTGTTGAACCCGTCGAAGCCGCGCGCGCCGACCAGCGCGATCCGGCTGCGCGGCGGGCGGGGCTGCCGCAGGAACGTCAGCTCGCAGCCGGGCGCGGGCTCGTCCGGGCCGGCCGAGGCGGGCAGCATCCCGCGGCGGAACGCCAGCAGCGCGGTGGCCGCGTCCAGCGCGGACCCACCCTGGTGCGCCCGGCCGGTCAGCGGCTTCTGGGTGGTCACCGGCGGGGTCCGGTCGCCGAAGACGGCACGCAACGCGGTCGCCTCGGCCCGGTCGTACGCGGGCACCCCGAGCGCGTCCGGCCAGACCACGTCCACGTCGTGCGGGCGTACCCCGGCGCGTTCCAGCGCCAGCCGCAGCGCCCGGGCGTAGTGCGCCGGGTCGGGGCCGGTGGCCGGGTCGGTGGGCGCGGCGTCGTGGGTGGCGGCCCAGCCGGTGATCTCCCCGTAGACGCGGGCGCCCCGGGCCAGCGCGTGTCCCAGCTCCTCGACCACGAAGACCGCGCCGCCCTCGGCCGGCACGTAGCCGCTGGCCGCGACGTCGAACGGCCGGTACGCGGCCTGCGGGTCGGACACGTCGCTGAGCAGGCCGGAGCGCAGCTGGCAGGCGAGCGCGTACGGGCTCAGCGGGCACTCGGTGGCCCCGGCGATCACCACCGGCGTGCCCCGGCGGACGGTGCGCACCGCGTGCGCGAGGCTGTCCAGCCCGCCGGCCGACTCGGACACGGTCACCCCGGACGGCCCCTTGAACTGGTGGCGGATCGACAGCTGGCCCACACTGGCCGCGTAGAACCAGGCGATCGACTGGTACGCCCCGACGGTGCGGGTCGGCCCGCCCCACAGCCGCTGCAGCTCCCGCTGGCCGAACAGGTTGCCGCCGGAGGAACTGGCGAGCGTGACCGCCCACTGGTACGGGTCGGGCGACACCTCGGGCAGCCCGGCGTCGGCCAGCGCCAGCCTGGTCGCGGCGAAGCCGAGGTGGGTCCACCTGTCGGTCTGCACCCGCTGCCGGGTGTCGCTGAACCCGGCCGGGTCGAAGTCGGACACCTCCCCGGCCACCCGGGTCGGGTAGCGCTCCGGGTCGAACAGCGTGATCGGCCCGATGCGCCGGGTGCCGGCCAGCACGGTGTTCCAGTGCGCCTCGGCGCCGATCCCGCTGGGCGCGACCACACCGATGCCCGTCACCACGGCCCGCGCGGTCATGTCGGCACCGCCGCCAGCCGGCGGAACACCATCGCGGACTGGAAGCCGCCGAACCCGCTGCCCACCGACAGCGCCACGTCCACCGGCACCTCCCGCGCCTCGTTCGGCACGTAGTCCAGGTCGCACTCCGGGTCGCGGGTGGTCCAGTTCGCCGTGGGCGGGACCACGCCGTACTCGATGGCCAGCGCGCAGGCGGCCATCTCGATCGAGCCGATCGCGCCGAGCGAGTGGCCGACCATCGACTTGATCGAGCTGATCGGCACCCGGTACGCGGTCTCCCCCAGCGCCCGCTTGAACGCGGCCGTCTCGTGCCTGTCGTTCTGCCGGGTGCCGGAGCCGTGCGCGCTGACGTACGACACGGCCGACGGGGCGAGCCGGGCCTGCCGCAGCGCGTCGCTGATCGCCACCGCCATCTCCGCGCCGTCCGGGCGCAGCCCGGTCATGTGGAAGCCGTTGCTGCGGCTGGCGTACCCGGCGACCTCGCAGTACACGTGCGCGCCCCGGCGGCGGGCGTGCTCGGCCTCCTCCAGCACCAGCACGGCGGCGCCCTCGGCCAGGACGAACCCGTGCCGGTCGGCGTCGAACGGCCGGGAGGCGTGCTCCGGGTCGTCGTTGTCCGGGCTGGTCGCGCCGATCGCGTCGAACGAGGCGACGGTGACCGGGGAGATCGGCGAGTCGGCCGCCCCGGCCAGCACCACGTCGGCCTCGCCGTCGGCGACGAGCTGGTGGGCGTACCCGATCGCGTCGATGCCGGAGGTGCAGCCGGTGGAGACGACCTGCGCGGGGCCGTGCAGGCCGTGCCGGCACGCCACGTCGGCGGCCAGGCTGCTGGGCACCAGCGCCTGGTAGAGGTACGGCCCGCCGAGCGCGTGGTCGACCAGCCAGTGCCGGCCGGAGTCGCTGACCCGCACGTACTCCTGTTCCAGCGCCATGGTCCCGCCGACGGCGGTGCCGAGCACCACCCCGGCGCGTTCGCGCTGCGCGTCGGTGAGGACGAGACCGCTGTCCGCGAGCGCCTCGGCGGAGCAGGCGAGCGCGAACTGCACGTACCGGTCGGCGCGCTGCCGCTCGGCGAGCGTGATCCCGGCGGCGTCCGGGTCGAAGTCGCACTCGGCGGCGATCTGCGAGCGGAACGGCGACGGGTCGAAGAAGCTGATCCGCCGGGTCGCGGTGCGGCCCTCGGTGATCGTCTTCCAGAACCGGTCCCGGGTGGCGCCGCCGGGCGCGACGACACCCACGCCGGTGACCACGGTGCGCCGGCCGGTCACGACGGCTCCCGTGGCGGCGGGGCCGCGCTCTCGGTGTCGACGTGGCCGAGTTCCGGGCGCGGGGCGAGCGGTCCGAGGTGGAACACCACCTCGGCGGGCTCGTCGCCGGTGTTGCGCAGCCGGTGCCGCACGTCCTTCGGCACGTAGAGCGCCTCCCCGGCGGCGAGCGGCACCGGCGTGTCGTCCAGGTCGACGGTGATCGCGCCGCGGGCGACGTAGAGGAACTCCTCGCTGTACGGGTGGTAGTGCTCGGCGATCCGCTCCCCCGGCGCGAGCGTGGCCACGCCCATGAATCCGGAGGTGCTGCCGACCGTCTTCGGGCCGAGCAGGACCCGCAGCTCCCCGCCGCGACGGCGGTCGGCCGGCACGTCGTGGACGGAGACCCGGGCGGTGGTGGTGTCGGTCATCGGGTGCCTCCCGCGTACGCCCGCTCGATCTTTTCCTTGATCACGGCGAGCTGGATCGCGCTGTTGGTGTTGATCCGGTCGGTCATGCCGGCGTTGTCGACCGGCGCGGTCGGCTTCATCGCGAAGTCCTGCGTCCACGTCATCCGGGTGCCGCCGGGGATCTCCTCGTACCGCCAGTGGATGCGCATGTACTCGAACGGCCCGGTCTCGACGCGCCGGGCGTGCACCTCGCGGGTGGCCGGGTCGGCGGTACGTTCGCTGACCCAGCTCCACGCCACGCCGTTCTCGTCGGGGTGCATGGTGAGCCGGAAGCGGACCGTGTCGCCGTCACGGTGCAGGATCTCGGCGACCGCGTACTCGGTGAACAGCTCGGGCCACCGGGCCACGTCGTTGGTGATCTCCCAGACCAGCGGCAGCGGCGCGTCGATCTCCACCGCGTTCTCGGTGTGCCCGGGCGGATCGGCCTTGCGGGCGACCAGGTCGGCGACGCCGGCGATGCTGAGCTGCCCGGCCTGTTCCGGGATCTTCACCCGCCACCGGTCGGCCACCACCGCGGACAGTTCGAGCAGCGCCAGCGAGTCCATGCCCAGCTCCTCCAGGCTCGCGGCGGGCGTGCTGGCGGCGGCGTCCGGGTCCAGGCCGCAGTGCGTGACCAGGATGTCGGTGATCTCGCGGGCGAGCGGGCGGTCGGGGGCGACTGTCATCGGTTCCTCCAGGTGGTCGGGCCGGCGGCGGGCACGGCGCGAACGGGGGTACGGCCGGCCGGGTCGGCCTCGGCGCGCGGGTCGGGCACCGCCGACCGCAGCCGCGGTACGACGGCGCCGGCGTGGGCGCCGTCGGCCCGCTCGCCGGCCGGGGCGCTGTCGGCGCTCCCGGCGTCGGCGGCGCTTCCGACGGGCCCGTCGGTGGCCACGGCGGGCGGGGTGAGCAGGCGTTCCACCAGGGCGGTGGTGTGCCGGGCGGCCCGGAACGCCGGGTCGCGCAGCACCCGCCGGGCGAACGGAATCGTGGTACGCACACCCGGACCGGCCACGTCGAACTCGGCCAGCGCCCGGTCGAGGCGGTCCAGCGCGGCGTCCCGGTCCGGCGCCCAGACCGCCACCTTCGCCAGCAGCGAGTCGTAGTGCGGGCTGACCAGGTAGCCGGTGTGCCCGTGGGTGTCGACCCGGGTGAACGGGCCGCCGGGCGGCCGGAACCGGTCCAGCCGGCCGGGCGCGGGTGCGAAGTCGCGGTCCGGGTCCTCCACGTTGACCCGGCACTCGATCGCCACGCCGGTCAGCCGGACGTCGGACTGACGCAGGCGCAGCGGGGTGCCGTACGCGATGTGCAGCTGCTCCTGCACCAGGTCCACGCCGGTGACCATCTCGGTGACCGGGTGTTCCACCTGGATCCGGCAGTTGATCTCCAGGAAGTGGCAGCGTTCCGCCTCGTCCACCAGGAACTCCACGGTGCCGGCCCCGGTGAAGCCGACCGACAGCGCGCCGCGCAGCGCCACCTCGGCGACGGTGTCCAGGGTGGCCTGCCGCAGCGCGGGCGCGGGCGCCTCCTCGATCAGCTTCTGGTGCCGGCGCTGCACCGAGCAGTCCCGGGTGCCCAGGTGCACGCCGTTGCCCTGGCCGTCGCAGAGCACCTGAACCTCGACGTGGCGGGCGTCGGCGAGGTACCGCTCGACGTACACCCGGTCGTCGCCGAACGCGACCTGCGCGGCGGCGCGGGTGCGGGCGTACGCGCGGGGCAGCTCCGCGGCCGAGCGCACCACAGTCATGCCGCGCCCGCCCCCGCCCGCAGCGGCCTTCACGATCACCGGGTAGCCCACGTCGGCGGCCACCTCCTGGGCCTCGGCGGCCGTCGCCAGCGTCCGGACGCTGCCCGGCGGCAGCGGCAGCCCGGCGGCGCTCATCAGCGCCCGCGCCGTCGACTTGTCCGCGAGCGCGGCCATCACCTGCGGCGGCGGGCCGACGAAGACCAACCCGTTCTCCGCGCAGATCTCGGCGAAGTCGGCGTCCTCGGACAGGAAGCCGTACCCGGGGTGGACCGCCTGCGCGCCGGTCTGCCGGGCCGCCTCCACGATCGCCGCCGCGTTGAGGTAGCTGCGCCGGCTGGCCGCCGGGCCGATCCGGACCGCCTCGTCGGCCAGCCGCACCGGCAGCGAGTCGGCGTCGGCGCTGGAGTGCACCACCACGGTACGCACACCCAGCTCCCGGCAGGCGCGCAGCACCCGCAGCGCGATCTCGCCCCGGTTGGCGATCAGCACCTTGTCGAACATCAGCCGTCCTGTCCGGTGACCGGTTCCAGGGCGATCAGCGGCTGGTCGTACTCGACGGGCTTGCCGTCGTCGACAAGCACCTCGACCACCCGTCCGGCCTGGCCGGCGGTCACCTCGTTCATCAGCTTCATGGCCTCGACGATGCCGACCACCTGGCCCGGCCGGACCACGTCGCCGACCGCGACGAACGGCATCGCCCCGGGCTCGGGAGCCCGGTAGAACGTGCCCACCACCGGCGAGCGCACGGCCGGCCGGTCGACCGGCGGCGCCGTCTGCCGGGCGGGTTCGTCGATGCGCGCGCCCACCGGTTCGGTCCCGGCGCGCGGCGCCGGCGCCGCCGGGTCGTGCCACTCGACCTCCAGCACCGACTCGCCGCTGCGCAGCCGCACCCGGCGTACCGGCCCGGCCAGGTCCGCGACGAGCTTGCGGGCCTGCCGGCGCAGCCCGTCGAGCACCTGCTCGGACTCCACGTCGGCCATCACGCCACCTCCGGCCGCTCGGCGGCGCGCGCCGTCGCGGCGGGACCGGCGGTGGCCGAGCGGGCCGCCCCGAAGCGGCGGAACCGCTGACGCCGTCGGCGGACCAGCGTGGCGGGAGGCACGGTGAGCAACGGGGCGAGGTTCGCCGCGACCGCCCGGCGCAGCAGCTCGGCCGCGCCGGCCGGGTCGGCGTGCGCGGCCGGCCGCGGCTCCGGCACCAGCTCGTCGACCACGCCGAGGCGACACAGGTCGGCGCCGGTGAGCCGTAACGCGCGGGCCGCCTGCGGCGCCGCCGAGCTGTCCGGCCAGAGGATCGCGGCGCAGCCCTCGGGGCTGATCACCGAGTAGACCGCGTGTTCCAGCATGAGCACCCGGTCGGCGACCGCGAGCGCGAGCGCGCCGCCGCTGCCGCCCTCGCCGGTGACCACCGCCACCACCGGCGTGGGCAGCACGGTGAGCGCGAGGATGTTCTCCGCGATCGCCGCCGCCTGGCCCTGCTGCTCGGCGGTCACCCCCGGATCCGCGCCGGGCGTGTCCACCAGCGTCACCACCGGCAGCCGCAGCCGCGCCGCGAGACGCATCAACCGCAGCGCCTTGCGGTGACCGGCCGGGCTGGCCATGCCGAAGTTGCGGGTCACCAGCTCGGCGGTGGTGTGCCCCTTCTGGTGGCCGATCACCATCACCGGCCGGCCGTCGAGACGGGCGATGCCGCCGACGACGGCCGGGCAGTCCGCGCCGAGCCGGTCCCCGTGCAGCTCCACGAACCCGTCGAACGCGGTCTCCAGATAGTCCAGCGTGGTCGGGCGGCCCGGGTGCCGCGCCGTGCGTACCGTCTCCCACGGGTCGCGGTCCGGCGCGGCGGCCACGGTGCTCACGGCCGGCGCCGGGCGCGGCGCGGGCGCACCTGCCGGCGCGCGGCGGCCGGAGTGGGCGGCGGCGAGCAACGCGGCGAGCCGGCCGCGCAGCGCGTGCCGGGGCACCACCATGTCCACCTGGCCGTGGCGCAGCAGGTACTCGGCGGTCTGGAAGCCCTCCGGCAGCGTGGCGCCGGTGACCTGGCGGATCACCCGGGGGCCGGCGAAGCCCAGCCGGGCGCCGCTCTCGGCGAGCACCAGGTCGGTGTTTGTGGCGAAGGAGGCGGCCACCCCGCCGTACGTGGGATCGGTGACCACGCTGACCGTCAGCAGACCCGCCTCGCGCATCCCCGCGAGGGCCTGGCTGACGGTGGCCATCTGCATCAGCGACAGCGCGCCCTCCTGCATCCGCGCGCCGCCGGACGCGGTCACCAGCACCAGCGGGACGTCGTCGGCCAGGGCCCGCTCGGCGGTCCGGGTGATCAGCTCACCGACCGCGCAGCCGAGGCTGCCGCCGAGGAAGCGGAAGTCCATCACCGCCAGCGCCACCGGGTGCCCGCCCACCCGGGCGGTGCCGCAGAGCACCGCCTCGTCCAGGCCGGTCGCCGCGCGGGCCGCGCCGAGCCGATGCGGGTACGGCAGCGCGTCGACGAACTCGATCGGGTCGACGCGTACCGCCCGGTCCGGCAGCGGCGTGAACGAGTCCGGGTCGGCGAGCTGCGCCACCCGGTCCGGCGCGTCGAGCCGGGCGTGCGAGCCGCACTCCGGGCACACGTCCAGGTTGCGGCGCAGCCGCTTGCGGTAGAGCAGCGACGCGCACCCGTCGCACCGGGACCACAGCTGCTCGTCGCGCGGCGCGGTGGTGGTCACTGAAGCCGCCCGGCGGCGTCGTGCAGGTGGGCCGGGGCGTCGTACCGGTAGAAGCAGTGCGCCATCGCGTCGCGGGGCGAGCGCCAGGTCGGCAGGTACGGCGAGATGTACGGCCGCAGCCGCTCGCTGATCCGGATGAACTCCGGGTGCCCGCGGTTGTCCTCCACCGCGCCCTGCGCCGGCGTCTCCGTCTCCAGCAGATGGACGTAGAGATCGTGCAGCCGGTACAGCGAGCGGTGCCGGACACCGACCAGGCCGGGCAGCTCGGTCGCGTCGGACTCGGCGAAGATCTCGGCCACCCGGTCCTCGGCCGTGGGCACCACCTTGGCGACGATGAGCGAACGGTCCATTCGCGGCCTCCCTGCGTACGTCCCGGTGCGCGGCGAACCGGTCGCGCCGCACGGATTGCCACACGGTGCCGCCAGGGCCGTCTACCGGGCGTCAACCGCACCCCATCGCGCCACAAACATGGTGACGCTGCGTTGACGGGAGCTGTGCGTGAGCTATGGAAAGATCACCTTCCGGATTCCGGGCGGCGACACTTTTTCGCAGATCACAGGCGTGTTACAGGTCCGCGCCGGACGGTCAGGTGGCCGACCGACCGTTGACTGAGAGTAACAGGCATTGATATTCTCCGTCTCGGTCAGCCCGGCCACGGTGGAGGTTCCGGACCGTGGTGGAGGCGTTCCGACACCGGCGTCGCGGGCGACGGGCCGGGAGACGACGGTCGGGACGAGGGTTCCGGTGCTGGGGGGTGCGCCGTGTCGGGTGGATCGAGGATGCCGACGGCGGGCGAACCCGCCCCACGGGTGGCACTGCACCTGCTCGGCGGTTTCCAGTTGCTGCACGAGGACACTCCGGTGGTCGTACCCCGGGGGCTGCAGCGCGTCATCGCCCTGATCGGCCTGCGCCCGGCCGCCACCCGCAGCCACCTCGCCGGTCTGCTCTGGCCCGAGACCCCCGAGGAGCGCGCGCTGTCGTCGCTGCGGACCGCGCTGTGGCGGCTGCGGCAGGACCCGTGCTGCCCGCTGCGCACCGACGGCGACACCGTCCGCCTCGGACCGACCGTCCGCCTCGACGTGGACGACCTGGTGGAGACGGCCACCCGGGTACGCGAAGGCGCAGTCCCCCGCGGCGCCGCCGGCGCCGGACGCCACGACCTGCTCCCCGGCTGGTACGACGACTGGGTGCTGCTGGAACGCGAACGGCTGCGCCAGCTGCGCCTGCACATGCTGGAGGAACTCGCCGGCAACCACCTCACCGCCGGCCGGCACGGCGAGGCGCTCGAGGCCGCGCTGGAGGCGATGGCCGCCGAACCGCTGCGGGAGACCCCGCACCGCCTGGTGGTCCGCATCCACCTGGCCGAGGGCAACGCGTTCGAGGCGGTCCACTCCTTCTACGTCTACCGTGACCTGCTCCTGCGCGAACTGCGCCTGGAACCGTCCCCGGCCATGACCGCGCTGCTGGACGACACGCTCGCGCCGATCCGGCGGGCCAGCCGCCCGGAACCGCCGCCGCCGCGCCGCACGGACCGGGCCGCCAAGGCGGCACCGCCATCAATCCCCCGGGGTACGCGGTGACGGCGAGGTGACAGCGCGACCGGCACGGTGAGCCCAGCACCGCGCGGCAGAGGGGGTCACACGATGAGTCGACTGTTGGTGGTCAGCCGGATCGTGCCGGGCGCACAGGGACGGGTGGCGCAGATCTTCGCCGAGTCCGACGCGACGGAACTGCCCCACCTCAGCGGCGTGCGGCACCGGTCCCTGTACTACCTGCACGACCTGTGCGTCCATCTGATGGAGACCGTCGACGTGGCGCCCGACCTGACCGCGGAACTACGCGACCACCCGCTCTACGAGCAGGTGAACAAGCGGCTGTCCGCGCACACCTCGCCGTACCTGCCGACCTGGGACTCGCCCCGGGACGCGGTGGCCGGCTGCTTCTACAGCTGGACCGCCGCCGGCACCCCTGCGCCCGACCGGATCCGCTGACCGGACACGGGCGACGGACGGGGCGCCCCGGAACCACGCACGGCACCCAGGTTCCGGGGCGCCTCCCGGCCGTGCACCATTCGATTCCCGACGCACGCTCGGTCACTCGCCGGCCACCGGCGGACACCACCCGTCCCGCAGTCGCGGCCCGGCACCAGCCTGCCTGTCGTCGTCGGCGCGCGTGTGCGAAGCTGCCCCGAGTCTTTCGCCACCGTCGTGCACGTACATAAAAGGAGGTTGGCCATGCCGTCGAGCTTCGGGCAGTGGCTGTTCGTGATCCTGGCCCTGCTCATCGGACTGGTCGCCGGCTGGGTGCTCTTCGGCCGCCGACCCGGCGCCCCGGCGACGCCCACGGTGGAGGGCGCCCCCGCGGTGACCGCCACCGTCGACGAGCCGCGTCCGGTCGCCGTGGTCGACGAGCCGCCGGCGACCGCCACCGTGACCGAGCCCGCCCCCACCGAGTCCGCGACCGCCGAACCGGCCGTAGCCACCGCCGCCCGCACCGCCGACGAGCCGGCCGAGTCCTCGCCCGCCGCCTCCGACCCGGTCGCGTCTGAGCCAGCCACCGCCGAGCCGGTCGGGTCTGAGCCGGCCACCGCCGAGCCCGTCGTGTCTGAGCCGGCCACCGCCGAGCCCGTCGTGTCTGAGTCGGTCACTGCCGAGCCCGTCGCCGCCGAGCCCATTGGGTCCGAGCCCGCTGCCTCCGAGCCGGTCGGGTCCGAACCGGTCAGCGCCGAGCCCGTCGTTTCCGAGCCGGTCGTTTCCGCGCCCGTTGCCTCCGAGCGGGTCGAGTCCGAGCCCGTCGGTGCCGAGCCGGTGTCGCCCTCGGCCGACGCCGAGCCGGTTGCCGCGCCCGTGGCCGACGCCGAGCCGGCTCCGGCCGTCGTTGACTCCGACTCGGTGACGGTTCCGGCCACCGTTGACGCCGAGCCGGTGGCGGCTTCGGCAACCCTCGCCGAGGACGAGCCCGCCACGGAGAAGCAGCCCGCGGTCGGCACGGCCGTCGACGCGCCGGCCACCGAGGCCGCGCCGGTCGAGGCCATCGAGCCGGTCGCCGTGCCCGCGCCGCGTACTTCGGTCGAGAATGTCCCGGCCGCGGCGGACACCGACGCGTCGGACGACTTCCGGCGAATCCAGGGCATCGGGCCGAAGCTGGCCGCCGCCCTGCAGGACGCCGGGATCCGCACCTACCGGCAGCTCGCCGAGCTGGACGAGGCTGCACTGCGGCAGACGGTGAAGGCCGCCGGCCTGCGCTCCGCGCCGGGTCTGGCCACCTGGCCGCAGCAGGCGAAGGTGCTGGCGGGTGCCGGCGCTGAGGCCGATCGGGTGCTCCCGGCCGGTACCGAGTAGACGCTCCTCCGTGTTCCGGGCCGGTGGTGACGATCGTCGCCACCGGCCCGGCGCGTTTCCCGCCCCACCAGAACCCCGAAGTGGTGACATCACCGCGCGACCATCAGCCACCACCCGGACCGGTATGTCGGAAAACTGACCGCTTGCGGACAGGCATCGCTACGGTCGGTGAGGGGCCCTCACGGCCCGCCGCACGAACCGCCACCCGCAGGAGCATGTCGTGCCCACCGCAGCGCCGGAGCCCGGCCGGCGACCGCCGGTCCGCGATCCGGAGGCGCCGCGCCGGGTGACGCTGCTCGAACTCTTCTTCGACCTGGTCTACGTGGCCGCGCTCGCGTTGATCTCACGTCACCTGGTCGGGTCGGTGACCTGGGAGCGGGCCGCCGAGTCCCTGGTCATGCTGATGGCGATCTGGTGGACCTGGGCGATCACCACGCTGGTCACCGACATCTACGATCCGCAGCGCACCGAGATCAAGCTGTTGATCGTGGCGGTGATGTTCGGCGCGCTGCTGATGACCACCGCCATCCCGGAGGCGTTCAGCTCCCGAGGGCTGGTGTTCGCCGGCACGTACGTGGCGATCCATCTCGGACGCGGCCTGTTCCTCATGCCCGCCGTACGGCGGCACCCGCAGAGCAACCAGCGGGCCCTGCGCATCTTCGTCTGGTTCGCCGTGTCGGCGGTGCCCTGGCTGGTCGGCGCGCTGGCCGCGCACGGCACCGCACGGCTTTTGCTCTGGTTCGGCGCCCTGGCCATCGACTACCTCGGATTCCGGCTGGCGTACCCGGTGCCGGTCCTGGGCGCGGTGCCGGACTCCCAGCGCAACGTGACCGCCGAGCACCTGTCCGAGCGGTACCAGCAGTTCTTCATCATCGCGCTCGGCGACGCCGTGCTGGTCGCCGGCACCGTGTTCAGCCTGCACCACTCCGAGGTGGAGAACCTGGCCGCCTTCACCGTCGCGTTCGCCACCACGCTGCTGCTCTGGCGCATCTACGTGCACAAGTCCGGTGAACTGCTGCCGCACGCCATCGCCCGGGCCGCCCAGCCGAGCCGGTTCCTCAACACCGCGCCGTACACCCATCTGATGATGGTGGCGGGCGTGGTGACCACCGCGGCGGGCTTCGACCTGGTGCTGCTGGAGCCGACCGGGCACACGCCACCGGCCTGGCTGGCGGTGATCCTCGGCGGACCGGCGCTGTTCCTGACCGGGCGGGCCGCCTTCGAGTACGAGGTGTTCAGCCGGGTGTCGTCGTCCCGGCCGGGCGGGGTGCTGGCGCTGCTCACGATCGCGCCGGCCGGGTTGTTCCTCGCGCCGGTCTACGCCTCGGCCGGGGCGATGCTGGTGCTGGCCGGGGTGGCGTCCGCCGACTACCGCCGCAGCCGGGGCCGCCCGCCGGAGGAGCCGATGCCGCCGCACTGAGCGGGCGCCGCCGGTAATCGGAATCGGCCGCGCCGGGCACCAGCGCGCCGTTTGGCGGATCACCCGCCCGGGGTACATGGCCTCCACCTCGAATCCACCACAACCCCAGTGGAGGCAACTGATGCGCGGCACCTCGATATTCGGCGTCCTGGTCGTCATCTGGCTCATCATCGGTGCCATCGCCGCCGGTCAGCGCGGCTACTACGGCAACGACGAGACGAACTGCGCGGAGGCGGGCACGATCCTGGTCACCATCGTGGCCGGCCCGCTGAACTACATCGGCGCCAACCCGAAGGTGGACTGCAAGCTGCCCGAGCCCTCGAAGTAGATCACCTCCCGGCCCGCGCCCGCCCGGCGAGCGCGGGCCGTTCCGTGCCCGGGGCGCGGCACGCCACCACCCCCAAGGCGTCCTAGGAGGCTGGGTTTGGCCGGGGTTTGCCCGGCGGAGGGGCGGGAACGGCAGCGGTTCGCCGACGACGGAAACGGAGAACCGGGCATGCGGATCGGCTACAAGCTCGCCTCGGAGGCGTTCGGGCCCCGGGAACTCATCCGGCAGGCGATCCGGGCCGAGGAGGTCGGCTTCGACTTCGTCGAGATGAGCGACCACTACCACCCCTGGCTGGAGTCGCAGGGGCATTCCTGCTTCACGTGGAGCGCGCTCGGCGCGATCGCCGCCCGTACCAGCACGCTCTGCCTGGCCACCGGCGTCACCTGCCCCACCGTCCGCTACCACCCGGCGATCGTCGCGCAGGCCGCGGCGACCATGGCGCTGATCTCCAACGGGCGGTTCACGCTCGGCGTGGGCGCCGGCGAGCGGCTCAACGAGCACGTCGTCGGGCAGGGGTTCCCCAGCGTACGGGGGCGGCACGAGCGGCTGCGCGAGGCGCTGGAGATCATCCGGTTGCTCTGGCAGGGCGGCTACCGGTCCTACGAGGGCCGGCACCTGAAGCTGGAGGACGCGCGGATCTGGGACCTGCCCGACGATCTACCGGTGATCGCCGTGGCGGCCAGCGGCCGCGAGTCCGCCGGCCTGGCCGCCGAGCTGGGCACGGGCCTGTTCGCCACCGAGCCGAAGGCGTCCATCGTCGACCAGTACCGCAACGCCGGCGGCCGGGGCCCCCGCTACGCCGAGGTGCCGATGGCCTGGGCCACCGACGAGGAGTCGGCGGTACGCGCGGCGAAGGAGACCAGCCGCTGGGCGGTCACCGGCTGGAAGGTGATGAGCGAGCTGCCGAACCCGGTGAACTTCGACGCCGCCACCACCTGGGTCGAGGACCACCACATCCGCAGCCAGTTCTCCGTCGGCCCGGACGCCGGGCCGCACGTGGAGAAGGCGCGCGCGTACGTCGAGGCCGGCTTCGACCACATCGTGCTGCAGAACGCCGGCCCGGACCCGGACGGCTTCCTCGACTTCTGCGCCCGCGACCTGCTGGCCCGGGTACGGGCCCTCGGGTCGTAGCCCGGCGGGTCAGCCGCCGACGTGGATGCCGGGACGGCGGGTGGGATCCGGCTCGGACTTGCGGATGATCTCCCGCACCACCGGCGGCGTGTCGCCCCGGCCGAGGATGAGGTAGCGCAGCAGGTGCGCGATCGGGTTCCCCTCCGACCACTCGAAGTGGCAGTGCGGGCGTACCCCGGTGGCGTCGCGCAGCGCCAGCAGGATCGCGGCTATCGCGTTCGGCGCGGCCGGGCTGCTGGCCCGCAGGATCCGGTAGCCGCCGGCCTCCACCCCGTGCACCCGCAGCACCTGGCTGAACTGCGACGGGTCGCTCACGTCGATCTCCAGGAAGAGCACGTCGGCGGCGCCGGGCACCGGGTTCATCGACCGTTGCGCCCGCTCCTTGACCCGGTACTCCTTGACCGACCCGCGCTGCCGCTTGTTGGCGATCAGGTGCAGCCGCCCGTCCCGGGCCACCGACTCGTCGACGAACCGGCGGGCCGCCTCGTCGAACTCGATCCGCTCGGCGCGCAACTCGGTGGTCCGGGTGACGCGGGAGATCAGCGACACCGCGACGATCCCGGCGATGAAGAACCCGGAGATGGTGATGCCGTCCGGCTTGGCCACCACGTTCTCCGCCAGCGCGTACAGCAGCACGGCGGTGAGCAGCGCGAACCCGGCGCCGGCCGCGCGGCTGCCGGCCCGCAGCGCCGCGATGGTCACCGCTATCGCGCCGGAGACCATCATCGCCAGGATGCCGGTGGCGTACGCGCCGGCCTGGGCGTTGACGTCGGCGGCGAACGCGATGGTGATGGCGACGCTGATCGCGGTGTAGACCAGCACCACCGGGCGGACCGCGCGGCCCCACTCCGGCGCCATGCCGTACGACGGCAGGTAGCGCGGCACGATGTTGATCAGCCCGGCCATCGCCGAGGCGCCGGCGAACCAGAGGATGAGGATGCTGCTGATGTCGTAGACGGTGCCGAACGCCTGGCCGAGATGCTCGTGGGCGAGGAACGCGAGCGCCCGGCCGTTGGCCGGCCCGCCGGGCGCGAACGCCTCGGGCGGGATCAGCACGGTGGTCACGAACGTGGTGGCGATCAGGTAGACCGACATGATCAGCGCGGCGGCGGTGAGCAGCCGGCGGGTGTTGCGGATGCGGGCGGCCAGCCGCTGCTCCGGATCGGCGCCGCGGCCGCGCACCAGCGGCATCATGCTCACCCCGGTCTCGAAGCCGGACAGGCCGAGCACCAGCAACGGGAACGCGAGCGCGCTGGTGGCCAGGACGTCCCCGGGTCCGCCGGCGTCGGCCAGCCGGCCGGTCCAGTCGGCCAGCGGCGCCGGGTCGGCGGCCAGCTCGGCCACGCCGGCGACCACCACCACCGCGTTCAGCGCCAGGAACACCGCCACCAGCGGGATGGCCACCTGCACCGCCTCGCTGAACCCGAGCAGGAACACGCCGCCGAGCACGAGCAGCAGCGCCACGGTGACCAGCACCGCCGCTGTCCGGCCGTGCGGGAACGCTGCGGGCAGGGCCGGGTTCTCCAGCAGGTGCACGCTGGCGTCGGCGGCGGAGAGCGTGATCGTGATGATCCACGAGGTGGCGACGAAGCCCAGCAGCACCAGCACGAAGACCTTGCCGCGCCAGAACGGCAGCAGCCGCTCCAGCATCGCCACCGAGCCCTGCCCGTGCGGGCTCTCCCGGGCCACGCGGCGGTACATCGGCAGCATCCCGAGCAGGGTCAGCGCCACGATCAGCAGGGTGGCCAGCGGACTGAGCGCGCCGGCTGCCACGACCGCGATGCCCGGCAGGTAGGACAGCGTGGAGAAGTAGTCGACGCCGGTCAGGCACATCACCTGCCACCACGGGTGCGACCGGGTCTGGTGCTCCCGTACCTCCGGGCCGACCGGTTCGACGCGGTGGGCGAACAGCCACCGGTGCAGCCGGCCGGGCGGTGGGGCCGGCCGGGCCGGGGCGGCCACCCGTTCCGGCAACTCCGGCACGGGACGACCGGACCGCTCGGCGTGGTCGCCGTGCCGGCCGGCCCGGGCGGCCGCGGCGGCGTGCGCCTCCCGGCGCCGCTCCCGCGTACGCCTGGGCTGTTCCGCGTCCCCCGCCTGCCCCATCTGTTCCCCTTCGTCCCCTGGCAAAGACGGTAGGGGTTGTCCCGGTCGCGGCCCGGCCGAACCGGTCAAAGATCCGCTGCGCCGGCGGTCACCGCGTCGCGCAGCGCGGCCGGGTCGGCCACGGTGACGGTGACCGCCGGGTGCCGCAGCCACGGACCGGGCGCCAGTGCCGGCACCGGCTCGGCGAACCGCAGGCAGACCCCGGCGGCCAGGCCGGCGCCGAAGGTCACCCCGCCGTCGGCCAGCGACAGGTGCGGGCCGATCGCCCGCCACCAGCGGTACGGCCCGCTCAGCTCGGCGCCGGTGACGTTGTCCCTGGTGGTGCGCAGCAGCCAGGGGCCGAACCGGACGAGCAGACCGTCCGGGCCCCAGTCGACCCAGGCCGTGGCGGGACGTACCCCGAGCAGCGCCAGGGGCAGCCGGAAGACCGGGTCGAAGCGGAACGGGAAACGGCGGGTCGGTTCGTCTCGCGGCACGGCGGCGACGTACCCGGTCCGGCGGGGCCGACACCCGCCGGCGGCGTTCCCGCGTCCCGCGCCCGGACGGCGGGACGCGGGAACCCCCCGTCCCGGCTACTGCAGGAACGCCCCGAGGGGCGACAGCAGCAGCCGGCCGAGCAGCGCGGCGTTGTCGTCCAGCCGCGTCCGCTCACACTCGCGGGCCTCCGGGTCGTGGCGGCAGCGCCAGATCTTCTGCGCGTTGCGCCAGGCCACGTTCCGGGTGTACTCCACCAGTTCGCCCTGGTACCAGTCGTCGATGTCACCGTTCACCATGTCGATCATGAGCTGCCAGTTGTCCAGGTAGCCCCGGCGCAGCTGCGGGATCCGCTCGGCGAAGATGTTGTTGATCTCCAGGTAGTCGCGGTGCTGGTCGCTGCCGTCGATCGGCTCGGAGTCCAGGCTGTCGAACGTCGTCACCAGGGCGAACGGCAGGTCGTAGTTGATGTGCGCGTTGACGCCCGCGGCGGCCGAGGGCAGCGGCCGGGCGTCCGGGCCGCGCATCCGCTTGAACAGGCACGCCCACGCCTTCGGCGTGCTCGGGCTGGAGTCGGTCCAGAACCGCAGCGCGTCGAAGTACCGGGCCGCGAACTCCACGTCCAGGCGGGCCAGGAACGCCGGGTCACGGAACCGGTCGTCGTACAGGCCGTCGAGCACGGTGCTGGTGATGACCAGGTAGAGCTTGTTGAAGTCGGCGAGCGGGCAGCTCTCCTCCAGCGGGGGGAGCCGGACCAGCAGATCCTGCAGCTTGGTGAGATGGTCCACGACCGCCGGCACGTCGGCCGGGTGATCGGCGAGCAACCCGACGATGTCCTGGTGCACAGGACCCCAGACCGGTTCGGTCATTTCTCCTCCACGATGGTCGGCGCCCCCACGACGCCACCGGCGCTCCGGCGCACAGCGTGCCAGCCGGCGCCCGCGCGCCGGATCGGTAGAACGACGTATTACCGACGTACGTCTATCCCGGACGGCTGCGCAGGAAGATCGCGCTGGCCTGCACCCGCGTACGGACCTGCAGCTTGTCGAAGATGTGCGAGACGTGGACGCCGATGGTCCGCTCACTGATGAACAGCCGCTGGCCGATCTCCCGGTTGGTCAGCCCCTCGGCGACCGCCGCGAGCACCTCCCGCTCCCGCGCGGTGAGCGTGGCCAGCTCGTCCACCGCGGGCCCGGCCGGCGCCGCCCGTGGCCGGGGCACCGGCGCGGGGCCGGGCGCGGCGTCCACGGTCACCCGGGCCCGCGAGGCGATGGTACGGATCTCCGCGGTCAGCGGCACCGCGCCGAGCGACTGGGCCATCTCGTACGCCTGGCGCAGCAGCTTGCCCGCGGTGGCCACCCGGCTGCGCCGTCCCAGCAGCGCCTCGGCCTGCCGCAACCGGGAGTACGCCGCCGGATAGGGGTGGTTGCGCCGGTCCCACTCGAGCGCCGAACGCTCCCACAGCGCGGGGTCGCCACGGCCGTCGTCGAGCCGGCTCAGCTCGGCGTCGCAGAGCGCCAGGAACCCGTCGGCGACGTACCGCACCGGCGCGCCCGCCCGGGCGCTCTTGCGGGTCACCCGGTCGACCGCCTCGCGCAGCCGGCGTACCGCGTTCGGATCCGGCTCGATGGTGCGGCCGGCCGCGGCCTCCGCCTCCGCGCGCAGCCCGTGCCAGGCCAGCGTGGCCAGCACGATCACGTCGTCGGACCGGCTCTCGGTCAGGCCCCGCTGCACCGCCTGCCGGGCCAGGTCGTGCCGGCCCTGCCACATGGACAGGCCGGCGCGCAGGATGAGCATCGGCAGCACGTGCCGGGCGCCGCCGCCGGCCAGCATGGTGGCGACCGCCTCCAGGTCACGGTCGGACGCCTCGACGTCGCCGTACCCGACGGAGAGCCGGCACCGGGCCAGCAGCAGCTCGACCGCGTCGGCGCCGGAGGGGCGGTGCCGCAGCGCGGCGGCGACGACCTTCTCCGCCTCGGCCCACTGCCCCACCCGGAACAGCCCGTTCGTCGCCACCGCCAGCAGCCGGGTCTCCCAGGTGCGGCCCAGCCCCAGCTCGGCGACCCGCTCGGCGCCACGGCGGGCCACCACCACACCCTCCTCGAGGATGTTCAGCGGCCCGGTCATCAGGTCGGCCAGGTGCAGGTACGCGCACGCCACGTCCTCCGGGCCGCCGGAGCGCTCGGCGGTGTCCAGAGCGCGGCGCATGACCGCCAGCCCGGCGGCCGGATCCTCCAGGAACGCCTCGCTGAACCCGAGCGCGGCGCTGGCCATCACCACCTCGGAGGTGGAGCCCGGCACGTCGGCGGCGAGCGCGAGCGCCTCCCGGGCCTGCTCACCGGCCTCGGCGTAGCGGCCCAGGTGCAGCAGCAGCTCGGCCAGCCGGGCCGCGGCCGTGCAGCGCTCGTGCGGCGTGCAGTCGGGCGAGGCCAGCACCCGCCGGTACTCCTCCTCGGCCGGCGCGGACCGGCCCGCCGCGGCCAGGTAGCGGGCGCGCCGGATGTGCAGCGCGCAGACCGGCGGCCCGGACTCCTCGGCGGCCAGCTCCTCCAGCAGGGTCAGGGCGCGGGCGTGTTCCCCGCTGTGGTGCGCGGCCTCGGCGGCGTGGCTGAGCAGCTCGGCCCGGTCCACCTCGACCGGCTCGGGCCGGCCGCCGTCGGGCAGCACCGCAGGCGGCTCGGTGGCGAGCGTCAGCGCGGCCGACCAGTGGCGGTGCGCCTCGGCGTACCCGTGCAGCCGCTCCGCCTCGCGGGCGGCGGCCATCGCGGCGGGCAGCGCCCGGGCCGGCTCACCGGCGTGCCGCCAGTGGTGGGCCAGCCGCGCCTGGTGCAGCTCGCCCGGGGCGGCGGTGAGCGCCTCGGCGAAGCGGCGGTGCAGCGCGGCCCGCTCGGCCGGCAGCAGCTCGCTCGCCAGCACCTCGGCGACCAGCCGGTGGCGCAGCCGGTAGCCGTCGTCGGCGCCGACCAGCAGGCGGTGCGCCACCGCCTCGCGGACCGCGTCGAGCAGCTCCTCCTCGGGCAGCCGGACCACCTGGGCCAGCAGCCAGTGCTCGACCGGTTCGACGCCCACTGCCACCGCGTGCACCACGGCGTGCGCGGGCTGCGGCAGCGCGTCGACCCGGTCCAGGAACACCTCGCGCACGGTGTCGGAGATGCCGTCGCGGCCGTCGCGCCGGTCGCGGGCCAGTTCCTCGGCCACGAACGGGTTGCCGCCGCTGCGCCGCCAGAGCTGGTCGGCGGCCTCCGGCGGCAGCGGCGCCCCGACCACGGCGGCGGCCAGCTCGTCGGTGGCGGCCCGGTCCAGAGGCAGCAGATCGACCACCTGCACCGAGCGCAGCCGGCGCAGTTCGGTGAGGACCCGGCGCAGCGGGTGCGCGCCGCGCAGCGACTCGGCCCGGATCGCGGCCAGCACGGAGAGCTGCAGGTCGCCCAGACCGGCGAGCAGGTAGAGCAGGAGCTGCCGGGTGCTGCGGTCGACCCACTGCAGATCGTCGAGGACGAGCACCAGCGGCCGCCCGCCGGCCACCAGGTGCAGGCCCTGGGCGACGCGCTCCAGCAGCGCCCCGGCGCCGTCCGGGCCGGGCGTCTCCTCGTCGAAGACCTGCAACAGCCCGCGGATCGCCGACGCGGTACGCGCCTCGCCCTGCTCGGCGTCGAGCCGGCGCAACGCCTGGCGTACCGGGTGCAGCGGCGAGGCGTCGCCGATGTCCAGGCAGGCGCCGGTCAGCACCAGGGCCCCGGCCTGCCGCAGCTGGTCACCGACCTCGCTCAGCAGGCGGGTCTTGCCCACTCCGCTCTCACCGGTGAGGAACACCGCCCCGGTCTGCCCGGGCCGCAGGTCGTCGTAGAGCGCCGACCGCAGCGTCGCCATGGTGCCGGTGCGGCCGACGAGCGGTGCGGTGTCCACTTCGCTGGCCATGGGACGCAGCCTAGTCACAGGGCCCCGCACCGTTCTACGGCCTCGGGGTCGGACTCGTACTCCTCGCGTCGACTACACGACTAATGGTTGCGGGTGGCCGACATACGTCGTCCTACCGATCCCCCGAGAACCCGGTGGTGAAAGTCTTCGGAGGTCGTCAGGCACCGGACCAGGGAAAGGGTGGGTGCGATGTTGATCACCACGCCCGTGGTAAGTCGGGAAGCCGTCGTCGCGGCCTGCCCGCCGGTGCCGGAGGAACGCCGCACGGTGACCGTCCTCTTCGTCGACATCGTCGGCTCGACCCGGCTGGTCGAGCGGCTCGACCCGGAGGACCTGCGGGCCTTGCAACGCGCCTACTTCGGCACCGTCGCGTCGGTGCTGCGCCGCTGGCGGGGCGTGGTGGAGAAGTACGTCGGCGACGCGGTGATGGCGCTGTTCGGCGCGTCCGCTTCGGACGGCTTCGACGCGTACCGGGCGGTGCGGGCCGGGCTGGACATCCAGGCCGCGCTGGACCGGCGGCGGCCGGGCGGCGTCCGGCTGCGCGTGCGGGTCGGCGTGGCGACCGGCGAGGTGCTGCTCGACCTGGCCGGCGCCCGCGACGGCGGCCACGGCGCGGCGAGCGGCGCGGTCATCACCACCGCGGCCCGGCTCCAGGAGCACGCGCCGCCCGGTGGCGTGGTGGTCTGCCCGGTCACCCGCGACGCGGTGGCCGGCCTGGTCGAGCAGCGTCCACTGGCCACCATGACGCTCGCCGGCAAGTCACTGCCGCTGGACGTGTGGCGGGTGACCGGGACCGCCGGGCGCCGGCCGGCGCGCCATCGCGCCCCGCTGGTCGGGCGACGGCGTGAGCTGGCCACCGCGGCCGAGGAGGTGACCGCCGCGCTCCGGCAGCGGCGTCCCCGGTGGATCTCGCTGGTCGGGCCGCCCGGCAGCGGCCGCAGCCGGCTGCTGCACGAGGTGATCCGCGCGGTGTCCCAGGTGGACGGTGTCCCGGTACTCCGGCGGGTGGCGTACTGCCCGCCGTACCCGGCCGGCGAGCTGGCGCCCCTGGCCGACCTGCTCCGCACCCGGGCCGAGGCGCCGCGCCCACTGCCGGGCGTGGCCGTCGACGGTCCGGGCGGCGGGGCGCTGGCCGCGTTCCTGGCCGCGCCGCACGACGACACCGCAGCGGCGCGGGCCGTGGTGGCCTGCCGGGAGGCGCTGCTCGGCCTGGCCGCCGAGGCGCCCGTGGTGGTGGCCGTCGACGACCTGGACCGGGCCGCGCCGGCGCTGCGCCGGTTCCTGCGCCAGCTCCACGTCGCGGCGAGCGACCGCGGGCTGCCGCTCGCGGTGGTCACCACGTACGGCTCCGGGTCGGCCGACCCGCTGCCCGCCCCGGGGACCCGGCGGATCCCGCTGCGCCCGCTGAGCCCGCTGGAGACCGGACGGCTGCTGCGGCACCTGCTCGGCCACACCGGCCGGCCGGCCGCGCTCGCCGCGCGGCTGCTCCCCCTGGCCGGCGGCAACCCGGCCGTCGCGACCGCGTACGCCCTGACCGACCCGGCGGACGAGCCGGCCGGCGTGCCCTCGGCCGCGCGGCGGCTGGTGGACGCCCGGCTGGACCGGCTGGACGGCACGCACCGGGCGGTGCTGATGGCCGCCGCCGCCCGCGGCGGCCCGGTCGCCGCCGCGACGGTGGAGGCGATGCTCGGCTGGCCCGCCGGCCGGGCCACGCCGGCGCTGCGCGCCCTGGCCGCGGCCGGACTGCTGCGGCCCGTCGCGCCGGGCGGGTGGACGGTCGAGCCGCTGGTGGCGCGGGTGGCCGCGCACCGGCTCTCCCGGGCCGTGCGAGCGGATTTCGCCCGCCGTCTTCGCGCCGCGTCCGGAGTCGGCGACATCGGCGCAATGGCGGACGGCGAGCGCGTCGCCGCCCGGGCCGGTGTCCGGACCGTCGGCGCGGCCGTACCGCCGGGCGTGGCCGGTGGCGGACGCGCCGCCGCCCGGACGGCCGGAGTGGGCGCGGGTCGGCATCCGGCCCGCGTCCCGGAGGACACCGCTGCCGGCTTCGCGCCGGGAGCGGGAGCCGGTGTCCCCGCACGGGACCCCGACGAGCGGGAACTCTGCCCGCTCGGGGCGGGACGGTCGCGCCGGTCGGGTGGAGGGGCCCGACCGGCGCCCGGCCCGCCGGATCGGAGCGGCGTGCTCCGGGCGGTGCCCGGGCCGTCCTGGGCCGGACCGGCGACGGCCGGCGATCTCGCAGCGTGGCCCGGGTGGCGGACCGTCCCGTTACCCGGAGCCGCGGCGCGGCCTGAGAGGGCGGGCCACGCGCGGCGAAGAGCCGAGCCCGGCGGGTACGCGACTGGGCTCGCCGCATGACGGCGACGTCCGGGTCGGAGCGGGCACGGGGCCACTCCGGCCCGGGCGGCTCGTCGGGCGGGTCGAGCGGTGGCCGTCAGCCGCGGGCGATGGTGCGGCTGCGTCCCCGGAACTCCGCCACCACCTCGTCGCCGCGCCGCACCGTGACGTCGTAGATGCCGCTGCGGCCCTGCCGGACCCGCTCGGTGGCGTACGCCTCCAGCACGTCGCCCTCGCGTACCGGTCGCAGGAAGCTGATCTCGCCGCCGGCCGCGACGGTGGCCGGGCCGTGGCTGTTGCAGGCCAGCGCGAACGCGGTGTCGGCGAGCAGGAACACGAAGCCGCCGTGCCCGATCGCGTGCCCGTTGAGCATCGCCGGGGTGACCCGCATCCGCGCCACGGCCGCGCCGTCGCCGGCCGAGACGAGTTCGATGCCGAGCCCCTTGGACGCCACGTCGGCGTCGAACATATCGTGCGCCGCGGTGCGGCCGCCGTCGTCCGCCATGTCAGCGCTCCCGCCGCTGGTCGACGATGCGGCGCATCTTGCCCATCGACCGTTCCACCCCGTCCGGTTCGATCACCCGCACCGCGACGGAGACGCCGATGGTGTTCTTGACCTGCTCGGCCAGGGCCGCGCCGGCCCGTTCGGCCTCGTCGGCGGCGGCGTCCGCGCGCCGCTCCACGTGGACGGCGAGCGTGTCCATCCGCCCCCGCCGGTCGAGCACGCACTGGAAGTGCGGCGACAGGGCCGGGGTACGCAGGATCAGTTCCTCGATCTGCGTCGGGAAGACGTTCACCCCCCGGACGATCATCATGTCGTCGGTCCGTCCGGTGATCTTCTCGATCCGCCGCATCGGGCGGGCCGTGCCGGGCAGCAGCCGGGTCAGGTCCCGGGTGCGGTAGCGGACCACCGGCATGGCCTCCTTGGTCAGCGAGGTCAGCACCAGCTCGCCCCGCTGTCCGTCGGGCAGCACCTCCCCGGTCACCGGGTCGATGATCTCCGGGTAGAAGTGGTCCTCCCACAGGTGCAGGCCGTCCTTGGTCTCCACGCACTCGACCGCCACCCCCGGGCCCATCACCTCGGACAGGCCGTAGATGTCCAGCGCGTGCATGTCCAGGCGCTGCTCCAGCTCACGGCGCATGTCCTCGGTCCACGGCTCGGCGCCGAAGACGCCCACCCGCAGCGAGGTGGCGCGCGGGTCGACGCCCTGGCGTTCCATCTCGTCCACGATGGCGAGCATGTAGCTCGGGGTCACCATGATGACCTCCGGTTCCAGGTCGCGGATCAGCATGACCTGGCGCTCGGTCATGCCACCGGAGACCGGGACGACGGTGCAGCCCAGCTCCTCGGCGCCGTAGTGCGCGCCGAGGCCGCCGGTGAACAGCCCGTAGCCGTACGCGACGTGCACCCGGTCACCGCGGCGGCCACCGGCGGCCCGGATCGAGCGGGCCATCAGCTTCGCCCAGGTGTCCAGGTCGGCGCGGGTGTAGCCGACCACAGTCGGGCGTCCGGTGGTGCCGGAGGACGCGTGCAGCCGGGCGATCCGCTCGCGGGGCACCGCGAACATGCCGAACGGGTAGTTCTCCCGCAGCTCCGCCTTCGTGGTGAACGGGAAGCGGGCCAGGTCGGTCAACTCGCGCAGGTCGCCCGGGTGCGCGCCGGCGTCGTCGAACGCGCGGCGGTAGTGCGGCACGTTGTCGTACGCGTGCCGCAGCGAGTGGCGCAGCCGGTCCAGCTGCAGGGCGCGCAGCTCGTCGACGCCGATCCGCTCGACGGGATCCAGCTCGTCCGGACGAGGGGTGCGGTCCTGCACGGCTTCCTCCTGGCGCGACGGGCCCCGGGCACCGCCGCGCCGGGCGCTGCCGCCCACCGTACGCCCCTCATCCCTCCCCCACCCCCCTCCCCCGTGATCTTGCACTTGCCGCCCCTCGGGTGTCCGCTTTACGCGCAATGCCGGGGCTGGAACCGCAAGATCACCGAGAGCGGGGGCGCGGGCGGACGGCGGGAGCGGGGTTATGCTCGCGGGGGCGGTGGGAGGTGTGGTGTCGGATCCGCGCGTTGATCCGGACGTCGACCTGCGCGTACCGGCGGACCGGTCGGAACTGTCCGCGCACCCGGCGGCCGTGCTCGGCGTGATCGCCGCCGGTGGCGTGTTCGGCGCGCTCGCGCGGGCGGGCGCGCAGGCGGCGGTGCCGCACCGGCCCGGCGAGTTTCCGTGGGCCACGTTCGCCGTCAACGTCACCGGCTGCCTGCTGATCGGTGCGCTGACGGCGATGCTCGCCGCCCGCCCGGCCCACCCGCTGACCCGGCCGTTCCTCGGCGTCGGCGTGCTCGGCGGGTTCACCACGTTCTCCGCGTACGCGGTCGACGCGCAGCGGCTGCTGACCGACGGCGCGGCGGCGACGGCGGGCGTCTACCTGGCCGCCACGGTGCTCGGCGCGCTGGCCGCGGTCGCGGCCGGGGACGCGGTGACAGCGCGCCTGCTGGCCGCCCGGCACGGGCGGGCCCCGTGACCGCCCAGACGGTGGCGGGCCGATGACCGTCCTGCTGATCGCGCTCGGCGCCGCGCTCGGCGCGCCGCTGCGCTACCTGACCGACCGGGCGGTGCAGGCCCGGCACGGCTCACCGTTCCCGTGGGGCACGCTCACCGTGAACGTGGCCGGGTCGCTGCTGCTCGGCGGCCTGCTCGCGGCGCCCGTCGACCCGGCGGTGACCGCGCTGGTCGGCACCGGTTTCTGCGGCGCGCTGACCACCTGGTCGACGCTGAGCTACGAGACGCTGCGCCTGGCCCGCACCGGGAAGCGCCGCCTCGCGTACGCGAATGCGGCGCTCAGCGTGGCCGCGGGCCTGGGCGCGGCGTTCCTGGGCTACGCCCTCGTCACCGCGCTGACCGGCTGACCGCGCCGGTCAGCGGGCCCGGCGTTCCGGGTGGGCCCGGTTCCACGCCCGCATCCGCTCCGGGTAGCCGGTGCGGGCCGCCTCGTACAGCGGCACCGCGTGCTTCTGGGCGATCTTGCCGGCGGCGCGGGGCGAGCCGGTACGGCGGCGGATCCACTCACCGTCGTGCGCGATGGCGACGACTGTGGTGTCGGTGGCGGTGGTCTCCGGTTCCAGGTAGAACTCGACCCCGCGCCGGCTGGTGACGAATGCCTCCAGCTGCGCCAGGTCCTCCTTGGTCGCCTCGCGGTCGAGCTTCGTGGGCGTCGTCGGGTCGGCGGCCCGGCGGCTGAACCAGCCCATGCCCGCCTCCTCTCCTCGGCGTTCGCTCCAGTGCAGCACGCCGGCCTGGCAGGCGGCTGGGAGCGCGGTGGGAGTCGGCTGGACCGGCTCAGCCGACCTTCGCCGCCGGTGCGCCGGTCTGCGTGTCCGGCGCGGCGGGGCGCTCCCGCAGCACCGGCACCAGCGCGAGCGTGGGCAGCAGGAGCAGCGGCACCACGCCGAGCGCGGACAGCACGCCGAAGTGGTCGCCGAGGAAGCCGAGCAGCGGCGGCCCGGCCAGGAAGGCGGTGTAGCCGATCACCGCGACCACGCTCACCCGGGCCGGGGCCTTGTCCTCGTCGTCGGCGACGGCGCTCATCCCGACCGGGAAGCCGAGCGAGGCGCCGAGCCCCCACAGCGCGACGCCGACCACCGCGAGGGGGCCGTTCCCGGCCAGTACGGCGAGCGCCGCGCCGGCGGACGCCATCGCGATGGTGGTGAACAGGACCGGCACCCGGCCCCACCTGTCGATGGCGACGGTGCCGACGGTGCGGCCGATCGTCATGCCCACCACGAACACGCCGAAGACCGCGGCGCCGACCGCCTCGTCGACCCCGTACCCGTCGACGAACGCCACCGCGAGCCAGTCGTTGGCACTGCCCTCGGTGAACGCCATGACCAGCACGAGCAGGCCGACCAGCAGGGTGCGGGGCTCGCGCCAGGCGGCCAGCAGCGCCTGCCGCCGGGCGGCCGGCTCCCCGGCCCCGGCCGCCTCGGCGGTGGCCGCGAGGAATGCCCGGGCGCCGACCAGCGTGCCGGCCAGGATCAGCACGGACAGGACCGGCAGGTGCACGCCCACGGGTACGCCGAAGTGCGCGGCGCCGGCGCCGAGCCCGGCCCCGGCCACCGAGCCGAGACTCCAGGCGGCGTGGAACCGGGGCAGGATGGTGTAGCCGAGGCGCTTCTCCACGGCCGCGCCCTCGACGTTCATCGCCACGTCGCACATGCCGGAGCCGAAGCCGAACGCGGCGAGGCCGAACCCCACCCCGACGACCGAGCCGACCAGGCTGGCGGACAGACCCGCCACGGTCAGGCCGAGCGAGACCAGCACCACCGACACGGCGACAGTGCGCGCGGGCCCGAGCCGCTGGGTGACCAGGCCGGCCGTCGGCATGGCCAGCAGCGAACCCGCCGACGCGCAGAGCAGCAGCAGGCCGAGCCGCCCCGGGTTGAGGTCGAGCGCCTCCTGGGCCGCCGGGACCCGGGAGAACCAGCTCGCCACCGCGAGCCCGTTGAGGGCGAAGACGACGGCGACGCCGTTGCGGGCGGTCAGCACCGCCCGGGGCGCCGGTGGCCGCTTCCCGGCCGGTGCGTCGATGGTGCTGCTCACGGTGCGGTGGTCCCTTCCCCCGTCTGGTTCCCGACGACAATCGCACACCTGAGAGCGCTTCCACCACAAGCGCCGTTATGGCTTCGCCCATCCGCGCCGGAGCAGGCATGATGCGGACATGGGTACGCCGACCGCACGTCCCGCCACGCTCGACGACGTCGCCCGCGACGCCGGGGTGTCCCGGGCCACCGCCTCCCGGGTGCTCGGCGGCTACGGGTTCGCCTCGGCGGACGCCCGCGCCCGGGTGCACGCCGCCGCCGAGCACCTCGGCTACGTACCGGACCTCGCGGCCCGGTCGCTGGTGCGCGGAGCGGGCGTACGCCTGGTGGTGGCCGTGGTGGGCCGCGACGACACCGTGCTGGACGACCCGTACGTGCACCGGGTGGTGGGCGCGGCGTCGCGGGTGGGCGCGCCGCACGGAGTCGGGGTGGCGCTGGAGTGGCTGCCGCTGGCCGACCCGTCCGGGCTGACCCGGCTGGGCGCCGACCGGGGCGTGTGCGGGGTGATCCTGGTCAACACGACCCAGGCCGCGCTGGACGCGGTGCCGCCGAGGCTGCGCGGCCGGGTCGTCTCGATCGGTCAGGGCTCTCCGGCGGTGCCGTCGTTCGACGTCGACAACGCCGGTGGCGCGGGTGAGGTGCTGCGTCACCTGTACGCCACCGGCCGGCGCCGCGTCGTCATGGTCACCGGGCCGCGCTGGTTGAGCTGCGCCGAGCGTTCGGTGACCGCGTACCGGGAGCTGATGCGGGAGTCCGGGTCGCCGGAGCGGCTGGTCACCGGCGACTTCACCGCGGCGCGGGGCGGCCGGGCGGCACTGGAGGCGCTGCGCCGGTGGCCGGACGCCGACGCGGTCTACGCGGCCAGCGACGCCACCGCGTTCGGCGTGATCGCCGCGCTGCGCGGGCGCGGCGTGCGGGTGCCGCACGACGTGGCGGTGGCCGGGTTCGACGACCTGCCGTACGCGGCGATCAGCAGCCCGCCGCTGACCACCGCGACCCACCCGGTGGACCGGATCGCCGCCGCCGCGGCCACGGCCGTGCTGACGCGCGCGCCGGTCGCCCCGAGCACCGCGTTCCCGTCGACGCTGGTGGCCCGCGAGAGCGCCTGACGGTCGACGGGTACGGCGAAGGAGGGCCTCCGGTGGGCGGTGTCATGACGTGGATGTACCGGGGCGGCCGGGTGGTGCTGCGCCGTCGCCGCCGCGAGCCGGTCCGGCTGGTCAAGGTGCCGGTGGCGCAGCGGCCACCGATCCTGCGCCGGCATCTCGCGCTCGCTCCCGGCGCGCGCCCGCACGCGCCGGTGGACCGGCACGCCCCGCTCGCCGACTTCGCCCGGGTCGCCCCCGGCATCCCGGTCTTCCGGATCGTCGCGGCGGAGTCCCCGGCGCGGTGACCCGCCGCCCGGGTCGTCACCGGGAACCCCGGCGGAACGGCGACACGACAATCCTTCAGAATATCGATCGCTCACGTTTTCGACGTCGTCCGAATGGGAGAGGACGCCGGTAAGATCGGCGACAGAACGGCGACCGATCACGGACTGCCCGGCGGGCTGCACCGGCTCACACTGAGCGCATGAATACGAGACTCCGCCGCAGCCGGGCATTCCGCCTCGCGGTGTGTCTCGCCCTCGTGGCGATATTGAGCGGCTGCATGCAGCTCAACCTCGGGCTGACCGTGAACGACGACGACACGGTCTCCGGTCAGCTCCTGCTCACCGCGCCGAAGTCCGTGCTCAAGCAGCGCAACCCGGACCCGGCGGTGGCCTTCGCGGAACTGCGGCCGAACATTCCCTCACTTCCGCCCGGAGCGGAGACCCGGTACGAGGACGCCACCTCGTACGGCATTCAGATCACGTACCGGAAAACACCGCTGGCACAATTCACGAGCGAAAGCGTGAATCTTGTCCGGGACGATGATCTGTATCGCTTCTCGCTCCCGCTGGACCCGAAGAAATACGGCGGCAAGTTCGGGCAGCAGGATCCGCGCCAGCAGCAGGCGTTCATGACGCTGATGGCGTTCGAGATCTCGGTGACGTTCCCCGGCCGGGTGCTCGACACCAACGGCACTGTCACCGGGCGCTCGGTCACCTGGAAGGTGGTCGCCAACCAGCCCAAGCCGTCCGAGCTGCGCGCCGTCGCCCAGGCGCCCCCGCCGCCGGCCACCAGCCCGGCCGCCGTGGTGACCGGTGACGGTTCCTTCCCGTGGCTGCCGGTGGTGGCCGCCGTTGTCGTCCTGCTGCTGGTCGCCGCCGTCGTGCTCGTGCTGCTGAGGCGGCGGCGGCGCTCCCGCGGCGGCCCGGACGCGACGGCGACCACCGGCCCGGGCGTGCCGGCCGACCCCGCCCCGGCCTCCACCGGCGCCCCGGCCGCGCCCGACGCACCGACTCGACCCGCCGGTCCGCCGGCCTGAGCCCACCGACCACCGACGGCGTCCGCGCCGGCGGCCCACCAGCACACCGGGCGGAGGCTGGGTCACGTGACCCGGAACGCCGCCGCACCATCCCACCCCGACCTGCACCACCGCACCACCGAAAAGAGGGGGATCGCCGTGAACGATCTCTTCACCTGGGCCGCCCTGGGCAGCCTCACCGGCGCCAGCGCCGCCACCCTGCTCGCCGCGAACGTCATCGGCGGGCTGATCGGCCCGAGCGGCGACAAGGCGCGCAAGTGGATCGCGCTGGGCTTCGCGCTCCTGCTGTCCTACCTGACCGCCGCGTTCGCCGCCGACGCCGGCCCGGAGAAGTGGATCATCGCGTTCTTCAACGGGCTGGTGATCTTCTCCGCCGCGCTCGGCGTCAACCAGCTCCCCCCTGGTAACCGGCAGGCGACGCAGGCGTCGCCGACCCAGCTCGCCCAGGGCCGCGAGCCCCGCTACGTCCGCTCCTGGGTCTGAGAGAGGTGACCCCATGATCTTCGGCATCCTCAGCGCGGCCGTCCAGGTCGTCTTCGGCGCCGTACTCGGGCAACTCGCCGCCGGCACCGTCGGCCTGCTGGCCGGCGCGGTCGTCGGCCTGCTCGTCGGCGCGCCGTTCGGCTGGGCGTCCGCGTCCGCCGGCACGTACGGCCCCGACCCGAAGGGGATCTTCCTGTTCGTGGTCGACCACACCTGGAGCCTGCTCAACACGTTCGCCGGGGCGCTCTTCCTGGCCCTGCACCTGGTCTTCGGCCACCAGCTCGACCGGATCGTCTCGGCCGGCAGCGGCCGGGTCAACGTGATCGAGGGCGTCTCACCCCGGTACGCGACCACGATCGGCACCGTGTGCGCCGGCTCCAGCCCGGGCATCCAGCGCCACGAGGACGTGCACGTGTTCCAGGCCCGGCTGCTCGGCCCGTTCTACCTGCCGCTCGTGGCTCTCAACTACGTGCTGTTCACCATCGCCCCGGTGTGGCTGCTCTGGCACGACCACACCAACGCGCCGATCAACCGGTTCACCCGCTACTTCGAGATCGGCGTCTACCCGCACGTGTGGAACGAGGCCATCGCGTACCGGATCCAGGGGACGCCACCGCGATGACCGGCGCGATCGAGGCGGCCGTCGCGGACGTCGCGAGCTGGCTGACCGGAGCCGCGGGTGAGCCCGTACCGGTCGGCCCGCCGCGCGACGACCCCGGCGGCGGCCTCACGGTCTGGCCGCTGGAGCTGCGGCCGGGCCGGCAGACCGCCACCGGCGGCGCGGCGCGCGAGCCGTACCGGTTCGTGGTCCGGCTGCTGGTCTCCGGCGGCGGGCCGGCGGCGCTGCCCGCGCTGGACCGGGTGCTCGCCGCCGCCACCACGTCCGGCCGGCCGGAACTGGTGCTCGCCACCGGCGACCCGGCGCTGTGGCGGGCGCTCGGCGTGGCGCCCCGGCCGGCGCTGCTGCTGGACGTGCCGGCCCGGATCGACCGGCCGGTCCCGGTCGCGCCGCCGGTGCGGCACCCGCTGCGACTGCGGCAGCTCGGCATGCGCACGCTCGACGGCCGGGTGGTCGGCCCGCAGGACCAGCCGCTCGCCGCCGTCCGGGTGGAGCTGGTGGACACCGCCCAGGCCACCGAGACCGACACCGCTGGCCGGTTCCGGCTGACCGGCGTGCCGCACGACCCCGACGCGCCGGAGGCCCCGGTGCGGATCCGGCTGGTCGGCGCGGGACGCGTCCACACCGCCGAACTCGATCCGGACGGCGACCACCTGATCGTCGTCCGCGCGCCCGACTGACGTCCGAGGAGGACCGATGCCCACCTACTTCTCCCCCGGCATCTACGTCGAGGAGGTACCGAGCGGGGCCCGCCCGATCGGACCGGTCGGCATGAGCACCGCCGCGTTCGTCGGGGTCGCGCCCGACCGGGGCGCCCACGTCGGCGAGGCGCTGGCGGTGAACAGCTGGACCGAGTTCCTGCGGCTGTACGCCGACGGCGAGCACCTGGAGAGCACCCCGCTGGCCCGCGCCGTGTTCGGCTTCCTGGACAACGGCGGCACCCGCTGCTGGGTGGTGAACGTCGGCGAGGGCGGCCGCCTCACCGGCACCGGCGGGCGGCGCGGCGGCCTGGAACTGCTGGAGGCGATCGACGAGGTCTCCATAGTGGCCGCGCCCGGCTACCACGACCCGGTCTCGCACGAGGCCCTGATCAGCATGGCCGAGCGGCTGCGCACCATGGTGGCGATCTGCGACCCGCCGCCGGAGGTCACCGACGTCTCCCGGCTCACCCGCGTCGCCACGCCGGGCAAGCCGCCCAAGCCCGCGTCGGCCGCTTCATCCGCGTCGGTCGACAAACCCGCCGAGGGTACGCCGGGCGACGCCGACGACGAACCGCCCGGCACCGGCGGTGACCGGCCCCGGCAGTCGGACTACGCCACCTTCTACTTCCCGTGGATCCGGGTCCGCGACCCGCTCAGCGGCGACCTGGTGCTCACCCCGCCGAGCGGGCACGTCGCCGGCATCTGGGCCCGCACCGACGCGCTGCGCGGCGTGCACAAGGCGCCCGCCAACGAGCCGGTACG
Organism: Micromonospora sp. II; assembly: GCF_001709195.1. NCBI lineage: Bacteria > Bacillati > Actinomycetota > Actinomycetes > Micromonosporales > Micromonosporaceae > Micromonospora > Micromonospora sp. II. The sequence continues at coordinate 697,575 of NZ_LYXF01000024.1, read as the reverse complement.
CGGCGCCGTCGACCTCGCGTACCGGGTGACCCGGCCGGAGCACGACGTGCTCAACCCCAAGGGCGTCAACGTGATCCGCTTCTTCGCGGGGGAGGGCATCCGGCTGTGGGGCGCCCGTACGCTCGCCGCCGAGGCCAGCGAGTGGCGCTACCTGAACGTGCGGCGGCTGTCCATCTCGATCGAGCAGGCCATCGCGGGCGGCACCCGGTGGATGGTGTTCGAGCCGAACGACTTCACGCTGTGGCGCTCGATCCGCCGCGACATCGGCGCGTTCCTCACCCGGGTGTGGCGCGACGGCGCGCTGCTCGGCCGTACGCCCGAGGAGGCGTTCTTCGTCAAGTGCGACGAGGAGACCAACCCGGCCGACGTCCGCGACGCCGGGATGGTGGTCGCGCACATCGGCATCGCGGTGGTCAAGCCCGCGGAGTTCGTGGTGTTCAAGCTGAGCCAGTGGGCCGGCGGCACCGAGACCGAGACGATCGGAGGCTGACATGCCCACCACCGCGACGCCGCAGCCGGGGGCGCCCGTCGACCCGTACCGCGCCTACCACTTCAAGCTGCTGATCAACGGCATCACCAACGGGCACTTCACCGAGGTCAGCGGCTTCGAGGTGGCGATTCCCGCGCTGTCGTACCGGGAGGCGGGCAACGAGCGCATCCGGGCCGTGCCGGGACAGGTCGAGTACGCCCCGGTCACGCTCCACTTCGGCCTGACCAGCTCGCGTGAGCTGTGGGACTGGGTGAACGCGGCGGCGAAGGGCACCGTCAACCGGCGCAACGTGTCGGTGGTGCTGCTCGACCCGGCCGGCACCGCCGAGGTGCTGCGCTGGAACATGATCAACGCCTGGCCGACCCGGTGGCGGGGCGCGCACCTGAACACCCTGTCGCAGGAGATCGCCATCGAGGCGCTGACCCTGGCGTACGAGGGCCTGGAACTGGAGGCCGGCGGTGCCGCCGCCCCGGCGGGCGCGTGACCGGCTGGCCCGCGCGCTGCGGGCCACCGCGGATCGCCTGTCCGGTCCGGCCCCGGCCGAGGACGCGCCGTCCTTGCCCGGCCAGCAGCCCGCCCCCGGTCAGCCGCCCGAGCACTGGCGGCGGCTGGTGGCGGCGCACGCCCCCGGCCTGCTGCGCGACCTTCCGCCGGTTTCCGCTCCTCCCCCGCGCTCCGACGAGCGGCGCCAGAGGGGCCGGTGGCGCTGGATGGCACGTTTGATCAACGGACTCGCCGCTTTCCGCAACAGCCCGCCGAGATCTCGGTACGAAAGGGCCCCTATAGGGGCCGTTTCCTACCAAGATCTCCCGGAGCTCCTGGGAAGTGGGACGGGGATCTCGGGAAGCGGGAACTCGGAGCCGGGGCGCGGTGCGCGGTCGCCGGGAGCGACGAGTGCCGGGTGGGAAGTGAGCGGGGCGACGCCCTCCACGCCGACGCCGGGCGCCCGGTCCCGCTCGGACGGGGCCTCGCGGTCGTGGGACGACGGGGCGTCTGCGGGTGAACCCGCGAACCGGTTCGTGACGGAGCCGATCGGCTTGGCCGGGGCACCGGAGAGGACGAGAGCGGCGCGTATGCCGGACCGGACCGGATCACCGGGCGCCGTCGGCCCGACCGGTACCGCAAGCACCACGGAAGCCATCGGTGGCGCGCCCCCGGCACGCCGGCCGGTGGTGACTCGCGCCCTCAGGCCGGCCCTCACCGGCACGAGGGGCGCGAGCAGCGACGGCACCGGTCGGCCCACCGATCCGGGCGTGCCCGCCGGGCCCGTACACCCCGCCGGCAGCCGGGACACGATCGGGTCGCCGGGTCCCGTGGTATCCGGCGAATCGGACCGGCCCTCACCGTCCGAGCGCAGGCCCGGCCCCGACCGGGTGGACCCGCTCCGGAACCTCCCACAGGTCGACCGGGGCCGGCCGACGCGCAGGGACGACATCGCCGGAGCGGACGTGCCGTCCGGTCGAGGGGACATGCCCCCGCTCGCCTTCGCGGCTGCGCCACCGTCGTTGCCGCGTGGACCGGCCGCACGCATCAAGGGCGGTCGAACCGGATCAACGAACGGTCGCAACGGGACAAGGGACGGATCCGTCGCCCAGTACCCGGGGCGCGCCGCCGGCCTGCCGTACCCGGGCGGACACGACCCGGCGTCCGGGGAGAGGCAGGGGCGGTGGCCCGCGCGTCCCACGTACAGCAACCCGTGGCCGGCCCTGCCGGACGGTTCCGACCCGACCCGCACGACGGGCCACGTGGCGACCGGGATGGCCGAGGGCGGCGGGACGCACGCGGATCCGTGGCCGGCGCTCCCGGCCGAACCGGCCTGGCCCGCCCCGCAGCCCACGCGGTGGAGCGACACGGCCCGGCTGGACCGGGAACAGGCGGGTGACTGATGGAGCGCGTGGCCTTCCTCGTGGACGAGTCCGGCACCCGGGTCGACTGCCTGCTCAACCCGGAGACCGTGCAGGTGACCCGGCTGGCCGGGGTACGCCCGCGCGGCGGACCGGACGGGCCGCTGACCGGCGCCGGGCTGGCCGACGACCCGCTGGTCTTCACCGGCGGCGGGCGTACCGAACTGGTCCTGGATCTGCTCTTCGACGTCGACTTCGTGGAGTCGCCGGCCCGGCCGGAGGACGTCCGCGCGCTGACCCGGCCGTTGTGGATGCTGGCGGAGAACTCGGCGGTCGAGCACGGCTGGCTGCGCCCGCCGCTGGTCCGCCTGGTCTGGGGCAAGACCTGGAACGTCCCGGGCGTGATCACCGCGATCGCGGAACGCTTCGACGCGTTCACCCTCACCGGTACGCCCCGGCGCTCCTGGCTGCGGCTGAAGCTGGTCCGCGTCGCGGAGGGCGCGGAGGCGGCGCGCGCCGGGTTCGAGGAGGAACTGGCCGCGGCGAGCACACCCGCTGTCGCGCCCGGGTCGGCGGTGGTCGCCGCCGCCGACGGCGCGGCCGAGCCGGGCTGGTCCGGGGTGCGCTTCGACCTGCTCGCCCACGACGCGCTGGGCTCGCCGCTGCGCTGGCGTCTGCTCGCCGAGCACAACCGGATCACCGACCCGCTCACCGTGCCCGCCGGCACCGCGCTCGCCGTCCCTCCGGCCGGCGCCGCCACCGTCGCGCCGGACGCCGTCACCGCGGGAGGCGCCCCGTGACCCGCCACGCGACCAGCCCGGCGCGGCGAGCGGCCGCCGGGGGTGCGCCGTGAGCCGGGCCGCCCTGGTCACAGTCGACGGGCGACCGCTGGCCGACCCGGCCCGGCTGCGCGGCATCCGCGTCGCCGCCCGCCTCGACCGCCCGGCACAGTGCGAGCTGACCCTCGCCGCCGCCCCCGGCGCGGGTCCGCTCGACCCTCCGGTACGCCCCGGCGCCGCCCTCGACGTCCGCCTCGACGGTCAGGCGGAGGCGCTGTTCACCGGCGAGGTGACAGCAGTCGAGCGGGAGTACGCCGGTGACGGCGCCGCGCTGGCCCGGATCCGGGCGTACGACCCGCTGCACCGGCTGCGCAAGCGGCAGGAGCTGCGCGTGTTCGAGTCGGTGACCGCCGCCGAGCTGGCCGCCGACCTGTGCGCCGGGCTGGGGTTGAGCGTGGCGGCCGAGGACGACGGGCCGCGCCTGGACCGGCTGCTCCAGCACCGGCACACCGACCTCGATCTGCTGTGCGAGGTGGCCGGTCGCGCCGGGCTGCACCTCGGCGTGGACGGTGACCGGTTGCGGCTGTGCACGCTGGACGGCTACGGAGAGCCGCTGCCGTTGACGCTCGGCGAGACGGTGCACGCGCTGCGGATCACCGAGAACCTGGACCGGGCGGGCGCGGAGTGCGCAGTGCTCGGCTGGCACCCGCAGCGCGCCGAGCCGCTGAGCCAGCGCGCGGACGAGGCGCGCAGCGGGCGGCGCATCCCGCTGCGCCCCGACCCGGGCGACGTGGGCGCGGACGGCGTGCGTACCGCTGTGGACCAGCCGGGCCGCAGCGACGACGAGCTGGCCGCGCTGGCCCAGGCCGGGCTGGACGCCCGGGTGGCGGCGCTGGTCACCGCCGAGGGCACCGCGGAGGGCGACCCGGCGCTGCGGCCGGGCCGGCGGATCGCGCTGGCCGGCGTCCCGGAGCCGCTGGCCGGGGTGTACGTGCTCACCGAGGTGGTGCACACGGTGGACGCCGACGGGCACCTGACCCGGTTCTCCACGGCGCCGCCCGGCCCGCCGCCGTCGGCCGCGCCCCCGGCGGCGACTGTCACGCTCGGCACCGTCACCGACGTCGACGACCCGGACGGGCTGGGCCGGGCCCGGGTGACGCTGCCCGCGTACGGCGATCTGGACGCCGGCTGGCTCGCGGTGCTCTGCCCGGGCGCGGGCCGGGGCAAGGGGATCGTCGCGCTGCCCGACCCGGACGACACCGTGCTGGTGGCGCTGCCCGGCGGCGAACCGGCCTCGGGCGTGGTGCTCGGTTCGCTGTTCGGCGCGGTCGAGCCGTACGACACCGGGATCGTGTCCGGCCGCTCGCGCCGCTGGTCGATGCGGACCGGCACCGGGCAGTCCATCGTGATCGACGACGACGGGCGGACGCTGCGGCTGGCCACCGACGCGGGCAGCTTCGTCGAGCTGCGCCCCGAGCTGACCACCGTGCACGCCGCCGGTGACCTGGTGCTCTCCGCGCCCGGCCGGGCCGTCGTGGTGCGCGGCCGCACCGTCGACTTCCTGCACGCCCCGGCGGCCGAGGACGCCGAGACCGCCGCCGCGCAGGCCCGTACGCTCGCCCGTTCCGCCGGAGGTGGCTGATGCGCTGGATCCACCGCGACTCGCTGATCACCTGCGGACACGACGGGCGGGTGAGCAACCGCCCGTCCCAGCAGTGGGTGACGGTCCAGGCCGTGCCGGTGCTGATCCGCCCCGACCCGGAGGGGCGCGACATCACCGCCTGCCCCAACTACGGCCCGACGATCAAACCGTGCCTGCACACGCTGACCGTGACAGTGGGTTACAGCACGTGGGTGCGGGTGGACCGGCAGCCGGTGGTGCTGTCGCACCTGGACGGTCTGACCGACGGCACCCCGCCGGGCACCGTGCACCACCAGGTCCGCGACGTGCGGCAGAGCTTCCTGGGGGCGGACGCATGAGGGCCTTCCGCTTCGTCGGCGCCGGCTTCGACGCCGGCCGCGCCGGTGGTCTCGCGCTCACCGCCGCAGGCTCGCTCGCCATGACCGACGGCGACGAGACGGTACGCCAGGCGCTGTACCTGCTGCTGTCCACCACGCCCGGGGAGCGGCTGATGCGTCCCGGGTACGGGTCGCGGCTGCACCGGCTCGTCTTCGCGCCGAACGACGACACCACCGCCGGGCTGGCGATCCACTACGTGCGGCAGGCGATCCGGCGCTGGGAGCCCCGGGTCGAGGTGCTCGATGTGGACGCCGGCCCCGACCCGGACGACCCGTGGCGCCTGGTGATCCGGCTGGACTACCGGGTGCGGGCCAGCCTCTCCCCCGGCCACCTGGTGTTCTCCGTCGACCTGCTGCCCGCCGACGAGGAAACCGCAGACGAGGAGGGCACGTCATGACGCTGCCGGTGCCGCACCTGGACGACCGCGCCTTCCTCGACCTGGTCACCGAGGCGCGGGAACGCATCGCCCGGTCCTGCCCGGACTGGACCGACCTGTCCGCGCACGACCCGGGCATGGCGCTGGTGGAGGCGTTCGCGTACCTGACCGAGGTGATGATCTACCGGCTGAACCAGTTGCCGGAGAAGGCGTACGTGGCGTTCCTGAACCTGCTCGGCGTCACCCGGCATCCACCGGCGGCGGCCTGGGCGGACGTGCGCCTGACCCGTACCGGCCCGGACCGCGGCCCGGTGCGGGTGCCGGCCGGCACCCGGGTCGCCGCGGCCCGCGGCGCGGACCCCCGGCCGGTCGTCTTCGTGACCACCGAACCGGCGGTGCTGCCCGCCGGGGAGACCACGACGACGGTACGCGTGCACCACTGCGAGCCGGTCGAGGCGGAACTGCTGGGCACCGGCACCGGGCAGCCCGGTCAGGTGTTGCGGGCGGCCCGTGCGCCGCTGACCCGTACCACCGAGGCGCTTGATCTGCTGCTCGGCGTGGAGGTGCCGGCCGGTTCGGTGGAGCTGGGCGCGGCCGCCCGCGAGCACGAGGGGCGCACGTACGAGATCTGGCGGCCGGTGGACAGCTTCGCCGGTGTCGGCCCGCAGGCGAAGGTCTACCTGGTGGACCGGGCCTCCGGGGTGGTCACGTTCGCCCCGGCGCTGGACCTGCGCCCGGACGGTGGCGCCCCGGCCGTCGAGGGGGCGGCCGGGGCGACCACTGTGGCGGCGGTGCCGCCGGACGGACGGCAGGTGCGGCTCTGGTACCGCTGCGGCGGCGGACCGGCCGGGAACGTCGCGGCGGGCGTGCTGACCAGCCTGCGCGACCCGCTGCCGGGGGTGAGGGTGGACAACCCGGAGCCGGCCACCGGTGGGCGGGAACTGGAGTCGCTGGAGTCGGTGCTGGCGCGCGGGCCGTACGAGTTCTTCGCCCAGCAGCGCGCGGTGACCGCCCGGGACTTCGAGATCCTGGCCACCGGCTCCGGGGCGGTGGCGCGGGCGCGGGCGTTCACCCGGGCCGCCGTCTACAGCTTCGCCCGGCCCGGCGAGGTCGAGGTGGTGCTGGTGCCGTACGTGCCGGAGGCGGCCCGCCCCGGCGGCCGGCTGCCGGTGGCGGTGCTGCGCGAGCACGAGGTGGAGGAGGCCCGCCGCCGGGTCGAGGCCGATCTGGAGCGGCGCCGCGCCCTGGGTACGGCGGTGCGGGCGGGCTGGGCGCGCTACAAGGCGGTGTCCATCAGGGCCCGGGTGGTGGTGCGCCGCGAGGAGGACGTGGACGCGGTGCGCCGCCGCATCCACGACCGGCTGCACCAGACGCTCAGCCCGCTGCCGACGCCGCTGAACCCGGCCGGCTGGGCGTTCGGCGAGCCGCTGCGCGCCTCCAACGTGTACCGGATGCTGGAGCACGCCGAGCCGGGCGTGCGCTACGTCGAGTCGGTGCGGTTCGTGGTCGACGAGGCGCCGGACGCGCAGGTACGGACCGTGGCGGTGGACCAGTACCAGGCCGACACCTGGTACGCCGGCGGCGGCCCGGTGCTGTTCCGCTCCACCAACGCGGGGGCGGGCTGGGAACCGGCCGGCCGGTTCGACGACGAGACAGTGGTGCGGGTGGTGCCCGCGCCCGCCCCGGTACGCCCCGGCGTGGTCCCCCGGGCCGGTTCGGTGGCGGTGGTGACCACCCGCGACGCCGGAGGTTCCCGGGTCCGGCTGAGCACCGACCTGGGCGAGACGTGGACGCTGCTGACCGACCTCGACTCCGGCGTACGCGATCTGGCCTGGATCGACCGGGACGGCACCGGCGCGCTGCTGCTGGCCACCGACGCGGGCCTGTACGAGGTGCCGCTGCTACCCGGCGCGGTGCCGTTGCAGATCCTGGTCGACCCGGCCGACGCCGACCGGGGCTTCTACGCGGTGCGCGCGTTCGTCTCCGAGCGCGGCGCACCAGGGGTCGCGGTCGCCGCGCAGGCCGGATTCGGCGTCTACCTGTCCACCGCGGCCGGGCGGCCCGGCACGTTCGCCCACGTCGGCCTCGCCAACGTCGACAACCGGATCCTCGCCGTCCAGTACGACGGCCCGGCCACGCTGCTGTGGTGCGGCGCGGGCGAGCCGGACCCGAAGAAGCCCGGCCAGGGCTGCCACCGCACCCGGCTGTTCGAGTCGGACGTGAAGTGGCAGTCGATGGCGTCCGGCTGGATCGGCGGCACCTGCCGCGACCTGGCGTTCAGCGGCCCGCTCGCGCTCGCCGCGACGCAGAGCGGCGGCGTGGTCCGCCTCGACACGCTCGCCGGGCAGCCGCAGTGGTCGCCCGTGATGGTCAACTGCGGCCTGCCGCTGCGGGACCGCACCCGGTTCGTCCCGGTCGACGCCATCGCCGCCACCGCGCCCACCGGCACCTCCGGCGCCGGGCGGCTGGTGCTCGCCGGCGGCGAGCGCGGCGTGTTCCGCAGCGGCGACGGCGAGAACTGGACGGCGAGCGCCAACCAGGCCACCGCCGACGTGGTCACCGTCCCCGGCACCTGGCTGCTCTGCTCCGGCGAGCACGACATCGAGGTGGTGCGGCAGGATGCGCCGAGCGGCGATTGAGCGGCTGCTGCCGGCCGCGTACCAGCGGGCCGCCGGCCCGGGCAGCGTGCTGGGCGCGCTGCTGGACGTGATGGAGGCGCTGCACGCCCCGGACGAGGCGGTGCTCGCCGACGTCGACGCGCTGTTCGAGCCGTACCGGACGCCGGACGGGTTCGTGGCGTACCTGACCCGCTGGGTGGCGATGGACCACGTGGTCGCCGCGCCCCGCGCCGACGCGCCGCTGCCGTTGCCGGCGGGCCGGCTGCGGGACCTGGTGGCGCACGGCGCGCTGCTGGCCCGGTGGCGCGGCACCCCGTACGGCATGCGGACCGCGCTGGAGCTGGCCACCGGCGTGACCGGGTTCGTGCTGGACGAACCGCCGGACCGGCCGTTCCACCTGGTGGTGCGGGTGCCACCGGCCGCCGCCGACCGGCTCGCGCTGGTCACCCGCATCGTCGAGGCCGAGAAACCGGCGGCGGTCACCGTCGAGGTCGTCACCGGGGACCCGCCCGACCCGGGCCCGCCGCCCACGCCCGAGCCGGACGATGCCGAGCCCGCCGCCGGGGTGGCGACGGTGCGCGCGGTCGGCCGGGCGCACGTACCCGCACCCCACGATCCGCCCGAGGAGCCGTCATGACCACCGAATGGACAGTCGTCGCCGCCGCCGAACAGTTCACCCTGGACGCCCGCAACAGCGGTGAGCTGACGTTCACCGTGTCGAACCCGGGCACCGCGCCGGACACCGTCGTCTTCGACGTCGCGCCCGGCGAGGGCAGCCAGCGGGCCTGGTTCACCGTGGCCGAGCCGCAGCGGGTGGTGCCCGGGCAGGGCTCGGTGTCGTTCCTGGTACGCCTGGCCGTGCCGCCCGGCACGCCGCCCCGGCGCTACGACATGACCGGGTTCGCGTACTCGGCGAACACCGCGCCGGAGGAGAGTTCCCGCTCCAGCGGCCGGGTCACGTACGACGTGCGGGCCGTCGTACCCCCGAAGCGCGCGCCGTGGCCGTGGATCGCGGCCGCCGCGGCGCTGGTGCTGGTCGTGGCCGGGGTGGTGGCCTGGCTGGTGACCCGCGGACCGGACACCCCCGCGCCGCCGCAGGCCGACGCGGTGACCGTGGAGGCGGAGACGCTGGTCTCCGGCGCGACGGTGCAGTCCACCACCGGCGCGAAGGCGGACGTGGTGGCGCAAAAGAACTGCTGCGACGTGGTGTGGTCCGGCGACGCCCAGCTGTTCTTCCTGGGCCGGGGCGTCGGCGACCGGGTCACCGTGCAGGTGGACCTGCCGTCCGACGGCACCTGGCGGTTCTCCACCGTGCGGACCACGTCGTTCGACTACGCGAACACGATCTGGCTGGTCGACGGCCGGCAGGTCGGCGACACGTTCTTCGGGTTCACCCCGACGGTGGTCCGCACCGACGAGGTGGACGTGGGGACCCTGGAGCTGACCCGCGGCCCGCACAAGCTGACGCTCGTGGCGGTGAGCAAGACGCAGGGCACCGACAGGTACTTCGCGGGCGTGGACGAGATCCGCTTCACGCCCGTCGTCCGGCCATGACCACCAGGCAGAAGGTGCTGCTGGTGGCGGTGGCAGTGCTGCTGGTGGCGCTGTACGTGGTGGCGGTGGCCGGACGCCGCGACGACAGGGGCGACCCGGCGGCCGGGCCGGGCGCGCTGGCCCGGCTGGGACGCGGGTCCGGGACGGTCGACCCGGCGACGGTGGCGGTGAGCTGCCTGCCGCCGGCCGCGGAACCGGCCACCACCGCCGACGGGGTGACGCTCACCTTCGGCACGGTGTGCCGGCTGCGGGTGGCCGACCCGGGCGCGCTGCGCACGCTGGTGCTGCGCGGCACGACGCCGTTCGAGGTGACAGCCCGCGCGCCGGGCGACGCGGACGTGACGGTCACCGACGAGGTCGCGCCCGACGCGGACGGCCCGGCGGTGGCGAAGGTGGCTGTTGACCGGGAGACCGAGGTGCTCCTGCGGTGTCCGGGAGGTGGTGGATGTTCGGTCACGCTGGCCCGGTCCTGACCGGGACGGAGACGCGGCATGGGTGAGTTGCGCAAGCCGTTCCTGCTGCTGGCGTTGCTCGCGGTGGCGCTCGTGGTCGGCGTGGAGCTGGGCGCGGCGGCGCTGACCGGCGGCGGCGACGCGAGCGGCGCGCTGCGGGAGCGCGCCGGGCAGCTCGGCGTCGAGCTGGGCGACGTCGGCGCGGTGTCCGAGCCGTCCGGGCGGGGCATCGGCTACCTCGCGCTGATCGACGTGGTGGCGCTCTGGACGACCGGGCTGTTCTGCCTGAGCCTGGTGCTGCCGGACCGGGTGCAGGGCCGGGTGCAGGGCGTGGCCACGCTCGTCTTCTCGATCGTGCTGCTGCTGGTGTCGCTGGTCCTGCTGATCGTCGCGTTCGTCGAGCTGACGGTGATGGTGTCGCTGGTCCTGGCGCCGCCGTTCGGCACGCTGGCGTACCTCGCGGTGTGGGGGTTCTTCCCGGTCGGCGACGCGGCGGTGCTGCTCGGGCTGGCGCTGCTGCTCAAACTGGTCTGGGCCGGGCTGCTGCTCGCCGCCCAGCCCCGGTTCCTGCGTAACAAGGGCCTCGTCGCGCTGATGCTGACCACGCTGCTGTGCACAGTGGTGCTGCAGTTCCTGCACGGCCTGGTGCCGGTGATCCTGGTCAGCATCCTGGACGACCTGGGCGCCGTGGTGTTCGCGGTGGTGGCGCTGATCTGGGCGCTGGTGCTGCTGATCGGGTCGATCCCGGCGATCGTGAAGGCGATCCGGACCACCGCCACCACGTCCGGCCGTACCGTCACCTGACCGCGCCGCCGGCCGCGAGCGTGGCCAGGCGCGGCAGTTGCTCAGGGTCGGTGAGCGCCGACCCGACCGCCACCACGCGCGCCCCGGCGGCGAGGAAGTCTTCCGCGTTGCCGGCGTCGACGCCGCCGGTGGCGACGAACCGGGCCTCCGGCAGCGGCCCGGCCACCGCCCGGAACCAGGCCGGGCCGAGGCTGACCGCCGGGAACGCCTTGAGCCACACCAGGCCGTGGTCGAGCGCCCGCTGCGCCTCGGTCGGGGTGGCCACGCCGGGCAGGTGCGGCACGCCGAGACCGGCCGCCGCGTCGGCCACCGCCAGGTCCAGGCCGGGCGCCACCGTGAACGCCGCCCCGGCGGCCACCGCGTCGTGGACCTGCGCCGGGGTACGCACGGTGCCCGCGCCGACGATCCGGTCCCGCCGCCGCCCGGCCGTCACCGCGGCGCGCAGCGCCGGCACCGCTTCCGGGGTACGGATGGGCACCTCCACCACGGCGATGCCGAGATCCCAGGCCAGTTCCGCCAGCCGGACCGTCTCGTCGACAGGCAGGTCGCGCAGGATCACCATCACCCGCGCGTCGCCGAACAGTGCCTCGAAGTCGTGCCCGCTCATCTCCCGCTCCCTCCCCTGACCTGCGCGGTCCACATCGTCTCCGGCAGCGCCAGCGCCCGCGCGATCGTCTCCGGATCAGGCGGCGGCGCGGTGTCGCCCGGCACGACCAGCACCGGCGCGGCGGTCAGGTGCCCCAGCCGCAGACAGGCGCGCAGGTCCAGGCCGCGCAGCAGCCCGGACAGGAACCCGGCGGCGAACGCGTCACCCGCGCCGACCGGCTCCACCACGTCCACCGGCAGCGCCGGCACGAACACCGCCGGCCCGGTACGCGGCAGCGCCGTCGCGCCGACCGGCCCGTCCTTGACCACCACCAGTTCCGGGCCGGGCAGCAGGGCACGAACGTCGGCCGGATCGTCCGCAGCCCACAGTCCGGCCGCCTCGTCCAGCCCGACCAGCACCACGTCGGCGCGGTCGGCCAGGCCGTGCAGGACCGGGGCGGCCCGGTCGGCGGGCCAGAGCGCCGGGCGGTGGTTCACGTCGAAGCTGACCCGGGCACCCGGTAGCGCGCGCCCGTCCAGCGCTGATACGAGCAGGTCACGGCAGGTGCCGGAGAGCGCCGCGGTGATGCCGGACAGGTGCAGCAGGCGTGCCCCGGCCAGCCCGGAACGCGTGAGGTCGGCGGCACCGAGGCGGCTCGCGGCCGACCCGGCACGGTGGTAGTGCACGCGGGTGCCGACCGGGGTCGGATCCTTCAGGTAGAGCCCGGTCGGCGCGTCCGGATCCACGATGACCAGGCTGACGTCCACGCCCGCGGCGGCGACCTCGGCCACCACCCGCCGCCCGAACGGGTCGTCGCCGACCCGGCTGACCCACGCCGCGCGGTGCCCGAGCCGGGCCAGTCCGGCCGCCACGTTCGACTCCGCGCCGCCCACGCCGACGGTCAGCCGCGCCGCGCGCTCCAGCGACCCGCCGTCATCGGGGGCGAGCACCACCATCGTCTCGCCCACGCAGACCACCTCCGGCCCGCCCGCCGGGCTCACGGCGTCACCCCCAGGCGGGCCGCCACGTCGTCCGGGTCGAGGTGGCCGTCGGCGACCAGCACCCGGTGCCGGTTGTGCCGGGGCCGGCTGGCCGCGACCACCGCCGGGGTGTCGAACGCGTACGCGACGCAGACGCCCGGGTACATCGCGGTGCGCACGAACCACCTGTCACCCGGCCCCAGACCGGTGAACACCAGCGTGTACGCGCCACCGCCAAGCGCGGAGGCGGACAACGCCAGCCAGGGCGCGGCCGAGCCGTTCACCGCCTCCTCGCCCACCGCCTCGGCGGTGCGCACCCGCGCTTCCCCGTCGGCCACGGCACGCCAGAAGAATCCGCCGTAGCCGGCGCCGCCCGGGCGGCCGTTCGTGGCCGGGCTGCCCAGGCGCACGTCGGCGCCGGTGGCGGAGGTGAGCGTGGCGGACAGGTCCAGCCACCAGGCGTCCTCCCCGGCCGGGGTGGCGGTGATCCGCCGGTGCTCGCGCAGCAGCACCCGGCCGTGCCGGTCCCGCCATTCCAGGTCGTGGTCGAGCCGGTCGGCGGTCCGCTCGCGCCAGCCGGTGTGCGCGATGACGCCGTGGTCGTCGCGCCAGGTGTAGCCGGTGCCGCGCACGTACGTCCGGCCGCCCCACAGGTTGACGCCGTCCACGTCCTGCACGGCCAGTGACGCGCCGAGGTGCCAGACGTGGTCGGCCGGGAGCGCGTCGGTGACCGGCGTGCCGGCCCGGGTCCGCACCGGATGCAGGTAGGGCCGGGGCCCGTGGCGCGGGTCCAGCTCCGGCCGGACCAGGTACCGGGCCACCTCGGCGCCGTCCACCACCAGCCGGGGTTCGGCGGTCACGTCGGGTCCGGGGCGGGGACCGGGCGGCGGGCGTCGAGCGCGTGCAGCGCCGCGAGGGCGTACCCGCCGAGGATCGGCACCGCGACCGGCGTGACCAGCACGCCCAGCAGCACCGCGAGGGCGCAGATGCCGGAGGCGGCGGCCCGCACGCCGGGGCGCTGCGGGCAGGTGCGGGCCACCTCACGCGCCGCCGTCCGCCAGCCCCGGCCGCCGCTGCGCCCGACCGCGACGGTGACCAGGCCCGCGTACCCGAGCAGGACCGCGACCACGACGGCGGTGAGCGCGAGCGCGGGCCCGCCGCCGGGAACCCGGCCGGTGGCGAGCGCGAGCAGGTCGGCGGCGAGCAGCGCGACGGCGGCCAGGGCGACGGCGCTGACCGCCAGCCCGGCGGGCAGCGCGCGGCCGAACCGGGCCAGGCTGGTCCGCGCGTCGGGCCAGGAACCGGTGACCGACCTGTCGTGCAGCGCGGCACTGGCAGTGGCGAGCGCCGGGGCGAGCGTGAGCACCGGCAGCGCGGCCAGCGCCACGGCGAAGCCGAGCAGCGCCAGATCGGTCGCCTCGCGCAGCGTGTCCCGCCAGTCGCCACGGGCAGGCACGGCGGTCATCCCTTCAGCCCGCTGGTGTTGATGCCCTCGACGAGCATCCGCTGGAAGGCCAGGAAGAACAGGAACACCGGCAGCAGCGACAGCACCGACATGGCGAACATCGGGCCGACGGCGCTCTGGCTTGTCGAGTCGATGAACAGCGTCAGCGCCACCGGGACCGTGTAGTCCTCCAGGCTGGACAGGAACACCAGTTGCCGGAAGAAGTCGTTCCAGGTCCAGATGAACGAGAAGATCGCGGTGGTGACCAGCGCCGGGCGGCTCAGCGGCAGGATGACGTGCCGGAACACGCCGTACGGGGACGCGCCGTCGATGGTGGCCGCCTCGTCCAGCTCGCGCGGGATGCCGCGCATGAACTGCACCATGAGGAAGACGAAGAACGCCTCGGTGGCCAGGAACTGCGGCACCAGCAGCGGCAGGTACGGCCAGTCGCCGCCGACCAGTCCGAGGCTGCGGAACAGGATGTACTGCGGCACGATCAGCACGTGCCCGGGCAGCAGCAGCGTGCCGATCATCACGGTGAACCACAGCTTGCGCAGCCGGAACCGCAGCCGGCCCAGGGCGTACGCGGCGAGCAGGCAGGACAGCGCGTTGCCGACGACGGTGAGCGCGCTGACCACTGCGCTGTTGAGGAAGAACCGGCCGAAGCTGATGTCGAAGTTGGTCCAGCCGTCGACGTAGTTGCCGGGGGTGAACACCTCCGGCAGCAGGCCGACGTTGTTGACGATCTCGGCCTGCGACTTGACCGACGTGCCGAGCATCCAGAACAGCGGGTAGAGCACCACCGCGACGATCGCCACGAGCACGACCAGCCGCAGGACGTTGCGGCCGCTGCCCGGCCGGCGGCGGGCGACAGGAAGCGCCGTCATGAGTCGTCTCCGTCCGAGTAGTGCACCCAGAACCGGCCGGTGCTGAAGAAGACGGCGGTGACCACGCCGATCGCCACCAGGAACACCCACGCCATCGCCGACGCGTAGCCCATCTCCAGGTCGGTGAAGCCGGAGATGTAGAGCTTCAGCGTGTACATCAGGGTGGAGTCGACCGGGCCGCCGGTGCCGTTGCTGAGCACGAACGCGGCGGTGAAGCCCTGGAAGCCGTTGATGGTCTCCAGCACCAGGTTGAAGAAGATCACCGGGGAGAGCATGGGCAGGGTGACCGCGCGGAAGCGCCGCCACGCCCCGGCGCCGTCCACCGCCGCCGCCTCGTACAGCTCGGTGGGCACCTGCTTGAGCCCGGCCAGGAAGATCACCATGGGCGCGCCGAACTGCCAGATGGCCAGCACCATCAGCGTCTCCAGCGCCCAGTCCGGGTCGCTGACCCAGGGCAGCCCCTCGACGCCGAACAGGGCGAGGAACGAGTTGAACGCGCCGTCCCGGTTGAACATGTTGACCCAGACGATGGCCAGCGCGACGCTGCCGCCGAGCAGCGACGGCAGGTAGAACAGGCTGCGGAACAGCCCGACGCCGCGCCAGGCCCGGTTGAGCAGCAGCGCCACGCCGAGCGCGGCGGCCAGCTTCAGCGGCACCGCGATCAGCGCGAACGTCAGCGTGACCCGCACCGCGTGCCAGTACGACGGGTCGGCGGTGAACATCCGCTCGTAGTTGGCCAGCCCCACCCACCGCACCTCGGACAGCGGCGTGAGGATGTCGTAGTCGGTGAAGCTCAGCCAGAGCGACAGCAGCATGGGGATCGCCGTGACGCCCATCAGTCCGATGAGCCAGGGCGAGAGGAAGACGTACCCCGCCAGGCCCTCGCCGAGCCGGGCCCGGCCGGCCCGACGCCGCGTGGGGCGAGGGCCGGCCGGTCCGGTGCGCGGGGTCCGGCCGGGCGCCGTGGTGACAGCCACGGGACCGGTCCTTTCGTGGGGTCAGGCGATCGCGGACTTGCAGGCGGTGACGAACTGCTCGGCCGCCTGAGCCGGGGTGGCGCGGCCGTACTGGGCGTTCTCGGCGGCCTTGACCAGCTCGGACTTGACCTTGCTGTGCCCCTTGATCGGCACCTGGGGCGAGGCGCCGAACTTCTGCGCCAGGTCGGACTCGACCTGGATGGACTGCTTCATGGCCGGGTCGGTGGCGGTCTCGCTGACCTTGGCGCGCAGATCCATGTTCGACGGCAGACCGCGGTCGGTGCCGAGCAGCGCCACCGCCTCCGGGTCGTTGTTCAGGAAGTTGATCACGTCGACGGCGACGTCCTTGTGCTTGCTGCCCTTGAACACCGACCAGTACATCGAGGCGCGCGCCCACTGCCCGCTCGGGTCACCCGGGTACGCGACCACGCCCAGCTCGTCCTTGGTGTTCTTCTTCAGGTCCGGCATCTGGTTGACCCACACCCAGGAGGTGGCCGACTTGCCGGTGACCACCAGCTGCTTGGTGATGTCGCTGGAGTTGCCCTCGTGGATGACGTCAGGCTTCGGGGTGGCGCCCCGGTCCCGCGCGCCCTTCCACAGCTCGAACCACTTCGTCACGTCCTCGGCGGTGAAGCCGAGCTCCTTGCCGTTGTACAGGTCCTTGCCCTGCTGGCGCAGCCACACCCAGAGCGCCTTGTAGTCTGCGCTCGGATCCTGGGTGCCGGGCACCTTCGTCTTCTTCGCCACCTGCTCGGCCCAGGCGATGTGCTCCTCCCAGCTCATCCCGGTGGTCGGCTCGGGCAGCCCGTTCTTTTGCAGCAGCGTCTTGTTGTAGACCAGGCCCTGGGTGTTCTCCCCGGCGGCCACCCCGGCGAGCTTGCCGTCGACCACGCCGTACTCCAGCAGGCTCTTGGGGAACTTCGACACGTCGAGCTTGCCGGAGTCCTGGTAGCTGCCCAGGTCGAGCGTGGTGCTGCGGCCGGCGTACTCGGCCAGGTAGTTGTCGTCGATCTGGAACAGGTCCGGCGGGTTGCCGCCGGCGGTGAGCGTGGCGAGCTTGTCGAAGTAGCCCTGGTTGGCCTGCCAGGTCTTCTCGAACGTCACGTCCGGGTGCTTCTTGGTGTAGAGGGCCAGGGCGTCCTCGGTGAGCTTGGCCCGGGCCTCACCGCCCCACCAGAAGACGGAGAGTTTGACCGGGCCGCCGTCGCCGCCGGCGTCGTCGTCGCCGCAGCCGGCCGCGCCCAGGGCGAGGGGCACGGCGAGCGCGACGGCGGCCAGGCCGCGCACGAGTCGACGTCGGGTCAGAGGGGTACGGTGATGCCGCCCGGCGGGTGCGCCGGCGGTGGGGGACGTTGCGGGGTGCATCTGCGCTCACTCCTCGGCTGTGGGAGGCGACGACGTCACCGGCGGCCGTCCACGGGCCGCCCGGGTCCGCAGTGCTGTGCGGGCCCGGGCCACCTGCTCAGGCCCCGGTGCCGTCCCGGCCGGGCGCGGGGACGGGCCCGGTCGAGTCGCGGACGACCAGTTCGGTCTGGAGCATTACCTGTGCGGTGGTGCGACGGTCGCCGGCCGCCGCGCCCCGGCCCCGGGCGCCGCGTGGCGCGTCGGAGTCGAGTTGCAGCAGCATGTCGACGGCCGTCCGGCCGGCGGCCGCGGTCGGCGTGGCCACCGTCGTCAACTTGGGGCGGGTGAGCCGGCTCAGCGCGATGTCGTCGACGCCGACGACGCTCACGTCGTGCGGCACCCGCGTCCCGAGCGCGTCCAGCCCTTCGATCAGGCCGATCGCCATCAGGTCGTTGTAGGCCAGCACGGCGGTGACGCCGCTGCGGCGTACCTGTTCGGCCAGGGCGCCGCCGCCGGTCTCGGTGGGCTGGTTGGGTCCGAGGACGGTCAGCTCCGCTGAGCCGCTGCGGGCGGCGGCGGTAGCGGCGCGGCGCATCTCCCGGGCGGTCCACGAGCCGCGTGGGCCGCCGAGCAGCGCGATCCGGCGGTGGCCGAGCCCGAGCAGGTGCTCGATCGCGGCCCGGGCGCCCTGCCCGACGTCCATCATCACGCAGGGCAGGCCGGCGACCTGGCGGTTTATCACCACCACCGGGACCTCGCGGCTGACCTGCTCGATCAGGCTGTTGCTCATCCGGGGGCTGCACAGCAGCACGCCGTCGACCTGCTTGGCCAGCGCGTGGACCAGGTCCTCCTCGGCGACCGGGTCCTCGTTGGTGTCGGCGACGAACACGTGGTAGTCGCGGTGCCGGGCCTGCCCCTCCGCCGCCTTGATCAGCGGCGGGAAGAACGGGTTGGCGATGTCGGCCACGATCAGGCCGATGTTGTGCGTACGGCCGGTGATGAGGGCCCGGGCGGCCCGGTTGGGCCGGTAGCCGAGGTCCTCCGCGCAGGCCAGCACCCGGACCCGGGTCTCCGGGTTGACCAGGTGCGGGGCCGAGAACGTCCGGGACACGGTGGAGATGTGCACACCGGAGGCGCGGGCGACGTCCCGGATGGTGGCTGGCACGGCGGGCTCCCTCGTCCGATGTGGTGGGGGTCACGGGTGCCGCCCATTAATGCAAACGGTTGCGCCGGTGTCAACGGTCCATTGTTGCGGCTCGATTGCGGCGACGGTCCCGGTGGGCGCGCGAAACCTCATCAATGCGGATGGATAGGGCGGCTTGACCGCCATCCGTTGACGACGTATCCATCGTCGTGGTTTCTTCGGCTGCAAACCTTTGCAGCCGACTGCCGGGGAGGCCGACGTCATGTCACCACCGGCCCGGGAACGGGTCCGCCACGCCCTGGTCGGCGCCGGGGCGCGCGCCGAGATGTTCGTCCGCGCCCTGGCGCTCGACCACGCCGACACCGCCGAGCTGGTCGCGTTCGCCGACGTCAACCAGACGAGGATGGACGCGCACAACCGCTGGCTGGCCGAGCTGGGCCGGTCGCCGGTGCCCACGTACGCCGCCGCCGATTTCACCACCATGCTCGCCAAGGAACGCGTCGACGTGGCGCTGGTGACCAGCGTGGACGCCACCCACGACGAGTACGTGACGGCGGCGCTGCGCGCCGGCTGCGACGTGATCGTCGAGAAGCCCATGACGGTCGACGCGGAACGGTGCCGCCGCATCCTGGACGCGGTCGCCGAGACCGGCCGCCGCGTCACAGTCGCGTTCAACTACCGCTACAACCCGCTGCACGAGCAGGTCCGGCGACTGCTCGCCGACGGCGCGGTGGGCGAGATCGGGTCGGTGCACTTCGAGTGGCTGCTCGACGTGCGCCACGGCGCCGACTACTTCCGCCGCTGGCACCGCGACAAGTCCGTCTCCGGCGGGCTGCTGGTGCACAAGTCCGGCCACCACTTCGACCTGGTCAACTGGTGGCTGGACGCGCGCCCGGTCGAGGTGCACGCGTACGGCAGGTTGTTCTTCTACGGCGCCCACGGCCGCCGGCACGGCTACGCCCGCGACTACGACCGGGCGCACGGCTCCCCCGCCGCCGACGGCGACCCGTTCGCGCTGCGCCTGGCCGACCACCCGCGACTGCGCGAGCTGTACCTCGACGCCGAGGCCGAGGACGGCTACCACCGCGACCGCAACGTCTTCGCCCCCGGCGTGACCATCGAGGACGACCTCGCGGTGCTCGCCCGCTACGACACCGGCGCGACCATGACCTACCACCTGACCGCGTACGCCCCCTGGGAGGGCTACCGGGTGATGGTCAACGGCAGCCGGGGCCGCCTGGAGCTGGAGGTGACCGAGAGCGACCACGTCAGCCCGTCCGTCGCCGGTGCACTGAAAGGCGCGGCGCTGCACGGCGACGAGGCCGCCGTCGAGCGGGGCGCGGCCCGGCTCACGCTGCGCCCGTTCTGGGCGCCACCGGTCCAGATCCCGGTCGAGGGCTGGACCCGGCGCGGGCACGGCGGCGCGGACACCCGGATGACCCGGGTGCTGCTCGGCGGCGAACCCGACCCGCTCGGCCGGGCCGCCACCGCCCGCGACGGCGCGCTCGCGCTGCTCACCGGCCTGGCCGCCAACCGCTCGCTGGAGACCGGCGCCCCCACCCGCGTCGCCGACCTGCTCACCCTGCCCTGACCGAGGAGCCCGCCCCCGTGCCGATCATCTCCCCCAGCGATCTGCTGCTGCCCGCCGAGCCCGGCCTGCGCGCCCTGGCCCGCGAGCTGTACGCGCTCGCCGCGCAGCAACCGATCATCTCCCCGCACGGGCACGTCGACCCCGGGCTGCTGGCCGACGACCAGCCGTTCCCCGACCCGGCCCGGCTGCTCGTCGTACCCGACCACTACCTGACCCGGATGCTGCTCAGCCAGGGCGTACCCCCGGCCGACCTGGGCGTGCCCAGCGTCGACGGCAGCCCGGTGGAGACCGACGGGCGGACCATCTGGCGGCGCTTCGCCGCGCACTGGCACCTGTTCCGCGGCACCCCGTCCCGCCTGTGGCTGGAGCAGACGTTCCGCAACGTGTTCGACGTCGACACGCCGCTGAGCCCGGCCACCGCCGACACCGTCTACGACGCGCTCGCCGCGCGCCTGGCCGAACCGGGATTCCGGCCCCGGGCGCTGTTCGAGCGCTTCGGCATCGAGGTGCTCGCCACCACCGAGTCGCCGCTGGACGACCTCGGCCGGCACGCCAAGCTCGCCGCCGACGGCTGGGGCGGGCCGGGCGGGCGGGTGGTCACCACGTTCCGCCCCGACGACGTGGTGGACATGGAGTTCGGCAACTGGGCGGCAAACGTGGACCGGCTCGCCGAGGTCTCCGGCGAGGACACCGGCACGTACGCCGGATACCTGGCCGCGCTGCGGGCCCGGCGGGAGGCGTTCGCCGCCGCCGGGGCCACCTCCACCGACCACGGGCACCCGACCGCCCGTACCCTCGACCTCAGTCCGGCGCAGGCCGCCGCGCTCTACGACAGGGGCCGGCGCGGCCTGGCCGACACGGGCGACGCGGAGGCGTTCCGGGCGCACATGCTGCTGGAGTTCGCCCGGATGTCGCTCGACGACGGCCTGGTCATGCAGCTGCACCCCGGTGCGGTGCGCAACCACAACCGGTGGCTGCACGCCCGGCACGGCCGCGACGTGGGCGGGGACGTGCCGCAGGCCACCGAGTACGTGCACGCCCTCGCGCCGCTGCTGGACGCGCACGGCAACGACCCGCGGCTCACAGTGGTGCTCTACACGCTCGACGAGGACACGTTCACCAGGGAACTCGCCCCCCTGGCCGGCGGCTACGCGGCGCTGCGCCTCGGCGCGCCCTGGTGGTTCCTGGACTCCCCCGAGGTGCTGCGCCGGTTCCGCGAGGCGGTCACCGAGACGGCCGGCTTCTACAACACCGCCGGGTTCGTCGACGACACCCGCGCGTTCTGCTCCATCCCGGTACGCCACGACGTGGCCCGCCGGGTCGACGCCGGATTCCTCGCCCGCCTCGTCGCCGAGCACCGGATGACCGGGGACGAGGCCGCCGAGACGATCGTCGACCTGGCGTACCGGCTGCCGAAGCAGGTCTTCAAGTTCGGAGGTGGGCCGTCATGACCACAATCGTCGACGTCGAGGTGCACGACGTGCGCTTCCCCACCGCCGCCAGCGGCGACGGCTCGGACGCGATAAACCGGGGCGACTACTCGGCCACGTACGTGGAGCTGACCACCGACGGCGGGCCCACCGGCACCGGGTTCACGTTCACCAACGGCCGGGGCAACGAGATCACCTGCGCGGCGGTCCGCGCGCTCGCCCACCACGTACGCGGACGCACCGTCGCCGAGATCGCCGCCGAACCCGTCGCGTTCTGGCGCTCCCTGGCCGCCGACGTGCAGCTGCGCTGGCTGGGCCCGGAGAAGGGCGTGATCCACATGGCCACCGGCGCGCTCGTCAACGCGGTCTGGGACCTGCGCGCCAAGCTCGCCGGCAAGCCGATGTGGCGCCTCCTCGCCGAGATGCCCACCGACGAGCTGGTCGCGACTGTCGACTTCCACCACATCACCGACGCGCTCACCCCGGACGAGGCGGCGGCCATCCTCGACAAGGGACGCGACGGCCTGGCCGACCGGCTCGCCGGGCTGGAACGCGACGGGTTCCCCTCGTACACCACGTCGGTCGGCTGGCTCGGCTACCCGGACGAGCAGGTGCGCGCGCTGACCCGCGACGCGTACGCCGCCGGGTGGCGCGCGATGAAGATGAAGGTCGGCGGGCGGATCGAGGACGACCTGCGGCGGGCCCGGATCATCAGGGCCGAGATCGGCCCGGACGCGCTGCTGATGATGGACGCCAACCAGGTGTGGGACGTGGACGAGGCGATCGCCGCGATGGGCGTGCTCGCCGAGGTCGACCCGTACTGGATCGAGGAGCCCACGCACGCCGACGACGTGCTCGGCCACGCCCGGATCGCCCGCGCGGTCACCGAGCTGACCGGCGGACGCTGCCGGGTCGCCACCGGCGAGGTCGCCGCCAACAAGGTCATCTTCAAGCAACTGCTCCAGGCCGAGGCGATCGGCGTGATGCAGATCGACGCCTGCCGCGTCGGCGGCGTGGACGAGGTGCTCGCCGAGCTGCTGCTGGCCGCGAAGTTCGGCGTGCCGGTCTGCCCGCACGCGGGCGGCGTGGGCCTGTGCGAGTACGTGCAGCACCTCGCGATCTTCGACCACCTGCGCGTCGGCACGAGCCTGGACGGCCGCATGGTCGAGTACGTCGACCACCTGCACGAACACTTCACCGACCCGGTCCGCACCCGGGACGGGCGCTACCTGGTGCCCACCGTGCCCGGCTACAGCGCCACCATGCGCCCGGAGTCGATCGCGCGGTTCCGCTTCCCGGACGGCCCGGCATGGCGCTGACCCCCGACCGGCTCGGCCTGGCCACGCTACGCCACCTGCCGCCGGAGTCCCGGCCGCTGCTGCGCCCCGGCACCGTGCCGGCCGGCATCGTCCACCTCGGCGTCGGCGCGTTCCACCGCGCCCACCAGGCGGTGCACACCGAGGCGGCGGTCGGCGCGGCCGGCGGCGACTGGGGCATCATCGGCGTCGCGCCGCGCAGCACCGACGTGGTCGACGCCCTGGCCGCGCAGGACTGCCTGTTCAGCGTCACCACGCTCGCCCCCGACGCCGCGGCCACCCGGGTGGTCGGCGCGCTCGCCGGGGTACGGCACGCCGCGAGTGACCCGGACGCGGTGGTCGGCCTGCTCGCCGACCCGGCGATCCGGGTGGTCACGCTGACGGTGACCGAGAAGGCGTACCGGCTGGACCCGGTGACCGCAGCGCTCACAGTGGACGCGGACCTGACCGCCGACCTCACCACCGGCCGTCCCCCGCGTACCGTGCCCGGTCTGCTGGTGCGCGGGCTGCTCGCCCGCGCCGCCGCCGACGCCGGGCCGATCGCGCTGGTGAGCTGCGACAACCTGCCCGCCAACGGACGCCGTCTGCGCGGGCTGGTGGAGCAGTGCCTCGCGCTGGCCCGGGTGCCGGACGCGAGCGCCGAACGGGTGCTCACCGCCGTCACCTGCCCCGGCACCATGGTCGACCGGATCGTGCCGGCCGCCACCGACGAGACCCGGGACACCGCGCGCCGGGCGCTGGGCGTGACCGACCTGGCGGCGATCGCCGCCGAACCGTGGTCGCAGTGGGTGATCGAGGACGACTTCCCCGGCGGCCGCCCGGCCTGGGAGCGGTCCGGCGCGGTGCTCACCGACGACGCCGGCCCGTGGGAGCGGCTGAAACTGCGGGCCCTCAACGGCGTGCACTCGGCCACCGCGTACCTGGGCGCGCTCGCCGGCGCGGAGACGGTGGCCGAGGCGCTGGCGCTGCCGCACCTGGAGGCGGTGCTGCGGCGGCTGGTCGCCGAGGACATCACGCCGAGCTTCACCCCGCCGGCCGGCGTCGACGTGAGCGCCTACGGCGAGCAGGTGCTCGCCCGCTTCGCCAACCCCGCGATCCGGTACCGGACCACGCAGGTCGCCATGGACGGCTCGCAGAAGCTGCCGCAGCGGGTGCTGCACACCGTCGCCGACCTGCGGGCGGCCGGCCGGTCGGCGCGGTGGAGCGCGCTCGTGGTGGCGGCCTGGCTGCGGTTCCTGCTCGGGTACGCCGACGACGGCCGGCCGCTGCCGCTGGATGACCCGCTCGCCGACCGGCTGCGCGCCGCCCTCGCCGCCGGAGCGCACACCCCGGCCGGGGTGGTGGACGCGGTCTTCGCGCTGCGCGAGGTGTTCCCGCCCGACCTGGCCGCCGACGACGAGTTCCGCGCCGACGTGACCGGCTGGCTCACCGCGCTGGAACGCCACGGCGTCCGGGCCACGCTGGCGGACGCCCGGTGACCGGGAGCACGCCGGGCGGCGCCCGGTGAGCGCCGGCGGGCCGCCACGGGTGGCGTTGATCGGGGCGAACGGGCACGGCCGCTGGCACCGCCGGACCATCGCGGAGCTGCACGCGGCCGGGCGGGCGCGCCTGGTGGCGCTGGTCGACGTGCGGCCGCTGGATGCCGAACCGGACGTGCCGGTCCCGCCGGAGGCGGCCGTTTTCACCGACCACCGGGCCATGCTCGCCGAGTCCCGGCCCGACGTGGTGGTGATCTGCACGCCGCCGCACACACACCTGCCGATCGCGCTCGACGCGCTCGCCGCCGGGGCGGACCTGCTGCTGGAGAAGCCGCCGGTGCTCGACCTCGCCGAACACCTGACGCTCACCGCCGCCGCGCACGCCGCCGGCCGGGCCGTGCAGGTCAACTTCCAGGCGCTCGGCTCGGCCGCGCTGACCGAACTGACCGGCGCGCTCGGGCGGCTCGGCCCGGTCACCGGCATCGCCACACTCGCCGCCTGGCAACGCCCGGACGCCTACTACGCCCGCTCCCCGTGGGCCGGGCGACGAACCGTCGACGGCCGCCCGGCGCTGGACGGAGCGCTCGCCAACCCGCTCGCCCACGCGCTCATGCAGTGCCTCGCCGTCGCCGAATCGGTCACCGGCGCACCCGTCCGCCCCGCCCGGATCGCCGTGGAGCGCTACCGGGTGCGCCCGATCGAGGTGGACGACACCACAGTGCTGCGACTGACCCCGCACGCCGGGCCGCCCGTGCTGGCCGCGCTCACCCTCGCCGCCGAGGAACACGTACCCGGGGAGGTGCTGGTCACCGGCGAGCGGGGCCGGGCGGTGCTGGAGTACCCCACCGACCGGCTGCGGCTACCCGGCGACGACACGCCACGCCCGGTGCCCGGCCGCCGCGGGCTGCTGGCGAACCTGCTCGACCACCGCGCCGACGGCACGCCGCTGATCGCGCCGCTGGCGCGTACCGAACCGTTCACCGCGGTGCTGGACGCGCTGCGGGACGCGCCCGTTCCGACGCTGCTCGACGGGGACCTGGTGCGCGTGGCGGGCGACGGCCCGCAGCGGGTGCGGATGGTGCGGGGCGTCGGCGCGGTGCTGCGGACCGCCGCGCAGACCGGCGCGCTGCCGTCCGAGGCGGGCGTGCCGTGGGCGGTCACGCCGTACGTGGTGGACCTGCCCGCGCAGTGAATGTCCCTCCAGGAGAACGGAACGAGTCATGCGTACCCGAACCGCAGCCGTCGCGGCGCTGACCGCCGCGCTCGTCCTCACCACCGCCGCGCCCGCGCCGGCCGCACCTGGTGAGCCGTCCCGGGCCGCCGAGCTGATCGGCCGCCAGGCCCTCGCCGCGAACGACGGCTGGGCCGCCGCCGGCACCGGCACCACCGGCGGGTCGGCCGCCACGCCGGAGCGGGTGCGCGTCGTGCGTACCCGGGCCGAACTGGTCGCCGCGCTCGGCGGCGACAACGCCACGAACGCCACCGACGCCACCTCCAAGATTGTGTACGTGGCCGGAACCGTCGACGGTTTCGAAGGTCCGGACGGCACGCCGCTGGACTGCGCCGACCTGGCCGACCCGGAGTACTCGCTGCCCGCCTACCTGGCCGCGTACGACCCGGCGACCTGGGGGCGGACGAACCCGAGCGGGCCGCTGGAGGCCGCCCGGGTGCGGTCGGTGGCCGCCCAGACCCGGCAGACCCAGATCAACGTCGGCTCCAACACCACGATCATCGGCCTGCGCGGCGCCCGGCTCACCGGCCTGACGCTGATGATCGACCGGGTCGACAACGTGATCGTGCGCAACATCGAGTTCGTCGACATCCGGGACTGCTTCCCCGCCTGGTCCCCCACCGACGGCGACACCGGCAACTGGAACTCCCAGTACGACCAGATCTCGGTACGGCGCAGCGAACACGTCTGGATCGACCACAACACGTTCACCGACGGCGACAACCCGGACAGCACGCAGCCCGTCTACTTCGGCCGGCCCTGGCAGGTACACGACGGCTCGCTGGACGTCACGCACACCGCCAGCCTGGTCACCGTCTCCTGGAACCGGTTCACCGGCCGGGACAAGGTGATGCTGATCGGCTCGTCCAACACCGTCGGGCCGGACGTGGGCCGGCTCGCCGTCACCGTGCGGCACAACCTGTTCGACGGCACGCTGCAACGGCTGCCCCGGGTACGGTTCGGCCAGGTCGACGTGCACGAGAACCACTACCGGCTCGGCGGGCCCGGCTTCGAGTACGCCCTCGGCGTCGGCGTGCAGTCCGCGCTGTACGCGGAGAACAACTTCTTCACGCTCACCGGCGACGCCGGCCCCGCAGACCTGCTGTACGACTGGGGCGGCACCGCGCTCACCGAGCGCGGCAGCTGGGTGCGCCAGGGTGACCGCCTGCCCCGGCCGGTGAGCCTGCTCGCCGCGTACAACGCCGTCCACGACCCGGACCTCGGCGGCGACGCCGGATGGACGCCGACGCTGCGCGCCGCCCGGCCGATGCCCGCCCCGCTGGTCCCGCTCGTCGTCGACGCCTTCGCCGGCGCCGGGCGGCTGCCGCTCTGACCTGCGCCTGAGCCCGCACGCGTACCGCCTCGACGCCGCCGGCGTGACCGTCCGCTCATCCCGCGCCGGCGTCCCCTCCGGGGGGCGCCGGCCCGCCGCCGTTGCCGCCCTGCCGGGCCGCCGGCTGACACGCCGCCCCCGATGCGCAATGATCACGTTTGACGGACAGCGCCGCCGGGGGAATGAATCGGCGGTCACCGGGGACAACAGGGTGAGAATCGGGCGGTGACAGCGCGAGTGGGCGCCCAGGTCCGGGGACGGGCACGGGACGGAGGGCCGGACGTGACGGGTGGGACATCCGCGGACGTCGGCCCGGTCCTCACCATCGAGCTGCCGGCCGACCCGGGCCGGCTCGCCGCCACCCGCGAGCGGCTACGCGGCTGGCTGCACGCCCGGGGCGTCAGCGAGTGGGACGTCGAAACCGTCCTCATCGCCACCGGCGAGGCGTGCGCCAACGCGATCGAGCACGGGTACCGCTTCGCACCGGAGGGGATCACCACGCTGCGGGCCGAGCTGCGCGGCGACCGGTTGGAGATCGAGGTACGCGACCAGGGCGGCTGGCGGCCAGCCGACGGCGACGAGAGCGGCGACCGGGGACGCGGGCGGCTGATCATGGCGCGGGTGATGGACGAGGCAACCATCGTCGGCACGCCGGAGGGCACCTGCGTACGCCTGGTCAAGCGCCTGACCGGCGACGTGAGCGGCCCGGCGGGCACCGGATCTAGCGAAGATCAGCTATAAGGGACGCATGGAGTT
This sequence comes from Micromonospora sp. II, assembly GCF_001709195.1. Lineage (NCBI taxonomy): Bacteria > Bacillati > Actinomycetota > Actinomycetes > Micromonosporales > Micromonosporaceae > Micromonospora > Micromonospora sp. II. Next base: position 670,141 of record NZ_LYXF01000024.1, on the reverse strand, counting down.
CCCCGCGTACCTCGCCACCATGCCGATGCACGCGATCACCGAGATCCACGGTGAGCCCGGCCTGCTGGCCCGGTTCCGGCTGGAGATCGAGGCGTTTGACGAGGCCGACCGCGACCGGCTGACCGAGGCGCTCGACCTGGCCGCCGACCTGCACCGCGACGACCGGCGGGTACGCGAGCCGTACCTCAACCACCTGCTGCGGGTGTCGATCCGGCTGATGCACCACTACCAGGTGCGGGACGTGGACGTGATCGTCGCGGGGCTGCTGCACGACGCGGTCGAGGACCACCCCGCCGAGCTGGCCGGGCTCGACCCTTCGGCCACCGGGCCCGACGTGACCTCGGCGGCGCTCGCCGCGCTGTCCGGCCGGTTCGGGTCGCGGGTCGCCCGGCTGGTCGCGGCGGTCACCAACCCCGAGTACGACCCGGGGCGGGACCGCGACGAGCAGTACCGGGAGCACGTGGCGGCCAGCCTGGAACGGGAGCCCTGGGCTCGGGTGATCAAGGTGTCCGACTTCACCGACAACGGTGTGGGTGTGATCCACACGGTCGGGCCGAAGGTGGCCCGCGCCGCCGCGAAGTACCGCCCGCTGGTGCCGGTCTTCCGCGACCTGGTCGCCCGCCCGGACACACCGTTGTCGCCACCGGTCAAGGAGCACATCCTGGCCCAGCTCGACCTGGCCGAGGAACGCTTCAGCGCCATCCTCGACCACCCCACCTGACCCCCACCCGCCCTCGCGGCGTTGATCAAGGAGTTTGGGTCGCTCCGGCGGCCTGATTCGGACACAAACTCCTTGATCACCGCCCCGGTCGGCAGGCCGGGTGAGGGTGACGGGTGCGGGTGGTGGGATCAGCCGGTGGCGGGTGGGCCGGCGAGCCGTCCGCCGAGCACGGCGGCGACGCGGTCGCGCAGGGCGGGCAGCCGGTCCGGGTGGTCGTGCAGCACCACCCGCAGCGTCTCGTGGCCACCGGCGGCGACCGCGCCGAGCACGTCGAGCAGCGTGCCGAGCTGCGCGGGCGGCTCGTCGGCGAGCAGGTACGCCGCGTCGGTCACGACCACTGTCAGCGGACCGGCGTCGAGGCGGTCGGCGAGCGCGTCGGCCAGGGCGTCCCAGTTACGGCCGTACCAGTCGGGCAGGTCCAGCGCACCGGCCAGCGTCTCGTGCAGCCCGGCCCGGGTGCGGCCGGCCACGCCGGAGACCGGCACACCGTCCGGCTCGGACGGCGCAAAGTCGTACCCGAGCCAGGCCGGCAACCGCGTACCCATGATCCGTCCTTTCCCGACGGCGCCGGCCGGGCGTCGGGAGCCCGGCCGGCGTCGAGGCTGCTCAGAGCCGGTAGAAGTTGGCGTAGTGGTCGGGTGAGAACCAGGTCGCCCCGGTGCTCTTGTTGACCACGATCCGGTACGCGTCCCGGGAGGCGTTGCAGGCGCGCGGGTAGACGTCGTACTCGTAGTAGGTGGCGCCGGAGGGCAGCTGTCCCTCGTAGTTGTAGAACCGGCCGCCGGCGAAGTTGCACTGGCCGCCGCTCCACGAGTACCAGCCGCGGCTGGTCGGGAAGCTCTTCGCGGACCAGCCGGACCGCGCGGTGCGCGCGTCGGCGCAGCGGGACTGGGTGCAGGAGCCGTAGACGGCGGCAGCGGCCGGTTCGGCGAGCCGGGTGGAGACCGTGGCGGGGGCGACGAGCGCGGCGGCGGCCACGGCGGCGACCAGGGCGGACGCGGCGAGGGCGCGGCGTACGCGGGTGACGGCGGCGCGGAACGGGGTCAAGGGATCCTCCTTGAACGGGACGACATCGCATCGACCGGCGTTGATGACCGGTCGACGCTCAGTCTGTCCGGGATCCTGCCCGCGGTACAGCCCCGATCCGGCGACGACGCCCCGAACCGCGCGTGAACACACGGCGGCGGGTGCGGACGGACGACAGGAGCCGCCCGTCCGCACCCGCCGCGCGGAGCTAGTGCGAGAACGCCTGGAACTCGGCGATCCGCACGTTCTGCGCCTGCGGGCTGGCGGTGGCGCAGTCGGTCGCCGCCCGCGGGTCGTCGTCCTGCTCACCGGCGTAGTCCGGCGCGCCGGTGCACTGGTTGGTCAGCACCTCGACGCGCAGGTGCGTGGCAGTGGTGCGCGGGATGCCGAACGACCGCATGATCAGCTCCGGCGCCCGGGGACGCGGCGCCACCGACGGGAAGGCGTCCGGCTTGCTGGTGTAGACCGGCCGGAAGTCCGCCGCGTCGGCGCACGTCACCGGCCCCTGCGCGGTGCACGCCAGCACCCGGAACTGCCGCAGCGCGGAGTACCGGCTCTGGGTGCCGGCGTCCGCGTCACCGGTGACGGGCGGGCGCAGCATCGCGCTGACCTGCACCCGGCGTACCTGCTGGACGCCGCCGGCCAGGTCGACGGTGACCTGCCGGCCGGCGACCGGCGCGCCGAGCGAGGCCCAGTTGGTGGCCTCGTCGTCGTCGACGATCTGCGGCAGGTTGATCCCGTCACCGGCCACTGTCGCGCCGGTGGTCGCCGAGGCCAGGTTGGGTCGCAGCTTCACCGGCAGCGTCCGGTTCTGGCCCGCCTTGATCGTCACCGGGCCGATCCGGGTGTGCCCGTAGCCGGGGGCCCGCACCACGAACTCGTACGTGCCGGGCACCAGGTCCACCCGGTCGGTCAGCGGGGTCGCCGCGTCGGTGTCCGCGACCGGCACGGCCCGCGCCTGGTAGCGCCCGACGAACAGCTGCGCACCGGCCACCGGCCCGCGCTCGCCCACCGGCAGGAGCCGCAGCGAGCCCTCCCGGGCGTACGGGGAGGTGAAGCCCGGCGTGGGGTCGGGGTCGGTGTGGCCGACGCTGACCGCGCCCTCCCCCAGGCCGCGCTTGGCGAACGCGTTCCAGAGCAGGTCCTGGTTGGCCCCGCCGAAACGGATCCGGTCGGCGGCGAGCATCGCGTCCCGGGCGTCGACCATGCTGACCTGGCTGACCGCCATCAGCAGGAACGAGTCGAAGACCAGCTGGATCCAGCGCCGGTTGCCGGGGCAGGCGGTCACGTCGCGAGCGCCGGTCGCGCACGCCTTCTGGATCGCCGGGGTGCCGCTGCCCCAGCGGCGCATCATGGCCGCGCGGATGTCGGTGTTGGTGGCGCTCCACACCTCGCCGGAGGCGTGCACCTGCAGGCCGACGAAGTCGTAGTCCAGCGAGCTGTAGTTCAGCGGGCTGTCGCTCATGTTGTAGTTGCGGATGCCCGCGTTCGGGTCCTGCGTGGTGTACTCGCCGATGGTGAAACCGCGCCGGCCGGGCGCGGCGTACCCGTGCTCGAAGAGGTACTCCATCGCGAGCTGGTCGGACCAGCTCTCGCTCATGCCCTGCGGCGTGCTGACCCCGGCGCTCGGGCCGGCGATCATGCGGTTGGTGACCGCGTGACCGTACTCGTGGGCGATCACCGACATGTCGAAGTCGCCGTCGACGCAGGGTGCGTAGAACGAGCCGGCGGTGGGCTGCCACAGGTACATGTTGGTGGTCGGGGCGACGCCGTCCGGCGGGGTGATCTGGTTGGCGTTGTTGCGGGCCGGGAACGTCGGCGGGCCGCCGCTGACGCCACCGGCCTGGGCGTTGCCCTGCTCGGGGTCGTTACCGAGACCACCGCGGCCGAGGTTGTCCTGCTGCATGTTCCAGGTCTCCTCGGTGAACCCGAGGTGGTACGTCCAGTCGTGCATCCGGTTGTGCATCGCGAACAGGTTCGCCCGGGCCGCGTCGATGTCGTTGGCGCGCGGCGAGGTGAACACCTCCGGGTTGCAGCGCTGCTCCTGCCACTGGTTCGTCCACGGGTACGCGTATTTGCGGTCCGGGCGGGGCGTGGCGGTCTCCGTGCCGACGCTGAACGCGTCGTTGCTGAACCAGTTCTGCACGGCTATCGCGTTGTTGCCCTTGGTCGTGGTGGTGGACTCGCCGGTCGCCGGGTCCACGTCCCAGGCCGGGTGCCCGGGCACCCCGACCACCTCGGCGCAGCCGCGCGCCGGCACGGCGCACCACCGCTTACGGGTGTCGACGGAGGACCTGTCGACCCGGGGCGAGTTCGGGAAGACCTCCCAGGACGGGTGGTCCGAGGCGTGGTCGATCAGGTCCTCGCGGACCAGCACGGCGCCGTCGCGGGCGTCCACGTAGGTGGAGTAGGCGGCCGGGTCCGCGCCGGTGGTGTCCGCGCCGAGGACCACCTCCCACGCCGCGCGCGGCCCACGGTCCGCGGTGGGCACCGCGACCAATGAGGTACGCATGACCTGCGCGTCGCCGCGGCCGGCGTCGGCGATCGCCGCCTTGCGGGCCTGCTCGGCGCTGATCGTGGCCGGGGCCGGCGTACCGGCGTCGCGGGCGAGCGAGGAGCTGACGTGCCACACCGCTTTGTCGCGTACGCCGACCGACAGCATGCCGTCGACGGCGGCCGGCAGGTCACCGAAGCGCTGCCGGAGCAGCACCGTCGCGCCCTGCCCCATCGGCGCCACGGTCAGCAGTTCCAGCGCGGCGGCGCCCTCGGCGGTCAGGCCCAGCACGTCCCGGTTGGCGGCCACGTACGCGCGCGCGGCGGCGACCGGGTCGGCGGGCAGGCCGGTGGCCAGGGGCTTGCCGGTGGAGGTGAGCGTGGCGGGCGTACCGAAGTCGGTCCAGCGCACGCGCGCGCCGAGCGCGGCGGCCCGGTCCCGCTGCCGCTCGGTGGCGGCGACGCGGCCCTTGCGGTTGTCGGTGGCCTTGGTGTCGTGCCGGTCGCCCGGCAGGTGGTCGGGTGGCGCCTGGGTACGGGTCTGTTCCCGGGGTGCCGCCTGGCCGCCGCCAGCGGCGGTCAGGACCAGACCGGCTGCCAGCAGCAGCGCGGTGGTCCCCGTCAACGCACGGGATGGTGTGCGCACGGTCCCTCCTGTCATCGTCGAACGGCGATGTCCGTTCCGCCATCCGACCAGCACGATCGACGCGCCGACACCATCCGAACATCCATAAATGTTGTTGCGTCGATTTCTCGATGGCACCCACAGGCACCCCTGGCCGAGCAGTTTCGAGACTCGCTTCTCACCAGTCGAGACGCGGATAGATCTTGGTACGAAACGGCCCCTATGAGGGCCCTTTCGTACCAAGATCTCCACAGCGTCAGCAGCGGAGAAGACTCAGCAGTCGCTACCCCTACCGACGTCACGAACCCGACCAGTCAGGGTTCGCTCATCCACGTCGTCGGGTCCGTACGAAGACGCAAACAGCGGATTTCGGTCAGTCCTCCACCAGACCAGACGCGGACAGGTGGCGATTCACGGCACGTTCTCTCCTGAGCAAGCCTCGCCACCCTTCTTCTCCTTGAGTTCGTCGTTCTCCCCGCGCCGACGCAGTGACCACCCGCCGACCCGGCCGGAGAGCTTGCCCGTCGCCCATTTCGCCCGGTCGAAGGTGTCGTTGCCGAGGCGCCGGGCGGCGTCCACGCCCTCTGCCCCCGTCTCGAGTGCCTTGTCCCGCGCCTCCATGGCCGCGTCGGTCCATCGCCTCGCCTCCGACGACTGCCGATCGCCCTCGATACCGAGCCGCCCGTGGAAGTCGACGATTGCTGCCGATACGTGGTTGCTCGACCTCACCACCGCCGGTGAGTCCATCGGGTTCAGCAACACCTTGGCGTTTGCCCTGCCGACAGCCGCTTCCATACGGCCCAGCAGGCGCTCGGTGCACCGGGAGATGAGTTCGAGCCGGTTCTGCCGGGCGTTCCTCAGTCCGACGCGGTGCCCGTCCAACTCGTCCGGCGACGCGTCCAGTACCCGGTCGAGTTCGAGCACCGCGACGGCGTCCTGCAGTTGGAAGCAGCGGGCCAGGACGACAAGCCACTCCTGCGCCTTCGACTCCGCCTCCCTGGCCGCCCTGGCGAGGTCACCGATCGCGCTCTTGCGCTCCAACTTCTCGGCGAGCGCGTCGAGTTGACGCAACGCGTACGCCTGGGTTTCCGCGATCGTCGCCGGCGCGCCCTGCACCTTCGACCACGTCACTTCGTCGACTCGACCGCGCTGCTCGCGGATGGTCATGGACTCCTCGATGACGAAGCCCACGCCGATCATGCGGGCCAGCACCGCGTCCTTCTGGGCGCGGAGCACATCGTCGACCTTCTCGTCGATGGTGGCGAGATAGTCGGTGATCTCCTTCATGCTCTGCTGCATCGCGAGCTGCGCCATGAGTCCGGCGGCGCCGGCCAGCAGCGCCGGGTTGCCGACCATCGATGCTTTGTCGATTTGGAGCCATTTGTGGATCGAGCCCGGATCGCCGACCATCGCGTGGCTGACACCTGGAGTCTTGGTCGGCATCAGCCCGTGTTTGTGCATGAGATGGGCCGATTCCTTCGTCAGCTGCACCCAGCGACCCGAGTTGGCGGCGATCTCGGAACCGGCCTGAGCCGCTGCCGTCCCCACCGTGAGCACAGACCCGAGCCGAGGCAGCCCGAGGTCCTTCGACGGCAGGCCCTCGGAGACGAGGAAACGTTCGACAGCCCTCGGATCTCCGATGACCGCCAGTCCGTCGCCGTCGCTGATCAGCTGAATCTCGTTACCCATTGCCGGCTCCTGACAGCTGGGAGGGGAGAGCGACCCTGTCCGCTCTGTTCGCTGTGGCCTTGGGACTCTAGCCGTCCCACCGACGGGACGGGTGTACCCGTACGTATCGATCTCCGCGACAGGCCGCTACCGATGGCTCCCGCTTTCAGGTTCCGGACGCCGGCTCACGCCGGGCGTCGAGGAAGGTGGTCACCGCCCGGCGGAAGCCGTGCGGATTCTCGACCCACGGCAGATGACCGGATCCGGGGAGACTGACCCGCTGGCAGTTCGGCAGCGCCTTCTCCAGCGAGTCGACGCCCCATCGGGGACGGATGTCCTCGGGTCCGTCGATGATCAGCACGGGCAGGTCGAGCGTCCGGCACCGCGCCACGAGGTCGCGGATGCGGAGTTCCTGCTTGACCTCGGCGTTGATCGCCCGGTTGCAGTCGCTGTTGACACCGAGCCACGGCGTGGCCATCTCCTCGGCGTGCCGCACGGCGTCGTCGGGGTCGGCGAAGTCGGCCGACCACTGCAGGACCGCCCGCTCCCGATCCTCGGCCGGGGTGCGGTCCCGTGCGCCAAGCGCCTCCCACCGATCCAGGTGCGGCCCGAGCCGCCGCCGGAGATTCCGTTCGTAGTGCGGGTGCCAGCCGCGATCGGGGTCGATGCCGGTGCCGGACACGTAGATCAGGTGACTGACCCGTTCCGGGTGGTCGATCGCGTACCGCAGCGCCAGGTGCGCGCCCCACGAGTGGCCCAGCACCGCCGTTCGCGGCCCGGCCAGGCGTTCGCGTACCGCGTCGAGGTCGGCGACGAAGCGGCCGATCGAGTACGGACCGCGCCGCTCGGAGCGCCCGCAACCACGCTGGTCCCACCGGATGACGCGGGCGTGCCGGTCGAGCAGCCGAGCGACCGGGCCGAGGTAGTCCCACATGCCCGGACCGCCGTGACAGAGCACCAGCGGCGCTCCGACGCCGGCCTGGTCTGCCCACAGGCGACAGCCGTCTTCGGTACGCACATCCCCAGTCATCGCCGACAGTATGGCGAGTCGCGCGCCGGCCGATGAGGGCTTGCTGGGCTGACGCCGGTTACGGCTCTCTCATCCAGGTCTTCGGATCGGTCACGAAGACGCCCTTGCCCTGCTGTCGTCGGATCACCCGCAACGCTTCCAGCCGCGCATACGCCATCTGCACGGTCCCATGACTGACGTCGTAGCGATCGCGCAGCTCAGCGATTGAGGGCAGCTTGTCCCCCGGCTTCAGCTTCTTTCCTCTGACGTCGGCGATCACATCATCGGCGATGCGCCAGTAATCCGGCACTTCTCGCATGGCACTCCTCGCGTGGCGATCCGATTCGATCACACCGCGACTCGCCTAACAAGCAGCGTTGACTCATCTGACATGTCTAGATATGTTGATTCCGGGCCGCTCCTCGCGTGGCAACGAGTTCGGCTCATCCCCCGGTCGGGGCGGGTGCGCGTACCCGTCCCGACCCTCCGGACTGCTCCGCCTCCGTACCGCCGATCCGGGCTGCGGCGGCGGAGCGGGCGGGCCGCCCGCGGCCGCCGTGCGGACGGCCCGCCCTTCCAGACCCACCGCACCTGTCCCCCGCTCCTGGAAGGACCGATATGACGCCGCATCGATCCGGTCGGCTCTACCTGACCGCCCCACCGGCCCGGCTGACCCCGCACGAGGTGCGCATCCGCGCCTTCGACGCCCGCAGGCGCGGCGTCGACCCCGATCAGGTACGCGAGTTCCAGGCCCGGGTCGCCGACGAGCTGACCGAGCTGCACCGACAGGTACGCCTGCTCGCGCAGGAGAACGACAGGCTGAAGCGCGCCCTGCGGGACTGGCAGACCATGCACGCCCGCGAGTGCCGCCCGCCGAACGACGGCCACTGGTAGCGGTGCGCCCGCAACCCGGTGACCTGCTGCGAGTCGACGGCCGAGCGTCCGTGCATTTCGGCGGCGACCGGGCGCTCACGTTCCGGGTCGCGTCGGTCGGCGCCGAGGTGACGCACACCGGCTGGATCTGGCTGACCGGCTACGTGCTCGACCGTCGAGGCACCGCGACCGCGAAGCGGGAGATCTTCGTGCAGCTCGCCGGGCTGCGCCGGGCCGGCGAACCGTTGCCGCGCGATCAGTCCTGGGTGCCGGCGAACAGCGTCCAGGCGTCGATCTCGGTCGGCGCGAGGGGCCGCGCCGGCAGGTAGGACGCCAGGTCGCGGAAGTCCGCCACGGCGTTGTGCACGCACACCGCGAGCGAGAAGTGCAGCAGTTCGCGCAGCGCCTGCGCGTCGGGCGCGGTGGCGTCGTCGAGCAGCGGGCTGCGGACGTCCAGCGCGAACACCACGTGGCAGGCGCTCTGGTCGGCCTTGACGACGCAGTAGTAACGCCCCTCCTCGGCCAGCCGGTTGCGGATGTTCGCCCAGGCCATGGCCCCGGAGATGTCCGGCACGTCGGCGCCGGCCGCGCAGGCCATCCGGAAGACCCAGCGGGCCGGGTCCTCCGGCGACACCGCGCCGTAGACCAGCACCAGGCCACCGCGGTGGAAGACGGCGAAGCCCTGTACGTCGGGGGTGAGGTGCAGGAAGTCCGGAGTCCAGACCCGGTCGTACTGCCGCTCCGCCCGGGACCGCACGTACGTCACGGTCTGGCCGGCGGCGTGGCGAGCGTCTACGCCCATGCGTTCTGGTCCTCCCCCGAAGCATCGCGGAGCCTCACGCTACGAAGCGCTTCGATAACAGATCAAGGCATGCCGATCGAGTTTGGATGGTCGGTCTCGTGAACGGGACCGAACCCGCCCCGAGTCCCACGGATAGGACTACGGAACGGCTCGTCCGATCGGTCAACCGGCGGGGCGGAGCCGTCCGCGCGGCTGCGCGCGTACACCGGTCGCTGTTGTTAGCGTGGATCGCGGACCGCCACGGCGGTCCGGCCACCCCTCACCCGACGGCCCGCGCGTCCCGGCGACGCCGCGGGGCGCGGTGCCGCGATCCGGCAGGGAGGGGGTGCGATGACCGCGGTGCCGGAGGATCCGGGGCCGGCCGACCAGCGGCCCGCGCCGCGCAACGGCTGGCGGGTACGGGCGCGGGCGCTCGGCGACGCGGCGCGCCTGCGGACCCGGCGTTTCTGGGACGGCGCGCAGCCCACGCTGCGGCGGCTCTGGTGGACCGAGGAGCCGGAGACGCCGGTGACCACCGTCGACCGGCGCGCCCCGGAGCCGCTCGTGGTGCCGGCGCAGGGCCAGGTGTACGTGTTCCTGGTGCGGGCCACCTACACCTGGTCGTCGGAGACCGCGCGGCCGGAGCTGTTCGGCTGGTACGTCGACTACTTCCAGGCGCAGGCCACGCAGCGGCTGCACCGGCTGGCCGTCCGCTACGCGGTGGAGGTGCCGCCGCACCGGCCGCGTGACCTGCACGCCGCGCTGACGGCGGCGCTGGCCGAGGACGATCCACCGCCCTGGACGTACGCGCGCGGGGAGGTGACGTTCGCCTGCGAGCCGGACGTCACGGTGCATCTGGACGAGCGGGTGCGCCGGCTGCTCCAGCCGTACTGGGAGCAGCGCATCGCGCTGGAGTGCGAGCGCGACCTGGCCCGCCGCCGCGCCGAGTACGCCGACGAGCGGGACCGGCGCGACCGGCAGCCGGAGGCGACGGGCGCGAGGCCCGCGCCGCGAGCGCCGGACGCCGACGGGCCGCCGGACCTGTTCCCGTTGGAGCCGCTGCTCCCCCCGCCCGCGCCGCGCCCGGCTCCGGGGCAGCGACCGCGTCCCGGCGAGCCGCAGCCACCGGCAGTCTGACGCGCCGCACGGGCGGACGGCGGTGGTCAGCCCGCTACGGCCGCCTCGTCCGGCCGGGTCCGGTGGGCGGTCAGGTACGCGGCGAGGCCGATCAGCAGCCGTTGGTGCTCTTCTGGTTGCGCTTCAGCCCGTCTGACCAGGTCACGCCCTGCACGACGGCTACCACGACGCTGCCGTTGTGGATCTGCTCGTAGTGCAGGTGCGGGCTGAGGTCGTACTTCGCCGAGGTCGCGCCGACCCGGCCGATGACGTCGCCGCGCTTCACGGTGTCGCCAGTGGCCACGGCGCGCGAGTTGAGGTGGGCGTACCGGGTGCGCCAGCCGTCGCCGTGCCCGATGACGATGGTGTTCCCGTAGCCGGAGGTGGTGGAGTAGTACGACTCCAGCACGGTGCCGGCGGCGCTGGCGACCGTCCGGCGGTTGAGGTCGTCCGGGCTGCCGTTGGCGTCGTAGTGGTTCCAGTCGATGGCGTGAGCCGGGCTGTGCCCGTTCCAGTTGTTGCCCTGCCAGGTCTGGCCGCACAGGAACGGCATCCGGAAGCCCGGCCGGGCGGCCTGCGCGGGCTGCACGCCGAGCATCGCGCCCGCGACGACGGCGGTCGTGAGCAGCGCCGGCACGCGCCACCGGGCGGCGGTGGTCATCAGCGACATCGTTCCCCTCCTCGCATCGAGTGATCCAGGTCGATGCTATGGGCCGCGCGGAGGCCGGGTAAATAGCTACACGGATGAATGCTCGATCAAAACTTTCCTACGGTCAGCCGACCAGGGCGGCGTAGCGGCCGCGCCGGTCCAGCAGCGCGTCGTGGGTGCCGGACTCGACGATCCGGCCGTGGTCGAGCACCGCGATCCGGTCGGCGTCGCGCACGGTGGAGAGCCGGTGCGCGATGGTCACCACGGTGCGGCCCCGGGCCAGCTCGTCCAGCGCCCGCTGGACCGCGCGTTCGGTCTCGGTGTCCAGCGCGCTGGTCGCCTCGTCCAGCACCAGGATCCGCGGGTCGCGCAGCAGGGTCCGGGCGATCGCCAGGCGCTGCTGCTCGCCGCCGGAGAACCGGTGGCCGCGCGAGCCGACCATGGTGTCGTACCGGTCGGGCAGCGCGGCGATGAGGTCGTGGATGCGGGCGGCGCGGGCGGCGGCCTCGATGTCGGCGTCGGTGGCGTCCGGACGCGCGTACCGGAGGTTGTCCCGCACGGTGCCGTGCAGCAGGTACGTCTCCTGGCTGACCACGCCCACGACGGCGGCCAGGTCGGCCGGGCGCAGGTCGCGCAGGTCGATCCCGTCGACGGTGATGCGGCCGGCGTCCGGGTCGTGCAGCCGGCTGATCAGCGCGGCGAGCGTACTCTTGCCGGAGCCGGTCTCCCCCACCAGGGCGAGGCTGGTGCCGGCCGGGACGTCCAGGCTGACGCCGGCGAGGGCGGCGGTGTCGCTGCCCGGGTAGCTGAAGGTGACGTCCTCGATCCGGAGGTGGCCGCGGGCGGTGGCCGGGTCGAGCGGGACCGGGCGGGCCGGCTCGGCGACCTCGACGGGCAGGTCGAGGTATTCGAAGATGCGGGCGAACAGCGCGAGCGACGCGGTGAGCGTGACGCCCACGTTGAGCAGGCCCATCAGCGGCCGGAACAGGTTGCCCTGCAGGGCGGTGAACGCGACGAGCGTGCCGATGGTGAGCGTGCCGGCGGTGCCGGGCAGCCCGGCGCCGAGGTAGATCACCGCGGGGATGGCAGCGAAGACGATGCTCATGGCGGCCATCCGCCAGCGTCCGGCCAGCTCGGAGCGCAGTTCCAGGTCGACCAGGCGGGCCGAGGACGCGGTGAACCGGTCGACCAGGGCCGGGCCGGTGCCGAGCGTCTTGGCCAGCCGGACGCCACTGACCGACAGCCCCTCCTCGATGGTCACCGCGAGGTCGGCCAGCTCGCGCTGGCGCTGGGCGGTGATCTCCCGGCGCAGCCGGGCGACGCGGCGGGTGAGCCACAGCGCGGGCGGCAGCACGACCGCCGAGACGAGCGTGAGGCGCCAGCTCAGCGCCAGCATGGCGATGGTGGTGGCGACCACTGTGGTGAGGTTGGCGGCGATCGAGGTGGCGGTGGAGGTGACGACCGCCTGCATGCCGCCGATGTCGTTGGTGATGCGCGACTGGACCTCGCCGGTGCGGGTGCGCACGAAGAAGCCGATCGACTGCCGCTGGAGGTGGGCGAAGACGTCGGCGCGCAGCCGGTGCATGACCTGCTGGCCGACGCGGGTGGAGATCCAGGTCTGGGCGACGCCGAGCACGGCGGTGACGGCGGCGACCGCGACCATGCCCGCGACCAGCCAGGCCAGCAGGGTCAGGTCACGCTCGGGCAGGGCCCTGTCGATCACGGTACGCAGCAGGAACGGCGTGGCCATCGCGATGATCGAGGACGCCACGATGATCGCCACCACGGTGGCGAGCGGGCCGCGGTGGGCGGTGAACAGGCGGCCGATCCGGCGCAGGGACACGTCGCGGGCCTGGGCCTTCTCGGCCGGGGAGACGGTTCGGCCGTCGCGACGGCCTTCGGGGATGCGATCCAAGGGTGCTCCTCATGTGGGGGACGAATGCCGAACTACCAACAATGCTGAGGTTACCTCAACATGAGGGAACAACACGAAAGCCTGTTACCGTATTCCCCGTGGACGGCAGCGACGAGAGCCTGGCCGAGACGTTCTGGGCGGTGACCCGCCGGCTGCGGCACCAGACCAAGCGCGCGCTTGCGCCGTGGGAGATCAGCCCCGGGCAGGCGCGGGCGCTGGGCGTGCTGATGCGTCACGGCGCGCTGCGTCCCGGCGCGCTCGCCGAGCACCTGCGCATCGCGCCGCGATCGGCCACCGAGGTGATCGACGGGTTGCAGGAGCGCGGGCTGGTCGAACGCCGGCCCGACCCGGCCGACCGGCGGGCCACGCTGGTCGCGCCCACCGCCGAGGGCGAGCGGGTGGGCGCCGCGATCCGGCAGGCGCGGGCCACCGAGGCGGAACGGTTCTTCGGCGCGCTCCCGCCGGAGGACCGGGCCGAGCTGACCCGCATCCTGCGCCGCCTGCGCGAGGACTAGATCAGCGGTTTCACCCGATCCGGGTGAGGCGACAGGCCCCGTGGCGGGGAATAGCGCCATCGGGAGGAGGGCCGATGGTCGACGCCACCGAAGAGTTCTTCCGGAGCCTGGGGCAGCGCCGGCAGCGCGGGCTGACAGCGCTCCACGAGGGCAGCGTCCGGTTCGACATCGCCGGTGACGGGTCGGTCGACCACTGGCTGGTCTCCATCGCCCGGGGCGAGGTCACCGCGGCACGGCAGGCCACCGGCGGGGACGCGGTCGTCCGGGCGGACCGGGCCGTCTTCGACCGGATCGCCCGGGGCGAGGCGTACTTCCTGACCACCGTCCTGCGCGGCGAGGCGGAGGTGGAGGGTAGCCCCCGGCTGTTCGCGACCGTACGCCGGCTGTTCCCCTCCCCGCCCGGCTCGCGCCCGGAAGGACACCGGGGAGACGATCATGGGTGACGACCACGTCGGCATCTTCGACGGGACGATCTTCCTGGTCTGCGACCGGGCCGGCGACATCGTCCCGGCGGCCGACGGCACCCACGGCCTGTTCGCCCACGACACCCGCCTGCTGTCCCGGTGGCAGCTCACCATCGACGGCGAGCGGCTCAGCACGCTGTCCATCGACGACATCCAGTACTTCGAGAACCGGTTCTACCTGGTCCCGGGCGCGCAGGACGTCTACGTCAACAGCACGCTCGAGGTGCGCCGCACCCACAGGCTGAACAGCGGACTCCACGAGGAACTGGTCCTGGTCAACAACGACCGGCGAGCCGTCGACCTGACCGTACGGATCGAGGTGGACGCGGACTTCGCGGACCTCTTCGCGGTCAAGGAGGGCACGACGAACCGGGAGGGGCGGCACTACCGGCGGGTCGACGGCCCGCGACTCGTCCTGGGTTACCAGCGCGAACGCTACCGCCGCGAGACGATCGTGTCGGCGACGGCTCCGGCGGAGGTGGACGAGAACGGCCTGACGCTGCGCGTGCACATCGAACCGCACGGCCGGTGGCAGACCCGGCTGACCGCCGAGCCGGACCTCCCCCTGCCCCGCGGACTGGAACGGCTCAGCCTGCCCGGACGGGTCGAGGGCAACGCCCGGGACAAGCCCGCCGAGCTACGGGAGTGGCTGGACCGGGCGCCGCGACTGGAGACCAGCTGGGGTCCGTTGCAGAACACCTACCGGCAGAGCCTCATCGACCTGGCCGCGCTGCGGTTCAGCCCGTTCCTCGCCGGGACCGGGTGCGTGCTGGCCGCCGGGCTGCCCTGGTTCATGAGCCTGTTCGGCCGCGACAGCATCCTCACCAGCCTCCAGGCGCTGCCGTTCGCACCGGAGCTCGCCGCCACCACGCTCACCGTGCTCGCCTTCCGCCAGGGCAGCCGGATCGACGACTTCCGGGAGGAGGAGCCGGGCCGGATCCTGCACGAGATGCGCTACGGCGAGCTGACCGTCTTCGACGAGACGCCGCACAGCCCCTACTTCGGCAGCGCGGACGCCACTCCCCTGTTCCTCGTGCTGCTCGACGAGTACGAGCGGTGGACCGGCGACGCCGCCCTCGTGCGCGCGGTGGAGCAGGAGGCGCGGGCGGCCGTCGACTGGATCGACCACTACGCCGACCGGGCCGGCAACGGTTACGTCTCCTACGAGCGGCGCAACCCGGTGAACGGCCTGGAGAACCAGTGCTGGAAGGACTCCTGGGACAGCATCTCCTACCGCGACGGCCGGCTGCCGGGCTTCCCGCGCGCCACCTGCGAACTCCAGGGGTACGCGTACGACGCGAAGGTGCGCACCGCCCGGCTGGCCCGCGAGATCTGGCACGACGCGGCGTACGCGGACCGGCTGGAGCGGGACGCCGCCGACCTCAAGCGCCGCTTCAACCACGACTTCTGGATCGACGACGGCGAGTACATGGCGCTGGCGCTGGACGGCGACGGCAGCAAGGTGGACGCCCTGTCGTCGAACATCGGCCACCTGCTGTGGAGCGGCATCGTCGAGGAGCCGAAGGCCGAGGCCCTGGTGCGGCACCTGATGTCACCGGCGATGTTCAGCGGCTGGGGTGTCCGCACGCTGGCCGAGGGCGAGGCCCGCTACAACCCGGTGGGCTACCACGTCGGGACCATCTGGCCGTTCGACAACTCGTTCATCGCCTGGGGACTGCGGCGCTACGGGTACGCCGAGGAGGCGGCCCGCGTCGCGGCCGGCATCCTGGACGCGGCGGCCTTCTACGACGGCCGGCTGCCGGAGGCGTTCGCCGGGCACGACCGGTCCGAGACCCGCTACCCGATCCGGTATCCGACCGCGTGCAGCCCGCAGGCGTGGTCGGCCGGAGCGCCGCTGCTGCTCCTGCGGACGATGCTCGGCCTGCGGCCGGTCGGCGACGATCTCGTGGCCCGGCCGGCTCTGCCTGCTAGCCTCGACTACGTGGCGTTGCTCGACATCCCCGGTCGTTGGGGGCGGCTGGACGCCTTCGGCAGGAGCACCGCCGCCGGCGGCCTGAGCCGTTACGAGCTGGCGCCACAGCAGCTCTCCGCACCGTGACGGGATCGACATGCAGCGCATCGACTGGGAGCACACCGCGGTCGTGGGCGTCCACTGGCAACCCGAGGTGGTCAGCCCCGACGGCGTCTTCGGCCCGTTCTTCGCCGACCAGGTGGCCCGGCACGGCGTGGCGGCGAACGCGGCACGGGTCGCCGCCGCCGCGCGGGCAGCGGGCGGCCTCGTGGTCTTCACCCGGGTCGCCTACCGGCCCGGCTACCCGGACCTGATCACCAACACCCCGAGCTTCGCGATGATCGCCGAACGCGGGGCGTTCCTGGAGGACGACCCGAAGACCCGCATCGTCGACGAGGTCGGGCGACAGCCCGGCGACGTCGTGGTCACCGGCACCCGGCTCGGCGGATTCTCCGGCACCGAACTGGACCTGATCCTGCGCGGCCGGGGCGTGCGGACCGTGGTGTTCACCGGCGTCGCGACGAACCTGGCCGTCGCCGCCACCGCCTACCAGGCGGTCGACAACGGGTACCGCATCGTCACCGTCTCCGACGCGTGCACGGCGGCCACCGACGAGCTGCACGAGGCGTACCTGAGCACGCTGGGCCAGCTCGGCGAGATCGCCACCACCGGCGAGATCGCCTGACCGGCCGCCGGGGCGCTCAGCGCAGGCCGGCGGCGATCGCGTCGACCAGCAGCGCGCCGAGCATCCGGGCCATCACGGCTCGGGCGGCGTCCACGTCGAGGCCCATCGAGTCGCGCATCATCGACCAGGACGACCAGGTGCCGGCCACCGTCAGCGCGTCCAGCAACTGCGCGCGGCCCGGACCGGCGTGCGCCAGCTCCGGGGCGAACACCGCCTCGATCTCGTGCCGGACGCGGGCGACGGCCGCCTCCCGGTTGCGGCGCAACTGCGGGGAGAACGGCTCCCGCAGCGCCGACGCGCGGGCCGAGGGCGCCAGCACCTCCAGCAGCCGGGCGCGCTGGTCGCAGAACGCGGCGATCCGGGCGGTCAGCGGCAGTTCCGGCGACACCGGCCGCCAGAGCGCGGCCTGCCGCTCGCCGACCCGCCGCCCGGTCGCGGCGAACAGCGTCTCCATGTCCTTGAAGTTGGTCCAGAGCGTGCGCAGCGACACCCCGGCCCGCTCGGCGATCCGTTCCCCGGTGGGGCGCAGGTCACCGGAGTCGATCAGGGCCAGGTGCGCCTCCACGATCGCGGCCCGGGTCCGCTCGGCTCGCGCCGCCCGGCCGTCCACCCGCTCCGGCGGGTCGGCCTCCACCTCGATCATGGGTACGGATCTCCTGTTGCTCGGGTACCGGCGGCAACTTTACGTGCGTGCCGCCGGGCGACCGGCACCCGGCCGCCCGGCGGGACGCCTCAGGCGGTCGGCACCGCGTCGGCGGGCGGGTTCGTCGGCGGCTCGGTGAACTCGGTGACCGCGCCGTCGCCGTCGTCCGTGGTGTACGCGGGACCGAAGTACTCCTGCACGCCGTTGCTCACCTTGGTGAGCCGGACGCCGCCGTAGCCGGCGTGCACGCCGTCGGCGTACCGGAAGGGGACCAGGCCGGGCCCGCGGAAGCCGCCCTTGCGCACGGCCTCGACCAGCTTCTCCCGGGTGGGGTCGGGCCCGGCGGCGAGCATCGCCTGGACGAACGTGTACGCCATCGAGTAGCCGTAGATGGCGTTGCCGTCGACCGGGTTGCCCGCGTTGTACTTCTGGTGGATCTTGGTGAACTCCTGGATCCACGGGTTCGCGGTGTCGGCCACGTTCGGCAGGTAGTTGTCGGCCACCATGCCCTCGAGGATCACCTTCTTATCGCCGAGCTGGGCGGCCAGCGTGGTGTAGTCGGCGCCCACGTTGGACACCACCCACTGCGCCTTGAAGCCCTGCCCGGCGGCCTGGCCCATGGCCAGCGCGGTGAAGCCCGGGATGGTCGCCGAGATGACCACCTGGCAGCCGGCCGCGCGCAGCGCCCCGATCGCCGGGCCGACCTGCTGGTTGGTGGTGGTGTACGTCTGCTTCGCCGCGACCGGGCCGAGGACCTGCTCGACGCCGACCAGCGAGTCCCGCCCGAAGTCGTCGTTCTGCCCGAAGTGGCAGACCTTCGCGCCGGGGAACTCCCGCTTGACGTAGCTGGCCAGGATCTTGCCCTCGACCGTGTAGTCGGGCTGCCAGCCGAACGTCGTCGGGTACTTGTCCGGCTCGTTCCAGTTGCGGCTGCCGGAGGCGACGAACAGGTCCGGCACCTTCTGCGTCTTGACGAACTCCAGCACGTTCGTGTGCGTGGGCGTGCCTAGGCCGCCGAGCAGCGCGAAGACCTTGTCGTCGAGCACCAGCTTGCGGACCACGTTCTCGGTGTTGGCGGGGTTGTAGCCGTCGTCCATGACCTTGTAGACGATCTTCCGGCCGTGCACGCCGCCCTTGGCGTTGACGTGCTCGAAGTACGCCTTGGTGGCGGCGGAGATCTTCGAGTAGCCGGGCGCGGCCGGTCCGGTGAGCGGTTGGTGGGTGCCGATGACGACCTCGGAGTCGCTGACGCCGGGAACGTTCTCGGCGGCCTGCTTCTCGTCGTCGGCGCAGGCCGGCAGCGCGGCCAGCAGGGCCAGGCCGGCGGCGGCCGCGAGAACGCGGCGGGTGGTGGTGCGCATGGTTCTCCATTCCGGTGCGACGGTGCGAACGGTGTGGGTGGAACCGGTGAGGTCAGCGGTCCGGCGGCCGGGGGGTGGCGGGACGGCGGCGGACGGCCCCGCGCAGGCGGGCGGTGAGGGCACGCACGCCGCCCTGCAGGCCGCCCGGGGCGGCGAGCATGACGACGATGAGGACCAGGCCGAACACGGCCAGCGCGAGGTTGCCCTCCAGCCGCTGGGCCAGCCCGGCGGAGAGGCTGAGGTGTTCGGTGAGCAGGCCGGGCAGGTCCTGGAGCGCGACCAGCAGCACCGCGCCCCAGACCGCGCCGGCCAGGCTGCCCAGCCCGCCGATGACGATCGCCATGAGCAGGAACAGCGACAGGTCCAGCGGGAACTTGCCGGGCGCGACGGTGGCGGTGAGCATGGCGTACACGCCGCCGCCCAGCCCGGCGCAGGCGGCGCTGACCACGAACGCGAGCACCTGCGTACGGGCCACCGGGATGCCGGCGAGCCGGGCCGCGACCTCGTCGTCGCGGACCGCCCGCAGCGACCGGCCGAAACGGCTGCGCACCAGGTTGGCCAGCAGCAGCATGGTGAGCAGCGCGGCGGCCAGCGCGATCCAGGCCAGCCAGCGCTCGGGCTGGAAGTAGGCGCCGAGCGCGGCCGGTGGCGTCTGCGCCGGGAACGACAGCCCCTGCTCGCCGTTGAACACGCCGGTGAAGATCGTGGTGACCGCCGGGACGAGCGTCGCCACGGCGAGGGTCACGCCGGCCAGGTAGGGGCCGCGCAGCCGGGCCGCGGCCAGCCCGACGACGAGTCCGCCGAGCGCGGTCACCGCGACCCCCGCGAGCAGCGACGCCGGCAGCGTCCACCACCCGCGTACGGCCCGCTCGTCGAGGGCCTGCTGGGTCAGCGCCACGGTGTACGCGCCGGTGGCCATCAGCGCGCCGTGCCCGAGCGAGAGCTGGCCGTTGAGCCCGACCAGCACGGTGTGCCCGGCGGTGACGCAGAGGAACGCGCAGACGCGCGCCACCTGGAGGTTCTGGTACGGCGCGAGCTGGTTGGTGACCARCACGACGAGCGTGCCGGCGAACACGGCCACGGCCAGGTGGCGCAGCAGCGTGGAGCCGCGCGGATCGCGTCCGGCCGGCGCGCCGGGCAGCAGCCGGCGCAGCGGGGACGCCGTGGCGGGCGCGGTCTCGGTCGGGGTGGTCGTCACACGTGCCTCGCTCTCGCCGCGGAGAAGAGCCCGCCGGGGCGGACCAGCAGGACGGCCAGCAGCAGCACCAGGACAGCCAGCGGGGTGGTGTCAGGTCCGAGGTAGCCGGTGACGTAGGACAGGATCAGCCCGACCAGCAGGCCGCCGACGACAGCGCCGACCGGGCTGTCCAGGCCGCCGACCACGGCGGCGGTGAACGCGATCACGAAGACCAGGTCCATGGCGTGCGAGTGCAGGCCGAGTCCGGTGGGGACGACGAGCATCCCGGCCAGCGCGCCGACGGCGGCGGCGAGCGCCCAGCCGAGCGTGAGCATCCGGCCGACGCTGACGCCGAGCAGCCGGGACACCTCGGGGGCGAACGCGGCAGCCCGCATCCGCAATCCGATCGGGGTGCGGGTGAACAGCACCGCGAGCAGCGCCACCACCGTGAGCGCCGCGCCGAGCACCCAGAGGTCGTACGGGGACAGCGCGGCCACCCCGGCGATGGTGAGCGCGTCGGTGTCGAACGGCGCCGGGGCGGGACGGTACTCGTTGCCGAAGATCATGCCGAGCACCGCCTGGATGACGAGCACCAGGCCGAGCGCGACGATCACCTGGTTGAGCGGCCCGCCGGGTCCGGCGAACCGCATCAGCACCCGCTCCACCAGCGCGCCCAGGGCCAGTCCGGACAGGATCGCGGCGGCCAGGCCGAGCCAGTACGAGCCGGTGGCGGAGACGACCGCGTAGCCGACGTAGGCGGTGGCCACGGCCATCGCGCCCTGGGCGAAGTTGACCACCCGGGCGGCGCGCCAGATGAGCACCAGCGCGAGCGCGAACGCCGCGTAGACCGCCCCGGCGGCGAGCCCGTCGAAGGTGAGGAACCAGAACCGCTCCATCCGCGACCCCTTCCTAGAATCCGAGGTACGCGTGCCGGAGCTGGTCGTCGTCGCGCAGCCGGGCGGCCGGCGCGGCGGTCACCACGCGCCCGAGCGACATGACGATGCCCTGGTCGGCGACGGAGAGCGCGCTGCGTACGTTCTGCTCGACCAGCAGCACGGTGAGCCCCCGTTCGTCGCGCAGCCGCCGCAGCAGCGCCATGATCTGCGCGGTGACCTTGGGCGCCAGCCCGAGCGACGGCTCGTCGAGCAGCAGCAGCCGGGGCCGGGCGATCAGCGCGCGGCCGATCGCGAGCATCTGCCGTTCGCCGCCGGAGAGCTGGTGTCCGGCGTGGTCGCGGCGGCGGGCCAGCGCGGGGAACAGCTCGTACACCTCGTCCTGCGCGCGCCGGGCGTCGGCCCGGTCACGCCGCCACAGCCCGCCCAGGCGCAGGTTCTCCGCCACGGTCAGCTCGGTCACCACGCCGCGCCCCTCCGGCACGTGCGCCAGCCCGCGCCGGACCAGGTGTTCCACCCGGACGCCGCGCAGGTCCTCGCCCGCGTACCGGATCCGGCCGCCGGTGGGCCGCAGCAGGCCCGAGAGGGTACGCAGCAGCGTGGTCTTGCCCGCGCCGTTGGCGCCGAGCACGGCGGTGACGGTGCCGGCCGGGACGGTGAACGCGACGTCGCGCAGCACCGGCACCGGGCCGTAGCCGCTGCTGAGCGCCTCCACCTCCAGCACGGCGGTCACGGCGTGCTCCCCTCGACCGGCACGTCGGCGCCCAGGTAGGCCTCGGTGACCCTTGGGTCGTCGCGGATGCTCTCCGGCGCCCCGGCGGCGATCACCTTGCCGAAGTCGAGCACCACGAGGTCGTGGCAGACGGACATGACCAGGTCCATGTGGTGCTCGACGAGCAGCACGGCGCAGCCGTCGGCCCGGTCGGGCAGGGCGCGGACCAGGTCGGCCAGCTCGGCCACGTCGTCGGCGCCGAGACCGCCGGCCGGCTCGTCGAGCAGCAGCAGCCGGGGGCGGGCGATCAGCGCGCGGGCCAGCGCGACCCGCTTGCGTACCGCATAGGGCAGGGTGCCCGGCGCGGCGTCGGCGTGCCCGTCGATGCCCAGCTCGGCGAGCAGGTCCAGGGCCTGGGCGCGCAGCCGGCGCTCGTCGTTGTCGCTGCGCGGCAGGCCGAACAGCGCGGCGGCGAAACCGGCGCGGGCGGTGTGGCTCGCGCCGGCCACCACGTTCTCCAGCACGGTCAGCCCGGCGAACAGGCCGACGCCCTGCAGCGTACGGGCGATGCCGAGCCGGGTGAGGGCGTGCGGGCGGGGCCGGAACGGCCGGCCGTCGAGCGTGAGCGAGCCCTCGGTGGGTCGGACGAAGCCGCAGACCACGTTGAACAGCGTGGTCTTGCCGGCGCCGTTGGGCCCGATCACGCCGACGACCCGGCCGGGCGGTACGCGCAGCGAGACGTCGTCGAGGGCGACCAGGCCGCCGAAGCGTACGCCGACGTGGTGCAGCGCCAGACCCTGATCGTCGGCGGGGGTGGCCGGTGGGCTCATCGTCACCTCGTGCCGGTCGACGGAGCGCGGAAAAACTAATTACACCGGGAGTGTACTTTTCTCTGCCGCCGCGTCAATGCCCAGACGATCACGGTTCATTTCCCGGGGTTATCGGCCTCCAACATGCACTGTCGGTGTGATCATCCCGCCATCCGGTCGCGGGCGCGGCGCAGGAACGTCTGCTCCGCCGCGTTGCCGGTGCCGGCGATCGCCGCGTCGTACGCGATCCGGGCCTGCGCCGGACGGTCGAGGCGGCGCAACAGGTCGGCCCGGATCGCGTGCCACACGTGGTATCCGGTCAGGTCCAGTCGGTCCACTTCGGCCAGAGCGGCCGCCGGTCCGCGTACCTCGGCCAGCGCGACCGCCCGGTTCAGCGCCACCACCGGTCCCGGCGCGACGGCCGCCAACTGGTCGTAGAGCGCGAGGATCTGTCCCCAGTCGGTCGCGGCGGCGGTCGGCGCGTCCGCGTGCACCGCGCCGATCGCGGCCTGGAGCTGGTACGGGCCGGGCCGGCCCCGCCGCAGGCACCGGCGGACCAGTTCCTGGCCCTCGGCGATCAGCTCCCGGTCCCACCGGCCACGGTCCTGCTCGGACAGCGACACCGGCGCCCCGTCCGGCCCGGTCCGGGCGTCCCGGCGCGCCTCGGTGAGCAGCATCAGCGCGAGCAGGCCGAGCGCCTCCGGCTCGTCCGGCATCAGCGTCACCAGCAGCCGGCCCAGCCGGATCGCCTCGGCGCCCAGCTCGGCGCGGCCCAGCCGCTCCCCCGCGCTGGCCGTGTGCCCCTCGTTGAAGATCAGGTAGACCACCGCGAGGACCCCGCGCAGCCGGTCCGGCAGGTCCGCGTCGCGCGGCACCCGGTACGGGATACCGGCGTCGCGGATCTTCGCCTTGGCCCGGACCAGGCGCTGGGCCATCGTCCGCTCCGGCACCAGGAAGGCGCGCGCGATCTCGGCGGTGCTCAGGCCGCCGAGCAGGCGCAGCGTCAACGCCACCCGGGCGGGCGCGGCGAGCGCCGGGTGGCAGCAGGTGAAGATCAGGCGCAGGCGGTCGTCGGGCACGGGCCCCTCCTCGGCGGGCGGGTCGGCGGCGTGCAGCAGGGCGGCCTCGGCGTGCCGGGCGGCCCGGGTGGACTCGCGGCGCAACCTGTCGATCGCCCGGTTCCGGGCGGTGGTGATGATCCAGCCGGCCGGGCTGGGCGGCGGCCCGTCGGCGGCCCAGCGCGTCACCGCGATCGCGAACGCCTCCTGGACCGCCTCCTCGGCGAGGTCGATGTCGCCGAGGAGACGGACCAGGACGGCTACCGCGCGGCCGTACTCGGCCCGGAAGACCCGTTCGACGTCGGTCATCCCTCGCCCTGGAACGGGCGGACCTCGATCGGCAGCGTGGTCGCCAGCGCGTACCGGCGGCCCCAGTCCAGCGCGGCGTCCAGGTCGGGCGCCCGGATGATGGTGACGCCGCCCAGGTACTCCTTGCCCTCGGCGAACGGCCCGTCGGTGACCAGCACCTCGTCACCGGCCGGGCGCAGCACGGTGGCGGTCTGCGGGTCGTGCAGGCCGTTGCCGAACACCCAGCACCCCGCCTCCCGCAGGTCCCGGCCGATGGCCTCGACCTCGCGCATCACCCCGGCCAGGAACTCCGGGTCCGGGCGTCCCTGGCCGGCCGGCTGGTACATGCTGATCAGGTACTGCTTCATCGGCTTCTCCTCGTCACCGGACGGCCCCGCGCCGCCCCTTCACCCTCCACACGAACGGCTGGCGCCGGTTTCGACACGCCGGGCCGGGTGAATCCGGCCGGGAGCGGGGTACGCCGCCGCGTGCGCCGCCACCGGGTCGTCGTCGTGGGCGCCGGGTTCTCCGGTCTGGCCTGCGCGCTCGCGCTGGACGCGGCGGGCGCGCAGGTGCGGGTGCTGGAGGCCCGGGACCGGGTGGGCGGCCGCACGCTCAGCCGACCGCTACCAGGCGGCGGCTGGCTCGATCTCGGCGCGCAGTGGATCGGCCCCACCCAGGACCGGATGTACGCGCTCGCCGCCGCGTACGGCCTGGCCGCGTTCCCCTCCCCCGCGCACGGCGCGGCGACGCTGCTGCTCGGCGCACGCCCGGCCACCGGCGAGCCGCCGGGGCTGTCCGCGCTGCTGGGCACGCTCGACGAAATGGCGGCCGGGCTCGACCCGGCCGCGCCGTGGCGGGCCGCCGAGGCGGCACTGTGGGACCGGGTCACGTTCGGCGGCTGGCTCGACGCGAGCGGGGCCGACCCGGTCACCGCCGGGTACGCCGGCCGGATGCTCGCCGGTGGCCTGCTGGCCGCCTCGCCGGACGAGGTCTCGCTGCTGCACATGCTGTTCTACCTGCGCAGCGGCGGCGGCACCGGGTCGCTGCTGCGCATGGCCGGTGGCGCCCAGCAGGACCGGATCGCCGGCGGCCCGGCCGCGCTGGCCGAGCGGATGGCCGCCGCGCTGCCTCCGGGGAGCCTGCGCCTGCGCGCGCCGGTGGACGGCGTCGCGCAGGACCGCGACGGGGTGCGGGTGCGCTGCGGCGGCGAGACGTACCGCGGCGACGCGGTGGTGGTCGCGCTGGCGCCGACGCTGGCCGGGCGCATCCGGTACGACCCGCCGCTGCCGCCGCTGCGCGACGGGCTGACCCAGCGGATGCCGATGGGCGCGGCGCTCAAGGTCCACGCGCTCTATCCGGAGCCGTTCTGGCGGGCCGACGGCCGCTCCGGCGTGTCCAGCACCGACACCGGGCCGCTCACCGAGACGGTGGACAACTCGCTGCCGGACGTACCCGGTGGGATCCTCACCGCGTTCAGCTACGGCGCGCAGGCCCGGGCGCTGCGCCGGCTGCCGGAGGGCGCGCGCCGGGACGCGCTGTGCGAGGCGCTGGCCGCGATCTTCGGCCCGGCCGCCGCGCGCCCCGACGACCTCGTCGAGTACGACTGGTCTGCCGACGAGTGGACGCGCGGCTGCTTCTGCGGCGTCCTGCCGACCGGCGCGTGGTGCGCGTACGGCCCGGAACTGCGCACGCCGGTGGGCCGGGTGCACTGGGCCGGCACGGAGACCGCGACCCGGTGGAGCGGCTACCTGGAGGGCGCGGTGACCGCCGGCGAGCGCGCCGCCGCCGAGGCGCTCGCCCAGCTCGGCTGAGCACCCAATTCAGTGAGATTCTTCGATGCGTTCTATTGAAAAGTTTCTCCGCCCTGTGCACTAATGACGACAGTTCCTTTCGTCATACTCCCGCCGCCGGAGCGCGGCAACCCCCAGGGAGGACAGATGCACAGTTCGATCCGATCGGCGCTGCGCGCGGCCGGAGCCGCGCTGCTCGCCACCGTCACCGTCGCCGCCGCGGTCCTGTCCGCAGCGGCACCCGCCTCCGCCGCCCCGGCCGGACTACCCGGCATGGACGTCTCCAGCTACCAGGGCAACGTGAACTGGTCCGGGGCGTGGGCCAACGGCGCCCGGTTCGCCTACGTCAAGGCGACCGAGGGCACGTACTACACCAACCCGTACTTCGCCCAGCAGTACAACGGCTCCTACAACGTCGGGATGATCCGCGGCTCGTACCACTTCGCCCGCCCCGACACCACCAGCGGCGCCGTCCAGGCCAACTACTTCGTCGACCACGGCGGCGGCTGGTCCAAGGACGGGCGGACGCTGCCCGGCGCGCTGGACATCGAGTACAACCCGTACGGCGCGACCTGCTACGGCCTGAGCCAGGCGTCGATGCGCAGCTGGATCGCCTCGTTCGTCAACCAGTACTACGCCCGCACCGGCCGGTGGGCCACCATCTACACCACCACCGACTGGTGGAGCACCTGTACCGGCAACACCTCGCAGTTCGCGGCCAACAACCCACTGTGGATCGCCCGCTACTCCAGCAGCGTCGGCGCGCTGCCGGCCGGCTGGGGCACGTACTCGTTCTGGCAGTGGTCCTCCTCCGGAGTCTTCCCCGGTGACCAGAACGTGTGGAACGGCTCGCTGGACCGGCTGCGCGTGCTGGCCTGCAACGGACCCTGCTGACCCCGGCCCGGGCGTGGCGGGCGGTGCCGGTCCCGCCACGCCCGGCCGCACCTCACCCCACGAGGAGGCTGCGATGTCTGTTCCCGTCCACCGGCGGACCGTGCTGCGCGGCGCGGTCCTGCTCGGCGCCGCCGCCGGCGTCGGCGCGCTGACCCAGATCGGCTCCGGCCCCGACGCGCGGGCCGCTGCCACCCGTGTCGACCAGCCGACCATCGCCAACTGTGCGACCTGGGGCGCCCGCCCGCCCTCGTCGCCGGTGAGCGTGGTGGCCAGCCGGCCCAACAAGATCATCGTGCACCACACCGCGTTCCCGAACACCACCGACTACAGCCTCGCCCAGGCGTACCGGAACTCCCGCGACATCCAGAACCTGCACATGGACGGCAACGGCTGGCTCGACTCCGGGCAGCACTTCACCAACAGCCGGGGCGGCTACCTGACCGAGGGCCGCCACGGCAGCCTCTACGCGCTGCTGCACGGCCAGACCATGGTGCAGGGCGCGCACTGCGTCGGGCAGAACAGCCAGGCCATCGGCATCGAGAACGACGGCATCTACCTGGATGTGCAGCCGCCCCAGGCGCTCTGGAACAGCCTCGTCACGTTCTGCGCGTTCACCTGCCAGCAGTACGGCATCGCGCCCACCGAGATCTACGGGCACAAGGACTTCAACGACACGCAGTGCCCGGGCCTGCTGCACGACCGCCTGCCGGAGCTGCGCCGTACCGTCGCCGCCCGTCTCGGCGGCTGACCACGGGGGTACGCGGGACGCCCGGGTGCGACGGGCGTCCCGCAGCGCGTCAGCGCTCGCTTATATAAGCCTCGTCTGATACAAAGGGGTCGTGCACGCCTTCGACGTTCTCGGCGACCCGGTCCGCCGCCGGATCCTGGAACTGCTCGCCGACGGTGAGCAGCCCGCCGGGGCGCTCGGCGAGACCGTGCGGCGCGAGTTCGGCATCAGCCAGCCCGCCGTCTCGCAGCACCTCAAGGTGCTGCGCGAACACGGCTTCGCCACGGTGCGCGCCGACGGCACCCGCCGGCTCTACGCCGTGGACCCCGGCCCGCTGCGCGAGATCGACGCGTGGCTGGACGGGTTCCGCCGCTTCTGGACGCCGCCACTGGCCGCGCTCGCCACCGAGCTGGCCCGGGGCCGCCGCGAACGACGGCTGCGCGCAGACGACACCGACGACGAGAGGACCGAACCATGATCGACGTGACCGGACAGATCAGCGCCGTCGAGCGCCGCATCGGCGACCGCACGCTCCCCGCCGGGCAGGCGCGGGTGCTCACCATCGCCCAGACGTACGACGCGCCGGTGGACGACGTCTTCGACGCCTGCACCAACCCGGAACGGATACCGCGCTGGTTCCTGCCCGTCTCCGGCGACCTGAGCCTCGGCGGCCGCTACCAGCTGGAGGGCAACGCCGGTGGCACCGTCGAACGCTGCGACCCGCCGCACGGCTTCGCCGCCACCTGGGAGTTCGGCGACGAGGTGAGCTGGATCGAGGTGCGGCTGCGCGAGGCCGGCCCCGGGCGTACCCGCTTCGAGCTGGAACACGTCGCACACGTCGACGACCAGCGGTGGGCCGAGTACGGCCCGGGCGCGGTCGGCATCGGCTGGGACCTGGCGCTGGTCGGGCTGGCCTCCCACTTCGCGGCCGACGGCACGGGCGTCGACCCGGCCGCCGCAGCCGAGTGGATGGCCTCACCCGAGGGCCTCCGTTTCGTCACCGAGTCCAGCAGGAGCTGGACGGAGGCAAGCATCGAAGCCGGCACCCCGGCCGAGGAGGCACACGCCGCGGGCGAGCGCGTCACCGCGTTCTACACAGGCGCCCCCACGCCCTGACCCTCCTCTCCCTCCCTCTCCCCGCCCTCCCCTCCCCCTCCTCGTCGATCTTGCGGTTTGGGCCCTCAGAATGTCCGTTTGACGGAGTTTGCGGGGCACCAAATCGCAAGATCGACGGGCTCGGTCGAGCTCTTCGAGATCTTGGAAGGAAAGGGTCGCCATAGGAGCCTTTTCCTTCCAAGATCTCTTTGCATCTCGTGATGTGGAGCAGGCCTCTCCAAGCAGGACATCCGTCGTTGTCCCGGCGGAGATGCGGGTGATCGGCGTGGATGACGGCGCCTTGTCGGGGGCGAAAAGCGGCGGTGGGATGTCGGTGGGGTGGGGCAGACTGCGGGGCATGCCGATCCGTTCCGTCGCCGACCTGACCGCCGCGCTCGACACCGGCGCGACGTTCAAGTATCTGCGCTTCTGGGGGCACCGGCCGCAGCGCGACGGCGGTGTCGGCGCCGGTTGCCTGAGCCAGTGGTGGCCGGCGGCGTTCACAGTGGACGGCCGGGAGTTCGCCACCGCCGAGCACTGGATGATGTGGCACAAGGCCACCCTCTTCGGTGACCTGGCGGTCGCCGAGCGGGTGCTGGCCGCCGGGCACCCGCACCGGGCCAAGGCGCTCGGCCGGCAGGTGCGCGACTTCGACGAGGCGACCTGGGCGGCCCGCCGCTACGAGATCGTGGTGGCCGGCAGCGTGGCCAAGTTCGCCCAGCACGAGCCGTTGCGGCGGTTCCTGCTCGGCACCGGCGACCGGGTGCTCGTCGAGGCCAGCCCGACGGACCGGGTCTGGGGCATCGGCCTGACCGCCGACGACCCGCGAGCCGCCGACCCGGCGACCTGGCGGGGCGACAACCTGCTCGGCTTCGCCCTGATGGAGGCGCGCGCCCAGCTCGCCGGCCAGAGGGGGTGACGTCTGACCTCGGGCGGCAGGTGCGGGTAACGTGCTGCGGCGTGACCCCGTACTCGCACTGCTCCTTCTGCGGCGCGGCCTACCCGGCGGGCGCCGGGTGGCCGCGGGTCTGTTCCTCGTGCGGCGAGACGGTGTGGCGCAACCCGCTGCCGGTCGCGGTGGCGGTGCTGCCGGTCCGCACGCCGCAGGGGCTCGGCGTGGTCGTGGTACGCCGCGACATCGAACCGGCCCGGGGGCTGCTGGCGCTCCCGGGTGGCTTCGTCGAGTACGGCGAGGAGTGGTCCGAGGCGCTCGTGCGGGAGCTGCGCGAGGAGACCGGGCTGCTGGCCGAGGCCGGCGAGGCGCGGCTGTTCGCGGTGCACGGCGCTCCGGCTGGCGGCACCATGATGGTCTTCGGGGTGCTGCCCGAGCGGGCTATCGGTGACCTGCCGCCGTCGGCGCCGACCGAGGAGGCCACCGAGTGGCTGGTGCTCACCGATCCGGTCGAGCTGGCCTTCTCCACGCACACCCGGGTGCTCGCCGATTTCCTCGCCGGGCAACGCCCGCTCTGACCGGACCGGCCCCGGCAGCGTGCGGCGCGGTCAGCCGCGGGCCGGAACCGGCTGGGGTGAGAACGGCACGGCGGCCGGCGCCTCGATCTCCGGCTCGCCGGCCGGGTGCCGCCACAGCCCGCGCCGCCGCAGGATCGGCAGCACGCCCTCGCCGAACCAGTACGCCTCCTCCAGGTGCGGGTGGCCGGAGAGGATGAACTCGTCCAGGCCGAGCGCGTGGTACTCGGCGATCCGGTCGGCGACCTCGGTGTGGCTGCCGACGAGTGCGGTGCCCGCGCCGCCGCGTACCAGCCCGAATCCGGCCCACAGGTTCGGCGAGACCTCCAGCCCGTCGCGGGAGCCGCCGTGCAGGTCGAGCATCCGCCGCTGCCCCTCGGACTCGCTGCGCCGCAGCCCTTCCTGCACGGCGCGCACGTCAGCCTCGGGGATGCCGTCGAGCAGCTTGCGGGCCTGGGCCCACGCCTCCTCGGCGGTGTCCCGGCTGATCACGTGCAGCCGGATGCCGTACCGCAGCTCGCGACCGGCCTCGGCGGCGAGCCCGCGGATCCAGTCCAGCTTGCCGGCCACCTGCGCGGGCGGTTCGCCCCAGGTCAGGTACACGTCGCTGTGGCGGACGGCCACCGGCCCGGCCGCGCCGGACGACCCGCCGAAGTAGACCGGCGGCACCGGGTCGGGCAGCCGGCCGAGCCGGGCGCCCTCGACCCGCACGTGGGCGCCGTCGTGGTCGACCGTCTCGCCGCGCCACAGCGCCCGCACCACGTGCAGGAACTCGTCGGTACGCGCGTAGCGGGCGTCCTTGTCCAGGAAGTCGCCGTACGCGCGCTGCTCGGCCGACTCGCCGCCGGTGACCACGTTCAGTAGCAGCCGCCCGCCGGACAGGCGCTGGAACGTGGACGCCATCTGCGCGGCGAGGGTGGGTGAGAGCAGGCCGGGCCGGAACGCGACGAGGAACTTCAGCCGCTCGGTGACCTCGGTGAGCATGGCGGTGGTCAGCCAGGCGTCCTCGCACCAGGCGCCGGTGGGGGTGAGCGCGCCGGCGAAGCCGAGCTGTTCGGCGGTGCGGGCGATCTGCCCCAGGTACGCCACGCTCGCGGGTCGCGCGCCACCGGCCGTGCCGACCGGTACGCCGTGTCCGCCGCCCACGATGTCCCGGCTGTCGCCGTAGGTCGGCAGGAACCAGTGGAAGGTGAGCGACATGGGGGCCTCCGGTGCGCGTCGGACGGGCCGTCTCCTGAGTGGTGGGACGACCGCGCCGACAGACTACCCATAAAACCTATCGGGTTGGTAGGTTGCTGTCGCCCGTCGATGGCCGGGTCCATCCCTCCCCGAGGAGTCGCCATGCGTACCCCCAGAACCCGCCGCCGGCCGGCGGCCGCGCTGCTCACCACCCTCGCGCTGCTGGCCGCGACGGCGCTGACGGCCTGCGGCGGCGAGGCGGCCGACGCCAGCGGCGGCGGCAGTGACGGCCCGCTGCGGATCGGCTACCAGCGCTTCGGCGGGCTCAGCCTGGTCAAGGCGCGCGGCGACGCGAAGAACGTCACCTGGTCGCTGTTCGAGAGCGGCCCGGCGCTGACCGAGGCGCTCAAGGCCGGCTCGATCGACATCGGCCAGGTCGGCGAGGCCCCACCCGTGTTCGCCGCCGCCGGCAAGATCCCGTTCTCCGTGGTCGGCACGTCCCAGCCGATCCCGCAGGGCGAGGCGGTTCTGGTCAAGGCGGGCAGCCCGTATCGTGGATTCGCCGACCTGCGCGGGAAGACGGTCGCGCTGAACAAGGGCTCCAACGTGCACTGGCTGCTGGTCAAGCTGCTGGAGGCGAACCGGATGACGCTCGCCGACATCAAGGTGAAGTACCTCAAGCCCGCCGAGGGACGGCCCGCGTTCGACAACGGGCAGGTCGACGCCTGGATCATCTGGGATCCCTACTTCGCGCTGGCCGAGCAGCCCGGCGTACGGGTGCTCGCCGACGCCACCGGCCTGGCCGGCAACCGCGAGTACGTGCTGGCCGCGCCGGACGCGGTGAAGAACCGCACCGCCGACGTACGCGCGTTCCTGGACACGTACCGGCAGACCACCGACTGGGGCATCGCCCACCCGACCGAGCGGGCCGCCGTCCTCGCCCCGGAGCTGAAGATCCCGCTCGACGTGGCCACCCGGGCGCTGGCCCGCAGCGCCAAGCCGCTCGCCCCGGTCACCCCGGAGATCGGCGCCGAGTTGCAGGCCATCGCGGACAGCTTCGTGGAGCTGAAGCTGGTGCCCGGACCGGTCGACATCGCCGGGCGGGTGGACGGCCGGTTCAACGAGGCGTTCCAGTGAGCGGTCCGGCGCTGGCCGAGGCGATCCCCGCTGTCGTACCCGATCGGGCGACGCCGCGGCGGTCCCGGGCCCGCGCCTCGCGGCGGTGGCGGCGCGCGGTGAGCCCGGTCGTGCTGGTGCTCGCCTGGGAGGTCGCCGCGCGCACCGGCCTGCTCGCCGCGGAGAAGCTACCCGCGCCCAGCGCGGTGCTCGCGACCGGGTGGCGGCTGGCGCGCGACGGGACGCTCGGCGTGCACCTGCTCGACTCGCTCACCCGCGCCGCGCTCGGCCTGCTCATCGGCGGCGGCCTGGCGCTGGTGCTCGGCGCGGCGGCGGGGCTGCTGCGCCTCGGTGACGACCTGGTCGACCCGCCGGTGCAGATGGCCCGGATGCTGCCGCACCTGGGCCTGGTCCCGCTGCTGATCATCTGGGTCGGCATCGGCGAGTCGCTGAAGGTCACGCTCGTCGCGCTCGGCGCGTTCTTCCCGATCTACTTCAACACGTACGCCGGCATCCGCGACATCGACGAACGCCTGGTCGAGGCGGCGCGCACCTGCGGTCTCGGCGCGGCGGCCCGCCTGCGGCACGTGGTGCTGCCCGGCGCGCTGCCGTCGCTGTTCCTCGGGCTGCGGCTGGCCATCGGCGCGGCCTGGCTCAGCCTGGTCGTCGGCGAGCAGGTGAACGCGCAGACCGGCGTCGGCTTCCTGATGATGGAGGCACGCGAGTTCAGCCAGACCGACGTGGTGGTGCTCGGCCTGCTCATCTACGCGCTGCTGGGGCTCGCCTCCGACCTGCTCATCCGGTACGCGGAGAGGAGGACGCTGGCGTGGCGACGCGGACTGCGCGCGACCTGACCGGGCCGGTGCTCACCGCACGCGCGGTGACCCGATCGTTCGGCCCGGCGGTGGTGCTGGCCGGGGTCGACCTGACCATCGGCGCCGGGGAGACGGTGGCGCTGCTGGGCGGCAGCGGATCCGGCAAGAGCACGCTGCTGCGCGTGCTCGCCGGGCTCGACGGCGACGCGGGCGGCGAGCACGCGGTGCACGGCACCGCCGCCGTGGTGTTCCAGGAGCACCGGCTGTTGCCGTGGAAGCGGGTCGCGGACAACGTGGCGCTCGGGCTGACCGGGCCGGACGTGGGCGACCGGGTCGGCCGCGCGCTGGCCGAGGTGGGGCTCGCCGACCGGGGCCGGGCCTGGCCCGCCGAGCTGTCCGGCGGGCAGGCGCAGCGGGTCGCGGTGGCCCGCGCGCTGGTCCGCGAACCGGACCTGCTGCTGCTGGACGAACCGTTCGGCGCGCTGGACGCGCTGACCCGGCTGCGCATGCAGGGGCTGCTGCGGCGGCTGCGCGCCCAGCACGGCTTCGCCGCGCTGCTGGTCACCCACGACGTGGAGGAGGCGCTGCTGCTCGCCGACCGCGTCCTGCTCCTCGACGACGGCGTGATCGCCGAAGAGGTGCCGGTACGCCTCGGCCCCACCCCGAGCCCCGACGACCCGGCCCTCGGCGCGCTGCGCCGCCACCTGCTCGACCGCCTCGGCGTACCCGCCGGCTGACCGCGAGGGAGAACCGATGACCCGCTGGACCCCCGACCCGACCTTCTACCCCTCCCCCGCGCTCGCCGCCACCGCGCCGGCCGAGAAACTCGCGTACGTCGCCGCGTTCGACCGCGCCGGGCAGCGCCCCGACGCCATCGCGGTGCTCGACACCGACCCGGACTCCGACTCGTACGGCCGGGTGGTGGGCTGGACCGAGCTGCCGAACACCGGCGACGAGCTGCACCACTTCGGCTGGAACGCCTGCAGCAGCGCGCTCTGCCCCACCGCGCCGCACCCGCACGTGGAACGCCGCTACCTGATCGTGCCGGGCCTGCGCTCGTCCCGGATCCACGTGCTCGAAACCAAGCCCGACCCGCGCCGCCCCGAACTGGTGAAGGTGATCGGCCCGGAGGAACTCGGCAAGCGCGCCGGATACTCCCGCCCGCACACCGTGCACTGCGGGCCGGACGGCATCTACGTCTCCGCGCTCGGCGGCGCGGACGGGCAGGAGGGGCCCGGCGGCATCGCCGTGCTCGACCACACCACGTTCGAGGTACGCGGCGCGTGGGAGGCCGACCGGGGGCCGCAGTTCCTGGCGTACGACTTCTGGTGGCACTACACGCAGGACGTGCTGGTCACCAGCGAGTGGGGCACGCCGTCGATGATCGAGGACGGCATCGTCGGGGAACTGCTGCTGGGGCGGAAGTACGGGCACGCGATCCACTTCTGGGACCTGGCGAAGCGCCGGCACGTGCAGCGCGTCGACCTCGGCGACCAGTACCAGATGCCGCTGGAGCTGCGCCCCGCGCACGACCCGACGAAGTCGTACGGCTTCGTCGGCGTGGTGATCAGCGTCGAGGACCTGTCCGCCTCGATCTGGCTGTGGCACCGCGACGGCGACGCCTGGGCCGTGACCAAGGTGATCGACATCCCGGCCGAGCCGGCCGACCCGGCGGACCTGCCGGACCTGCTCAAGCCGTTCGGGGCGGTGCCGCCGCTGGTCACCGACATCGACCTGTCAGTGGACGACAGGTTCCTGCACGTCTCCTGCTGGGGCACCGGAGAGCTGATCCGCTACGACGTCAGCGACCCGTTCCACCCGGTACGCGTCGGCTCGGTGCGCCTGGGCGGCATCGTCAACCGCACGCCGCACCCGGCGTACCCGGACGAGCCGCTGGCCGGCGGCCCGCAGATGGTCGAGATCAGCCGCGACGGCCGCCGCGTCTACGTCAGCAACTCGCTCTACGGCGCCTGGGACGACCAGTTCTACCCCGACGGGGTGGGTGCCTGGGTGGCGAAGCTCGACGTCGACCCGGAGCACGGCGGCCTCGTGCCGGATCCGCGGTTCTTCCCGCGCGGGGAGGAGTTCCGCGGCCTGCGCGTGCACCAGACCCGGTTGCAGGGGGGCGACGCGTCGTCCGACTCGTACTGCTTCCCGTGACCGGCGCGACCTGGGCGGCGCTGGCCGGCCTCGGCGCGTTCCACGGCCTGAACCCGGCGATGGGCTGGCTGTTCGCGGTGGCCCGGGGCCTGCAGGAGCGCCGCCGGGCGGCGCTGCTGGCGGCGCTGCCGCCGATCGCGGCCGGTCATCTGGCGTCGGTGGCGGTGGTCGCCGCGCTGGTCAGCGCCACCCGGTCGGTGACGGCGAGCACTGCGGTCGCGGTCACCGGCGGGGTGCTGCTCGTCGGGTTCGGGCTGTGGCGGCTGCTGTCCGACCGGCACTTCCGGTGGGCCGGGATGCGGCTGTCGGCCGCGCAGCTCACCGCCTGGTCGTTCCTGATGTCGGCGGCGCACGGCGCGGGCCTGATGCTGCTGCCGGTGCTGCTCGCCGAACCGGCGGTCGGCGGCGGCCCGCACGCCGGACACCTCGCCGCCGCGCCGGCCGGCGCGCTGACCGGCCTGTTCGCGGCGGCCGTGCACACCGCCGCCATGCTCGGCGTCGCGCTGGCCGTGGCCGTGGCCGTGTACGAGGTGCTCGGCGTCGGTGTGCTGCGCCGGGCCTGGTTCAACGTCGACCGGCTCTGGGCCGGCGTGCTCGTGGTGGCCGGGGTGGTGACGCTGATCGGCGCGGCGTGACCGTGCCGCCGACCTGCTATGGATCGACGGGAAGTCCTACTGGTTGAATAGGAAAGGCAGCGTCGCCCACCCCGGAGGTCAGCCGTGAGTCAGTCCTCGTCCTCAGCCGAAGCCGTCCACGACGCCGACCGGAGCCGGCAGTGGCTCGCCGGGCAGGCACACGGGCCGGGCGTCGACCGCGACCGGCTGCTGGAGGTGGGCGCGGCGATGGCTGCGGTGACCGCCGCCGCCGCGGAGCGCGAGCCGGTAGCGGTGACGTCCGCGCCGGTCGGCGTCGACCCCGGCGCGCCGATCGTCAAGCCGCTGCCGGCGGAGCTGCTGCGCCCGCTGGACACCAACGCCGAGATGCGCTGGCCGTCGATGGCCGGTCAGGGGTACGTGGTCCCGATCGACCGCTTCTTCGTCCGCAACCACACGGTCACGCCGCACCTGGACGCGGCCACCTGGCGGCTGCGCCTGTTCGGCGACGGGCTGCGCGGCGCGCCGACCCGGGACGACGCGGTCGAGTTCGACCTCGACGAGCTGCGCCGGCTGCCCGCCGAGGAGCACGCGGCACTGCTGGAGTGCGCCGGCAACGGGCGGCGCTACTTCGCCGAGCAGCAGGGCGACCCCGCCCCGGGCGTGGCGTGGGGGCTGGGCAGCGTCGGCGTGGCCCGCTGGCGCGGCGTGCGGCTCGGCACGGTGCTGCGCCTGGCCGGGCTGCGCGACGAGGCGGTCGACGTGATGCCCGAGGGCCTCGACCCGGACTACGTCTCCGGCGGGGTCAACCTCGGCCGGGTACGCCGTCCGATGCCGGTCGCGAAGGCGCTCGACGACGTGCTGCTGGCGTACGAGATGAACGGCGAGCCGCTCCCAGCCGACCACGGTTTCCCGGTGCGGGTCGTGGTGCCCGGCTGGGTCGGCATCGCCTCGATCAAGTGGGTGGGCGCGATCGAGGTCTCCACCACCCCGCTGTTCTCGCCGTGGAACACGCAGTTCTACCGCATGTTCGGCCCCGGCCACCCCGCCGGCGGCACCGCGCTCACCGCCCAGCCGGTGCGCAGCGCGTTCGAGCTGCCCTGGGACGCCCGGCTGCCGGCCGGTGAGGAGGTGCTGCTGACCGGCCGCTCCTGGTCCGGCAACGGCCCGATCGCGCACGTCGAGGTGGACACCGGCGACGGGTGGCGCCCGGCCGACCTGGTCACCGCGGACCGGGGCGGCGCCTGGCAGCGCTGGACCGTCCGCTGGCGCCCGCCGGCCACGGGCCGGCACACGCTGCGTGCCCGGGCCACCGACTGCACCGGCGTCGTCCAGCCCGACCGGGCCGCCGTGAACGACCTCGCGTACCTGTTCGACGCCGTGGTGGCCCACCCGGTCACCGTCCGCTGACGCCCGCTCAGGTGGTGCCGAGGTAGGGCGGCGGCACGGTGTCGGTGAGCCACACTCCGTTGGCCGAGCGGTAGAACAGGTACCCGGCCTCGGCCATCGCCGCCGCGTCCACGGTCAGCACCACCACCGCGCCGCCCCGGCGCGCGCCGACGCGCCGGGCCGTCGCCACATCAGGTGACAGGTGTACGTGGTGACGCCCGCCCCGGCGCAGCCCCTGCGCCCGGATCGCGTCCAGCACGGCCTCGCCGGTGCCGTGGAACAGCCGGGGCGGCGGCGCGGCCGGGGTGAGGCCGAGGTCGACCGGAACGGAGTGCCCCTGGTTGGCGCGGATCCGGTCGGCCCCGTCCGGGCCGGTCTCCACCGCGAAGCGCTGCTTGTCGTTGCCCGCGACCACGGCGTCCAGGTGGGCGCGGCTGATCCCCAGCCCGGCGAGCACGTCCGCGACCGGCACCCAGCCCGCCCGGTCGAGCCGCAGGCCGTACGCGTCGGGCCGGTGCCGCAACGCCAGCGACAGCCGCTTGCTCACCCGAACAAGATCGCGATGTTCCACCCGTCCAGTGTGGAGCCGCCCTCGCCCCCTGTCGACGCAGTTCCCCACCTGCCCTCCCCGCCTTGCCCCCGCGCCGCCGATCTTGCGGTTTCCGCCCCTCGGGTGTCCGGATCGCGCTGTTTGCCGGGGCCGGAACTTCATGATCGACGGGCGGGGAGCCGAGGGCGGCGAGGAAGGAGGGACGGGGAAAGGGCGGGTGGGCGGGACGGGTCAGGCAGCGGCTCGGGCTGGGAGGGGGCGGCGGCGGTGGGACGGGTCGGTCAGCGTGGGCGGGGACCAGGCGCCGTCGGGCTGGTAGAGGTTCGTGCCCGGCGGGACGATCTCGTCGATACGGTCCAGCACCGCGTCGTCGAGCGTCAGCTCCGCCCCGGCGAGCAGCGCGTCCAGCTGGTCCATCGTGCGCGGCCCGATGATGGTCGACGTGACCGCCGGATGCACGGCGGTGAACGCCACGGCGAGCTGCGGCAGCGTGCAGCCAACCTCGTCGGCGAGCGCGACCAGTTCCTCGACGGCGGCGTACTTGGCGGCGTTGCCCGGCAGCGCCGGGTCGAACCGGGCCGGGGTGAGCGCCGGACGGCCGGCGCCGAGGTCGACGGGCCGCCCCTGCCGGTAGCGGCCGGACAGGAACCCGGAGGCCAGCGGGCTCCACACCAGCACGCCCATCCGGTAGCGGCGGCACACCGGCAGCACCGACGTCTCGACGCCGCGCGCCAGGATCGAGTACGGCGGCTGCTCGGTGCGGAATCGGCCCAGCGCACGCCGCTCGGCGACGTGGTGCGCCTCCACGATCTCCTCGGCCGGGAAGGTCGAGCAGCCGAAGGCGCGGATCTTCCCGGCCCGGACCAGGTCGGTGAGCGCGCCGAGCGTCTCCTCGACGTCCGTGGTGTGGTCGGGGCGGTGCACCTGGTAGAGGTCGATCCAGTCGGTGCCCAGCCGGCGCAGGCTGTCCTCGACCGCACGGACGATCCAGCGGCGCGAGTTGCCGCCCCGGTTGGGCCCCTCCCCCATCGGGAAGTGGACCTTCGTGGCGAGCACCACGTCGTCGCGGCGGCCACGCAGGGCCTTGCCGACGATCTCCTCGGACTCGCCGGCCGAGTACATGTCGGCGGTGTCCACGAAGTTGACGCCGCGGTCGAGTGCCGCGTGGACGATCCGGGCGCAGTCGTCGTGGTCGGGGTTGCCGACCGCGCCGAACATCATGGTGCCGAGGCAGTGGACGCTGACCTCGATGCCGGTGCCGCCGAGGACGCGATAGCGCATGTGAGCTCCCTGGTTCGCACCGCGCCGGCCGGATGGCGCGCGGTCCGGTCACGGTAGGAGTTCGAGTGCGCTGGAGGTCAACCGTCGGCGGCGGGTTCCGCGCTGCCGGCGAGGTAGCCGGCCGCCTGCAACTCGAACAGCTCGCGGTAGAGCCCGCCCTGGGCCATCAACGTGTCGTGGTTGCCGGACTGCACGAGCCGGCCGTGGTCCATCACGAAGATCCGGTCGGCGTGCCGCACGTTCGCCAGCCGGTGGGTGATCAGCACGACGGCCCGGTCCGGGTGCCGCCGCAGATGCTGGAAGAGGGCGTGCTCGGCACGCGCGTCCAGCGCTGCGGACGGCTCGTCGCAGATCAGCAGCCGGGCGTCGCGGTAGAGGCCTCGTGCGGCCACCAGCCGCTGCCACTGCCCGCCGGACAGGTCCTGGCCGTCCTTGAACTGCCGGTCCAGCAGCGTGTCGTACCCGAACGGCAGCTCGCTGATCATGTCGTGCGCGGCGGCGTCGCGGGCGGCGGTCTCCACGCTGGGGCCGGGCCCGTCGGCGCGGTCGTGGCGGCCGACGCGGATGTTCTGCCGGGCGGTGAACGGGAACCTCCACCAGTCCTGGCTCATCACCGCGACCTGGGCGGCGGTCTGCCGTGGGTCCAGTTCGGCGGTGTCCACGCCATCCCAGCGGATCGTGCCGCCGGTGGGCCGGTAGAGGCCGGCGATCAGCTTGGCGAGCGTGGTCTTGCCGGAGCCGTTCTCCCCCACCAGCGCGATCACCTCACCGCGCCGGAACGTGAGGCTTACCTCGTCGACCGCCGCCGTGTCGGTGTCCGGGTAGCGCAGGCTGACCCGCTCGACGTCGATGCGCGTGAACCCGTCGACGGGCAGGTGCCCGCCGGCCGGGATCCGCCGGGTGGCCCGGTCGAGGAAGTCGCGGTAGTCCTGGTAGTAGAGCGCGTCCTCGTAGAGCGAATTGGTGGCGAAGATCGCGGTGCGCAGGCTCGTCCGCGCGGCCTGGAGCGCGAGCAGCGCGGTGGCCGCCGCCGCCAGCGCGACCACGCCGCCCATCAGCAGCCCGCCCAGTACAGCGTAGACCGCGAACGCGGCCACGCCGGTCACCGACAGGCCGAGTCCTCGGGTGACGGTCTGCGAACGGGCCAGCCGGAGCTGGGCCTGGGTCTCGACGGTCATCATCCGGTGGTACTCGGCCAGCAGGAAGTCCCGCATCTGGTAGGCACGGATCTCGGCGGCGGTGTGCCGATCGGCCATCAAACGGGCCAGCAGGTACATCCGGCGGCGACGGGTGATCCAGGCCAGCAGCGCCAGGTACTGCCGCCGCGCCAGTTTGACCGCGGTGACCGCCTCGGGCACCGCGGCGAGCAGCAGGCACGGCAGCAGGACGGGCTGGATGACGGTGACCGCGGCGGCGGTGGCCAGCACACCCACGACCCCGGTCACCAGGTTCACGGTGTGGTCCACGATCGACGCGGCCTCGGCCATGCCCCGATCCCGGGCACGATCCATCTCCTCGGCGAAGCCGGCGTCGTCGAACGCGGCGAGTTCCACAGCGGTGGTCGCCTCGAACAGCCGGAGTTCCACCTGGTAGTTGATCTGCGGGATGAGCCGCGCCTGCGCCCAGCCGGCGGCGACAGTCAGCGCTCCCCGGGCCGTCACGGCGGCGGCCGCGAGCAGGAGCGCGGGCAGGGCCGCCCGGATCCGGTCCGGTGTGGGCCCGTCGGCGAAGAGTTGCCGGAGCACGCCGGTGGTGGCGAGCAGGCCGAAGGTGGTGAGCAGGCCGGCGACCACGTTGAGCCCGATCGAGGCGAGCGTGTCTCGGCGGCTGGTCGCCCAGGCCAGGCCGATGGCCTCGCGGACGAGGGCGGGCAGCCGGCGCGCCACCGACCAGAAGCTGGTGTGGGCGAACTCGGTGGCGCGGTTCATCCAGTGCCCGTCCGCCAGCTCCGGCAGCGACGTCTCGTCGCCCGCCGCGCTCCCGGCCGGGGCGGGCTCGTCCGGCGGGTGCTCGTCCGAGGGGCGCCGAGGACCGAAAACCGCTGCCATACGCGTCTCCTCCGGTACGCCGACGACTCCGGAGCTTACGTTCCGCAATCGACAGATGTCTCCCC
Source organism: Micromonospora sp. II (assembly GCF_001709195.1). Lineage (NCBI taxonomy): Bacteria > Bacillati > Actinomycetota > Actinomycetes > Micromonosporales > Micromonosporaceae > Micromonospora > Micromonospora sp. II. Next base: position 629,516 of record NZ_LYXF01000024.1, on the reverse strand, counting down.
GTGTTCGGCGTGTCGTACAGGCGTCCCAACCGCGTGTCCACCGGGCGGCGGGCGAAAGACCGCCCGCACGGTGGTCGCCGCCGGGTCGCGTCGCGCGCGACCGGTCCGGGTGGCAGGCTTGTGGGGTTCGCCGGCGCAGGCCGGCCGACCGCCCGTCGTGAAGGAGAAGATCGACCCGATGGCTGTGGACGTCACCACCACCGACGAATGGCAGGCGCTGCGCAAGCACGCCGAGGCGATGCGCGGCACGCACCTGCGCGACCTGTTCGCCGCCGACGGGCAGCGGGGTGAGCGGCTCACCGGTGAGGTCGCCGACCTGCACGTGGACTACAGCAAGAACCTGATCACCGACGAGACCGTCGCGCTGCTCGGCGCGCTCGCCGAGCGGATCGGGCTGGCCGACCGGATCGCGGCCATGTTCGCCGGGCGGCACATCAACGTGACCGAGGACCGGGCCGTGCTGCACACCGCGCTGCGCCTGCCCGCGGACGCCTCACTCACCGTGGACGGCCAGGACGTGGTCGCCGACGTGCACGCCGTGCTGGACCGCATGTCGGCGTTCGCGCAGCGGGTGCGCTCCGGATCGTGGCGCGGCCACACCGGCGAGCGGATCACCACTGTGGTGAACATCGGCATCGGCGGCTCCGACCTGGGGCCGGTGATGGCGTACGAGGCGCTGAAGGCGTACCGGGACGCGGGCATCAGCTGCCGGTTCGTGTCGAACATCGACCCGACCGACATCCACGACAAGACCGCCGACCTGGACCCGGCGAGCACGCTGTTCGTGGTGGTCTCCAAGACGTTCTCCACCCAGGAGACGCTCGCCAACGCCGACCAGGCGCGGCGCTGGCTGCTCGCCGGGCTGGACGCGGACGACGACGCGGTGGCCCGCCACTTCGTCGCGGTCAGCACCAACGAGCAGCGGGTCCGGGACTTCGGCATCGACCCGGAGAACATGTTCGGCTTCTGGGACTGGGTGGGCGGACGCTACTCGCTGCCGTCGGCGGTCGGCCTGTCGGTGATGCTCGCGATCGGGCCGGACCGGTTCCGCGAGATGCTGGCCGGCTACCACGCGGTCGACGAGCACTTCCGGTCCGCTCCGGTGGAACGCAACGTGCCGGCGCTGCTCGGCCTGCTCAACGTCTGGTACACCGACTTCCTCGGCGCGGAGACCCACGCGGTGCTGCCCTACTCGCAGTACCTGCACCGCTTCCCCGCCTACCTGCAGCAGCTCACCATGGAGAGCAACGGCAAGTCGGTACGCGTCGACGGCTCGCCGGTGACGTACCCGACCGGGGAGATCTTCTGGGGTGAGCCGGGCACCAACGGCCAGCACGCCTTCTACCAGCTCATCCACCAGGGCACCCGGCTGATCCCGGCGGACTTCATCGCGTTCAGCCGGCCCAACCACGACCTGGGCGACATGCACGACCTGTTCATGTCGAACTTCTTCGCCCAGACCGCCGCGCTGGCGTTCGGGCGGACCCGGGAGCAGGTGGAGGCCGAGGGCACCGCGCCCGAGGTGGTGGCGCACCGGGTGATGGCCGGCAACCACCCGACCACGTCGATCCTGGCGCCGAAGCTCACCCCGTCGACGCTGGGCCAGCTGATCGCGCTCTACGAGCACATCACGTTCACCGAGGCCGCGGTCTGGGACATCAACGCCTTCGACCAGTGGGGTGTGGAGCTGGGCAAGGTGATGGCCAACCAGCTCGCGCCGAAGCTGACCGGGCCGGACCCGGACCTGGCCGACGTGGACACCTCGACCGCCGAGCTGATCCGCCGCTACCGGGCCGAGCGCGGCCGGAGCTGACCGCGTACCCGTGGCGTCCCGCGCGCGACCGGCCGGGACGCCACGGGTCAGCGGCGCAGCAGGTCGGCGTGCGCCGCGCGCAGCCGGATCAGCGCCGGGTCGCCGGCCGGGGCGCGGCGGTCGAGTTCGGCCCACGCCTCGGCCAGCGCGTCGGCCAGCGCCCGCAACTCGGCGGCGTGCCGCCGGCCGGACTGCTGGTGCAGCTCCTCTAGGCGGCGGGCCCAGCCGGCGCTGATCGCTGCGACGCGTTCGGCGTCGGCGCGCGCCTGGGCCCCGGTGCGGGCGGCCGGGGCGGGCACGATCGCGGCGATCGGGCGGGAATCGCCGTCGCGGGTGACGAGGGTGACGGTGTCGGTCAGCTCGGCCAGGGAGACGAGCTGGGTGAGCCGGGTGCGGACCTCGCGCAGCGGCAGGGCGCGCGGCTGCGGGGACCGGTCGGCCAGTGCGGGGACAGCCATGGACACATGTTCACGTCCGGGTACGACAGTTTCGGCGGTCAGGTCGTCCACTCCGGCGCCAGCACCGACCAGACCTCCATGTCGGCGCGGCCCTCCGGCGTCGCGGCGGCCCCGCGCAGGACGCCGTCGCGGCTCATACCGAGCCGCTTGGCGACGGCGATGCTGCGGTCGTTGCCGGCCTTCGTGATCCACTCGACCCGGTGGATGCCGCGCTCCCGCACCGCCCAGTCGATGATCACGCGCGCGGCACGGGTGACCAGGCCCTGCCCCTCGGCGCCCGGTTCCAGCCAGCAGCCCGCCTCGCACACCCCGCGCGCGGTGCTCAGCGACACGAACAGCACGCCGCCGACGAGCGTGCCGCGCTGCCAGATGCCCCAGAGGCCGCCGTCGTCGCGGGCCCACCGGTCGGCGTACGCCTGGAGGACCTTGCGGGCCGACTCGGCGTCGGTGGCGACGAAGGACGCGCCGACCCACGGCGAGATGTGCTCGCGGCAGCGGTCGAGGTTGGCCAGGAACTCGTCGGCGTGCCAGGGCGACAGTGGACGCAGCTCCGCGTCGTCGGTGAGGGCGTGGGCGAACATCCGAGGAAGCTAGCAGGACCGTCGCGCTTTTGTCGGTCGGTCCCTCTACGGTCTGCGCCGTGAACGCCGTCCAGACGTACCGATACCTTCAGCCGTCCGCGCTGCGCGCCGCCGGTCTCGATCTGCAGACCTGCGGCGGCCCGGCGGCCAACCCGCGCTTCTTCGCCGGGTTCCTCACCGCCCCGGCCGTCGCGGCGGCCGGGCTGCTCGCCGTCGCCGAGGTGGCCCGCACCCGCTACCACCAGCCGGTCAACCCGGCCAGCCTGGACCCGGTGGTCACCGGCAGCCGGGGCCGCCTGCGGTTCGAGTCGTTCTCCGGCTGCTGCGGGGTGTACGCCCGGATGGACGTCCTGCCGGCCGGGCTGGACGGCGAGATCAGCGGCCACGGCACCACGAACGTGGACGTGAACCCGCCGCTGCGGGAGGCGCTGGCCCGGGTGGGCGGCATCGAGCCGCTGCACGTGGCGGTCGGCCCGGACGACCTGACCGTCTCCACCATGGACGGCTCGGTGGTCGAGCGGAAGGTGCCGCTGCCCGGACGCTGGCTGCGCGGCTTCGCCGAGGTGCACGTGCTCACCGCCGGCTTCGAGCCGCGCGCCGAGATCCCGGCGGCGGAGGCGGCGGCGTTCCTGCGCCGGCTGCCCGCCGCGACGGACCGCAGCGTGCTGTGGGCGGTGCCCGCCGGGCGTACGCTGCGGCTGACCTCCCGGCCGGCGCCGGGCGCGGTCTGCCTGGCCGGCGCGGGCCGGCTGGCGGCGCTGCGCGGCGTGCTGCGCCACGCCCGCACGCTGCGGGTGTACGGCCCGGCGGTGCGCGCCGGATCGCCGGCCGTGCCGAGCACGTGGGAGCTGGACACCGGGGCGCTGCGGGTGTCGCTGACGCTGTCCCCCGAGCCGTACCGGGGGTTCTCCGGCGAGGGCGCGGCGCTGGCGGCGCTCGCCGGTGACGACGTGGTCGACGACGCGGAACTGGTGGGCGCGCTGCTCAACTGGGATCCGACGATCGACGTGGCCGCGCTGGCCGACGCCGCCGCGCTGCCCGACGGGCGGGTGCGTGCCGCGCTCGCCCAGCTGGGCACCGCCGGGCGGGTCGGGTACGACGTGGCGGACGGGGCGTACTTCCACCGGGTGATGCCCTACGACGCGGGCCGCGCGGAGCGGGACAACCCGCGGCTGCTCGGCGCGCGGGCGCTGGTCGAGCGCGGCGCGGTCGAGCGCGACGGCGAGGACGCGACGGTACGCACCGACGCCGAGGTCTACCGGGTGCGCCGCCACCCGGACGGCGCATACTCCTGCACCTGTCGCTGGTGGGCGCGGCACCGCGGGCAGCGGGGGCCGTGCCGGCACGCGCTGGCCGTGTCGATGGTCGCGGCGCCGGTGGAGGTGCTGTCGTGACCGGGTTCGTCGAGGCGGTGGTGCGCGGCAGGATGTCCGAGGTCCGCTCCGCCCTGGCCGGGTTGGACGAGCCGGCCCGGCGGGCGCTCGGCGACGAACTGGTCGCCGACGTGCGCCGCAGGCGGGACGCCTGGTGGTGGCAGGGCGAGGCGGCGACGCTGGCGGTCGCAGCGGTGGGGACGCTGAGCACGCCGACGAAGGTGGCCGCGCTGCTCGGCCGCCGCTCGGTCTGGCTGAGCGGCGTCGACGCCGCGCCGGTGGTCGACGTGGCCCGGGAACGCGGGGTGACCTGGCTGGCGGACGTGGCGTACAAGCTGGCCGACCGGCTGCCCCGGGACCGGATGCTCGCGGGCTGGCGGTTCGTCGCCGGTCTCCTGCTGGCGGAGAAGGCGCCGCCGCCGACCGGGGACGACTTCGTGCGCGGGTGGGCGGCCGCACAGGGCTCCCCGGCCCCACGCGGGACGCGCCCACCCACTGTGGACCGGCTGCGCGCGGACCCGTTCCTGGACGCGCTGCTGCCGCGCCTGTTCGAGGTGGACGGCGTGGGCACCGAACTGGCCCGCGGCGACGGCGCGGGCACGGACGCGGATGCCCTGCCCCGTGCGCTGGCGGCGCTGGCGGCGGAGGGCCGGCTCGACCGCGCTGCCCTGCTCAACGGCGTGCTCGGCCGGCTGCTGCGCGGCGACCGGCCCGGCGCGCTGCGCCCGTTCCTGGCGCTGCACGACCTGCTGGCGCCGACCCCCGACGAGGTGGCGGTGCGGTCGAGCGCCTATCTGCGGCTGCTCGCCGACGGGCCGGGGCCGGTGGCCCGCGCCGCCCAGCGGACGCTGCGGGAGGCCGGTGACGCCGCCGAGCCGGAGGCGCTGTGGGAAACCGCCCGGACGGTGCTGGCCCGGCCGGAGAAGGCGCTGGTCCGGGCACAGTTGACCTGGCTCGACCGGCTGGCCCGGCAGCACCCGGATCAGGCCACGGAGGTCGGCGCGGTGCTCGCCGTGGCGGCCGGTCACCCGGACGCCGGACTGCGCGAGCGCGCGCTGACGCTGGCGCAGCGGCACGGTCACCGGCCGGTGGCGGTCGCCACCGTGGCCGAGCCTCGTGACGACCTGCCGCCGCCGCTGCCGGCGCCGGCCGCGCCACCGCCGATCGCCGACGTGGACGAGCTGGTGGAGGAGGTGGCGGCGACACTGCGCGGACTGTGGCCGGCCTCGGTGCTGGAACGGGTCATGGACGGGCTGCTGCGGCTGGGCACCCGTGACCGCGACCGTCTCGAGGTCGCGCTGGCGCCGGTGCTGCGCCGGGAGCAGGTGGCCGAGTACGAGCACATCTGGGCCCGGTCCGACCCCTCGTTCGAGATCGACCGGCTGCTGCTGTTCGTCGCGCGTATCGGGGACGCCACCCGGCGCCGCGACGGCTGGGCCTCGACGCTGGCTACGGCCGGTGGCGGGCCTGCCGCGGTGGCCTCCGGCCGCCCCGCGCCGATGTGGCTATACCGCCTCCGGCTGGCCGAGGCCGGGCAGCGCCTGGACGGCCGTGACGATCCAGGGCTGTTGTCCGCGCCCACCTCGGCCACCGGGGCGGTCGAACCGCAGGTGCTCTACGAGCGGCTGGCGGCGCTCGGCGACCGTCCGTACTGGAGGTGGGACTACACGCAGGCGTTGTTGCGCCTGCCGGCCGGGGTCGACGAGCCGCTTGCGGCCCGCGCCGAGGCGCTCGGCACGCCGGGCGGCGTCGAGCTGGCGGCCTGGCTGCGCGGCGGTGGCGTGCCGGCGCCGGTGCAGGAGGTGGTGACGGTGGGCCGGCGGGACCGGTCCGGCCGCTACGACTGGAGCTACGACCAGTTGCCGGAACGACGGCGGCTCGTCGCGCTCACCCCACCGGCCGACGTGGACGACCGGTTCGGCCTGCTCACTGTGCGGCCGGCGGCGATCGGCCGCCGGATCTTCGACGCCGGGCACCTGTGGCCGGCCGTCCTGCCCGGCCACCGGGGCGTGGTCGCCGCCCAGGTCCTTCCCGAGCTGGCCATGGCCGCCCAGGAGGACTTCGCCGGGCGTGGGCCGGTCCTGCTGACGCTCGCCGAGTGCACAGGCGCGGGCGGTCCGGCGCTGGACCTGGCCGTGGCGTACGGGCTGTGCGCCCGGCACGAGGCGGACCGGGTGGCCGCGCTCGACGCGCTGCTGATCCTGGCCGCCGCCGGTGACCTGAACGCGCCGGCGGTGGGCGGGCATCTGGGCGAGATGGGGGCGCAGGGGCAGGTGATCCTCACCCGGGCCGTCACGCCGCTGCGGGACGCGCTGGCGGCGGGCGCCCGGCTGAGCGTCTGGCGGCTGCTCGCCGCGGCGTTGCCGCCGCTGCTGGCCGGGCCGACGCCACCGCGGGGCACGCCGGACCTGCTCGCGCTGGCGGCGGAGGCGGCGACCGCGACGGGCGTCCGGATCGAGGTACCAGGGCTGGCCGACGTGGTGGCCCGGGGCGGCAGCAGCCGGCTGGTCGCCGAGGCCCGGCGGCTCGCCGCCGCCCTGGCCGCCTGAGTCAGCCGCCCCCGTCGCCGGGCAGGTAGGCGCACAGCGCGTCGAACTGCGCCACGGTCAGGTACGAGGGATTCGCCGCCTGCGGCTGCCGGAGCACCTCGGCCCCGGCCAGCCGCGGGTCGGCGCGCAGCACCTCGCGGCGTACCCGCAGTGGCTCGTCCAGGATCGTCAGGTCCAGCGGCGCGGTCCACGGCTCGCCCGGCGCGCCGGGCTGCGGCGGGGCGGCGATCCGCCCGACGCCCCAGACGCCGTACGGCGTCCGGCCCCGGCTGCCGCTGGCCCAGAACACCACCGGCTGGCCGGCGCGCATCAGGCGTACCCGGTAGCCGGGGCGGACGCACCAGCCGGTGACGCGCGGGTCGGCGGCGAAGCGGGCCGTAAGGTCCACCGCGTCCGCGTTGCCCTTGATCAACCAGGCGCCGAGGTCGTCCAGGGTCACCCGCCGATCGGTCATCAGCCCATTCTGCGGTCCGCCCGAGCGGAGCGCCGGACGACGGGGCGGCGGGCCGGGGCGGCCGTCAGATGATCAGGTGGGTCCAGTAGGTGAGCCAGACCGCGAACAACGCGCCCTGCAGCAGCGCCAGCGCGGCGGTGAGCCAGCCGTCGAGGCCGGGCCGGCGAGCCCAGCGGGCCAGCACGAACGCGACCGGGAACGCGGCGAGCAGGTAGCGCAGGAGGCTCTTGTACACCGGCGGCCCCATCGACAGTGGCACCAGCACCACGACGAGCGTGTAGACCAGGTACGGCCAGTCGGCCCGGCGGCGCAGCCCGACGACCGCCACCACCAGCGTCGCCACCGCGATCCACACCCGCAGCGCGTCGGCCGAGTTGCCGCCGGTCAGCGCGGACACCGCCGTCGCGACGGGGTTCTGCAACCGGATCGCCCAGCCGGTCTCCTGCGCGTGCTGGTAGGCGAACCAGTCCCCGCTCTGCCAGCGGCAGAACGCCATGAACGTCAGCCAGCCCGCCGGCACCAGCACCAGCGGCCAGCCCTCGCGCAGCAGTCGCGGCCACGCGCGCGGGCCGGCCCGCCAGCCGTGCTGGCGGAGCAGCACCAGCGCCAGCGGCGCCACCACGAGGAAGCCGACGGAGCGGCTCATCGCCAGGAAGTAGCCGACCACGCCGACGACCAGCCAGCGGCGTCGTTCGGCGTACCAGAAGGTGGCCAGCGCCAGGCAGACGAACAGGGACTCGGTGAGCGCCGCCTGGAACAGGAACGCCGTCGGCAGGAGCAGCAGGTACCGGACCGCTCGCCGGCCGTCGGCCGGTGCGGCGCCGCCGAGCAGCCGGCCCCCCAGCCGGTACGCGAAGTAGAGCTGCACCACCAGCGCCACGTTGCTGACCAGCAGCAGAGCCCAGGCGGTGTGACCGCCGAGCAGCGGCGCGAGCGGCCGGGCCAGGAACGGATAGAGCAGCGGGAAGCCGAAGTCCGGCCACGGCCGGTCCAGTGGCAGCCGGGCCAGGTGCTCGTAGAGGAACGAGTCCCAGGCGAACCAGAGCGAGAACCAGCGGTGCGACGAGATCGCGTCCTGCTGCTCCCGCATCCCGGTCTCGCCGGCCGGCGGCGCGCCGGGCACCCCGTCCCAGGCGGCCAGCACCAGCACGCCGAGCAGGCTGAGCACGAGCTTCGAGCCGACGAAGACGGCGAACACGAATCCCCACGGCTCGGGCACCCCGCGGACGACCCGGATTCCACGCGACCACCACCGGGTACGCCCGGAGCGCGCCCCGACGGCAGGGCCGGCCGCGCGTTCAGATTCGGCCGCGCGGAAGGATTCGGCCGCGCGTTCGGGGTCGGCCGCGCCACCGGGATCGACCCGCCGCTCCTCCGTCATCGCGCTCCCACCGGTCGGCCCCTGGCCGACGTGCCGGCCGGAAACCCGGCCCGCATTCCCCGTCCGCCCCCGCCCACACCCGTCCCCGCCGGCACCCGTCCGGCCCACACCCCTCCGGCCTGCCCCGTCCGGCCCGCCCACACACCTGTCCGGCACGCCCCCATGCCCGCGTCGATCATGAGGTTGGCGGCGACAAATCAGACACCAAACGCCGTCAACTTCATGATCGACGGGGCCGGGTCGGGTCGGGTCGGGGCGGAGTGGGGCGGGGTGGGTGGGCGGCGCATCGGGGTGGGTGCGCAGGTGAGGACGGCGGCAGGACGGGTATGCGCGGTGCCGCATCGGGAGGCTGGCGGCAGGGGGCGCGGACGGCATGGGTGACGGCGACGGAACCGTGATCATCGGGGCGGGGCCGGCCGGGTTGACCGCCGCGTACGAGCTGCTGCGGCACGGCGAGCCGGTCCGGGTCTACGAGGCCGACGACGTGGTCGGCGGGATCAGCCGGACCGTGGAGCGCGAGGGCTGGCGCTTCGACATCGGCGGGCACCGCTTCTTCACCAAGGTGTCCCGGGTCGAGGACTTCTGGCACGAGATCCTGCCGGACGAGGACTTCCTGCTCCGGCCGCGGATGAGCCGGATCTACTACCGCGGGGCGCTGTTCGACTATCCGCTCAGCGCCGGGAACGCGCTGCGCAACCTCGGCCTGCTGGAGGCGGCGCGCTGTCTGGCCTCGTACGGCCGGGCCCGGCTGCGCCCGCCGAAGGACCAGTCGCACTTCGAGGGGTGGGTGTCGGCGCGGTTCGGCTGGCGGCTCTACTCGATCTTCTTCAAGACGTACACGGAGAAGGTCTGGGGGATGCCGGCGGACCAGTTGCAGGCCGACTGGGCGGCCCAGCGGATCAAGAACCTGTCGCTGGCCACCGCGATGCGCAACGCGCTGCTGCCCCGGCGCGACCGCACGGACGTGACCAGCCTGATCGAGGAGTTCCAGTACCCGAAGCACGGCCCCGGGATGATGTGGGAGCGCTGCGCCGAGGAGGTCGCCCGACGCGGCGGCACGGTACGCACCGGCGCCTGGGTGACCGAGGTACGGCGGGACCCGGCGGCCCGGCGGGCGACAGCGGTGACGCTCGTCGACGCGGACGGTGAGCGGACCGAGCCGGCCGATCATGTGATCTCCTCGATGCCGATCTCCGCGCTGGTGCGGGCGATGCGGCCGGAGGCGCCGCCCGAGGTGCGGGCCGCCGCCGACGACCTGCGGTACCGGGACTTCCTGACCGTCGCGCTCGTGGTGCCGGAGGAGTTCTCATTCCCGGACAACTGGATCTACGTGCACGACCCGGCGGCCCGGGTGGGCCGGATCCAGAACTTCGGCTCCTGGTCGCCGTACCTGGTCAAGGACGGGCGGACGTGCCTGGGGCTGGAGTACTTCGTGTTCGAGGGCGACGAGATGTGGCGGACGCCGGACGCCGAACTGGTCGCGTTCGCCACCGCCGAGCTGGAGCGGCTGGGCCTGGTCAAGCCCGGCTGCGTGGAGACCGGTTACGTGGTCCGGATGCCGAAGGCGTACCCGGTCTACGACGAGCGGTACCAGCGCAACGTCGACGTCATCCGGGGCTGGCTTGCTGCGAACGTGCCGAACGTGCACCCGGTCGGGCGCAACGGCATGCACCGGTACAACAACGCCGACCATTCGATGCTCACCGCGATGCTGACCGCGGAGAACATCGCGCACGGCGCGGAGCACGACGTCTGGACCGTCAACGTGGAACAGGACTACCACGAGCAGCGCAGCCCGTCGCGGCACGGCACCGGCCGGGACGCGCCGGTCGTCCCGGCCCGTCGGTAAGGCGCCGCGCGTGAGGGTGGTCATAACCGCTGGACGGCCGCCCTGGCGGTGCTGCTAGCCTTCTGGGCAGGTCATGAGCGCCAGCGCGAAGCCCCGGCTCGCTGGCCGGCAACCCTCCTCCGCGGTGGGGTGCCCCGGGTGAAGACCAGGCACCGGCAGCCGCCGGTGCAAGCGTGGCCTGGCACCCAGGTCAGCACCAGACCAGGGAGACCGATGTCCGTACCACCCTCCACCCCCTCCGGCGACGTCGCCGCGTACCCGGCCCGCTTCGCGCTGGTCAAGCGCCGCCACGTCGACCTGATGCGGGTGTGCAGCGACGCTTGTCGCCTCGCGCGCTGAGCGAGCGCCACCCCCTCTTTCCGATCCATCCTTCTCCGGCCCGGCCGTCCGTCCGGCGGGCCGGCGCCGACGCGCACCTCCGCGCGTCCATCCACTCTGGAGAGACATCGTGCGTTTCCGTACCGTCCTGACCCGTGCCGTCGCCGTCGGCGCCGCGGCTCTGCTCGCCGTCACCGTGCTCACCGCCTGCGGCGGCGACGACACCGACGCGGCCGACAACCCGTACGGCCTGCTCCAGCCCGGCGTGATCCGCGCCGGAACGCTCACCGACGCGCCGCCGAACGTCTTCCTGAAGGACGGGAAGTTCACCGGCTTCGACAACGAGCTGCTGCGGGCCGTGGCTGCCAAGATCGACCTGAAGGTGGAGTTCGTCGGCACCGACTTCTCCGCCCTGCTCTCCCAGGTCAACAGCGGCAAGTTCGACGTCGGCAGCTCCTCGATCACGATCACCGAGGCGCGCAAGAAGACAGTTGACTTCGGCAACGGCTACGACTTCGGCTACTTCGGCCTGGACGTGCCGGCCGGATCCACGCTCACCGGCTTCGACCAGCTCGCCGGCAAGCGTGTGGTGGTGGTGCAGGGCACCGTGCAGGACGACTACGCCACCAAGCAGAACCTCGACCCGGTGCGGGTGCCCGACTACAACAGCGCGATCAACCAGCTCAAGGCCGGCACCGCGGACGCCTGGATCGCCCCGGCGGAGATCGGCGACAAGTCCGCCGCCGACAGCAACGGCAAGATCAAGGTCGCGGCGAAGCAGCTCAGCCCCACCCCGACCGCGTTCGCCGTGGCGAAGGGCAACGACAAGCTGCGCGAGGCGCTGAACAAGGGCCTCGACGAGGTGATCGCGGACGGCACGTGGAGCCGCCTGCAGGCCGAGTACTACCCGGGGCGGCCGATCCCGGCCGACTTCAAGCCCGGCAGCGGGTCGGTGGCGGCGCCGGCGCCGTCGGCCGCCTCCTGAGCCGGTAACCGAGCACGAGCAGGGCGGACGGAGCGGACATGGACCCACTGAGCACCCTCTGGGAGACGTTCTTCGACTGGGAGTCGATGCGCGAGGCGCTGCCGGAGATGCTGACCGTCGGGCTGCCGAACACGCTCACCCTGGCGGTCTCCGCCGCCCTGCTCGGCTCGGTGCTGGGCATGCTGCTGGCCGTCGCCGGCATCTCGCGTACCCGGTGGTTGCGCTGGCCGGCGCGGATCTACACCGACGTGTTCCGCGGCCTGCCGGCCGCGGCGACCATCCTGCTCATCGGCGTCGGCCTGGCGCCGCTGGGCATGCAGGTCTGGGGCCCGAACCCCTATCCCCTGGGCGTGCTGGCGCTGTCCCTGATCGCCGCCGCCTACCTCGGCGAGATCTTCCGGGCCGGCATCCTGAGCGTGGAGGCCGCCCAGTTGGAGGGCGCGCGGGCGCTCGGCTTCTCCTGGGGCGAGGCGATGCGCCTGGTGATCATCCCGCAGGGCGTGCGCCGGGTGCTGCCCGCCTGGGTCAACCAGCTCATCTCGCTGATCAAGGACTCCAGCCTGGTCTACTTCCTCGGCCTGCTGGCCAGCCAGCGGGAGCTGTTCCGGATCGGGCAGGACTACGCCGCGAACACCGGCAACCAGTCCGCGCTGCTGCTGGCCGGGCTGTTCTACCTGTTGCTGACCGTGCCGCTGACCCACGCGGTGAACTGGCTGGACCGGCGGCTGCGGCAGGGCCGCCCGGCCGCGCCGCCCGAGCCGGAGCCGGATGCCGAGCCGGTCGACCTCACCCCGTCCGGAAAGGACCCGCGATGACCACCACCACCTCGGTCAGCCTGGCCGTCCGCGACGTGCACCTGGCCTTCGGCGCGCACCGGGTGCTGCGCGGCGCGGACCTGGACGTGGCGCGCGGCGGCGCCGCCTGCGTGATCGGCCCGTCCGGCTCCGGCAAGTCCACGCTGCTGCGCACCATCAACCGGCTGATCGAGCCGGACCGGGGCGACGTGCTGCTGGACGGCCGCAGCGTGCTGCGCGACGACCCGGACGCGCTGCGCCAGCGCATCGGCATGGTGTTCCAGCAGTTCAACCTCTTCCCGCACCTGAGCGTGCTGCGCAACATCACGCTGGCGCTGCGCAAGCTGAAGAAGCTCGACGAGGACGAGGCGGTGGCGCTCGCCCGCGCCCAGCTCGACCTGGTCGGCCTGGCCGGCAAGGCCGACGCGCGGCCGGCGCAGCTCTCCGGCGGGCAGCAGCAGCGCGTCGCGATCGCGCGGGCGCTGGCGCTGCGCCCGCAGGTGATGCTCTTCGACGAGGCGACCAGCGCGCTGGACCCGGAGCTGGTCAAGGGCGTGCTCGCGGTGATGGCGGACCTGGCCGCGGCCGGCATGACGATGGTCGTGGTGACGCACGAGATGGGGTTCGCGCGCAGCGTCGCCGACACGGTGGCGTTCATGGACGCGGGCGTGGTGCTGGAGTCCGGCCCGCCGGAGGCGGTGTTCGAGGCGCCGGAGCACCCGCGGCTGCGACGCTTCCTGTCCCAGGTTCTGTGACCGGCCGCCTCAGCCCTTCACCGCGCCGATCAGCACGCCCTTGACGAAGTGCCGCTGGATGAACGGGTAGACGGCGACGATCGGCGCGACGGTCAGCACCACGACCGCCATCTTGACCGCCTCGGTCGGCGGCATGGTCACCCCGCTGCTGCCGCCGGAGGTGTGCGGGGCCTGCCCGGCCAGCAGGTAGCTCTGCAGCACCCGCTGGATCGGGTACATGTCGTTGCGGTCGATGAACAGCAGCGCGTCGAACCAGACGTTCCAGTAGCTGACCGCGTAGAACAGGCCGACCACGGCGATGACCGCGCGGGACAGCGGCAGCACGATGCGCGCGAGCGTACGGAAGTCGCTCGCGCCGTCGATGCGGGCGCTGTCCAGCAGCTCCGACGGGATGCCCTGGAAGAACCCGCGCACCACGACCAGGTTGAACACGCTGATCGCCGGTGGCAGGACCAGCGCCCAGATGGTGTCCTTCAGGCCGAGCCCGGTGACCACCAGGTAGCGGGGCACCAGCGGCGGGTAGACCAGGAACGGGATCAGGAAGTACGCCAGCAGCCAGCGGTGCCCCAGCGAGCCCGGCCGGGACAGCCCGTACGCGGCGAGCACGGTGACCGTCAGCGCGATGGCGGTGCCGATCACCGTGACGAGCGTGCTGATCCAGAGGGCCCGGGTGACAGCACCCCCGGCGAAGATCGTCTCGTACGCGGACGTGTCGATGCCCCGGGGCACGACCACCAGGCCGCCGGCCCGCGCGATGGTCTCCCGCGAGGACAGGCTGGTCACCAGGATCACCCAGAGCGGGAACAGCACGCCCGCCACGAGCACTGTGAGCACGACGGCCTTGAGGCCCTGCCCGACCGGGGTGGGCGGTTCCTGCCACACCGGCCGGCGGGATCGGTCGCCGGCGACCCGGCGGATCAGCGTGGTCATGACTTGGAGTAGATCCCTCGTTCGCCGAGCATGTGCGCCACCCGGTTGGCGGCCAGGATCAGCACCAGCCCGATGACGGCCTTGAACAGTCCGGCCGCGGCGCCGTACCCGTAGTTCCCGGTGGCGATGGAGAAGTGGTAGACGAAGGTGTCGAGCACCTCGGCGGCCTGCCGGCCGACGGCGTCGCGTTGCAGCAGGAACTGCTCGAAGCCGACTGAGAGCGCGTCGCCCAGGCGCAGGATGAGCAGCAGCACGATCACCGGTCGCAGACCGGGCAGCGTGATGTGCCACAGCCGCCGCCACCGGCCGGCGCCGTCGGCGGCGGCGGCCTCGTAGAGGTTCTGGTCGATGGTGGACAGCGCGGCCAGGAAGACGATGGTGCCCCAGCCGACGTCCTTCCACACCGCCTCGACGGTGACCAGCACGATGAACGTGTCCGGGTTGGTCATCACGTTCCACGGCTGCATCCCGGCGTCGCGCATGGTCTGGGCGAGCAGCCCCGCGCCGCCGAGCATCGCCACGAAGAACGTGACCACCAGCACCCAGCTGAAGAAGTGCGGCAGGTAGACGATGGTCTGGATGAGCCCGCGCAGCCGGCTGGACAGCAGGTTGTGCAGCGCGATGGCCAGCAGGATCGGCAGCGGGAAGAAGAAGACGAGCTGGAACGCGGTGATCGCCAGCGTGTTGCGGAACGCGTCCCAGAACGCCGGGTCGGAGAACAGCAGCTGGAACTGGCCGAAGCCGATCCAGTCGCTGTGCGCGAACGCCTGCCACGGGTTGTCGCCCAGGTAGGGGTTGTAGTCCTGGAACGCGATGACGTTGCCGGCGATCGGCAGGTAGCTGAAGACCAGCAGGATTCCGAAGCCGGGCGCCACCATGGCGAGCAGCTGCCAGTCCCGCCGCAGCCGGGTGCGCAGCGGCACCCGGCGGCGGCGGGGAGGTCGGCCGGGCGGTCGGCCGGGCGAGGCCGGGGCGTCCGGCCGGGCCCGCTCGGGCCCGGCCAGGACGGCCGGCTCGCTCATCGGCCCGCCTTGGGCAGCGCGTCGGCGAGCAGCTTCCGGGCCTCTTCGCCGCCGGCGGCCTTCCACTCCTTGACGATGGCGTCCACGTCGCTCAGCGGTCGGCGGCCGCGCAGCACGTCGGTGAACTTGTCCTCGGTGGGCACCTGGTTGGCCTTGTACGCGGCGGGCATCTCCAGCTTCACCCCGGCCCACGGGTTGGGCTCCATGTGCTTGACCATCTCGTTGGAGTACGCGAGCACGTCCGGCACGAAGCGCGGGGTGTCCGGGAACGGCCCGATGGTGGGGTTGCGGCCGCTGATGAAGAAGTACTGGTTGGCGATCTCCTTGAACGCCAGGTCGGTCTTGACCGGCCCGTTCGGCGACGGGTTGTGGTGCTTGCCCGCGACGCCGAAGTCCCGCAGCTGCGCCTCCTGGCTGCCCAGCGGCGCGGAGCACCAGTTGATGATCCGCAGCAGCTCCTGGACCCGGTCCTTGCCGAGGCCCTTCTTGACGAACGTGTAGGAAATCGGCTCGTCGTCGCCCCAGACCAGCGGGTCGCCGCCGGTGGCGGAGAAGATCGGCACCGGCTGGATGTTCAGCTTGGGGTTGGTCTTCTGGTGCTCGGCCTGGGCGCCCTGCCAGAAGCCGACGCCGTCCTGGAGGAACACGATCGCGCCGTTCTTGGCGAACAGCTGCTTCGCGTCCGCGCCCCTGCTGGCCACGATGTCCGGGTGGACCAGGCCGTCGGCGTAGATCTTGGCCATCACCTCCAGCGCGCGGCGGAACTCCGGGGTCTCGTACTTGAACTCGGGGGTGCCGTCGGACTTGACCCGCCATCCGCCCTTGTGACCCGGCACCTTGTGGAACATCTGGATCATGGCGAAGACGTCGTTGAACGCCCACACCTTGCGCGCCGGGTCGGTCACCTGCTTGGCCACGGCGAGCAGGTCGTCCAGGTTCGCCGGCACGGCCAGGCCGCGCGCGTCGAGGACGTCCTTGCGGGTGAACAGCGCCCACGGGAACGGCCCGTCGGTGGGGTTGGGCACGGACATGAGCCGCTCGTTCCAGACCGCGCGCCGCCAGGCCCCGGTGGGGAAGCTCGCCAGCATCGGGTACGCGGCGGCGGCGTCGCCGCTGAGGTGGTCGGTCAGGTCCTCGAAGAGCACCTTGATGGCCTCGGCGAAGCGCGGGATCTTCTCCACCTCCCACCCCGGTACGCACAGCAGGTCCGGCACGTCGCGCGCGCCGAGCATCGCGTTGAGCTTGTCGGCGTACGTGTTGCCGTCCTGGATGGTGAAGTTGACGGGCGTGCCCAGCTCGGCGTTGACCGCCTGGAGGTAGGCGCTCTGCGCGACGCCGGGCGGCGCCGGGCCCCAGGCGGGGGTCATGGCGGTGACCTGCTTGCCGCTGGTGCCGGGCTTGTCGGTGACGGCGTCGACGAGGCTGGCCGGGTAGCGGGTGTAGCCGTCGGGCACCGGCCGGGTGCCGACGATGTCGGGCTTGATGCCGCCGGGCAGGTCCTTGTGGTTGGGCAGCAGGCCGGAGACGGCGTCGAGGTTCTGGGCGGCGCCGGTGCCGGCCGGCTTCTCCGAGCAGCCGGCGAGCAGCGGGCCGGCGGTGGTGGCGGCCACGCCGAGGCCGACCAGGCCGAGGAAGCGACGGCGGGAGGAGCCCGGGTCGGGGTGGTGCGCGGTCATCGGTCCCCCTTCGGGAAGGGATGCGCAGTGGATTAGTTCGTATGGATGGTCAACAAACTAATCACGACCGTGAGCTTGCACAAGGGTGGACCGGGCGGGACGACGGGTCAGGCCGGGCAGCGGTCGGACAACGCGTAGCGGGTGAGCACCACGTCGCCGATCTGGCGTACCTCGACCACCCGGGCCCGACGCCCCGGGTGCCACGGGAAGCGGCCGTCCCCGACGAAGCGCGGCGCCCGACGGTCCCCCACGAAGAACGGGGCGACCACCAGGTGCAGCTCGTCGGCCAGGCCGGCGGTGAGGAACTGGCGGTGCATCGAGCCGCCGCCCTCCACCATCAGGCGCGTCACGCCGCGCCCGGCCAGGTCGGCCACCACCGCCTCCGCGGTGGCCGGATCGCCCGCGTCGACCACCGTGGACACGGCGCCGACCTGCTCACGGGCCTTGTCCACCACTCCGCTCGGGCAGTACACCAGCTTGAGCCCGTCACCCATGGTGAAGAAGCGCGCCCCCGGGTCGAGGTCGCCGCTGCCGGTGACTGTCACCTTCACCGGCGACGGGGGCAGGCCGCGCGCCACCCGCTCGGCGCGCCGCCGCTCGCTGCGCACCAGCAGGCGGGGGTCGTCGCGGCGCACTGTCGCCGCGCCCACCAGGATCGCGTCGCACCCGGCCCGGGTCGCGTCGACCCGGTCCAGGTCGTCGTCGTTCGACAGCAGCAGCCGGTCGGTGGTCGCGTCGTCGATGTAGCCGTCGATCGACATCGCGCAGCTGAGCAGGACGTACGGGCGGGTGGTCACGGCACGAACGGCAGGTCGAGGGCGTGATCGGCGCGGGTCACCTTGGCCGCCAGGTAACCGGCGTTCGCCGGCGACAGGTGCACGCCGGTGGACACCCGGTCGGCCACCGTGACGCCCAGCCGTTCGAGCTGGGCCGCCTTGTCCGGGTTGTTGCTGAGCAGGGCCACCCGGTCCACGCCCAGCGCGCCGAGCATCTGCGCGGCCACCGTGTAGTCACGCTCGTCCGCGCCGCGCCCGAGCGCCAGGTTCGCCTCGTACGTGTCGAGGCCGTCGTCCTGCAGCGCGTACGCGTCGAGCTTGGCGTACAGGCCGATGCCCCGCCCCTCCTGCCGCAGGTAGAGCAGGTAGCCACCGGCCTCGGCGATGCGCTCGACCGCCTCGCGCAACTGCGGCCCGCAGTCGCAGCGCTGGCTGCCGAACACGTCCCCGGTGAGGCACTCGCTGTGCGGGCGGACCAGCGGCGGGTCGGCGTCGACGTGTTCACCGAGCCCGAACGCCAGGTGCTCGCGCCCGTCGACGAGACCGTGGAAGGTGTGCACGCGCGCGGTCGTCACGTAACCGTCGGGGAACCGTAGCGGGACCGTCACGCGGGTCCGGACCGTCGCGGTGGGCAGGGTTTCGTCCATGGTTCTCCTGTCGTCCGGTCGCCGGGCGGACCCGGCGACGCACACCTCGCTCCCCCACCGTAGGCGGGATCACCGACAGTTGCCGGGCTCCCGCCGGGGCATCCGCCGTGCCAGCAGCACCGCGGCGCCGGGCAGGCTGGCCACCAGCACCAGCGCGCCGTACACCGTGCCGGTCGCCACACCCTGCGCGGCGGTCAGCCCGGCCGAGGCGAACGCCCACGCGGCGACCCCCTCGCGCGGGCCGAACCCGCCCACGTTGAGCGGCACCGCCATGGCCAGCAGGGCGAGCAGCGTCAACGGCAGCAGGCGGGACAGCGGGGCGTCCGTCCCGGCGGTGCGGGCGGCCACCACGAACGTGGCCAGGTGGCCGGCGAACACCACAGTCGAGGCGATCACCACACCGGCCCAGGTCCGGCGGCCCAGCACGCCGGAGCGCACGTCGGCGACCACGGTCCGGGCCGCCCGCGCCCAGCGGGACGCCCCGGAGCGGGGCACCGCGCGGGCGGCCAGCGCCAGCGCCAGCGCCACCACGGCCAGGCCGGCCGCCAGCCACGGCAGGTACCGGCGCACCGGTGACGGGAACGCGGCGAGCAGCGCCACCGCGATGACCACCTGCACCACCTGACCGGCGGTGCGCTCCCAGACCACCGCCCGTACGCCCCGGGCCACGTCCCCGGCGTCGCGGCCGTGCCGGACCGCCCGGTGCACGTCGCCGAGCACGCCACCGGGCAGCGTCGAGTTCAGGAAGATCGCCCGGTAGCAGTGCGCCACCGCGGCGCGCATCGGCAGCCGTACGCCCAGCCCGCCGGCGACAAGCGACCAGCGCCAGGCGCAGCAGACGGTGGTGATCACGCCGATGCCGAGCGCGGCGGCCAGCGCCGGCGCGTCGATCAGGCGCAGCCCGGCCAGGAACGGACCGGTGCCCACTGACGCGACGAGCACGGCGAGCACCGCGAGCCCGAGCAAAGGGCGGATCCAGGCCCGGCGCACCCGGGCCCGGCGCGGCGGCGCGGGCGTGACAGCCGGTACGGGTCCGGCGACGGCGACGGCGACGTGTGACAAACGGTCCTCCCTTGTTCCCACCGGTTGTCACGTGCCAGCAGCCGGTACGGTTCAGCCGGCGAGCAGGTCGGCGTGGTGCAGCACCACGTCGAGCCGGCCAGCGGCGGCCTCGGCGAGCCGCCACTTCTGATACGTCCCGGCGGGCCCGGACAGATGCGGTAGTTCCTCGACCGCTGCGGCGACCCAGCCGGTGAGCCATTCGGCGGCCAGTTCCGCCTGCTCCGGGCCGAGCCGCCACGGGGTGGGGCGCACCACGACCTCGACGCCGTGACGGGAGAACGCGGCCACGGCGGCGTCCACGGCGTCCGGCCCGAGCAGCGCCCGGCCGTCGACGGTGCGCCGCTGGTGGGCGTTGAACGCGGCGGTCAGCTCGGCGTCGAGCGGGTGCGGCGGGGTGAACTCGGCCCGCCCGCTGACGGTGAGCGCGAACAGCGTCGGGTGCCCGGCGCAGGCCGCCGCCATCCGCTCGACCTCCTCGGCGGTGAGCATGTCCAGCAGCGCGGACGCGGTGACCAGGTGCGCGCCGGCCAGGTCGGCGGCGGTCAGCCGGGTGATGTCCGAGTCGAGCGTCGTCACGGTGACCTCGGCCCCGTCGGCGGCGGTGAGCCGCGCCGAGCGGGCCAGCGCCAGCAGGTCCCGGTCGCGTTCGTGCAGCACCCAGCGTTGCGGGCCGGGCAGCCGGGGCGCGAGCCAGCGGGCCATCGAACCGGTGCCGCTGCCCAGGTCGTGCACGACGAGCGGCCGGCCGGCGGGCATCCGGTCGCGGACCGCGTCGGCCAGCTCGGCGCTGCGGGCCGCCGCGTCGGCGGGCTCTCGCAGCCGCAGCCAGTCCGCGAAGCCGGGCGGGAGTGAGGTGGTCATGCCGCGGTCGCCTCCTTCAGCGCCGTCGCCAGGCGGTCCACTGTGACCGGCCAGCCGGTGAGGGTGTCCCGCCGCTGCCGGGCGGCGCGGCGCAGCCGGTCCCGCAGGCCGGGGTCGGTGAGCCAGCGGCGCAGCGCCGCGGCGGTCGCGCCCGGGTCGTCCGGTGGCACCAGCAGGCCGGGCCGCTCGCCGCCGGGCGCGTGCCCGAGCGTGGCCGGCAGGCCGCCGGTGTCGCTGGCCAGCACCGGTACGCCCCGGGCCAGCGCCTCGGTGACCACCATCCCGTACGTCTCCTGTCGCGAGAGCTGAACCAGCAGATCGGCGGCGGCGTAGGTGGCGGCCAGGTCCGGCCGGGTACGGGGGCCGGTGAGCCGGACCCGGGCGCCCAGGCCCTCGGCGGCGAGCCGCCCGCGCATCCGGTCGGCGAAGGGCCGGTCCCGCTCCAGCGGTCCCACCCAGTCGCAGGTCCAGTTCAGGTCCGCCACCTCGGCGAGCGCGGCGGCGAGCACGTCGTGGCCCTTGACCGCCGTGACGGCGGCGACGCAGAGCAGCCGCCCACCGCCGGGCGTGCCGGGGGCGACGGGCGCCGGGTCGACGCCGGGTGGGGCGGCCGTCACCAGTTCGGGGCGCAGCCGGTAGCGGTCGAGCAGCCGGCCGCGGGTCCACTCGCTGGTGGCTACCACTGCGGTGGCCGCCGCCAGCGCCCGTGCCTCGGTCTCTCCCTCGATCGGCAGGTGCACCAGGATCACCAGGCGCAGCCGCGCGGCGTGCGGGGCGAGCACGTCCGGCACTGTGGAGGCGACCAGGCCGTCGAGCAGCACCGTCGCGCCGTCGGGGAGCCCGCCGAGCAGTCCGGCCAGGTCGGCGCGCTCGCGTGGCCCCGGGTGCGGCCAGCCGCCGGGCACCTGGTGTTCCCGGACCGTCCAGCCGCGTCCGGCCAGGCCACGGCAGACGTGCCGGTCGTAGGCGTTGCCGCCGCTGGGGTCCGCCGGGTCGTCGATGTCACCCGGCAGCACCACGTGGACGACGCTCATCCGGTCAGAGCGACCGCTCGTAGCTCGCCCAGGCGATGTGTGACTCGTGCAGGGTGACGGTGATCCCGGTCAGGCCGCGCGCCCCCTCCCCCAGCCGGCCGGCCGTCACCGCGTCGGCGAGCCGGTCGGCCACCGTACGGGCCAGCACCTCGGTGGTGGTGTTCACCCCGGTGAAGGCGGACTCGTCGTCGAGATTGCGGTAGTTCAGCTCGCCGAGCACGGCCTTGAGCTGCTCGGTGGCCAGCCCGATGTCGACCACGATCCCGTCGTCGTCCAGTTCCGGCCGGCGGAACGTGGCGTCGACGACGAACGTCGCGCCGTGCAGCCGCTGGGCCGGGCCGAACACCTCGCCGCGGAAGCTGTGGGCGACCATGATGTGGTCCCGGACGGTCACGCTGAACACGTTCACTCCTCGCCGTAGGTGATGAGATGGCACAGCGCCGGAAGACGGCCCGAGGCGAGCCGGTCCAGCACGTCGGGCAGGTCGTCGAAGCGGGACCGGCCGGTGAGCAGCGCGTCGAACGCCGGGTCGGCGAGCAGGTCCAGGGCCAGGGCGAGCCGGTCGGCGTAGCTGCGGTCGGCGCGCCGGGGCGACACCGTGCCGACCTGGCTGCTGCGGATGCGCAGCCGTCGGGAGTGGAACGCGCCGCCGAGCGCGAGCGTGACCGGCCGGTCGCCGTACCAGCTCAGCTCCAGCACGGTGCCCTCGGGACGCAGCAGCTCCAGACCGCGCTGCAGCCCGTCGGCGGTGGCGCTGGCGTGCACCACCAGGTCGCGACCGCCGGCCGCGTCGGCGGGCGCGGCGAAGTCGGCGCCGAGCGCGGCGGCCACGTCGGCGCGGGCCGGGTCGGCGTCGACCAGCTCGACCCGGACGCCGGGGAAGCGGGCCAGCAGCGCGGTGACCGCGCAGCCGACCATCCCGCCGCCGATCACCGTGACCCGGTCGCCGACCAGCGGCGCGGCGTCCCACAGCGCGTTCACCGCGGTCTCCACGGTGCCGGCCAGCACCGCGCGCTGCGCCGGCACGCCGTCCGGCACGACGGTCACGGCGTCGGCCGGGACCACGTACGCGCTCTGGTGCGGGTAGAGGCAGAAGACGGTACGGCCGAGCAGCCGCTCGTCGCCGGCCTCGACAGTGCCGACGCTGAGGTAGCCGTACTTGACCGGGGCGGGGAAGTCGCCCTCCTGGAACGGCGCGCGCATGGCGGCGTGCTGGTCGGCCGGGACACGGCCGGTGAACACGAGCGTCTCGGTGCCGCGGCTGACGCCGGAGAAGCGGGTACGCACCAGCACCTCACCCGGGCCGGGCGAGGCGACGCGCACCGGCCGGATCTCGCCCTCGCCGGGAGCGCGGAGCCAGAACGCCTGGGCGTCTACCGTCACGAACTCTCCTCTTCCCCGCATTCCGACCGAGTTGTCGATCATAAACACGGAAGCGGGGCGTCAACGGTTCGAACCGCCCGCGACCCGGTGCTCAGGCGGCGCGCCGCCGCTGCTCCGTACGCCACGTTTCCGGCTCGGCCCGGTCGGCGTGCCGGTCCCCGGCCAGCTCCATCGCCCGGTGGGCCGCCGTCAGCGCGTCGCACGGCGCGACCTGACCGTCACACAGCAGGCTCTCGCACCGGCCGGACTCGTCGGGCCGGTGCGCGACGGCCACGTCGTACGCGGCCCGCCAGAGCAACGGGTCGGTGACTCCCCGTGGCAGGTCGGCGTCCTGACTGGACCTGTTGCGGATCATGTCGGGCACCGTGTCCCCCTTTGCGTCGTCGCTACCGTCCCAGTGACCGGTTGAGCGCAGATCAAACCTCTCACCTGCGCACATGCCGCGACCAGCGGTGTTTGTCACGCCGGATAGGCGCGCGTCTCCGCTGCCTTGACCGCCGCCCAGACCGGCCGGCCGGGGATCAGCCCGAGGTGGGCCGCGGCGGCGGGCGTGACGTCGGCAGCCACCTCGACCGGGCCGGCCAGCTGCACGCGCAGGTTGTCGCCGTGGCGCTGCACGCCGGTGACGGTGGCCGCCCACACGTTGCGCGGGCTGCCCTCGGGCCGGGACGGGTGCAGCGCCACAGCGGCCGGCGGGTAGGCGACGAACACGTCACCGTGGACGGTGTCGGCGGTGGTGAGTGCCAGCTCACCGACGGTGACCGTGTGCCCGTCGGCGCGGCCGCGGTGCAGGTTCAGGCCGACCAGCCGGGCCACGTAGTCGGTGCGTGGCCGCGCCGTGACGGTTGCGGCGTCACCCTCCTGCACCACCCGGCCGTGCTCCACGATGACCAGCCGGTCGGCGAGCACCAGCGCGTCGAGGGGGTCGTGGGTGACGAGCAGCGTCGCGCCGGGATGCGCGCCGAGGTGGCGCTGGAGTTCGGCGCGGGTGTCCAGCCGGGTCCGCGCGTCGAGCGCGGCCAGGGGCTCGTCGAGCAGCAGCAGGGCCGGGTCGACGGCGAGCGCGCGGGCCAGCGCGACCCGCTGCGCCTGCCCGCCGGAGAGCTGCCGGGGCCGGCGCCGGGCCTGGTCGCCGAGGCCGACCCGGTCCAGCCACTCCTGGGCACGGGCGCGGGCGGCCCGCTTGTCGGCGCCCCGGCGGCGCGGCCCGAACGCCACGTTGTCCAGCGCGCTCAGGTGCGGGAACAGCAGGTAGTCCTGGAACACCACGCCGACCGGCCGCCGTTCCGGCGGCGTCCACATCCGGCGGTCCGGCCGGTCCAGGTCGGCTCCGTCGAGCGTGAGGTGCCCGGCGGTGAGCGGGTGCAGCCCGGCGAGCACCCGCAGCGCGGTGGTCTTGCCCGCGCCGTTGGGGCCGAGCAGCGCCACCACCTCACCGGCGGCGATGCGCAGCCGCACGTCGAGGCTGAAGCCGTCCCGCTCGGCGGCCAGATGCGCGTCCAGCAGCGCGGTCATGTGCTGCCGACCCACTTGTCGCGCAGGGCGGCGAGGATGACCACGGAGACGGTGAGCAGGATCAGGCTCAGCACGATCGCGGCCTGCAGGTCGGTCTCCAGCGCCAGGTAGACAGCCAGCGGCATGGTCTGGGTGCGGCCCGGATAGTTGCCGGCGAACGTGATGGTGGCGCCGAACTCGCCGAGTGCGCGGGCCCAGCAGAGCACCGCCCCGGCCGCCACGCCCGGGGCGACCAGCGGCAGCGTGACCCGGGTGAACGTGGTGAACCGCCCGGCGCCGAGCGTGGCGGCGGCCTCCTCGTACCGGGGGTCGGCGCCGCGCAGCGCCCCCTCGACGGCGATGACCAGGAACGGCATGGCCACGAACGCCTCGGCCAGCACCACCCCGGCGGTGGTGAACGGCAGCGTCACCCCGAACGTCTCGTCCAGCCACGAGCCGATCAGCCCGCGCCGGCCGAAGACCAGCAGCAGCGCCACGCCGCCGACCACCGGCGGCAGCACCAGCGGCACCGTGACCAGCGCCCGGACCAGCCGCCGCCCGGGGAACTCCACCCGGGCCAGCAGCCACGCCAGGGGTACGCCGAGCGCCACGCAGAGCAGCGTGGCGACGGTGGCGGTCACCAGCGACAGCCGCAGCGCGGTGAGCACACCCGGTTCGGTCAGCCGCCCGGGCAGCGTGGTCCAGGGGGCTCGCAGCAGCAGACCGGCCAGCGGCAGGACGAGGAAGGCCAGTCCCAGCCCGGCGGGCACGAGCAGGGCGACCGGCACCCGCTGCCGGCGTACCGTGCGGCTCATGCGCCGGGCGGCGCCTGGAACCCGGCGGCGGTGAGCACGGCGAGCCCGGCGTCGGAGCGGACGAAGTCGACGAAGGCGCGGGCGCCGGCCGGGTTCCCGGCGGCGCGCAGCACCACGATCGGGTAGTCGTTCACCGCGCGCGCGGACTCCGGGAACTCGACGGCGTCGAGCCCGGGAGCGGCGCGGACGTCGGTGCGGTAGACCAGCGCGGCGTCGACCTCGCCGAGGCGCAGCTTGGCCAGCGCGCCCTTGACGTCCTGTTCGAGCGTGGCGGGCGTGAGCCGAACACCGGCCGCGTCCAGCGCGGTACGCGCGGCGGCGCCGCAGGGCACCTGCTCGGCGCAGAGCGCCACCTTGACGCCGGGACGGGCGAGGTCGGCCAGACCGCCGACCCTGGCCGGGTTACCCCGGGGTACAGCCACGACGAGCTGGTTGCGGACCAGCACCGCCGGCTCGCCCGCGGCGTCACCGGCGTCGGTGACCGTCTTCATGGTGGCCGGGGACGCGGCGGCGAACACGTCGGCGGGCGCGCCCTGGGTGATCTGGGTGGCGAGCCCGGAGCTGCCGCCGAAGTTGAACCGGACGGTACGGCCCGGGTGCGCGGTCTCGTAGTCCTTGCCGAGCCGG
The DNA here is from genome assembly GCF_001709195.1 of Micromonospora sp. II. Taxonomy (NCBI): domain Bacteria; kingdom Bacillati; phylum Actinomycetota; class Actinomycetes; order Micromonosporales; family Micromonosporaceae; genus Micromonospora; species Micromonospora sp. II. Next base: position 603,879 of record NZ_LYXF01000024.1, on the reverse strand, counting down.
GTGAACGACTCGGTGAGCGAGGCGGCGGCGAACACCGTCACCGGGCCGGCGCCGTCGGGCCCGGCCGGGGCGTCCGCGCCGCCGCAGCCGGTCAGGCCGAGCGCCGCCACCAGCGCGCCGGCGAGGGCGGCGCGGATCCACCGTACGGTCACGGGCTGGTCCTTCCCCTGGGGGTGGCACGCTCGACCACGACGGTGGTCGACTTGATCACGGCGACGGCGACGGCGCCGACCTGGAGGTCGAGGTCGTCGACGGCCTCGCGGCTCATCAGCGACACCACCCGGAACGGCCCGGCCTGGATGTCCACCTGGGCCATCACGGTGTCCTTGACCACGGCGGTGACGATGCCGCGCAGCCGGTTGCGGGCCGAGGACAGCTCGGGGTGGCCGGGGGCGCGGACGAACGCTGCGACGTCGGCGCCGTCGAGCACCCGGTGACCGTGCTCGTCGCGGGTGGCCGGCAGCTTGCCGGCGTCGATCCAGCGGCGGACCGTGTCCGCGCTGACCCCGAGCAGTTCGGCTGCCTCACCGATCCGGAACACCGTCACGCGCTCACCCTAGCGGCCCGCAGGTGCGGGCTGGAAGGGGCATGGTGGCTCGCATCCGCGAACCTCAAGGCGGCTCGGGAACCGGAACTGCGGGTCAGTCGGCCGGGGTGATCCGGACCCGGCGCAGCAGTTGGGCGTTGAGCGCCACCACGATGGTGGAGGCGGACATCAGCACCGCGCCCAGCGCCGGGCTGAGCGCGACCCCGGCCCAGGCGAGGACACCGGCGGCCAGCGGGATCGCGACCACGTTGTAGCCGGCCGCCCAGGCCAGGTTCTGCCGCATCTTCCGGTACGACGCGCGGGACAGCCGGATCACGCCGCCGACGCCGCGCGGGTCGGAGCCGGCCAGCACCACCCCGGCGGACTCGATCGCCACGTCGGTGCCGGCACCGATGGCCAGCCCGACGTCGGCGCGCGCGAGCGCCGGGGCGTCGTTCACGCCGTCGCCGACCATGGCCACCGTCAGTCCCCGACCGCGCAGCTCGGCGACCGCCTTGTCCTTGTCGGCCGGGAGCACCTCGGCGAAGACCTCGTCGACGCCGGGCCGGAACCCGAGGTCGGCGGCGACCGCCTCGGCCACCGGGCGCGCGTCGCCGGTGATCATCACGATCTTGCGTACGCCGAGGTCGCGCAGCTCGGCCACGGCTGCCCGCGCCTCCGGGCGGACCTGGTCCTCCAGCCCGAACACGGCGGTCACCTCCGGCGGCCCGCCCTCGGGCAGGCGGACCAGGTGCAGCACCGCGGCGCCCCGGCCCGACCACTCCTGCGCGGCCCGGGCCAGGTCGTCCGGCACCGGGGCGTCGAGCTCGCGCAGCAGGGCCGGCCCGCCGACCGCCCAGTCCACGCCGTCCACCGTGGCGCGCACGCCCCGGCCGGTCAGCGCCCGGAAGCCGCGCGCGACCGGACGCGCCGGGCCGGGCTCGGCGTCGGACCCGGTCGGAGACGTCGGCCCGGGAGACGTCGGCCCGGCGTCGGACGTCGGCCGCGCGTCGGCAGCGGCGACGAGCGCGCGGGCCAGCGGGTGCTCGCTGTCGGCCTCGACCGCGCCGGCCAGGGCCAGGGCGGCCGTGGAGTCCAGCCCCCCGGTGGCGGCCACTCCGGTCACCGTGTGCCGGCCGGTGGTGAGCGTGCCGGTCTTGTCGAACAGGACGGTGTCGACGGTGCGCATCCGCTCCAGCGCGAGCCGGTCCTTGACCAGGATGCCGGCACGGGCCGACAGCGCTGTGGACAGCGCCACCACCAGCGGAATGGCCAGGCCGAGCGCGTGCGGGCAGGCGATCACCAGCACCGTCACGGTGCGTACCACCGCCTGGTCGGGGTCGCCGAGCAGCGCCCACACCGCGAACGTCGCCAGGCCGGCGAACGCCGCCAGGTAGAACAGCAGCGCGGCGAACCGGTCGGCGAGCACCTGTGCGCGCCCGCCGGAGGCCTGCGCCTCGGCGACGAGCCGCCCGATGCCGGCCAGCGCGGTGTCCGCGCCGACCGCCTCGACGCGTACCCGGAGGGTGGAGTCGGTGGCCACGGTGCCGGCGACCACCCGGTCCCCGGCGGCGCGGGCCACCGGCCGCGACTCGCCGGTGATCATCGACTCGTCCAGCTCGGCGGCGCCCTCGACGATCCGCCCGTCGGCCGGCACCCGTCCGCCGGGGCGCACCAGCACCAGGTCGCCCACCCGCAGCTCGCCGACCGGCACCGGATGCGGCCGCCCGGCGTCGTCCAGGCGCTCGGCGTCGTCGGGCAGCAGCGCCGCGAGGGCGCCGAGCGCGCCGCGTGCCTGCCCGACCGCCCGCATCTCCTGCCAGTGGCCGAGCAGCATGATGGTGACCAGCGCGGCCAGCTCCCACCAGAAGTCCAGGTCGAACAGGCCGATGCTGGTGGCGGCCGAGGCGAGGTACGCGACGACTATCGCCATCGAGATCAGCAGCATCATGCCGGGGCTGCGTTCGCGCAGCTCACGCAGGCCGCCGGTGAGGAACGGCCAGCCGCCGTAGAGGAAGACCACGGTGCCGAGCACCGGGCCGACCCAGCGCACGCCGGGGAACTCGAGCGAGTAGCCGAACCAGTCCATCACCATGTGACTGGTGGCGACGATCGGCAGGGTCAGCGCCAGGCTCAGCCAGAATCGGCGGCGGAACTGCTCCGGGTCGTGCCCGGCGTGCGCGCCGCCGCCATGATCGGTGCCGTGGTCGCCGTGGTGAGCGGGTGAGTGCTCCATCGGGCGTCACCTCCGCCGACCACCATACCCCCTGGGGGTAATACGTGACGGGCGATCAGCGCTGCGGGCGGGCGCCGACGCTCGGCCGGTCCGCCGGAGGGCGGCCCTGCCAGGGCCACCGGCCGTCCAGCTCCACCTCGAGGGAGAAGCTGAGGAACGTACGGACCAGCACGATCAGCGCCAGCACGCCGACGCTGGTGAACGTGGGCGACACCGCGACGGTCCGGATGATGTCGCCGCCGACCAGGAACTCCAGGCCGAGCAGGATGGCCCGGCCGACCCCCTGCCGGTACGCCCGGTAGTGCGCCACCACCTGCCGGGTCCGGACGCAGCGCACCGCGAACACGACTGTGGCGACCGCGACGCCGACCGCGATCACCAGCACCCCGGCCAGGTCCAGCAGCGCCCCGACGTGCTGGACGATCTCCTTCGTCGGCACCCGGCACCCCCGCACCAGCCTGGCGTACGGCCGGTCGCGGGGGCGGCGTTTCCGCGCTCCCGCCACCCGGAGGGCGGGAGCGCGGAGGCGTGCTCAGTCCTGGGCCTGCCAGCGGTAGAAGACGGTGGCCAGGGAGTCCTGCGGGCCCTGCCACTTCTCCGGCCGGTACGGCTCGATGTACGGGCCGAGGTCCTGCATCACCTTGCCGAAGGCGGGCTTGTCGCCGTGCCGGTCGCGGGTGGCCTCGGCCGCCGACGTCTCCTGTTCCAGCAGGTGCACGTAGACGTCGTCGATCGAGTAGAGCCAGCGGCCGGTGACCCCGAGGTCGGCCGGAAGCGACCCGGCGTCGGACTCGGCGAAGACCCGCGCCACGTCCGGCTCGGCGCCGGGCTTGATCCGCCCGACGATGACGGTGAGCGTGGTGTCGGCGGGCGGCTCGCCCTCGGGCGCCCAGTGGTAGAACTCCTTGGCCACCGAGTCCGACGGGTTCTTCCAGTAGCGCGGGTACGGGGTCACGTACGGGCCGATCTCCTCGGCGATCTTCTGGAAGGCGGGCAGCCCGCGCGTCTGCCCGGAGATCCGCGGGTCCTGCTCCCGCTCGATCACGTGCAGGTAGAGGTCGTGGTGGGACAGCAGGTACCGGCCGATGACGCCCAGGTCCTGCGGCCGGGTGGCCTGGTCGTAGTGGCCGAACACGTCGCCGACGATCTGCTCGCTGCCGGGGACCATGTGACAGACGATCACGTTGCGGAAGACCATGACTGCTCCTTGATGATTGCGACGGGGGCGGCGGCGCGAGGCGGCGGCGCCGTCAGGCGGTGAAGGTGACAGGCAGTTCCAGCAGGCCGCGGAACGGCGAGGCGGCGGGGAGCCGGCGCACCTGCGCGAGCGGCACGCCCAGGCGCAGTCCGGGCAGCCGGCGCAGCAGCGCGCCGAGCGCGAGTTCGGCCTCCATCCGGGCCAGCGAGACGCCCAGGCAGTAGTGGACGCCGTGCCCGAACCCGAGGTGCGGGCCCCGGACGCGGCGCAGGTCCAGCCGGTCCGGGTCGGCGAAGTGCGCCGGGTCGTGGTTGGCCGCGTTGATCGCGACTCCGACGATCGCGCCACGCGGGATGCGTACGCCCTGGTAGTCGACGTCCTCGGTGGCGATGCGCGGGCTGGCCACGGGCAGCGGCCCGTCGAACCGGAGCAGTTCCTCGATCGCGGCCGGCAGCAGGCGCGGCGTGGCGCGCAGCAGTTCCATCTGCTCGGGGTGGGTGAGCAGCGCCAGCACCGCGTTGCCGAGGAAGTCGGCGGTGGTCTGGTGCCCGGCGAACAGCAGCAGGAACGTGGTGGTGACCAGTTCCGCCTCGGACAGCGTCCCGTCCTGGTCGACCGCCCGGATCAACGCGGCGATGATGTCGTCGGCCGGGTCGTCGCGTTTGGCCCGGACCAGCCCGGCCAGGTAGTGGTGCAGCCGCAGCTGGGCCTCCTGCACCGCGGCCCGTTCCTGCGCCGGCGGCCGGCTGGTGGAGCCGGAGGTGCGGATGACCTGGGTCCAGTCGAGCACCCGGTCGTGGTCGGCCGGCGGCACGCCGAGCAGTTCGCAGATGACAGTCATCGGCAGCGGGATGGCGAACTCGTGCATCAGGTCCGCCTCGCCGTGCGGCGCCATCTTGTCGATCAGCTGGTCGACGATCGACGCCACCCGGGGGCGCAGCGCCTCGATCCGCCGCGGCGCGAACGCCTGCGACACCACGCGACGCAGCCGGGTGTGCTCCGGCGGGTCGGAGTTGAGCATGTTGCGGTTCAGGCCCTCGGAGTTCGGGCCGAAGATCTTCAGGTAGTGCTGGTCCGGGCCGTACAGGTCCTTGGACAGGCGCGGGTCGGTCAGCGCGGTGCGCGCGTCGTCGAAGCGGGTGATCAGCCAGGAGTCGAAGCGCGGCGAGCCGACCGGGCAGACCGGCCGCTCGGCGCGCAGCCGCGCCAGCGCGGGGTACGGGTCGGCCGCGAACGAGTCGGTGTACAGCTCGCTCGCCGGCATCACGTCGTCGGTCATCGCCCCTCCCCCGGCTCGCCGGCCACGCTGTGCAGCACCTGGTAGGTGTGCCGGTCCGCGGACTCGCGCAGCTCCCGGATGACGCGCAGCAGCCGGTCGCGCTGCTCGCTGCGGCCGAACGCGTCCAGCCGCTCGCGGTCGGCCCAGTCGCTGATGACCAGGTAGCTGCGCGGGTCGTCGGCGTCACGGACCAGGTCCTGGTGCAGGCAGCCGTCCAGGGTGCGGATCTGTTCGGCGGCGCTGAGCCATTCGGCCTCGAAGCGCTCCGCGCACCCCTCCCGGGTCCGCATCGCCAGCACGGTCCGGACCCGGCTCACCGCGCGCCCCCGAACACCAGGTGCAGGTGCTTGCGCAGCGCGTCCGGGTCGACCGGCGCGCCCCGGAAGCCGACGTGCCCGTCCGGGCGGATCAGGTACAGGCCGGTGCCGTCCAGCCCGTACCCGGCGCGGAAGCGGCGCTCGGCGTCGCGCACCACCGGCGGGTCCAGCAGTCGCGGTTCGTCGGCGTCCGGGTCGAGCAGCAGGTACGCGTCGAGCTCCCCACCGGCGAGCCGCCGCGCGTCGACGCACAGGCCGGTGAACGCGGCCAGCTCCGCCGCGCCGGCCGTGCGGTCGGCGTAGAGCAGCAGCGTGTGCCGGGTGCCCCGGGTCAGGTCACGCAGCCGCAGCGGATGGCCGACGCCACGGCGGCGCAGCCCGTCGACGTCGGGCGCGATGTCGCCGGGGCGGGGCGCGTCGCCGAGCGCGGCCGGGTCGGCGACGGTCTCCCCGACCAGCGGGCTGCCGGCGTAACTGAGCAGCATGGACATCTCCTGGAGGAACTGCCGTTCCAGGTCGGCGCGGTCCACCTCCTCGGTGCCGGCCATCCGTACCGCCCGGCCGACGATCTCCTCGCCCTCCGGCCGCCGCTCGGTCTCGTAGCTGTCCAGCAGTCCGGGCGCGGCGAGCCCGCGTACCGCGAGCGCGAGTTTCCAGGCCAGATTCCAGGCGTCCTGGATGCCCGTGTTCATGCCCTGGCCGCCGGCCGGCGGGTGCAGGTGGGCGGCGTCCCCGGCGACGAAGATCCGGCCGTCGCGGTAGCGGTCGACGATGCCGTGGCTGATCCGGAACACCGACGACCAGCGCAGGTTGCTCGCCCGGGTGCCGGGTGGCGCGAGGCGGTCCAGCGCGGCCTGCACGTCTTCGATGGTGGGCTCGTCGAGTTCCTCGCTGAACCCGGGCGGGGCGTCGCGTCCGCCGGTCTGGGCGAAGAACCGGGGCGGGGCGAGGGTGGCTATGCGGTAGCGGTGCTCGCCGCGCAGCGGTACGCAGACCAGCATCCCGTCCATCTGCCCGTCGGTCATGTGCAGGAACCGCAGCAGGTGCCCGTCCGGCACGTCCCAGTTCACGTCGACGTCGACCAGCATGAACAGTTGCGGGAACCGGCCCAGCCCGCCGGTGAAGGTGAGCCCGAGCCGCTCCCGGACGCGGCTGTGCGCGCCGTCGGCGCCGACGACGTACCGGGCGCGTACCGTCTCGGTGCCGCCGTCGGCGGTGCGGACGGTGGCGGTCACGCCGTCGGCGTCCTGGGTGAGGTCGGCGAGTTCGGCGCCGCGCCGCGGGCGCACCCCGAGGGCGGCGAGCCGGTCGGTGAGGATGCGCTCGGTCTCGTACTGCGGCAGGCCGAGGTGGGCGTACGGCAGGCCGGGCAGCTCCCAGCTCATCCGGTGGGTCTGCGCGCCGTTGACGAACACCATGTTGCCGGTGAGCCAGATGCCGGCGTCCATCGCCTCCCGGACGACGCCCTGCTCCTCCCAGATCTCCATGGTGCGGCAGTGCACGCCGATCGCCTTGTCGGCGTGGCCGGGCGGGGTGGCCTGCTTCTCGATCACCAGGCAGTCGATGCCCCGCCGGGCCAGTTCGACGGCGGCGGTCAGCCCGGTGGGCCCCGCCCCGACGACGAGTACGTCTGTTGTCCTGTGCACGTCGGCCTCCCAGCCCGTGGTGGGGTGACTTCTGCCGTCCGCGTCGGGCACGACGTGGAACAGGCGGCGCCGGATGTCGAGAAGGAACGGTGCGATCGGTCCGGCCTGCGCGGAGGCGTGGGCCGGGTCGCTGATCCAGGCGAGGAACGGCGCGGCGCCGTCCCACTCGGCGAAGATGTGGTGGATGTCCGAGCCGGGTTCGCGCAGCAGCTGCTCGCGGCGGTAGCCGGGTATCGCGGTCATCCGCCGTACCACCTCGGGGTAGCCCCGGTGGAACTCGGCGAGCCGGTCGCGCGGCACGGTCAGCTCGACGTCCACGTAGACCGGGCCCTCGCCGTCCCCGGTCTCGCGCAGCAGCGGGTAGCCGGGGCCGTCGGCCGGCTCGGTCAGCGGCTGGAGCAGGCCGGCCAGGCGGGCCGCCACCGGCCCGCGCCGGTACGCGCTCAGCGCCGCCTCGTCGGCCCATTCGGTGACGACGACGAAGCCGCGCGGGTCGAGGGCGTCGCGCAGCAGCTCGTGCCGCAGGTTGCCGGCCAGCGCGCCGAGCTGCCCCGCCACGGTCTCGAACGCGGGCCCGACGGCGGGCTCGCACCCGGGGCGCGCGCGCAGCCGGAGCATCGTCCTGATCATGCAGCCCCCTCGAACCGTGCCGTCGTCGTGCCGCGACCCTGCCGCAGCCCGCGTCACCACCTCGTCACCGTCGACCCGCCGGAGGTCCGGCCCCGGTGACGCCGCCGGGACGGCGCGCACGACGGTCGGGAGCGTGCTGATGCCGTGCGACCGGCGCAGCCGGCAGACGGATTCCCCACCTGCCTCACTCTGCGTCGACCTCACCGAGCGTGAGAGCGTCGAGGTCGGGCAGGCAGGCCTTTCGGCCGCCTTTGCTCTGCAGCCATTGGCGCATCACTGCACTGACCTGCGGCCCGGACGGTCAGCCCGATTTCGGCAAGATCCCGAACGAGCACTGTCAGTGATCGATGCGTACGCGGCTGCAGAGCAAAGGCGGCCATGTGCGCACGTCCCGCCGGACACTCCCGTGACTCTCCGCGACCGGGGTGGGGAGGGGTGGCGGGTGTGCACGGTCACGGCGTGCACCGTGCCGGTCGCGGGGCCGGCGCGGCGCGACGTGCCTGCGGCCCGGCCCGACGACGGTCGCGGCGCGGCGCGGCGGGGCGGGGCGGGGCGCGGCCGGTGGTCAGGCCAGCAGGCGGGCCAGTTCGGTGCGGGAGCGCACACCCAGCCGGTGGAACACGTTGCGCAGGTGGTGGTCGACGGTCCGGGTGGACAACGACATCCGGGTGGCGATCTCCCGGTTGGTCGCCCCCTGCGCGACCAACCGGGCGATGTGCAGCTGCTGCCCGGTCAGCAACTGCTCCGGGCCGTTCGGCGCCGGCCCGACCGACTCCCCCGCCGCGCGCAGCTCCTCGCCCGCCCGGTCGGCCCAGACGGTCGCGCCGAGCACTGTGAACGTCTCCCGCGCCCGGTGCAGGTGGGCCCGGGCGTCGCGGGGGCGGCGCCGGCGGCGCAGCTCGCGGCCGAACAGCAGTTCGGTGCGGGCCCGCTCGAACCGGTCGGTGTCGGCCGGGTGCAGCCGCAGCGCCGCGTGGAACTCCCGTTCGGCCTCCGGGCCGCCCCGGGGCGCGAGCAGCGCGCGGCAGCGCGCCGCCAGGGCCCGCCGCGACGGGCTGGCCGTGCTGCTGGCCCAGTGGTCGAACACGGCGAGCGCGGCGGCCGGGCGCCTGCCGTCATGGGCGGCGGCCTCCACCAGGTACGGCGTGGCCATCACCTGCACCAGCACCTGCCCCCGCCCGGTGCCGGTGCGGGCCAGCGTGGACAGCCGGGCGACCGCGTCGGCGTACCGGCCGTCGATGAGGTCCAGCACACCGAGCGCCCACCTGGCGTACGCGTCCGGCCGGCTCCCGGGCGCGGCCCCGTCACCGATCTCGGCGATCCGGGCCAGCGCGCCGGCCCGGTCGGCGCGTACCGCGGCCAGCACCGCGAGGATGCCGAGGTGCACCTGGGCGCAGGCGTGCTGGCCGGTGTCGCGGGCGGCGCGCACGCCCTCGCGGGCGGTCTCCGCCGCCGCCTCGTGCCGGCCCAGCCAGTACTCGGCGACGGCGCGCAGCTCCAGCGCCCGGGGCAGCAGGGACAGCTCGCCGCGCGAGCGGGCCACGTCGACCGCCCGGCCGGCGAGCCGGTGCGCGGGCCCGTCCACCGCCACCAGCAGCGCCGCCGCGGCGGCGCAGACCAGCGCGCCCGGGGTGAGCGCGGGCCCGGACAGCCGGCCGCCGAGGACGACGACCCGGCGCAGCGCCGGACCGCCACGGGCGTGGTCGCCGCGCAGGGTCGCCCCGACGCCCACCGCGAAGGTGGCCAGCAGGTCCAGGTCGGGCGGGTCGCCGGGCCGCCGCAGCGCCTCCGCGCGGCGGGCCACCTCGGCGTAGCGGAACTGGTCGCCGGTGACGCAGATGGCCTCGCCCGCGCGGACCAGCGCGAGCAGGGCGGAGCGCCGGTCGGCCGGCGCGACCGCGTCGGCGGCGGCCAGCAGCGTGGCGACCGCGGCGGCGGGCGCGTCGCAGCGCAGCTGCATCTCGCCGCGGAGCAGGTCGGCCCGGTCCTGTGCGGGCGGCGCGGCGGTCAGGTGCCGTAGCAGCCCCCGGGCCTGGTCCGGGTCGCCGGCGGTCCAGGCGCAGCGGGCCGCCGCCACCGTCAGTTCGGCGGCCCGCCCGGGATCGGCGGTCAGCTCGGCGGCGCGGCGCAGCGCGGCGGCCGCGGCGGCGCGGTCGGACGCCCCGTCCACCGCCGCCGTCAGTTCGGCGGCGAGCACGTCGGCCGGGCAGTCGGGGGCGGTGGCGTGGCGCAGCGCGCGGCCCAGCGGGCCGCCGGCGAGCGTGCCGGCCAGCAGCAGGTGCGCCGCGCGCAGGTCGGCCAGCGGCGCGACGGCGGTGATCATCGTGCGGGCGAGCGGGTGCGGGAACGTCACCCCGCCGGGCCCGGTCCGCAGCAGCCCGGCCGCCTCGGCGGGGGCGAGCGCTTCCACGGTCAGACCGGCGGACCAGGCGGCGCGTACCAGCGTGCCCGGGTCGGCGGCGTCGTCGAGCGCGGCGAGCAGCACCATCCGCCGGGTCGGCGCCGGCAGCCGGTCCAGGCGGGCCCGGTACGCGGCGGCGAGCGCGCCGTCCACCGGCGGCGTGCCGGGCAACGGCGCCTCGCCCCGCCACTGGGCCGGGGTGAGGCTGCCGGCCAGGTCGGCCAGCGCCGCCGGGCTGCCGCCGCTGAGCGTGGCCAGCGCGGCGGCCACCGGCGCGGACGGCCGGTGCCCCCGGTCGGTGAGCATCGCGTGGCACTCGTCGGCGTCCAGCGGGCGCAGCCGGTGCGCCGGCACGCCGTCGACAGTGGCCGGGGCGGTGGCGGTCAGCAGCACCGCCACCGGCAGCCGGCGCAGTCGGCGCGCCACGACGGCGAGCGTCCAGGCGCTCTGCCGGTCGCCGATGTCGAGGTCGTCCACCGTGCACAGCAGCGGCCGGTCCGCGGCCACGGCGGCGAGCAGGGAGCGGACCGCCGCGGCGAGGGCCAGCCGCTGGTCGGCCGGGCAGCCGTCGCCGCCGAGCACGCGGCGCAGCAGCCGGCGCTGCCGCACCGGCAGCGCGGTGTCCGCGTCCAGCACCGGGTCGAGCAGGCGGTGCAGGCCGGCGTAGGGCAACGTCGACTCGTCGGCCAGGCCGGCGCCGGTGAGCACCGTGCGTCCCGTCGCCCACCGGCGGGCGTACGCCAGCAGGGCGCCGCGGCCGGCGCCGGGCGGCCCGTGGAACAGCAGCGCGCCGCCGGAGTCCCGGTCGAGGAGCCGGCGGATCGCGTCGCACTCGTCGTCCCGGCCCCGCAGAGCAATATGCACTGTCGATGCAGAAAGCATGCATGCAGTGTCACAGATGGGCAACCCGTCGGAAAAGAGGCGGACATGCTGCCGGGGTGGTCGTCGCGACGACCACCCCGGCAGCGGACGGGCTCAGGCGCTGGGGCAGGTGTTGCGGTACTCCTGGATCGCCGACCCGCTCGGGCCGGGGCAGAGGAACTGCTCGTAGCGGGTGTCGTCGTCGACGAACCGCTTCAGCCAGGCCACCATCTGCTTCGCCGTCGGCGTGTTCGTCGTCTGCGGGAAGAAGTGGCTCGCGCCGTCCAGCTCCAGGTACGCCTTCTCCGAGGACGCCGGGATGCTGTTGTAGAACGGGATCGAGTGGGTCGCCACCGGCGCGACGCTGTCGGTCTCGCCGCCGATGATGAGCGTCGGCACCCGTACATCGGACCAGGTCTTGTCCAGGTTCCACGGCGCCAGCGGAACGGCGGCCTGCAGCGACGGCCGCGCCGCCGCGGCCTCCAGGCTGCCGCCGCCGCCCATCGAGTGACCGGCCACCGCGAGCCGGGACGAGTCGATCCGGCCGCGCACCGAGCTGCGCTCGGTCAGGTAGTCCAGCGCGGCCAGGAGCTGCCGGCCCCGGCTGGCCGGCTGGTCCAGCCGGGTGTTGGTCTCGATGCCGATCACCACGAAGCCGTGTGAGGCGATCCGCGGGCCGAGCCAGCTCAGGCTGGACCAGGAGGCGGTGTAGCCGGGCGAGATGGCGACCGCGCCGAAGGTGCCCTCGGCGGTGCTGGTCGGGTAGTAGATGACGCCGCCGCCGAAGCCGGTCACGCTCAGCGAGGAGACGTTGATCGACGAGGTGGCGAACGGGCCGCGGCTGGCCTCCAGGATGGCGCTGGTGGGCGCCGGGCCGCGCTCGTAGGGGCTGGCGGCGCTCGCCGCGACCGGGGCGGCGAGCGCGCCGCCGGTGGCGAGCAGCGCCGCCACGGCGAACCGGGCCAGGGCACGGACGGGGGTACGGGAACGGATGGTGGTGGGCACGTCGGTCACTCCTTGCGCCGGAATTACATCGACATGGGTCAGCATCGATGCCTTCGGCGCGCCGCGCATCGGCGAAATCACCGGTCCGCGCGGGCGGCGGGCAGGACGTGGAGGCGGCACTGCGGGCGGTCCGCACGCTGAACCGGCCCGGCTGTCACTCGGTGAACTCGCAGAAGGACAGCACCCTGTCGAACCGCCCGGCGGCGAGGTCGTCGTGGCGGATCAGGAACCGCGCGTTGACGTACTCCTCGTCCGGTACGCCGAACTGGGCCAGCGGCACCCACTCGCGCACCACCCGCTGTTCTTCCTCGTACTGAGCCACCAGCCGCTCCGCGCGGGGCAGGGAGCTCGCCTGCTGCATCCGCTCCCGGTCCGTCATGAACGTCTCGGGCGGATCCTGCGCCGAGATGGTGTAGCCGCCGACGAAGACGTCGTGCTGAATCCACCCGTCCCGCTCCGGCCAGAGCTGCTCGAGCAGCGCGCCCATCTCCTTGCGGTGCGGCAGGTCGCGCAGCAGCTTGATCTGGGTGTCGCACAGCCACTCCTCCGAGCGGTCCAGCCAGTCCGGCAGTTCCGCCTGGAGCCCGGCGTACATCTCGTGCTCGGGGGCGAGGAAACGGCCCAGGTCGGTCCCGGCGGGTAGGACGTCCACACCGTCCACCGTCTCGGCGCCGGCCGGGACGTACACGACCCGCGCGTACGCCTTCTCGTTCTCGATGCCGCAGACGTCCTGTGCGCCCTCCTGGTCGAGGAAGAACAGCAGCGTGCCGTCGGCCGGCAGGGCGAGGTCGGGCACCCGGGGCAGCGCCGCGCAGTCGAGCCGGAGCAGGAACGGCAACGGAGAGCCCTCCGGGCACGTGGGCCACGGCACGCCCACCGGCAGCCGCGGCCGCCCGCCCCGCCGCCCGGCGTGCACGCCGTCCTCACGCCGCCAGGCGTGGATCCGGAACCGGATCAGCTCCGCGAAGCGGGCCACCTCGCCCTCGGGCACGCCCTGCTCGATCGCCGCCCGCCGGAACTGCTCTCTCTCATCCATGATCGTGGAGAGTAGCGGCACCGTCCGACATGGAGGGTGGGTCAGGGCCCGGCGCGCGGCCTCGATGTCGCCGACCAGGTCACGTCGTAGCGCGCGCCGCCCACCGCCTCGGCGAACGCGGTCGCCGCGGCGGGTGACCCGGCGATGCGCCAGTCCTGCTCCTTGTCCACCTCGAACCAGATCAGCCCGATCAGGTCCGGGTACCGGGGCAGGGAGCCGAACGTCTCCCGGATCCACCGGGCCTTGCGTCCGGCGGTGTCGGCGGCGCCGGTCTCGGTGACCACCAGCGGCCTGCGGGTGACCTTGCGGATCTCGGCGATGGTCGGGCCGAAGATCTGGTCGAACGACCAGTACGTCTTGGTGAACGCGCCGGTGCCGTAGTAGCCGGTGACGCCGACCCAGTCGACGTAGTCGTCACCCGGGTAGAGCCCGGTCAGCCCGGCTGTCGTCTTGTCCCAGCGGGCGTTCGGGCTCCACACCCAGGTGACGTTCGTGGCGCCGGCCCGGGCGAAGAGGTCGTGCACGTGCCGCCAGGCCCGCACGTAGTCGCCGGGGCGGTTGCCGTTGGCCCGCTCGCACCACGGATACCAGTCGCCGTTCATCTCGTGCGCGAAGCGGATCGCGACCGGGTAGCCGAGCGACCGGACCCCCTCGGCCCAGGACCGCAGGTAGGCGTCGAAGTCGCCGCGCGCGATCCGGTCCAGCCGGTAGTCCGGCTGGGTGGCCCGGAGCCGGTCGATCTGCCGGACCGCCAGGCCGGTGCGCCGGGCCGCCAGGTCGACCGTGTGGTCCCACGGCTCCCAGCCGAGCATGGGCATCATGCCCCGCTCGGCGATCCGGTCGAACAGGCTCCGGTCGAACTCGGCCGACGCCCAGTCGGCGCCGAAGAGCATCACCTGCGGCGCCCGCCCGGCCGCCTCGACGAACCGGTCGACCGGCGCGAAGTCGTGCGGTCCCTTGTCGGTCATCACCCCGAAGAACGCCTGCCCGGCCGGGGGGAACAGGCCGCCGCCCGGCGCGCCGGCGCTCGCCTGCGGCGTCGCCGGGACGCGCCCGTGCGCCGATGCGCCCGTGCCCGGGTCGCGCCACGCTCCGGGCGCCACCACGAAGGCGTACGCGAGCAGCAGCAACCCGGCCAGCGCGAGGCCCACCCGGGGCGCGGTCGGCCTCAGCACGGGACACCGCCCTCAGCCGCCGGCTGCTTCCACGCCGCCTCCGCCGACCGGCGCCGGCGGTCCCGCAGGCCCTCCACCCAGGCGATCAGCGGTGGCGCGAGCCCGGTCAGCAGCGTCAGCGCCGGCCAGATCCGCAGCAGCGGATAGTCGTGGCCGAGCGCGAAGCTCGCCGCGAGCAGCCCGGCCGCCGCCAGCGCCCAGCACAGATGCAGCCGGAACGTGCGCAGGGACTCCACAGTGCGCAGCGCCCCCTTGGCGGTCACCACGAAGCCGAGCCGGCGGCGCAGCAGCGCGCCGGCCGCCGCGGCCACGTAGACCGGCCCGGCGAACAGGGCGAGCGCCATGCCGGCCACGCCCACCTCCTCGCGTTCGTGCGGGGCGATGTTGAAGCGCCGCAGCCAGAGCCAGAGCAGGAACCAGGTGCCGACGGTGGCGCCCCACAGCGTCGCCCACACCTGCGGGTCGAGCCGGCCCGCGTCGACGCCGGTCAGCAGGTAGAGCGCGGTGGCGGCGTTGCCCAGCAGCAGGCTCACCGCGACGCTCGGGTAGTAGAACTGGAGCAGGCGGTACTGCCAGCGACGGCGCGACGGCAGGTCGCGCGGCGTACGCATCTCGCGGCGGAGCAGGATCTCGCAGATCCCGGCGGCCCAGCGCTTCTGCTGGTTGAAGTAGTCCGCCCAGGACGTCGGCCCCTCACCGAGCGCCACCACGTCCGGGGTGTAGACGCCCTTCCACCGGCGGCCGGTGGCCGGGTTGACGGCGGCGTGCACGCGGATGCTGGTGAGGTGGTCCTCGATGATCGAGTCCTGGTAGCCGCCGATGGTCCGCCAGGCCGCCGGGCGGTAGAGGTGCCCGGTGCCGGTGAGCAGCGGCGCGTCCAGGCCGTTGCCGCCGCGGGCGATCAGGCCGTTGTAGAGGTACTGCTGCACGGAGGCGCCGTGGGCGACGAAGTTCTGGTGCATGTTGCCGTACACCTGGGGCGTCACCACGAACGCCACATCCGGGTCGCGGAAGTAGCCGAGCGTGCGTTCCAGGAAGTTCGGCAGCGGCACGTGGTCCGGGTCGACGTTCGCGACCACGTCGTAGCGGTGCTCGTGCTCGGCCCGCCAGGCGTTGTGGTTGCCGGACTTGGTCCGGGCCCGGAACTCGCCGCCGGGCCGGTTGTACTCGGGCCGGCCCTTACGGGTGAAGTGGCGTACGCCCAGCCGCGCGGCCATCGCCCGGACCGCCGGGTCGTCGCCCTCGTCGAGGATCCACACGTCGACGTGCCCGCAGTAGACGATCTCCCGGAGCCGGCGCAGCGTACGCTCCGCGACGTCCAGCGGCTCCTTGCTCGGCACGATGGTGGTGAGCAGCGCGACCCGCAGGCCGACCGGCGGGTCGACCGGCACCGGGTCCCGGGCGTGGAAGGCGAAGACCCAGACCACCACGTTCTGCGCCAGGCGGATCAGCTCGACGCCGACGACGACGCAGAACGCGAGCCGGGCGGCGGCGGTCTGCCACCCGCCGAGCCCGACCACGCCGGGGCCGGGCACATGCTGGGGCAGCAGCAGCCAGCCGACGAAGACGAGCCCGGCGGCGCTGTTGACGAGCACCAGCAGCGTCAGCACGACCCGCGCGGCCACCGAGGCGGTGGGGCGGAACTCGACCGCCGCGTCCGGGCCGCGCGGCGGGCGCAGCGGACCGGCGACGGCGCCGCACCGGGCGTACGCCAGGCGGGCGCGGACGTTGCGCTGCCGGCGGTCCGGATCGGCCGGCGTCCCGGGCGGGACGGGCGCGATCGGGCGGCCACCCGGCGGCCCGGCCGTCGTGGCGCGGGACGGGCGTGTATCGGCGGCGACGGCCACGTTTCCCCCATGGTCTGCAGGCTCAGGAGCCGACCGAATGCTAAGCCGACAATCAACTACAAAAAGGGCGAATCAGGCAGACGTCGCCCGTTCGTCGACGGTCAGGCGGGAAGCTGGGCCGCCGCCGCCAGCAGCGCCACGAGAGCCAGCACGGCGAGCGCGCCGGCCGCACGCGCCCGGGCCAGGGCGACCCCGCCGAGCACCGCCCAGGCCGGCACCGTGAACAGCAGGTTCACCGCCGACCAGACCGGCACGGCCTGCGCCAGCGCCAGCAGCCCGAGCGCCGGCACCAGCGCCCAGGCGGTACAGATCGCGGCCGGGTACCGCAGCGGGAGGCTGAACAGGGCCAGCCCGGCCAGCACGCCGCCGAGCGCGACGACGCCGAACAGCTCTCCGGGCGTGGCCGCCAGCACGGCGGCGCCGGGCCACGCGCCGGACGCCAGGCGCCCGCCCTCACGCACGCCGACGGCGAGCAGCGCGGCGACCGGCAGCAGCCCGACGGCCACTGCGGCCAGCCACCGGACGGTGTCCCGGCGGCGGAACGCCAGCACGACCCAGCCGTGCGCGGCGAGCAGCAGCAACGCCACCGGCTGGCACAGACCGAGCAGCAGCACCGCGCCCGCGTAGGGCACGAGCCGCCGCGGGCGCGGCCGGTCGAGCGCGGACGCCAGCAGCCAGGTGGCGAGCACGGCGGCGAACACCGCCAGGGCGTACGGCTGCGCCTGCTGCGCGTACCGGATCGAGGTCGGCAGCGCCGCGAAGATCAGGCCGGCCAGCAGGCCGGCGGCGGGCGTGGCGATCCGGGTGGCGACCGCGCCGACGAGCGCCGCGGCCCCGACCATGGCCAGCAGCGACGGTACGCGCAGCGCGAGGTCCGTCGCGCCGAACAGCTCCGCCCAGCCGCGCAGGAGCAGGTGGTACGGCCCGAGCGCGATGTCGTCGCCGGTGAGCCCGATCCCCTGCCAGGGCGACGTCGCCGCCCGGCGGGCCGCCGACTCCCCGGCGCTCGGACCCGCTGTCGCGATCCGGGTCGCGCCGAGCGCGCCGGTCAGGACCGCGGGCAGCAGCCACGCCGCGATCCGCCACCGGGTCACGGCGGCGGTCGCGGCGCGGACGGTGGAGCGGCGCGGACGGTCCTCGCCCCAGGGGTCCTCGACCGCGGCGTCCCCGATCCGGGGCAGGACCATGGTGTCCGCGTCCATCATCGTGACTCACGCATCCCTGTGGGTGCCGGCGACCGGGATCCAGCCGGGGCTGGATGACATCCTGGAGCCTACTGAGCCAAAACCGACATAAGGTCAATATGGGTTGAAAGGGTCCGCCGTCCGCCCCGTGGACGACCGGCGGACCCGGCTCAGCGGAGGTCGGTGGTCGTCCAGCGGGGCGAGGCGGCGGTGATCTCGACGGTGTCGCCGGTCAGCGTGGTCCGCGCCTGGACGTCGCGCCGGGCGCTCGTACCCACCCAGACGTCGACCTCCCCGGGCTCCACCACGCGGGTGAGCGTGCGGTCGGTGAAGGCCAGCCGCGTGGTCGGCACGCTCAGCTCGACGGTGACCGAGGCCCCCGGCTCCAGACGCACCCGCCGGTAGCCGAGCAGCTGCGCCACCGGCCGGGTCACCGAGGCGACCAGGTCCCGGCCGTAGAGCTGCACCACGTCGTCACCGGCGACCGCGCCGGTGTTCGTGACCCGCACCGACACCCGCAGCGCCCCGTCGGCCGGCACCTCGGCCGGCACGGTCAGGTCGGTGTACGCGAACGTGGTGTAGGACAGCCCGTGACCGAACGGCGCCACCGGCGTCGCCGGCAGGTTGGTGCCGTTCGTGCCCGCCCCCAGCTCCGGGTGCAGGTACGAGTACGGCTGCGCGCCGGCCGAGCCGGGCAGGGTGACCGGCAGCCGGCCGGACGGGTTGACCCGCCCGGAGAGCACACCCGCGATCGCCCCGGCGCCCTCCTCGCCCGGGAAGAACGTCTGCAGCACCGCCGCGCACCGGGTCAGCGCCCAGCCCAGCGCGTACGGCCGGCCGGTCAGCAGCACCAGGACGACCGGGGTGCCGGTGTCCAGCACCGCCTCGACGAGCTGGCGCTGCACGCCGGGCAGCTCCAGGTCGTCCCGGTCGCAGCCCTCCCCGACCGTGCCGCGGCCGAACAGGCTGGCGTGGTCGCCGACCACGAGGACCGCCACGTCGGCGGCGGACGCGACGGCGACCGCCTCGTCGAAGCCGGACCGGTCCGCCGAGTCCACCTCGCAGCCGGCCGCGAAGGTGACCCGGTCGGCGCCGAACTCGGCGCGCACCGCCTCCAGGACGGTCGGCACCTCGAAGCCGGTCTCCACGCCCGGGTGATGGGCCAGCACGTGGTTGAGGAAGGAATAGCAGCCGAACAACGCGCCCTGCCGGTCGGCGTTCGGGCCGACCACCGCCACGCGGCGGCCCGCCGGCAGCGGGAGCACGCCCTCGTTGGCGACCAGGACGATCGACTCCTCGGCGAGCCGGCGCGCGATCGACCGGTGCTCCGGCGAGTCGAGGTCCACGGCACCCGGCGGCTCGTCGGCGAACGTGGCGTCGAGCAGCCCGAGTTCCTGCTTCTGGCGCAGCACGCGCAACACCGCCCGGTCGACCAGCGCCTCGTCGACAGTGCCGGCCCGCACCGACTCGGTCAGCGTCAGGAAGGCGTCGCCGGTGGGCAACTCGATGTCCAGGCCCGCGGCCAGCGCCTGCGCCGCCGCGTCCGCGTGGTCGGCCGCGACGTGGTGCAGCAGGTTGAGGAAGGCGACGCCGTAGTAGTCGGCCACCACGGTGCCGTCGAACCCCCACCGGTCCCGCAGCAGGTCGGTGAGCATGGTCGGGTCGGCGGCGACCGGCACGCCGTCGATCTCGGCGTACGAGTGCATGACGCTGCGCGCGTCGCCGTCGCGGATCGCCATCTCGAACGGCGGCAGCAGCACGTCGGCGAGTTCCCGGGGACCGGCGTGCACCGGGCCGAAGTTGCGCCCGGCCCGCGAGGCGGAGTAGCCGGCGAAGTGCTTCAGCGTCGCGAGCACGCCCTGCGACTGCAGTCCCCGCACGTACGAGGTGCCGATGGTGCCCACGAGGTACGGATCCTCGGCGATGCACTCGTCGACCCGGCCCCAGCGCGGGTCCCGGATCACGTCCAGCACCGGGGACAGTCCCTGGTGGATGCCGAGCGCGCGCATCGAGGCCCCGATCGCCGCCGCCATCTCGGTGACCAGCTCGGGGTCGAACGCGGCGCCCCAGGCAAGCGGCGTCGGGAAGGTGGCCGCCTTCCAGGCCGACAGGCCGGTCAGGCACTCCTCGTGCACGATGGCCGGGATGCCCAGCCGGGTACCGGTCACCAGGTCCCGCTGGAACTTCCACAGCCAGGCCGCGCGGGCCGCGGAATCGACCGGGCGGGTGCCGTAGGGGCGGGTGAGGTGACCCAGCCCGTGCCGGGCGAAGTCTTCGAGCCGGCCGCTGTCGGCGAACTCGCCCTGCAGGGGCGCGACCGCCTCACCGTCCTCCTTCTCCCAGAACCCGACGAGCTGCGCGATCTTCTCCTCGGTCGTCATGCGAGCGAGCAGTTCCCGTACGCGCGTCTCGGCGTCGTGCCCGTCCGACCGGTCGTGGTCCGAATCTGCCTGGGCCGGTACCGGCCCGTCCACCACCGCGTGGACCCCTGTCATGGTGTGCCTTTCCATTGGTTGTGCTGGTGCTGCTGCCGCTCAGCCCTTGACCGCGCCCTGGAGCCCGCCCACGATCTGCTTCTCCGCGAGGGTGAAGAACAGCAGCGCCGGCAGCATCGCCAGTGAGGTGAAGGCGAGGACGCCCGCGGTGTCGGTGGTGTACTGGCTGGAGAAGTTCTGCACGCCCAGCGGCAGGGTGTGCAGGTTGACGTCCCCGAGGACGAGCAGCGGCAGGAGGAACGCGTTCCAGCTCGCCACGAACGCGAGGATACCGACGGTGACGATCGCGGGCCGCGACAGCGGCAGCACGATCCGCCAGAGGAAGCCGAGCCGGCCGGCGCCGTCGATGGCGGCCGCGTCCTCCAGCTCCCGCGGGATGGCCGACAGGAACGGCCGCAGGATGACGATCGTCAGCGGCAGCGAGAAGGCGACCTGCGGAAGGATCACCGCGTAGTAGGAGTTGATCAGGCTCAGGTCACGCAGCAGGAGGTACAGCGGCAGGATCGCCGCGCCGGCCGGGAAGAGCAGACCGAGCGTGAAGAACGTGTAGAGCCATTCACGCCCCCGGAACGAGTACCGGGCGAGCACGAACGCGGCGGCCATGCCGAGCACCACCACGCCGAGCGTGGTGCCCAGAGCGATCACCGCGCTGTTGAACGCCTGCCGCCAGAAGTCGCTCTGCGTGAGCACCCGGTAGTAGTTGTCCCAGACCCACGGGTCGGGCAGGCCGGCCGGGTCGTTCACGATCTGCGGCGTGGTCCGGAAGCCACCGACGATGACGTACACGACGGGGGCGATCGACACGGCCGCGACCGCGAGCGCGATCGCGTACGTCAGCGGCGAGCTCCACTGCACCGGACGGCGCCCGGGCGAAGGGGCGGGTACGGAGTTCACGGCCACTGTCACTTCCCCTTCCGGGTGATGGCGCCCTCGATGTCACGGCTGAGCAGGAACCGCTGGAACAGCAGCGCCGCGACGAACGAGATGGCGAACAGGATCACGGCGACCGCGTTGCCGTAGCCCCACAGCCGGGCGAAGAAGCCGTTGTCCACCATGTACGTCGCCATGGTGGCCGAGGCGCCGAGCGACCGCACCGCGGGCACGGAGGTCACCCAGACCATGTCGAAGACCTGCAACGAGCCGATCATCGACAGGAACATCCAGATCCGGATGGTCGGGCCGAGCAGTGGCAACGTGACGTGACGCTGGATCTGCCACCAGCTCGCGCCGTCGATCTCGGCGGCCTCGTTCAGCTCGGGCGGCACGTTCGACAGGCCGGCGAGCAGCAGGATGATGGCGAAGCCGACGTACTTCCAGGTGAGCACGAACAGCAGGGTCCAGATGACCACGTCGAGGTCGGCCAGCCACGCCTGCACCAGCCCGCCCAGCCCGACCGACCGCAGCAGCGCGTCGAGCGTGCCGCCGTCGGTCAGGATCAGCTTCCACATGATGCCGACGGTGACCTCGGCGAGCACGTACGGCACGAAGACCAGCAGGCGGAACGCGGAGCGCCCGCGGAAGCGGCGGTTGAGCAGCAGGGCGATGCCGAGCGCGACGGGCCCCTGGATGAGCAGCGACCCGAAGACGATGATGGCGTTGTTGCGCAGCGCGTCGAGGAAGATCGGGTCCTGGAACGCGAGCGTGTAGTTACGGAAGCCGACGTACTCGGTGGGCGGCCCGACCCCGCGCCAGCGGAACAGGCTGTAGTAGAACGCGAAGCCCATCGGCACCAGCACGAACAGCACGTAGATGAGGACCGCCGGCGTCGTCAGGCCGATGATCTCGTACCACTTGCGGCGGGTCTCGGCGCGGCGTGAGGCGGCTCGTGCGCCGGGCCGGAGGCCCGCCGGCGGCGCGAGAGCGCCGTCGGCGGGCGTACGGGTCTGCGATGCGGACGTCACTTGCTTGCGGCCGCCTTCATGGCCGAGACGACCTTCTCAGGTGTCCCGTTGCCGGCGAAGATCGCGACGATCGCGTCGTTCATCGCGGTGCCGACGGTGCTGCCGAAGGCCGTGTCCAGCCAGAGCTGCACGTAGGTGGCCGAGGAGGTGGCCTCCAGGATGGACTTCAGCGCCGGGTCGGTGACGCCGTCGGCGGCGCCCTTGGCGACCGGCAGGCCGGTGCCGGTGGCGGCGTAGCCCTTCTGCACCTCGGGGCTGACGATGTACTTGAGGAACTCGACGCACTCGGCCGGGGCGTTCTTCGAGCAGGCGAAGCCGTCGCCGCCGCCGAGGGCCGCCTTCGGGTCACCGGCGGAGCCGGAGATCGCCGGCACCGGGAACCAGCCCAGGAACTTGCCCAGGGCCGCCTTGTCCGTGGCGACGGTGTCCAGGGTGCCACGGTTCCAGTCGCCCATCAGTTCCATCGCGGCCTTGCCGTTGGCGAGCAGACCGTTGGCGCTGGTCGGGTCGTTCTGGCCCGGCGTGGCGATGAAGTTGTTCTGGAACGGCTTGGTGTCGATGAAGCTCTTCAGGTCCTGGCCGGCCTTGACGAAACACGGGTCGTCGAAGGTCCGGTCCTTGGTCGCCTTCTTCAGCGTGTCGACCGAGCAGGCCCGCAGCGCGAAGTTGTACCACCAGTGCGCGGCCGGCCACTTGTCCCCGGCGCCCAGGGCGATCGGGATGACGTTGATGGCCTTGAGCTTGGTGACCGCGGCGTTGAGTTCCTCGAAGGTGGTCGGCGGCGCCGTGATGCCCGCCTTCGCGAACATGTCCTTGTTGTACCAGATGCCTTCGATGCCCATCCGGAACGGCAGGCCGTACTGCTTGCCCTCCACCTGCCAGATCTCGGAGGCGCTGCCGATGTCGGCGACCTCGCTCTTCACCTGGTCGGTGATGTCCTTGAGGTAGTCGGCCTCGACCTGCTCGCGCATCTCGCCGCCACCCCATGCCTGGAAGATGTCCGGCGGGTCGTTGCTCAGCAGCGCGGCGGGCAGCCGGGTGCGCTGGAGCTGGTTCGTCTCGATCGCCTCGATCTCGATCTTGACGGTCGGGTGGGCCGCGGAGAAGTCCTTGGCGACCTTCTCCCAGTACGTCTTGCCGGGCCCGTCCTGCGAGGCGTTGTGCCACCAGGTCAGCGTCACCGGGTTCTTGTACAGCTCGCTCTCGGCGGCCTTGTCGTCGTCGCCACCTCCACTGCACGCGGAGGCCAGCAGAGCGCTTGTCACAAACAGTGCCAGGACGGCGCCAGCACGGCGCTTCATCGCCATAGATGTCTCCTCGACCACTTAGTCGGGTTACCTGCCGGGGAGTTTTACAGGGCCGTAACGTGAAGTCAATCGGTATCGATAACGTTTTCGAAAACGTCTTCGATCACCCTGGGAAGGCCCTCTATCATCGTCGGCGTGGTGTTCCCGCAGCGCGTCAAGATGTCAGACGTGGCCCGCACAGCCGGCGTCTCGGTGGCAACCGTATCGAAAGTTGTCAATGGTCGGTACGGCGTCGCACAGGCCACCGTCGAGCGCGTCCAGCAGGTCATCCACGAACTCGGATACGAGGCCAGCCTGGGGGCGCAGAGCCTGCGCAGCCACCGGACGAACGTGCTGGGCATCCTGGTCGCCGAGTTCGAGCCGTTCTCCACCGAGCTGCTCAAGGGCGCCTCCCGCGAGGTCGCCGGCAGCGGCTACCAACTGCTCGCCTACTCCAGCGGGGACGGCAAGGGCGCGGCCATAGGGTGGGAGCGGCGCTCGCTGGCACGCCTGTCCGGCACGCTCATCGACGGCGCGGTGATCGTGACGCCGACGGTGGTCGAGACCAAGCACGGTTTCCACGTGGTGGCCGTCGACCCGCACACCGGCCCGTCCGGCCTGCCCACTGTCGACTCCGACAACTTCGCCGGCGCGGTGCTGGCCACCGACTACCTGCTGTCGCTCGGGCACCGCCGGATCGCGCACATCAGCGGCCGTCCCGACCTGGAGTCGGCCCGCCTGCGCGAGGCCGGGTTCCGCAAGGCGATGGCCGACGCGGGCACGCCGGTGGACGAGCGGCTGGTGCGGGTGGGCGGCTTCCGCACCGAGAGCGCCGCCAGCACGGCCGCCGAACTGCTCGCCCTCCCCGACCGGCCGACCGCGATCTTCGCCGGCAACGACCTCTCCGCCATCTCCACCGTGGACGTCGCCCGCGACCTCGGCCTGCGCGTACCGGACGACCTGTCGGTCATCGGCTTCGACAACATCCCCGAGTCGGCGCTGGTCGACCCGCCGCTCACCACGATCCGGCAGCCGCTGCAACGCATGGGCGCCGAGTCACTGCGCCTGCTGATCGACCTGATCGCCGGCGTCGAGCGGGAGACCCACATCCAGCTCCCCACCGAGCTGGTCGTGCGGGCCTCCTGCGCGCCCCTGCGCTGATACGCCCCGCTCCTACCCGAACGGCGATTGACGGGCGGCTATCGAGGTCCGTAAGGTTTCGGGCTACTTCCGGAAGACGCCCCGGAAGTTTCGGAAGCCGCACCGCCCGCCCGGGCACCCGCCGCTCCGTTCCACGTCGCGGCGGCCCCGGCACCGCCACCGCCGGCCCTCGGGCCGAGCGCACCTGCCCGGAAGGAACGAGATGAAGCTGAGACGCTGGCTCGCCGCCGGCGCGGTCGCCGTCGTGACCGCCACCGCCCTCAACGTCGTCCCCGCGACGGCGGGACGCCCGTACGACCCGGCCGCGCAGAGCCTGCGCGAGCTGGCCAAGCGCCACGGCCTGTACGTGGGCACCGCAGTGGACATGGCGGCCCTCAACGACGCCGCCGAGCCGCGGTACCGCGAGCTGGCCGCGTCCGAGTTCTCCACCGTCACCGCCGAGAACGTGATGAAGTGGGAGAGCCTGGAGCCCACCCGCGGCACCTACAACTGGGGACCGGCCGACGAGCTGATCGAGTTCGCCCGCAAGAACAACCAGCGGGTCCGGGGCCACGTGCTGGTCTGGCACAACCAGCTGCCGGCGTGGCTGACCAGCGGCGTCGCGGACGGCTCGATCAGCAAGGCCGAGCTGCGCCAGATCCTGCGCAACCACATCACCGCGGTGGTCACCCACTTCAAGGGCAAGATCTGGCAGTGGGACGTGGTGAACGAGGCGGTCAGCGACCCCTGGGACACCCCGTCCACCCTGCACTACAAGGGGTTCTGGGCGCAGAACCTCGGGCCCGGCTACCTCGCCGACGCGTTCCGCTGGGCCCGCGCCGCCGACCCGAAGGCGCTGCTGTTCTACAACGACTACAACATCGAGGCGTTCGGCTCCGGCAACCCGGCCGACGACAAGACGCAGTTCGTCTACAACATGGTCCGTGACCTGCGGGCCAAGGGCGTGCCGATCGACGGCGTGGGCGCGCAGGGCCACCTGGGCACCCAGTACGGCAACTTCAGCACGCTCCAGGTGGTCGCGGCCCTGCGCAAGTTCGCCGGGCTCGGGCTGGCCACGGCGCTCACCGAGGTGGACGTGCGCAGCCAGATCACCGACGGGGTGGAGGCCGGCGACTCCGCCGAGATCAACCCGCGTCTGCAGGCGTCCGCGGCGGGCTTCAGCGTGCTGATGCAGGCGTGCCTGGCCGAGCGGCACTGCTTGTCGTTCACGCTCTGGGGCTTCACCGACAAGCACTCCTGGGTGCCCGGCGCGTTCTCCGACCCGCCGGAGGGCCTGGCCACCGTGTACGACGAGAACTACCAGCCCAAGCTCGCCTACCACGAGCTCAAGGCAGACCTGATGTTCTCCGGTCCGCCCTACGTGCTGCCGCGCATCCCGCAGCACCCGCGCCGCTGACTGTCGCGCGCAGGGGCCGGCCTTCGGGCCGGCCCCTGCGTCGCGGTGCGCCACGGGATCACGCTCACGCCGCCCGGCGGCGGCCCAGTTCCGACTCCAGCCGTCCGATGAGCGTCTTGCGGGCCTTGCCACGCCGTTCCCGGCGCAGCGCCGCGTCGAGCTGACGGGTGTCGAGGTCGCGCACGAGCTTGACCGCCTCGGTCACCGGCAGCTCGGTCATCTGCTCCGCGGCGGTGGCGTCCCGGCGGGCCCGCTTCGCCGGGCCGGTGTTCGGCACGTACTGGCGGCCGGAGCGCGACGCGCGGCGCTTGCGCGTGTCGGTGTCGCGCCGCTGCTCCTCCGACAGCTCCTTCCACGCCTGTTCGGGCAGGTAACGACGGGTCTCGCCGCCGTTGCGGGCGCGCGTGTC
Source organism: Micromonospora sp. II (assembly GCF_001709195.1). NCBI lineage: Bacteria > Bacillati > Actinomycetota > Actinomycetes > Micromonosporales > Micromonosporaceae > Micromonospora > Micromonospora sp. II. The sequence goes on along the minus strand of NZ_LYXF01000024.1, from coordinate 577,890 downwards.
ACCGCTGCGGGTCTGCCACTTCTCGCCGCCCCAGCGTTGCAGCGACCGCTGCCGTGCGTCCTTCGGGCCCTCGAATCCCCCGCCGGCCTTCTTGTACTCGTTCGTCAGCAGCTGCGACTTGCGGGCCGACCACTGCCCCGGCCGTCCGCCCTTGTCGGAGGCGCGGATCTCGGCCTTGAGGCGCTCGCGCAGTTCCGGCTCGGTGTACTTCGCCATGACGCAGCGTTACCCGCGCCGGCGGCGGCCATGCCGGTCAGCCGGGTCCCGGCCGGTAGAGCAGATCCATCGTGTCGGTGCGGCCGGACCAGTCCAGTCGCAGCCGCCAGCACCCGGCGGCCGGCAGGTCGACGATGGACGGCCCGGGCCCGCCGTCCACCTCGCGGACGACCGGGGCGCCCGTCCCGTCCCGGGTCGCGGTGATCACCAGAGGCGTCCGCGGCGCCGGCTCGGAGCGGCCTTCCTCGGGACGCGCCACCCAGAGGATCTTGTTGTTCGCACCGTCGCCCCGGGCGTGCACGAGCGGGTACGCGAACAGGATCGCCACGATGTGGCCCCCGGCGCCGAAGACGTGCCGCATCCGGGTGTCGCCGGTGAACCCGGCGTCCGCCCAGTCCGGCAACCGGCCGGTCTCCACCCGTTCGGCGCAGGCCGCCGGCGCGGCCGGCTCGGTGGCCGCCGGCGCCGAGGTCACCGGCGCTCCAGCCGGGACCGTGGCCGGACCGGAGCACCCGGCCAGCAGCAGGACCGGCACCAGCAGGACTCTTCTCGCAACGAACATCGCGGCCTCCCCGTCGACGGCTCTCGTCAACAGGACACCGGCCGGGGCCGCCGGGTTCCCGTCGCTCACCGGAGCGAGGCCGCGACGTCCAGCGCCTGCTCGCGGGTGAGGTCGCCCTCCAGCCGGTAACTCAGCCCGCCCTGCTCCCAGATGAGCGTGGCCGCGGACAACCGCGCGGTGGCGACCCGTTCCGTGCCCGACCGGTCCACGTACGCCAGCGCGTGCGGACCGCCGACCCAGATCGCGAACTCGCCACCGACCTGGGTGAGCGTCACGTCCGCGCCGAGGGACCGCTTGTGGAACACGATGTCGAGCGAGCCGTCGAAGGCGTCCAGCCGTACCGTGCCGCCCCGGTAGAGCAGGCTGACCACCCGGTGGCCGCCGGCGCCGTCCGGGTCGGCCACCAGCACCCGTTCCGGCGCGCCCAGGCGGGACGGCACCCGGATCGGGAAGCGGACCTGGCGTTGCGCCTCGGCGAGGGCGACGTGCCGCTGCGCGGGCAGTGGCGAGGGCGTGCCGGTCGGCGGCGGGGCGGGCGCGGAGTCGATGACGACGCCGGAGAACCGCAGCAGCCCGGTCACCGCGTCGGCGAGCGCGGCGCGGCCCGGCGGCAGCGCCACCACGAGCAGCGCGGCGAGCACGGTGGCCAGCACGTACCGCCGGCGGCGGCGCGGCGCGGGCGCGTCGAGCCGGGCGCGGACCCGCGCGGTGACGTCGGGCGTCCGCGCCGGCTCCAGCCAGCCGGTCAGGTCACGCAGCTCCCGCTCCAGGTCATCCACGGTGCGCCACCTCCCGGTCCAGCAGGGCACGCAGCTTCGCCAGCGCCCGGTGGGTCCGCGACTTCACGGTGCCCCGGGGCAGCCCCAGCACCGTGGCCGTCTCGTCCTCGCCGAGGTCCAGCAGGTAGCGGCAGACGATCGCCTCGCGGTCGCGTACGGGCAGCAGCCGCAGCGCTCCGACCAGCGCGGCCCGGCGTTCGGCCGCCAGCACCGCGTCGAGCCCGTCGTCGGCGCCGCCGGCCACGACCGGTTCCGCCGCCGCCGCGCGCAGCGTCAGCCCGTCGCGCCGGCTGCGCGTCCGGTGCAGGTTCCGGGTCTCGTTGGCGACGATCGCGAGCAGCCAGGACCGGAACGACGCCTCGGCCCGGTAGCGGGACAGTTTCCGGTACGCCTTCACGAACGCCTCCTGGACCACGTCCTCGGCGTCCGGACCGGCGCCCAGCAGCACCGCCGTCCGGTACGCGGACGCGGTGTGCCGGGCGACCAGGGCGTCGTACGCCTCCCGGTCGCCGGCGCGTACGCGGGTGACGAGGTCGTCGTCGTCCAGGGCAGCCTCCGCCGTCGGTCCGCTTCCATGACACCGCCCGGGGCGGCCGGGTTCCATCAGGCGTTTGACCGGTGACCGTGCCGGAAAGAGTGGCGGGATGAGCTGGGCGAGAAGAGCCGTACCCGCAGCCGTCGCCGCCGTCGCCGCGCTGGCGGCGCGGGACCTGCTGCAACGCGACCACGCGCTGCGCCGCAACTTCCCGGTGCTGGGCCGGGCCCGGTACCTGATCGAGTCGATCGGACCGGAGCTGCGGCAGTACATCGTGGCCGGCAACGACGAGGAGCGGCCCTTCACCCGCGACCAGCGGCGCTGGGTGTACGCCTCGGCCAAGCAGGAGAACAACTACTTCGGGTTCGGCACCGACAACGACATCGAGCACACCTCCGGCTATCCGATCATCAAGCACCGCACGTTCGGCCGGGCGGTGCCGCCGTCGGCGCCGACCGCCGGGCACGACGTGACGCTGCCCTGCGCCAAGGTGCTCGGGGCGGCGCGCGGCCGGGCGCGGGCGTTCCGCCCGGAGTCGGTGGTGAACATCTCCGGCATGAGCTTCGGCTCGCTGTCCGCCAACGCGGTGGAGGCGCTCAACCGGGGCGCGGCGCTGGCCGGCTGTCTGCAGAACACCGGCGAGGGCGGGCTGTCGCCGTACCACCGCATGGGCGGTGAGCTGGTCTTCCAGCTCGGCACCGCGTACTTCGGCTGCCGCGACGAGCAGGGCCGGTTCAGCCTGCCGCGGCTCAAGGACCTGGTGGCGTCGGCGCCGGTACGCGCGCTGGAGATCAAGCTCAGCCAGGGCGCCAAGCCGAGCCTCGGCGGCCTGCTGCCGGCGGCGAAGGTCTCCGCCGAGATCGCCGCCACCCGGGGCGTCCCGGCCGGTCAGGACTGCGTCAGCCCGTCCCGGCACGCCGAGTTCTCCGACTGCGACAGCCTGCTCGACTGGGTGGAGCTGCTCGCCGCCGAGACCGGCCTGCCGGTCGGCATCAAGTCCGCCGTCGGCGACCTCGGGTTCTGGGAGGATCTGGCCACGCTGATGCGCGACACCGGGCGCGGCGTTGACTTCGTGACCGTCGACGGGGGCGAGGGCGGCACCGGGGCCGCGCCGCTGATCTTCAGCGACTCGGTCTCGCTGCCGTTCCAGCAGGGCTTCTCCCGGGTCTACCGCACGTTCGCCGAACGCGACCTGCACGAGAAGGTGGTGTTCGTCGGCGCCGGCAAGCTCGGCCTGCCCGACAACGCCGTGGTGGCGTTCGCGCTCGGCGCCGACATGGTCAACGTCGGGCGGGAGGCGATGCTGGCGATCGGCTGCATCCAGGCGCAGAAGTGCCACACCGACACCTGCCCGACCGGCGTCGCCACGCAGAACGCGTGGCTGGCCCGGGGTCTGGACCCGGCCCGCAAGTCGGTGCGGGCCGCGAACTACATCCGTACGCTGCGCCGCGACCTGGTCAAGGTGGCCGAGGCGTGCGGCGTCGAGCATCCCGGGCTGATCGGCACCGACGCGGTGGAGATCCTCGACGGCCGGACCTCGTCGATCCCGCTGGACCGGGCGTTCGGCTACCGGCCGGAGTGGGGGATGCCGTCGGCAGCGGACCGGGCGGAGATCGTGCGGCTGATGACCGCCGAGGCGCCGCAGGGCGGCAGCGCGCCGCCCTCCCCCACCGCCGTCGGCTAGCCGGTTCCCTCGCCGGTGCGGTGCCGCCCCCGGCGGCGCGGCGGGCGCGGCCGGAGCACGATCGGCGCCACCACCAGGACCGCCGCCGCGCCGAGCAGTCCCCAGGGGTGGCGGCTGGTCTCGACCACGAATGCGACCGGCCGTTCCGGCAGGTCGACGCGGCCGTGGAGTTCGTGTGCCCCGAGCACGGCGACGTCCACCGGCACCGGGATCTCGTACGTCCGGACCTGCCCGGCGCCGATGGTGCCCAGGGGCGGGGCGGCGACGATGGTGTGCGCCCGTCCGGGCCGGCCGAGCAGCAGCGTGAACGGCGGGTCGACCACGTCGGCCGGGCCGGGGTTGCGCAGCGCGACGCGTACGGTGAGCGTCTCGGGCAGCCCGAACCATTCCCGCAGCGGGCGGCGGCCGGCGACGCGCAGCTCGTCGAGGTGCAGTCGCGGCGTGGCGGCCGGCGCGGGCGCCGGGGCGGCGGTCACGCCCCGGACCGGCAGCGCGGCGGTGGCCTGGACGGCGCCGGTCAGCGCATGCGCGCGCAGCACGCAGGGACAGGCGACGGGTGGCGCCGCCAGCGCGATCGGCGCCGCCGTCGTGCCCGCCGGCGCCTGGACGGTGGTGGCCTGCTCGTTGGCGCAGTCGAGCGCGCCCCGGCGGGCGTCGTTACCGCAGACCGTGAGGTGGACCGGGCCGGCCGGCCAGCCGCGCAGCGTGACGGTGACCCGCTGCCCGACAGTCAGCGGGCCGGACGGCACGACGACAGCGGGCCGCGGCGGCGCGGAGGCCGCAGTGGACGACGGCGCGGCCGGGGCGGAGACGGCGGCGCCGTCCGGCGTGGACGGCGGTGCCGGGACCGGCACGGCCAGCGCGAGGATCGCGGCGGCGGCCGGCAGGACCGGGGTCACCGGGCACCGGCCGCCGTGCCGCCCGCCGGGGGTTCGGCCGTTCCCGCGACGGGGGCCCGGGACGCATCCGCCGGCCCGCCGGGAGCGGCCGAGGGCTCGGACACCGACGCCGGCCCGGCGGGTGCAACCGTCGCCGGAGGCTCGGACACCGGCGCCGGCCCGGGCGTGGTGGAGGGCGCGGCCGAGGTGGGGCGGCGTCGACGACGGCGCAGGTGGAGGAGCCAGGCTCCCGCGGCCGCCGGAGCGGCGATCAGCAGCCAGGGCGGCGCCCACACGCTCGCGGTGCGCCGCACCGGGGGCAGCGCGGTGTCGACGGTGGTGGGTGCGAGGTCCACTGTCGCGGTCAGCCGCAGCGCGGGCGGCACCCCGGTGACCCGCTCGGTGACGGTGAACTCGGCGCCGGGCAGCAGCTCCGGCAGGTCGACCGGGCTGGTCCGGGACAGCGTCCAGCCACCCGGGCCGTCGACGACCACCGCGCCGGTGCCGCCGACGCGGACGTTGCCGCTGTTGCGGATCCGGTAGGTGACCGTGAGGTCGGCGCGTCCGATCGGGTTGAGCGGGGTGTCGTAGTCGACGCGTACCGTTTCGACGGTCACGGCGGGGCGGACCTCGCCGGCCACGCGGAGGTAGACCCGGGCGGCGATCCGCTGGTCGAGGCGGACCCGCTGCCCGTCGGCGGTGACGCCGTCCTGGGCGACCGCGGCGATCACGCCACCGGTGTGGTCGCCCGGCGTGGCGTCGCGCGGCACGGTGAGGCGGAACGGGATGTCCGCGCGCCGGCCGGGCTGGACGGTCCAGTTCCGCCGCTCGACGCCGATCCAGGCGCCGACGTCGGTGGCGGCCCGGTCGGAGGGCAGCAGCGAGAAGGCGCCGTCGGTGGTGGTGTACGCGTCGGTGCCGTACACCGCGAAGGTGAGCGGCCGGTCACCGAGGTTGGTCACCCCGACGTGGTCGGTGATCGTGGCGCCCGGCGCCAGGTCGTAGGTGAAGTAGTTGCGCCCGGTCGGCCCCGCGGGCCCGGACGGCTGGACCGCCCAGCGGGCGGCGCCGGGGTCGGCGGACGGCGCCGGCCGGGGGGCCGCCTCGCCGCGCGACGGTGACCCGAGCAGCACCGCGAGCAGCACGGCGGCGAGCGCGGCGCCGATCCGGGCGGCCGGGATGCGGGAGGAGGGCGTGAGGAGGGGCATACCGTGCTCCGCTGCGAGGTGGTCGCCGGGCAGACGCCGCTGGTGGGGCACGGGCGACGTGCCCGCGCCCCACCAGGGCCAACCCGGTCGGTGAATCAGGAGAGGGTCAGGGTGAGCGTGGCGACGTAGTCGCCCGCCGCGGCGGACGCCGGCACACCGAGGTTGAGCTCGGCGCCGCAGGCGAAGACGCCGTTGCTGGTCCCGGCGCCGGCCGTGCACAACGCTCGGGCCTCGCCGAGACCGGCGCCGGGAGCGGCCACCGCACCCGGGGTGACGGCGCCGGTGGTGCCGCCCAGCGGGTCGTCCACCACGTTCGCGGTCGGCGCCCAGCCGAGGTAGTTCCCGGCGATGACGCCACCGGCGGCGGAGGTGAAGTCGGAAACCTGTCCGACCAGGCTCCAGCCGGTGCCGGCACCGCGCAGGTCGGCCACCGTGGCGGTGTTCAGCGGCGCCCGGGCGTACTCGCCCTTGCCGACCGGCGGCAGGGCGACGTTCGCGCCGGCCACGCTCAGGCTGAGCGGGCCGCCGGTCACGGTGCTGGTGATCCGCTGCTGGGCCGAGTTCCCACCCGCGCCGGTACGGGTGAAGGTGATCGGCGTGAACGTGTCCTGGCGGCGGTCGGCCGAGCCGCGGGCGGCGAAGGTGATGACGTAGCACTGCACCTCGGTGCAGTCCACCTCGTCGCCGTTGCGGTCGGTGTAGACGGCGCTGATCGGCAGCGTCGTGGTGAAGCTGCCGTCGGCGGCCATCCGGTCCCGGGCGTCGGTCGGCTCGTTGGTCTTGTTGACCCACTTGGTGACCTGGAGGACGCCGGCGTTGGCCCAGTGCTCGTCGACCTTCGGTCCGAACGAGACGTAGATGCCGGCCCCGTTGTTGAAGTCCGGGTCGAAGCCGGTGCCGCGTACGGTGACAGTCGCGCCGGCGGGGTCGAGGCCCTGGGCCGGGTCGACGGTCACCGCCGGGGTCGCGGGCGCGGTGCCGCCTGCCGTGGTGAACGTGAACGACACCGGGTCCAGCGCCTCACCGGCGGCGTAGAAGCCGTTGAACGCGCCGGCTCCCACGCTGGTGAGCGCCGCGGCGAGGTTGCTGCCGGTCACCGTGTTCCCGCTGGTGGCGGGAGCGCCGGTGAGGGTGGCGATGGTGGCCTGCTTCACCGAGACCGGCTCGGTCATCGTGGTGGCCAGGTCGACGTCCGCCTTCAGCGAGGCGGTGCCGCCGGAGACGGCGACAGTCGGGTTGGCCAGCGTGATGGTCAGCAGGTGCGCCGGGTACGAGAACACCACGGTGCCGCCGTACGTGGCGTTGGTCGTACCGGTGGCGGCGTCGTGCGTGCCGCCGGTCGACGGGAACGTGAACGTGCCGTCGGCGTTGACGGTGGCGCCGTTGCTGACAGCGATCGGCGGGTCCCCGTTGCCGGCCTTGACGTAGTTGCGGAAGCTGGCCTTGAAACCCCAGTTCAGGCTGCCGCTTGCGATCTCGGCCTCGGCCGCCGAGGCGGGTCCGGCGCCCACGAGCGCACTCGACACGCCGAGGGCGAGCACCGCCGCCCAGCGCATCGACCGGAGGGCTCCGGCTCTGGATCTGAACATGCTGTTCCTCTCGGGAGGGAAAGCGAAGGCATTAGGTTAGGCAAACCTAAGATGATCGGGTGATCCACGAAGCGTCCCAAGATCTTCAGCCGAACGGACCCCTTGCCACCTGCGCGTTCGCCACTTAGGTTAGCCAAACCTAAGTAACCGCTCGGCCGGCACGTCCGGCCGGACCTGTCGTGTGAGGAGCCCGATGCGAGCACGGCGCCGCACCATCTGGACCACCGTTCTGCTCACCGCCGCCGTCGTCGCCACGCCCGCGCCGGCCCACGCCGGCACCGCCACCGGCAGCGGCGGCCAGAAGCTCACCGTCACCCCGAGCACCGGCCTGAGCCGCTCCGGCGCCACCGTGTCCGTCTCCGGGCGCGGCTACGACGTCGACAAGGGCATCTACGTCGCGTACTGCGTCGACAACGGACCGGGCGTGGCGGCCACCCCGTGCGGCGGCGGCGCCGACACCACCGGCAGCCTCGGCGCCTCGCAGTGGATCTCGTCGAACCCGCCCGCCTACGCCGAGGGCCTGCCCGAGCCGTACGGCCCCGGCGGCTCCTTCTCCGTGACGGTCAAGGTGACCCCCACCATCGGCGACGTCGACTGCACCGTCCGGCGGTGCGCGGTCGTCACCCGCGCCGACCACACCCGGGCCTCCGACCGGTCCCAGGACGTACGGGTGCCGGTCACGTTCGCCGCCGGCGCCACGAGCGCCCCGCCGAAGGCCGGCCCGGCGCCGAAGGCGACCACGCCCGCCGCCACGCCCCGGACCACCACCGGACAGGACGCGCCGGCCCCGGCCGCCTCCGGCAACGCGCCGGCCCCAGCGGGGGCGGCAGGGGTGACGGGCGCCGCGCCCGGCGCGGGGGCGCCGTCGCAGGCCGCGGCCTCCGACCTCCACGTCACGCGGGTCAGCGACACCTCCGGGGCCGGACGCGGATGGACCGTCGGGGTGGTGGCCGCCGCGCTGGCCCTGGTCGTCCTGCTCGGCCTCGGCCGTTGGCGGCGCCGTCGCGGTGCCGGCCGGTGAGCCGCCCGCACCGGCGACCGGGCCGGGGACCACTCGTCGCGCTGCTCGCGGTGACCCTGGCGGCGACCGGCTGCGCCGCGCCGGGCCGATCGGGTACGCCGTCCGCCGCCGGCTGCGGCCCGGTCACCGCGACAGTGGACGACGCCGACGTCGAGCCGGTCCGCCCGGCGCCCACGCCCGCGCTGCCGGCCACCGTACGCTCCGGCGACGGCACGACGGTGACCGTCGACGACGTCAGCCGCATCCTCCCGGTGAACCTGCACGGCTCGATCGCCGAGATCGTCTTCGGCCTCGGCCTGGGCGGCAACGTCATCGGGCGGGACACCTCGACCACGTTCCCCGCCGCCGCGCACCTGCCGGTGGTCACCCCGGGCGGGCACGACCTCTCCGCCGAGGCGGTGCTCGACCTCGACCCCAGCGTCGTGCTCGTCGACGACGGCGTCGGGCCGCCCGAGGTGCTGCGCCAGCTCCGCGCCGCCGGCATCCCGGTCGTGCGGGTACCTGCCGAGCCGACGCTCGACGGCGTACCGGCGCACATCCGCGCGATCGCGGCGGCGCTCGGCGTGCCCGAGGCCGGAGAACGGCTGGTGAGCCGCGTGCGGAGCGAGATCGCCGAGGCCCGGCGTACCGCCCCGGCGGGCCGCGCGCCACGGATCGCGTTCCTCTACCTGCGCGGCACCGCCGGGGTCTACCTGATCGGCGGCCGGGGCGCCGGGTCCGACGCGATGATCGAGGCGGTCGGCGGCGTCGACGCCGGCAGCGCCGCCGGGCTGTCCAAGTTCCGTCCGCTGACCAGCGAGGGCCTCATCAACGCCGCGCCCGACGTGATCCTGGTGATGAGCGCCGGGCTCGCCTCCGTCGGCGGCGTCGACGGTCTGGTGAAGCTGCCCGGCGTGGCGCAGACGCCGGCCGGGGCGAACCGGCGCGTCGTCGACATGGCCGACGGCACGCTGCTCACCTTCGGCGTCCGCTCCGGCCGGGTCGTCCAGGCCCTGGCCCGCGCCGTCTACTCGTGCGAGGACCCGTCGTGACCACGCTACGGAAGCGGCCCGCACCCGCCGCCCCGGCGCCAGTCACCGGCGCGCCCCGGTCGCCCGGCCGGCGGGGCGCCGTCCTGGTGGCCGGGCTCGGCGCCGCCCTCGTGCTCGTCGCCCTGCTGGCCGCCGGGCGCGGCCAGGTGGCGATCTCCCCCGCCGAGGTGCTCGGCTCCGTGCTGCACCGCCTCGGGCTGGACCTCGGTCCGCTGCCGTCGGCGGCGCAGGGCGAGAACGCGCTCTGGATCGTCCGCTTCCCCCGGGTGCTGCTGGCGGCCGTCGTCGGCGCCGCCCTCGGCTGCGCCGGCGCGGTCATGCAGGGCGTCTTCGGCAACCCGCTCGCCGAGCCCGGCGTCATCGGGGTGTCGGCCGGCGCCGCCGTCGGCGCCGCCCTGGCCATCGTCACCGGCGTCACCGTCCTGGGCGGATGGACCGTGCCGCTCGCCGCCTTCGCCGGCGGCCTCGCCACCACCTACCTGGTGTACGCGCTGGCCCGCGCCGGCGGCCGGACCGAGGTGGTGACGCTGGTGCTGACCGGCGTCGCGGTCAACGCGGTCGCCGGCTCGGTGATCGGGCTGCTCATGTTCGTCACCGACCAGTCCGGCGTGCAGGCCATCGCGTTCTGGAACCTCGGCAGCCTCGCCCAGGCCAGTTGGACGGCCGTCGGTCTCGCCGCGCCGTGCCTGCTCGTCGGCCTCGCCGTCGCCTGCGCCGACGCGCGCCGGCTCGACCTGCTCGCGCTCGGCGAACCCGCCGCCCGGCACCTCGGCGTGAACACCGAACGCCTGCGGCTGCGGCTGATCGTCGTCACCGCGCTGCTCGGCGCCGCCGCTGTCGCGTTCACCGGCATCATCAGCTTCGTCGGACTGGTCGTGCCGCACCTGATCCGGATGGTCGCCGGACCGGGCCACCGGGTGCTGCTGGTCGCCAGCGCGCTCGGCGGGGCCGTCGTGGTGATCGGCGCCGACCTCGCGGCGCGTACCCTCGTCGAACACCAGGAGCTGCCCCTCGGCGTGCTCACCGCGGTCATCGGCGGCCCGGCGTTCTTCTGGCTGCTGCGCCGCACCCGCGACCGGGCCGGAGGCTGGGGATGAGCCTTCCGCGTACACCGCGCCGGTTCGCCGCCGCCCGTCCGCCGCGCCCGGCGCCCGCCGGGCACGTCCGGATCCGGGTGGCCGGGCTGCGCGTCGAACGCGCCGGCCGGACCGTGCTCGACGGGATCGACCTTCGGGTACGCGCCGGCGAGGTGCACGCCCTGGTCGGGCCGAACGGCGCCGGGAAGTCGACGCTGCTCGGCGCGATCAGCGGTGACGTGCCGGCCGCCGCCGGCCGGATCGAGGTCGACGGGCTGCCCCGCGAGTCGTGGAGCCCGGTGGAGCTGGCCTGGCGCCGCGCCGTCCTCGCCCAGCGCAACACGCTCAGCTTCCCGTTCACGGTCGGGGAGGTGGTGCGGATGGGCCGGGCGCCGTGGGCCGGGCGACCCGAGCGGGACCAGGACGACGCCGTCGTCGCCGACGTGCTCGACCGCTGCGACGTCGCCCGCTTCGCGGCCCGGCCGTACCCCGCGCTGTCCGGCGGCGAGCAGGCCCGCGCCGCGCTGGCCCGGGTCCTGGCGCAGCGGGCCACCACGCTGCTGCTCGACGAGCCGACCGCCGCGCTCGACCTGCGGCACCAGGAACTGGTCATGCACATCGCCCGGGAGCGGGCCCGCGCCGGGGACGCCGTGGTCGTGGTGCTGCACGACCTGACGCTGACCGGGGCGTACGCGGACACCGTGACCCTGCTCGGCGACGGTCGCGTCCGCGCCGCCGGGGCGCCGCGCGACGTGCTCACCGCCCCGCTGCTCAGCGGGGTCTACCGGTACGACATCGACGTCGTCCCCCACCCGCGTGACGGGCTGCCGCTGATCGTGCCCCGACGCGGCCGGCCCGCAAGACCGTCAGCCGACGAGGAGAGATAGCAGATGGATACACAGACGTTCGCGGCCCGGCTGCGCGCCGAGACCCGCGACGCGCACCAGAGCGCCGAGTCCCAGCGGTACGTCTCCGCGCTCACCGCCGGTGAGCTCGACGTGGCCGGCTACACCGCGCTCGTCGTCGCGCACCACGGCATCTACGCGGCGCTGGAGGGCGTCGCGGAGACGATGCGCGAGAACCCGCTGGCCGGCCCGTTCGTCGACGACGCGCTGACCCGGCTGCCCGCGCTCGCCGCCGACCTGCGGTTCCTGCTCGGCCCGCGCTGGCGCGAGGTGATGGAGCCGGTCCCGGCCGCTGTCGCGTACGCCGCGCGGATCACCTCGGCCTGCGCCGGATCGCCCGAGCGGTTCATCGCGCACCACTACATCCGCTATCTCGGCGACCTGTCCGGCGGGCGGCACATCGGGCGCTGCGTGGCCCGGTACTACGGGGTGACCGGCGAGGCCGGGGCGTCGTTCTACCGCTTCCCGCGGATCACCGATCCGAAGTCGTACAAGGACGCCTACCGGGCGAGGCTGGACGCGCTCGCGCTGGACGAGACCGGCCGGGCGGCGCTGCGCGACGAGGTGCTGGTGGCGTACGAGCACAACATCGCGGTCTTCACCGACCTGGGTCGCCTGGTGGCGGCGGGCAGCCGGGAGGGCGCCGCGTGAGCGCCGGCTTTCCGCCGGAGGTGGTCGCCGCCGTCAGCCGGCACATGAACGACGACCACGCCGGGGACGCGCTGCTGATCTGCCGTACGCTCGGCGGCCGGCCGGACGCCACCGCGGCCCGCACCACCGGCCTGGACGCCGACGGCATCGACTTCGCCGTCACCGTCGGCGGCACGGAGGTTCCGGTGCGCGTCCCGTTCGCCCACCGGCTCACCGAACGGGCGCAGATCCGCCGGGAGGTGGTGCGCATGTACCGGGAGGCCTGCGACCGGGCCGGCGTACCGCCCCGCCCGGCCGGCTGAGCGCCGGGACCGTCCGGGCCGCGGAAACCCGGTCGGCCGCCGCGCCGCCGCGGCGTACAGTCCGCCGCATGGCTGTGGACACGAGGCCGGCGGTGCGCGCCGGCCGATTCCGGCTGCTCCCGCTGGGTGTGGTCTTCCTGACCGTCGGTCTGTCCACCGCCGTGGTGCTGCCGTTCCTGTCGCTGTTCCTCGACCGGGAGGTCCACGCCAGTCCGTTACGGGTGACCGTGTTCCTGGTCGTCGCGCCGCTGTCCGGGGTGGTCGCCTCCGCGCTGATCGGCCGGCTGTCGGACCGCCTGCCGATCCGGCGCGCGCTGCTGGTCGGCGCCGCGCTGGCCGGCGTGCTGGGCGCGGGCCTGACCGCGTACGTCCGGGACTACTGGATCCTGCTGGGGCTGACCGCGACCGCCACCGCGCTGGCGAACTCGCTGTTCCCGCAGTCGTTCGCGTACACCCGGGCGCTGTTCGACAGGGACGATCCGGCGCGGGCGGCGTTCGGCGTCAGCCTCATGCGTACCGTGTTCTCGGTCGCCTGGGTGGCCGGGCCGGCGCTGGCCGCGGTGCTGCTCGACGTCGGCGGCTTCCGCCTGGTCTACGGCATGGCCGCCGTCATGTACGCGCTGGCCGCGCTGGTGGCCGCGTTCCGGCTGGAGGAGCTGCCGCTGCCGGCGCGGCCGGTCGCGGCCGATCCGGACGGCGCCACGCCCGGCCCGCGCGGCGCGTCCCGGCTGCGGCTGGCGCTGACGGCGCTCACGTTCGTGCTGCTCCAGTGTCCGCTGACGGTCGGTGTGCAGGCGATGCCGCTGTTCATCGACACCGAACTGCACGACGACCCCTCCCGCGCCGGGCTGGTGCTGGGCCTGTGCGCGGCGCTGGAGATCCCGCTGATCCTCGGGCTGGGCGCGCTGACCGCGCGGGTCCGGCTGCGGCCGCTGATCTTGGTCGGCGGCGGCTGCGGGGTCGCCTACTACGCGGCCGCCGCGCTGGCGCCGAGCGTGCCGTTCCTGCTGTTCGCGCAGCCGGTGAACGCGCTGTTCATCGCCGCGGTGTCCGGCGTCGGGATCGCCTACGTGCAGGATCTGCTGCCGGGCGAGCCGGGCCGGGCCACCACGCTGTTCACCAACACGTTTCCGATCGGCGCGATGCTCGCCGGGCCGCTGCTCGGGCTCTCCGCGCAGGTCGGCTACCGGTGGGCGTACGGCATGAGCACCGCGCTGTGCGCGGCCGGGCTGCTGGTGCTGGTGCTGACCCGGCCGCCCGCGCGGGCGGCCGGGTCGGTGCCCGTGGGCGGGTGACCCACGGGCACCGGGATCAGCTCGGGGCGGGCGGGCGGCCGGCGGTGGCCGCGATCAGCAGGGACAACTCCCGGACGAGGTCGTCCATGCTCTGCCCACTGCTCGCCCGCACCAGGCCGAGAGCCAGGTCGGCGAGCAGGTAGAAGCCGAGGGTCCGGGCCTGCTCGCCGGGGAACGCGGCGAGCAGATCCTCGGCACCGGCGAGGTCACCCCGGTGCTTGGCCGCGATCACCCCGGCGGCGCGCTGCACCAGTTCCGCCGCCTCGGGGGTGGGCCCGCTCACCGGATCAGATCTTCGGCGTCGCGGCGCGGGCGGCGTCGAAGCGTGCGATCACGTCCGACCAGTTCACCAGGTTCCACAGCCGGTCCACGTAGTCCGGACGCACGTTGCGGTACTGCAGGTAGTAGGCGTGCTCCCAGGCGTCGAAGACCAGCAGCGGCGTGGTGCCCTGGCCGACGTTGCCGTGGTGGTCGTAGACCTGCTCGACGATCAGTCGCTGTCCCAGCGGCTCCCAGGCGAGTACGCCCCACCCGGAGCCCTGCACGCTCTTCGTTGCCGCCGACAGCTGGCCGGCGAACGCGTCGAACGAGCCGAAGTGCTCGTCGATCGCCGCGGCCAGCTCGCCGTCCGGGCGGTCACCGCCGTCCGGCGACAGGTTCCCCCAGAAGATGGTGTGCAGCACGTGCCCGGACAGGTTGAACGCGAACGTCTTCTCCAGCCCGACCAGCCGGCCGAAGTCGCCCTTCGCACGCGCCTCCGCGAGCTGCTCCAGCCCGTCGTTGGCGCCCTTGACGTACGCCGCGTGGTGCTTGCTGTGGTGCAGTTCCAGGATCTCGCCGGACATGGCGGGCTCCAGGGCGCCGTAGTCGTAGGGCATGTCGGGCAGGGTGTAGAGCGCCATCGATCCTCCACTTTGTTGCTGCATCTTTGCTGTTGCCAACATAGTGCAACAAGGTGGCCGACGGTGCTCCCATCCCGCGCGTCCGGTCAGTGGCGCCGCACCAGCACCACGTGGTCGATCAGCTCGCCGGTCTGCCCGTCCGGGCCGGTGGCGGTACGGCGCGCCGCGCCCAGCCGCTCGGTGTCCCAGCCGTCCGGGTCGAGGCTCATCGCGGCCAGAATCTCCTCCGGTTCGGCGAACCGGTGGTGGCCGGTGTCGGGCCCGGCCCAGGGCGGCGGCGCGCCGTGCTCGACGACGAGCAGCCGGCCGCCGGGAGCGACCGCCTCGGCCGCCGGGGGCAGCACCGTCTCCCGGGGCAGGACCAGCGGCGACTGGAAGAACTGCGCGGACACCAGGTCGTACCGGCCGGGCGGGAAGCCCTGGGTGAGGTCGTGCCGGACGGTGGTGATCCGCTCCGCCACCCCAGCCCGCTCGGCCTCCACCGCGAGGCGGTCCAGCGCGACCGACGAGATGTCCACGGCGGTGACCCGCCAGCCCCGCGTCGCCAGCCACACCGCGTCGCCGCCCTCACCGCTGCCCAGGTCGAGCACGGTGCCCGGGGGCAGCGCGCCGGCCACCTCGGCCAGGACCGGGTTCACCCGGCCGCTCCAGATCCGGTCCCGCTGGCCGTACCGCTCGTCCCAGAACCGGGCCGGGTCGGTGTCCGCCGCCGGGTGCTCGTGGTGGTGCCCCGTCATGTCCGCCTCCTCGCCGCCGGGCGTCTGCCCGCCCGGGCCCTCGCCATCGTGCGCCGGGGTCCACCGGCCAGCAAGGAACCTTGCCGTTCCGGCAAATACTTCCGGGCGGCAGCCGCCTCGAAATATACCCCTGGGGGTATGCGCTACAGTTGCCGTATCGCCCGACATCACTGCGCGAAGGAGTGCGGCTCATGTTGTTCACCCAGTACTACCTCGACTGCCTGTCCCAGGCCTCGTACCTGATCGCCGACGACCGCACCGGCCGGGCCGTGCTCGTCGACCCGCGCCGGGACATCGACGAGTACCTCACCGACGCCAAGGCGCACGGCCTGACGATCGAGGGCGTCATCAACACCCACTTCCACGCCGACTTCCTCGCCGGGCACCTCGAGGTGGCCGCCGCGACCGGCGCGTGGATCGGCTACGGGCACCGGGCCGAGACCGAGTACCCGAGCCGCAAGCTCACCGACGGCGAACGGATCAGCCTCGGCGACGTGACCCTGGAGATCATGGAGACCCCGGGACACACACCCGAGTCGATCAGCATCCTGGTCTACGAGCGCGCCGACGACGCGGTCCCGTACGGCGTGCTGACCGGCGACGCGCTGTTCATCGGCGACGTCGGCCGCCCCGACCTGCTCGCCTCGTTCGGCGTGACCGCCGAGGAACTCGGCCGGATGCTCTACGACAGCGTGCAGCGCAAGCTGATGGGCCTGCCCGACGAGGTACGCGTCTTTCCCGCCCACGGCGCCGGCTCGGCCTGCGGCAAGAACCTGTCCACCGAACGGCAGTCCACCATCGGCGAGCAGCGCCGCACCAACTACGCCTGCGCGCCGATGAGCGAGGAGCGCTTCCTCGCCCTGGTCACCGGCGGTCAGCCGGCCGCGCCCGGCTACTTCGCCTTCGACGCGGTGCTCAACCGCAAGACCCGGGAGCTGTTCGACCACGCCCGGCCGGCCCGCCCACTCACCCCGGCCGAGTTCCTGGCCGCCCGGGCCGACGGCGCCGTCGTGGTCGACGCCCGCGACCCGCAGGAGTACGCCGCCGGGCACCTGCGCGGCGCGCTCAACGTCCCGGCCGACGGCCGGTTCGCCGAGACCGCCGGCAGCGTCGTCGCACCCGACCGGCCGGTGCTCGTGGTGGCCCCGCAGGACCGCGAGGAGGAGATCGTCGTCCGCCTGGCCCGGATCGGCTTCGACCACGTGATCGGCTACCTCCGCGAACCCGACAACGCCTTCCTGGAGATGGTCACCGAGATGACCCGGGCCAGCCGGATCACCGCCACCGAACTGCGCGACGCCCTCGACGGCCCGGACGCGCCGGTGGTGCTGGACGTCCGCAACGCCGGCGAGCGGGAGCAGGGCGCGGTGGACGGTTCCCGGCACATCCCGCTGGCCGAGCTGACCCACCGCCTCGGCGAGGTGCCCGTGGGGCGCCCGATCGTCGTGCACTGCGCCGGCGGCTACCGCTCCTCGGTCGCCGCCAGCCTGCTGCGCAACGCCGGTCACGCCGACGTGTCCGACCTCCTCGGCGGCTACGGCGCCTGGCAGGACCTGCACGCCACGGCGTGAGGCACGGATCCGGGCCGCCAGGATTAGCACTCCCCTCGCATGGGCAGACATTTGTCATCAGTCACGCGATCGAGGGAGCTGACGGCATGGCGAAGGGCGACATCGACACCTACCAGCAGGACGGGCAGTGGAAGAACCGGCCGGAGGGCAACGAGCGCGCGAGCAGCCGCCACGACACCAAGGCGGAGGCGGAGGCGGCCGGCCGGGAGATGGCGGTCGAGCGCGGCGCCGAGCACGTGATCAAGAAGCAGGACGGCGCCATCGGCGAGAAGAACACGTACCCCCGCGAGCGCGACCCCCGGGACATTCCGGGCTGAGCCCCGCACGCACGTCACGGCGCCGGACCCGCACGGGTCCGGCGCCGTAGCGCGTACCGGCGGGTAGTGAGTGGCTGGCTAAAAAGTTTTGTTCGGTTCCTACAACGGCTCCCGCTCAGGCTTCGGCCGTTACGACATGGCGCCGTACGCGCGCAGGCGGAAGGGTGAGGCAAGCCGGGGGCATCGTCGCCACCCGGCGCGCCACCGTGGTTCTATCGAAGGGGACGGTCACGTGTTCACCCGTGTCGCCATCGTCAACCGTGGTGAGTCCGCGATGCGGCTCATCCACGCGGTCCGGGAACTGGCCGCGGAGACCGGCAGCCGGATCGAGACCGTCGCGCTGTACACCGACGTCGACCGTACCGCCACCTTCGTCCGCGAGGCGGACGTCGCCTACGACCTGGGCCCCGCGTCCGCCCGCCCGTACCTGGACCTGAAGGCGCTGGAACGCGCGCTGGTGGAGACCGGCGCGGACGCCGCCTGGGTCGGCTGGGGTTTCGTGGCCGAGGACCCGGCGTTCGCCGAGCTGTGCGAGAAGATCGGCGTGACGTTCGTCGGGCCGAGCCCGGACGCCATGCGCAAGCTCGGCGACAAGATCGGCGCGAAGCTGATCGCCGAGGAGGTCGGCGTGCCGGTCGCGCCGTGGAGCCGCGGCGCGGTGGAGAGCCTGGAGGACGCGCTGCGCGCGGCGGCCGACATCGGCTACCCGCTGATGCTGAAGGCCACGGCGGGTGGCGGCGGGCGCGGCATCCGGGTGATCCGCAGCGACGCCGAGCTGGCCGACGCCTACGAGCGCACCAGCCAGGAGGCGGCGCGGGCGTTCGGCAGCGGCGTGGTGTTCCTGGAGCGCCTGGTCACCGGCGCCCGGCACGTCGAGGTGCAGGTGATCGCCGACGGCCAGGGCACCGCGTGGGCGCTCGGGGTACGGGACTGCTCGGTGCAGCGGCGCAACCAGAAGGTGATCGAGGAGTCCGCGTCGCCGGTGCTCGCCCCGGAGCAGGCGGCGGAGCTGAAGGCGTCGGCGGAGCGCCTGGCGGTGGCGGTCGGCTACCGGGGCGCGGCCACTGTCGAGTTCCTCTACCACCCGGGCGACCGGCTGTTCGCCTTCCTGGAGGTCAACACGCGCCTTCAGGTCGAGCACCCGATCACCGAGGCGACCACCGGGTTCGACCTGGTCAAGGCGCAGTTGCACGTGGCCGGTGGCGGCCGGCTCACCGGCGAGCCGCCGGTCGAGCGCGGGCACGCGATCGAGGCGCGGCTCAACGCCGAGGACCCGGACCGCGACTTCGCGCCCTCCCCCGGCCGGATCACCCGGCTGGACCTGCCCGCCGGGCCGGGCATCCGGGTCGACACCGGAGTCAGCGAGGGCGACACCATCCCGGCCGACTTCGACTCCATGATCGCCAAGATCATCGCGTACGGCCGGGACCGGGACGAGGCGCTGGGCCGCCTGCGCCGGGCGATGGCGAACACCACAGTGGTCATCGCCGGCGGCGCGACGAACAAGAGCTTCGTGCTCGACCTGCTCGACCAGCCCGAGGTGATCGACGCCAGCGCGGACACCGGCTGGATCGACCGGGTACGCGGCGAGGGCCGCCTGGTCGCGCACCGGCACTCCGCCGTCGCGCTCGCCGCCGCCGCGATCGAGGCGTACGAGGAGGACGAGACCGCCGAGCGGCAGCGGTTGCTGTCCACAGCGGCGGGTGGACGCCCGCAGGTGCAGCACCGCAGCGGCCGGCCGCTGGACCTGAAGCTGCGCGGCGTGACCTACCGGATGCGGGTGGCCCGGGTCGGCGCGCACCGGTTCCGGGTCGGTGTCGAGGCCGGTGGCGACGTGCGCACTGCCGACGTCGAGCTGGACCGCTTCGACCGGCACACCGGCCAGATCGCCGTCAACGGCGCCCGGTTCCGCCTGCTCACCGACACCCACGGCCCGGTGCACCTGGTCGAGGTCGACGGCGTGACGCACCGGATCAGCCGCGACGAGGGCGGCGTGGTGCGCTCCCCCATGCCGGCGCTCGTGGTCGCCACGCCACTTGCGGTCGGCGCGGAGGTCGAGGCCGGCGCGCCGGTGCTGGTGCTGGAGGCGATGAAGATGGAGACGGTGCTGCGCGCGCCGTTCCGGGCCCGCCTCAAGGAGTCGTCGGTTCAGGTCGGCACCCAGGTGGAGGCGGGTGCGCCGCTGCTGCGTCTGGAGCCGCTCGTCGAGGAAGGCGCCGAGGCCGCCGACGGCCCGGCCGGTCCCGCTGTCGAGCTGGACCTGCCGGCGCCTGCGGCGGACGTGCCGGCGCGGTCCCGGGCCGAGCGCGGCCAGGAGGACCTGTGCGCGCTGCTGCTCGGCTACGACGTCGACCCGCACGACGAGCGCCGGGTGCTCGACGACTACCTGGACGCGCGCCGGGCGGCCACCGAGGCCGGGCACCGGCCGCTGGCCGAGGAGCTGGAACTGGTCGGCGTCTTCGCCGACCTGGCCGAGCTGAGCCGCAACCGTCCCGGCGACGACGGGCCGGCCGGGCACGTGCACAGCGCCCGCGAGTACTTCCACACCTACCTGCAGAGCCTCGACGTCGAGCGGGCCGGTTCCCCGGACTCGTTCCGGGCCCGCCTCGCCAAGGCGCTCGCCCACTACGGTGTCACCGAGCTGGACCGCTCCCCCGAGCTGGAGGCAGCGGTCTTCCGGATCTTCCTGGCCCTGCAGCGGGCCGCCGCGGACGCCACGGTGATCGCCGCGCTGCTGCGCTCGTGGCTGCGCGAGCCGCCGCCGGACGAGGCGCTGCGCGAGCCCGCCGGCCTCACCCTGGAGCGTCTCGTCGCGGCCACCCAGGTCCGCTTCCCGGTCGTCGCCGACCTGGCGCGGGGCGTGGTGTTCGCCTGGTTCGCCCAGCCGCTGCTGCGCCGCAACCGGGCCCGGGTCTACGCGCGGGTCCGCGCGCACCTGCGGCACCTCGACACGCACCCGGACGCGCCGGACCGCGCCGACCGGGTCGCCGAGATGGTACGCAGCACCGAGCCGCTGGTCCGGCTGCTCGGCCAGCGCCTGGTCCGCGACGACCTGGACAACGCGACGATGCTGGAGGTGCTGACCCGCCGCTACTACGGCAACAAGGCGCTCACCGAGGTCACCACCCGGGCCACCGGTGGCTGCACGTTCGTGGTGGCCGGGCGGGACGGTTCGAGCGTCGTGTCGGCGGCGGTGCGGTTCGACGCGCTCGGCGACGCGCTGCGCGGACTGGCCGAGGTGGCCGGCGACCGCGACGCCGTCGACGCGGACGTCTACCTGTCCTGGGAGAACCAGCCCGAGGACTTCGACGCCACCGCCGCCGCGCTGCTCGACGTGCTGAACGCGCACCCGCTGCCGGCGGCGGTACGCCGGATCACCACCACCGTCGCCGGGCGCGGCGGCGCGGTGATGCACCACCACTTCACGTTCCGGCCCGGCGAAAACGGGATGACCGAGGAGCGCCTGATCCGCGGCCTGCACCCGCACATCGCGCAGCGGATGCAGCTGGAGCGGCTGCGCGAGTTCGACCTGACCCGCCTGCCGTCGCTGGACGAGGAGGTCTACCTGTTCCAGGCGGTGGCCCGGCAGAACCCGTCCGACCAGCGGCTGGTCGCGTTCGCGCAGGTACGCGACCTGACCGGGCTGCGGGAGCAGGACGGCCGCCTGGTGTCGCTGCCCACCACCGAGGACACGGTGGCGGCCTGCATCGACTCGATCCGCCGGGCGCAGTCGCGGCGGCCGTCGAAGTCGCGGTTCCCGACCAACCGGATCGTCATCTACGTGTGGCCGCCCAGCGAGCTGACCCGCGAGGAGATGGAGCTGATCGCCGGCCGGGTACGCCCCACCACCGTGGGCGCGGAGCTGGAGGAGATCCTGTTCATCGCGCGCCAGCGCGACCGCCGTACCGGCGAGCTGACCAAGGTCGGCGTGCGGATCACCTTCGACGTCACCGGGCACGCCCGGCTCGACGTGGGTGAGCCGCCGAGCGAGCCGGTCGAGCCGCTGGACGAGTACCGGCTGAAGGTGCTGCGGGCGGCCAGCCGCAACACCGTCTACCCGTACGAGCTGACCGGGCTGCTGGGCGACTTCGTCGAGCACGACCTGGACGCGGACCACCAGCTGGTGCCGGTGGACCGGCCCAAGGGCCGCAACAGCGCGGCGATCGTGGCCGGCGTGGTCACCACGCCGACGCCCCGCCACCCGCAGGGCGTGACCCGGGTGGTGCTGCTCGGCGATCCGACCAAGTCGCTGGGCGCGCTGTCCGAGCCGGAGTGCCGGCGGGTGATCGCCGCGCTGGACCTGGCGCAGCGGATGGACGTGCCGCTGGAGTGGTACGCGCTGAGCGCCGGCGCCCGGATCTCGATGACCTCCGGCACCGAGAACATGGACTGGGTGGCCGCGGCGCTGAAGCGGATCGTCGAGTTCACCCAGGACGGCGGCGAGATCAACATCGTGGTCGCGGGCATCAACGTCGGCGCCCAGCCGTACTGGAACGCCGAGGCGACGATGCTCATGCACACCAAGGGCGTGCTGGTCATGACGCCCGACTCGGCGATGGTGCTCACCGGCAAGCAGTCGCTGGACTTCTCCGGCGGCGTGTCCGCCGAGGACAACTTCGGCATCGGCGGCTACGACCGGGTGATGGGCCCGAACGGGCAGGCGCAGTACTGGGCGCCGGACCTGCCGGGCGCGCGGGACGTGCTGATGGCGCACTACGACCACACGTACGTCGTGCCGGGCGAGCACGCGCCGCGCCGGGCCGTCACCATGGACCCGGTGGACCGGGACATCTGCGGCTACCCGCACGCGGTGGCCGGCAGCGACTTCGCCACGGTGGGCGAGATCTTCTCCGCCACCGCGAACCCGGACCGCAAGAAGCCGTTCGACATCCGTACCGTCATGCGGGCCCTCGCCGACCAGGACCATCCGGTGCTGGAGCGGTGGGCGGGCATGGCCGACGCGGAGACCGCTGTGGTGCAGGACGTGCACCTGGGCGGCATCCCGGTGTGCCTGCTCGGCATCGAGTCGCGGTCGGTGCCCCGGCACGGCTTCCCGCCCACCGACGGCCCGGACACCTACACCGCGGGCACGCTGTTCCCGCGCTCGTCGAAGAAGGCCGCGCGGGCGATCAACGCGGCCAGCGGCAACCGGCCGCTGGTCGTGCTGGCGAACCTGTCCGGCTTCGACGGCTCACCCGAGTCGATGCGCAAGCTCCAGCTGGAGTACGGCGCGGAGATCGGCCGGGCGATCGTCAACTTCCGCGGCCCGATCGTGTTCTGCGTGATCTCGCGCTATCACGGCGGCGCGTTCGTGGTCTTCTCCAAGGCGCTCAACCCGGACATGACGGTGCTGGCGATCGAGGGGTCGTTCGCCTCGGTGCTCGGTGGCGCGCCGGCCGCCGCCGTGGTGTTCGCCGGTGAGGTCGCCGCCCGCACCGCGGCCGATTCCCGGGTACGCGAGCTGGAGGGCCGGGTCGCGTCCGCCACCGGTACCGAGCGGGCCACGCTCAGCGCGGAGCTGGACGAGCTGCGCGGGTCGGTGCGGGCGGAGAAGCTGGGCGAGGTGGCCGCCGAGTTCGACCGGGTGCACAGCATCCAGCGGGCGGTCGAGGTCGGCTCGGTCGACGCGGTGATCCGCGCCGCCGAGCTACGGCCCCGGGTCATCGAGGCGATCGAGGCGCACCTGCGCTGACACGTTCCGCGACGTCACACGGCGGACGGGCCTTCGGGTCCGTCCGCCGTTTCGCGTGCGCCGGTCCTTGACGGTCGTCCGGCGACATGGTGTCCTCAGATGGTAATGGAAACCGTGTTCGTTAGAGCTGCCGGAGGACCCATGTCGCTCACCGTTCCGCCCGCCCTGCTGCACGCCGCCGAGACCGGTCCCGTCGACGAGGAGGCGTTCGTCGCATGTGTCCGCGACTCCCTGCCGTATGCCTGGGAGACGGTCAGCCGGGTCGCCGCCGACCTGGCCGCGACCGACGCCGAGTTCGCCGACAACGTCGTACCGCCGCCCGGCGACGCCGAGCGCGGGCAACTGCTGCGTGCGATGGCCAGCGACGCGATCCGCGCCGGGCTGGAGCGGCACTTCGGGATCACGCTGGCGTTCCAGAACTGCCACCGGGTGGCCGCGTTCCGCCCCGGCGCGGCCGGCTCCGAGGCGTACCGCCGGTTCACCTCCAGCCGCGGCCAGTTGCTGAACCAGTCACCGGTGCTGCGCAACTGCTGACCGGCGGTCCGGCGCGGGCGGGTCACCGCCCGCCCGCGGCGGTGGCTCAGGCGGCGCAGCGGTCGCAGGTGCCGAAGATCTCCAGGGTGTGCCCGACGTCGGTGAAGCCGTGCTGCGCGGCGACCTGGTCGGCCCACCGCTCCACGGCCGGGCCGGCCACCTCCACCGCACGGCCGCAGCGGCGGCAGACCAGGTGGTGGTGATGGCGGCTCTGGCTGCACCGCCGGTAGAGGTGCTCGCCGCCGGGCAGCCGCGCCGAGTCGATCTCGCCGTTGTCGACGAGCAGCTGCAACGTCCGGTAGACGGTGGTCAGACCCACCTTCGCCTGCCGCTGCACGAGCATCTGGTGCAACTGCTGCGCGCTGTGGAAGCCGTCCAGCTCCCGCAACAGCGCCAGCACCTCGGCGCGCTGCCGGGTGTTGCGGGTCGCCCCGGTCGTCGCCGTCACCGTCCGCCTCCCTCGTCCGGGCGCCCTCTCCGGCCACGGCCGCGCCCGGCGCGCCACGTGACACCCGGAACCATTATGCCTTCCGGGCGCTCCCCGGTCCCCGGTCGCGGTGAGCCCGGGTGCATGTGACGCGACCGACTCCCCGGGCCGGAACTATCCGCGGCGCCGCCCCGACCAACGGTACGAACACCGGATCTTCGAGGGGACGACCGCATGCCCAGCACCACCAGCCGACGCTTCCCACGCACGGCGGCCCTGATCGGCGCCGCCGTCCTGGCCGCGTCCGTCGCCGCCTGCGGCTCCGCCGACGCCACGCCCACAACCGCGCCGTCGGCGTCGGCGCCCGCCTCGGCCCCGGCGAGCGCGGCAGCGGGCGTGCTGACGATCCGCGACCCGTGGGTGAAGGCCGCCGACAAGGGCATGACCGCCGCGTTCGCCACGCTCGTCAACGACGGCGACGCCGACGTCACGATCACCGGGGTGACCACCGACGTGTCCCGGGCCGAGATCCACGAGATGGCCATGACCGACGGGAAGATGGCGATGCGGCAGAAGCAGGGCGGCGTCGTGGTCGCCGCCCGGTCCCAGGCCGCGCTGGAGCCCGGCGGCGACCATCTCATGCTGATGGACCTGACCCGCCCGGTGCGCCCCGGCGACCAGCTCGACGTCACGCTCACCTTCGCCGACGGGCGCACCCAGACGTTCACCGCGGTGGCCAAGCCGTTCACCGGCGCCCAGGAGACGTACGCGCCCGGACACGGCGCGAGCCCCGCGTCATGACCGGAACCGGCGCGCCCGCGCGCCGGGTCAGCCGGCGCGGCCTGCTCACCGGCGGCGCGGCGGCCGCCGGGGGCGCGCTGGCCGGCGCGGGTGCCCTCGCCGCCCTCCGTTCCCACGGGGTACGCCCCGACGACGCCGTCCCGGTGGCCCAGGTCGGCAACGCTGTCGAGCCGTTCCACGGCGCGCGCCAGTCCGGTGTCACCACCGAGCCCCAGGCGCATGCCGCGTTCGTCGCGTTCACGCTGCGCCCGGGCACGGACCGGGCCGCGCTCGGGCGGATGCTGCGACTGCTCTCCGACGACGCCGCCCGGCTCACCCAGGGTCGCCCGGCGCTGGCCGACACCGAGCCGGAACTGGGCCTGCTGCCGGCCCGGCTGACAGTCACGTTCGGCTTCGGCCCCGGGCTCTACGCCGCCGCCGGGCTCGACGACCGCCGCCCCACGTCGGTGGCCGACCTGCCGGCGTTCCGGATCGACCGGTTGCAGCCCCGCTGGTCCGGCGGCGACCTGCTGCTGCAGATCTGCGCGGACGACCCGCTCACCGTCGCGCACGCCCAACGGGTCCTGACCAAGGACAGCCGCCCGTTCGCCACCGTCCGCTGGGTGCAGCAGGGCTTCCGCCGGGCCGCCGGCGCCGAGCCCGGACGCACCCAGCGCAACCTGTTCGGCCAGCTCGACGGCACCGCCAACCCGAAGCCCGGCGTGTCGGCGGACACCGCCGTCTGGGTGACCGACGGGCCGGACTGGCTGCGCGACTCCACCACCCTGGTGGTGCGCCGGATCAGCATGAACCTGGAGACCTGGGACCTGCTCGGCCGCGCCGACCGGGAACTCGCGGTGGGCCGGCGCCTCGACACCGGCGCGCCGCTGACCGGCGAGGCGGAGCACGACGAGCCCGACTTCGCCGCGCTCGGACCGGACGGGCTCACCGTGATCCCGGACTTCTCGCACCTGACCCGGGCCCGCGTCACCGACGACCGGCAGAAGATCCTGCGCCGGCCCTACAACTACGACGGCGCGCCGACCGCCGAGGGACACGCGGACAGCGGGCTCGTCTTCGCCGCGTACCAGGCCGACATCGCCCGGCAGTTCCTGCCCATCCAGCGGCGGCTGGCCGAACGGGACCTGCTCAACGAGTGGACCACCCCGATCGGCTCCGCCGTGTTCGCCGTACCGCCCGGCTGCCCCGAGGGCGGCTGGATCGGCCAGCAACTGCTCGGCTGACCACGACGCTGACCACGACCAGGAAGGCGCGTCATGCGTACCCGTACCGTCTCCGCACTCCTCGCCGCGCTGTTCACCGCGGCGCTGCTGCTGGTCCCGGCCACGCCCGCGGCGGCGCACAACTCGCTGCAGGAGGCCACGCCGGCCCGCGA
Source organism: Micromonospora sp. II (assembly GCF_001709195.1). Lineage (NCBI taxonomy): Bacteria > Bacillati > Actinomycetota > Actinomycetes > Micromonosporales > Micromonosporaceae > Micromonospora > Micromonospora sp. II. The sequence continues at coordinate 551,802 of NZ_LYXF01000024.1, read as the reverse complement.
CGCCCGGCTCACCACCGCGCCGACGCAGGTGACGCTGCGGTTCCTGCAGCGGCTCAACCCGGCCTTCACCACCATCACGCTGCGCGACGCCACCGACCGTCAGGTGCCCGCGAGCGCGCCCGCCGTGGACGGCGCGACGGGCACGGTGACGATCGAGGAGCCGCTGGGCAACGGCACCTACACCGTCGCCTACCGCGTGGTCTCCCGCGACGGCCACCCGGTCCAGGGCTCGTACCGCTTCACCGTCGCCGACCCGGCCGCTCCCCCGGCGGCCGCCACGTCCTCGACCACCGACGCTCCCTCGCCGGCCGCCTCCGCAGACGTCTCGGCGGGCGCTTCGGCTTCGGCGGGCGCTGCGGCAGGCGCCGACGCCTCTCCGGCGAGCGCCGACGCTTCGGCCGACGCCGACGACGGTCTGCCGGTGGGCCTGCTGGCCGGCGCAGCGGTCGCCGCGGTGGCGGTGGCCGGCGCGGCGGCACTGCTGCTCCGCCGTCGCCGCTCGTCCTGACCCGTCACCCGCCGATGCGGACGGCCCGGGAGATCTTGGTACGAAACGGCCCCTCTAGGGGCGCTTTCCTTCCAAGATCTCCGGGCGTCCTACAAAGCGGGAGGCGAGTCCCCTTCTGTGGACCGCGTCCGCGTCGGCGGCCCGGCAACGGGTGCGCCGAAGAGCCTGCGCGTCTGCGGGACGGGCGGAACGCGGGTCGCGGCGAGGGCGGGTCGGGGCTGGGTTAGGCTGCCGGGAGCGCTGGTTCACCCGGTCGGCGACGGCCGGGTGTCGTAAGAGGGAACCCGGTGGAAGTCCGGGACTGCCCCGCAGCGGTGAGTGGGAACGACAGCCGTCAACAGCACTGGGCCACCGGCCTGGGAAGCGACGGCCGGTAGGCGACCGGCGACCCCGGTCGGGCCCGCGAGTCCGAAGACCTGCCCGCGTCGCGCGTACCACCGGTGCGCGCTGCCGTCGACCTCGCGGGTGGGTCGGGCGGGTGACACGCCGGGCGGGAGCCGTCGGCGTGCCTCGACGTGCAACTCCCCCGTCCGGTCGGCGGTCCGCTTCTGCGAGGACGGAACCGCACCGTGACCGATGCCATCACCCTCACCGGCCGACCACCGTCGGCGTCGCACCTGACCCTGTCGCAGATCATGGACCAGCACCACACCAACCTGATGGGCACGGTGCACGGCGGCCGGATCCTCAACCTGATCGACTCGGTCGCCGGGGTGGTCGCCGCCCGCCACTCCGACGGACCGGCCGTCACCGCCGCCATCGACGAGACGGCCTTCCTGCGCGCTGTCCGCGTCGGTGACGTGGTGCACGTGGACGCCCGGATCACCTGGGCCGGCCGCAGCTCGATGGAGGTGGCCGTGAAGGTCAGCGCGGACCGCTGGGACCGCGCGGTGCCGCCGGTGGACGTGGCGACCGCGCACCTGGTGATGGTGGCCGTGGACGACGAGGGCCAGCCCCGGCCGGTGCCGCCGCTGCTGCCCGGCACCGACGGTGACCGGCGGCGCTACCGGGAGGCGCAGATCCGGCGCGAACACCGGCTGGCGCTGCGCCGGGCGCTGCTCGACGGCGCCGAGGAGGGCTGAGGCGTGCTCGGACTGTCGGCGGCCACGCTCGCGGGATACCTGGCCGCGATCGTGGTGCTCATGCTCACCCCCGGGCCGGACATGATGTTCGTGCTCGCCAACGCCACCCGGTACGGCGCGCGGGCCGGGGCGGTGGCGGCGCTCGGGGTCGCGGCCGGGGAGGCGGTGCACGTCGCCGCCGTGGTGGCCGGACTCGCCACCGTGATCGCCGCGTCCCCGGTGCTGTTCACCGCGATCCGGTGGGCCGGTGCGGCGTACCTGATCGTGCTGGGCCTGCGGGCGCTGCGCGGCACGGGCCGGCCCGGCGTCGCGGCGGACGGGGCGGACGGCGGCGGCGCCGGGCGGGCGTTCCGGCGCGGGCTGCTCACGAACCTGCTCAACCCGAAGATGATCCTGTTCAGCGTGGCGTTCCTGCCGCAGTTCGTCCGGCCCGACGCGGGCCCGGTGGCGGCACAGCTGGTGCTGCTCGGCGCGCTGTTCGTCGCGGTGCAGCTCACCGTGGACCTGGCTCTCGGCGTGGGCGCCGGGCGGTTCGCCCGCCGCTGGGGCGACAGCCGCTGGTCGCGGCGGGTCGACCGGCTCTGCGCTGTCGCCTTCGTCGCGCTCGGTGTCCGGCTGGCCGCCGGCTGACGCTTGCTCGACTCCAGCTCGCCGAGATCGCGGCATCAGGAGGGCTCCGACCCCGCCACCTCGGCGAGCTGGTGAGGATCACGCTCCGGCGCCCGGGGCGGGGCGGCGGGCCGCTCGCGGTCCAGGTGCAGGCGCAGCAGCACCCAGCCCAGCGACACACCGCCGATGAACACGTACGCGGGCTGCGTGCCGAACGTGTCCCAGCAGGTGTGCAGCGTGACGGCGGCGGCGAAGGTGAGCAGGAACGCCGCCAGTCTCCGGCCGCCGGGCGCGGCGGCGAACGTGAACAACGCGGCGGCGGTCAGCCCGGTCCAGGCCAGGTGCGCGGCGGGCGCGGTGAGACCGCGAACCAGCAGCGTCCGCTCGACGGCGCCGAGGTTGCCCTCCGACCCGACGAACGCGGCGAACGCGTACCCCATGGTCTCCAGCGCGGCGAACCCGGCGCCGGAGGCCACGCCGATCACCAGGCCCTGCGCCGGTGACCGGTGCCGCCGCCACAGCAGCAGGATGCCGGCCGGCACGATCAGCTTCGCGGTCTCCTCGGCCAGGCCGACGAGCGCCATCGGCAGGACGCCGAGGCGGTGCAGGGTGCCGTACTCCAGCCAGCCGGCGGCGACCACGCCGACCACGCCGCCGAGGAGCGCGGCGACGCCGACGACGGAGCCGGGGACCGGGCGGCGGGCCGGCCGCCCCTGGGCGAAGGCCAGGAACGTGGCGGGCGCGACGCACGCGCCGAGCACGATCAGCGCCGGCACGAACGTGACGGTGCCGGTGCCGGACAGTGTCTCCAGCACCAGCAGGTGAAGCCCGACGCCGACGAGCAGGACCGCCACCCACGCCCAGCGGCGTCCGGTATTCCCCATACGCCGAGTATCGCGCCCGGCGGCGAGCGCCGGCATCGGGGGTAGGCACTGTGGACAGTGAGATCCATGCGACACGCCCGACACGACATCTGGTGTTGCCCAACCGCCCTCACCGCCATATATGGTGGTGCCGCAGCTGGTTCGGCCGAGCCCTCCGGGGCGGGGCCGAGGCAAGAGGGAACCCGGTGGGAATCCGGGACTGCCCCGCAGCGGTGAGTGGGAACGACAGCCGTCAACAGCACTGGGCCACCGGCCTGGGAAGCGACGGCCGGTAGGCGACCGGCGACCCCGGTCGGGCCCGCGAGTCCGAAGACCTGCCAGCGCGCCGTGCGCCTCCGCGTACGGCGGCCGGAGGTCGCGCGGGACGACCGACGCCAGCAGCCGGGCCGGCCGCGCCGTGCCCGTTGGCGTCTCCCGCCGTCTCCAGACGGTGACAGCGAGGAGAGGTCATGACTGTCGTGCAGGAAAGCCCGCCGGCCACCGGCGGCGGGTCCGAGGCCCGCCGGCCGGCGATGCGGGTACGCAAACGGGACGGCGACACCGAGCCGGTGGACGTCGGCAAGATCGTCCGGGCGGTCGAACGCTGGGTCGCCGACCTGGACGAGGTGGACCCGCTGCGGGTGGCCACCAAGACGATCAGCGGGCTCTACGACGGGGCGACCACCGCCGAGCTGGACCGGCTGTCGATCCAGACCGCGGCGGAGCTGATCGGCGAGGAGCCGCAGTACTCGAAGCTGGCGGCAAGGCTGCTGGCCGCGTACGTGGACAAGGAGGTCCGCGGTCAGGGCGTGGCGAGCTTCAGCCAGTCGATCGCGTACGCGCACGGGCTGGGGCTGATCGGCGACGAGACGGCCGCGTTCGTCGCCCGGCACGCGCGCAAGCTCGACGACGCCGTGGACCCGGACGGCGACAGGCGGTTCGAGTACTTCGGACTGCGCACTGTCGCGGACCGCTACCTGCTGCGGCACCCGCAGTCGCGGCTGGTGGTGGAGACGCCGCAGTACTGGCTGCTGCGGGTGGCCTGCGGACTGTCCCGCACCCCGGGCGAGGCGGTCGGCTTCTACCGGCTGATGTCCAGCCTGGCCTATCTGCCCAGCTCCCCCACGCTGTTCAACTCCGGCACCCGGCACACCCAGATGTCGTCGTGCTTCCTGGTCGACTCGCCGCGCGACGAGCTTGACTCGATCTACGAGCGCTACCACCAGGTGGCGAAGCTGTCGAAGTTCTCCGGCGGCATCGGCATCGCCTGGTCGCGGGTGCGCGGCCGGGGCGCGCTGATCCGGGGCACGAACGGYCGGTCCAACGGCATCGTGCCGTTCCTCAAGACGCTCGACGCCGGGGTGGCCGCGGTCAACCAGGGCGGCCGGCGCAAGGGCGCGGCCTGCGTCTACCTGGAGCCGTGGCACCCGGACGTGGAGGAGTTCCTGGAGCTGCGGGACAACACCGGCGAGGAGTCCCGGCGTACGCACAACCTCAACCTGGCCAACTGGATCCCGGACGAGTTCATGCGCCGGGTCGAGGCCGACGGCGAGTGGTCGCTCGTCGATCCGTCGGACGCCCCGGAGCTGCCCGACCTGTACGGGGAGGCGTTCGACGCCGCGTACCGGGCGGCCGAGAAGAACGCGGTCCGCACGGTACGGGCCCGGGACCTGTACGGGCGGATGATGCGCACGCTCGCGCAGACCGGCAACGGCTGGATGACGTTCAAGGACGCCGCGAACCGGCTGTCCAACCAGACCGGTGAGCCGGGCAACGTGATCCACCTGTCCAACCTGTGCACCGAGATCCTGGAGGTGAACGACGACGCCGAGACGGCGGTGTGCAACCTCGGCTCGGTGAACCTCGGCGCCCACGTCACCGCCGACGGGGTGGACTGGGAGCGGCTGCGCGCCACGGTCCGCACCGCTGTGGTGTTCCTCGACCGGGTGATCGACATCAACTACTACCCGGCCGAGCAGGCGGCGGCGTCGAACCCGCGCTGGCGGCCGGTCGGGCTCGGCCTGATGGGGTTGCAGGACGCGTTCTTCACGCTGCGCCTGCCGTTCGACTCCCCCGAGGCGAAGGAGCTGTCCACCCGCGTGCAGGAGGAGATCCTGCTGACCGCGCTGGAGACCTCCGCCGGGCTGGCCGAGCGGTTCGGGCCGCATCCGGCGTACCCGCAGACCCGGGCCGCGAAGGGTGACCTGCACCCGGACCTGTGGGGCGCGGAGCCGGCGCAGGCCGGACGGTGGGCGGCGCTGCGCGAGCGGATCGCCGCAGGCGGGCTGCGCAACTCGCTGCTGGTGGCGATCGCACCGACCGCCACCATCGCCTCCATCGCCGGCTGCTACGAGTGCGTCGAACCGCAGGTGTCCAACCTGTTCAAGCGCGAGACCATGTCCGGGGAGTTCCTCCAGGTCAACACGTACCTGGTGCGGGAGCTGAAGGCGCGCGGACTGTGGACGCCGCAGGTCCGCGACCGGATCAAGCGGGCCGAGGGCTCGGTGCAGGACATCACCGAGCTGCCCGCGCCGGTGCGGGAGCTGTTCCGCACCGCCTGGGAGCTGCCGCAGCGGGCGCTGATCGACCTGGCCGCCGCGCGGGCGCCGTTCGTCGACCAGTCCCAGTCGCTGAACCTGTTCCTGAGCGCGCCGACCATCGGCAAGCTGTCCTCGATGTACCTGTACGCCTGGAAGGCCGGGCTGAAGACCACCTACTACCTGCGTTCCCGTCCCGCCACCCGCATCCAGCAGGCCACCGTCGCCCCGGTGCCCGCCCCGGTGCCCGGCGTGGTCTCCGCCGTGAGCGACGACGAGGCGCTGGCCTGTTCCCTGGAGAACCCCGAGAGCTGCGAGGCATGCCAGTGACCACCACCGCACCGACCCGGCACATGCTGCTCGACCCCGGCATGGACCTGACCCTGCGGCCGATGCGCTACCCGCGCTTCTTCGACCGGTTCAAGGACGCGATCAGGAACACCTGGACGGTCGAGGAGGTGGACCTGCACTCGGACCTCGCCGACCTGGCGAAGCTGTCCCCCGCCGAACGGCACCTGGTGTCGCGGCTGGTGGCGTTCTTCGCCACCGGCGACACGATCGTCGCCAACAACCTGGTGCTCAACCTCTACCAGCACGTCAACTCGCCCGAGGGCCGGCTCTACCTGTCCCGGCAGCTGTTCGAGGAGGCGGTGCACGTCCAGTTCTACCTGAACCTGCTCGACACGTACGTGCCGGACGAGAAGGAACGGTTCGCCGCGTTCGCCGCGGTGGAGAACATCCCGTCGATCGCCCGCAAGGCCGAGTTCTGCTTCCGGTGGATCGACTCGATCTTCGAGCTGCGCGAGCTGCGGACCCGCGACGACCGGCGGGCGTTCCTGCTCAACCTGATCTGCTTCGCCGCGTGCATCGAGGGCCTGTTCTTCTACGGCGCGTTCGCCTACGTCTACTTCCTGCGGTCCCGGGGCCTGCTCAACGGGCTGGCCTCCGGCACCAACTGGGTGTTCCGGGACGAGTCGATGCACATGGCGTTCGCGTTCGACGTGGTGGAGACCGTACGCGCCGAGGAACCGGACCTGTTCGACGCCGAGATGGAGAAGCAGGTGAAGGAGATGCTGGCCGAGGCGGTGGAGTGCGAGGTGAGCTTCGCCGCGGACCTGCTGGGCCAGGGCGTGCCGGGGATGTCGCTGGCCGACATGCGCGAGTACCTCCAGCACGTGGCCGACCGGCGCCTGGCGGTGCTCGGCATCGCCCCGATGTACGGCAGCGCCAACCCGTTCGCGTTCATGGAGTTGCAGGACGTGCAGGAGCTGTCGAACTTCTTCGAGCGTCGGGTGTCGGCGTACCAGGTCGGCGTGACCGGCAGCGTCACGTTCGACGACGACTTCTGACCGCCGCTCCCCGCCCCGGCCGTCACGGCCGGGGCGGGGCCGGGCTCTCACCGGGCAGCGCCGCCGCCCGGACCCGCCCGATCAACGCCACCACGGCGAGCGCCAGCACGGCCACCACCACGAACGCGGTACGCAGGTCCAGCGCGCCGGCGAGCAGGCCGATCACCGGCGCCGCGAGCAGCGCGCCCGGCCACTGGCCCATCGCCACCACGGAGACGCCCTCGCCGGACGTGAGGCCCGGCTGCTCACCGGCGAAGCCGAGCACCGTCGGGGTCACGCACGCCAGGCCGAACCCGAGCAGTCCGAACCCGGCCATCACCGCCGCCGGATGGGGGTACGCCACCGGCAGCGCCACGCCGGCTGTCGCGACCAGCGCGGACAGCCGGACGAAGCGGATCCGCCCGACCCGGCCGGCCAGCCGGTCGCCGAACAGCCGGGCGACGGTCGCGGCCAGCGCGAGACAGGTGTACGTGGCCGCGGCGAGCACCGCCGTGGCGCCGGCCACCTCGGTCGCGTACAGCGCGCTCCACTGGGCGCCGGCCATCTCGATGAACGAGGCGAGGAAGGCGATCACCGCGAGCAGCAGCAGTTGCGGGGTGAACCGGTCACGCAGCCGGCGCCGCGCCTCGCCGTCCTTGGTCTCCTGGCGGGGCGTGTCGGGCAGCCAGCGGTGCGTGGCGATCAGCAGCGCGCCCAGCAGGACACTGGTGACGGCCATCTGCGCCGACGGCGACATCCCGATCGCCGCGGCCCCGGTGCCGCAGAGGCCGCCGACCAGCATGCCGATGCTGAAGCCCGCGTGGAACGTGGACAGGATGGGCCGCCCGTACCGCTTCTGCACCTCGACCGACTGGGCGTTCATCGGCGTGGCCAGCAGGTTCGCCGCGAAGCCCCAGACCGCGAGGCCGCCGACCAGCGCCACCACAGTGGTGGACGCGGCCAGCAGCGGCGCGTTGAGCAGGATCAGCGCGGCCCCGGCCAGCGCCAGCCGGCGGGTGTTGATCCGGCTGATCAGCACCGCCACCACGACCAGGGAAACCAGCTCCCCCGCGTTCGTGGCGATGTTCGCCAGGCCCCAGCCGGTGTTGCCGACCCCTACCGCGTCCCGCACCTCCGGCACGCGGGCCGACCACCCGCCGATGGCGAGGCCCATGATGACGAAGAGCAGCGCCACCGACCAGCGGGCCCGTACGGCCGAGCGGGGCACCGGCGGCGCGGGCTGCTCCGTCGTGTGCTGGTTCGTCGAGGTGTCCGTCATGGTCGTCGTACCTCTCTGGGATCGGTCCGTCGGAACTCCTACCCGATCGCGTGGTCGAGGAAGCACGCACCGTCAGGAAGGCGTACCCGTTCCGGTGTGGTGCCGGGGTCGGTGACGAGCGCCGAGACCACCGCGACGTAGTCGTCGATCAGCCCGCGTACCAGGTCGTCGCCGAAGACACCCCGGTTGCGGATCACCACGCCGCCGGCCCGGTCGTCGTCCACCACGACGATCGGTGAACCCCGCTTGACCCAGACGGGCAGACATTCGGGCGGCACGTCGGCGGCGACCACCGGCGGCGGGGTGCCGGGCGCGGCCCGGGCGGTGATGTCGACCGGCTCCACCCGCAGATCCGGGCAGTGCAGCACCGGCGACGCCGACGCGGCGGACTGGAACCAGGCGTCGAACAGGTGGTTGTCCGGCCAGGGGCGGATCGCCGCGAAGCCGGGACGGACCGCCCGGGCCAGCCGGTGGTACGCGGTGGCGTGCGCGACGGCCCCGGCCAGCGAGGCGTGCGCGGCGCCGACCACAGCGCTCATCGGCGCGTCCGGCGCAACGTCGACCGGCAGGTAGACGTTGTTGGTGAACTGCCCGACGAGCTGCCGGGACAGCGGGCTCTCCCGGCCCAGCGTGGTGGTGCCCAGCACCACCCGGGACCGGCCGGCCCGCCGCGACAGCAGCACCAGGTACGCGGCGAGCAGCAGCACGTACGGGCTGGTGCGGGCCCGCCGTGCGGCCGGACGAAGCCGCGCGGTAATCTCGGGCGGGAACGCGAAGCGGGTGGCCACCTCGGCGCTGAGCGCGACGTCCGGCGCCGGCGGCGACGCCGGGAAGAGCTGGTACGGCTCCACCGGCCGCAGCCGGTCCCGCCAGTACGCGGCCCGGGCGGCGGCGTCGACGCCGTTGCCGGACTGCTCCGCCTCCTGGAGCGCGGCGAGCGCGGCCGGGTCCACGCCCAGCGGCGGCTGCGGGTCGGCCGCGCCGAGCCGGGCCGCGTACGCGTGGCACAGGTCCTCCACCACGACGCGGCACGACCAGCCGTCGGAGACCATGTGGAAGAAGCAGAGCGCGAGCACGTGCTCGGTCGCGGAGAGCCGGACCAGCGCGGCCCGCCACAGCGGCGCCCGGCCGGGGTCGAACGCGTCGTTGCGGTGCGCGTACGCGATCTGCTCGACGCGGGCCTGCTGCTCGGCCGGCGGCAGTCCGGACAGGTCGACGTACTCCAGCGGCGACTCCACGTGCGGCAGGATCCGCACCTCGGGCTGCACGCCGATGCGGTCGAACCGCATCCGCAGCGCGTCGTGCCGGTCCACCACGTCCTGCATCGCCTGCCGCAGCACGTCGACCCGCAGCGCGCCCCGCAACCGGCGGAACTCCACCACCACGAGCCGTGAGGCGCCGGGACGGGCCGGGTCGAGCGCGGTCATGAACTCCCACATCATCTGCTGGCCGGGGGCCAGCGGGTACGTCGTCGGCACTGCCACTCCCCCCGTCAGGCCGCCACCGGCGGCGCGGCCACCGGCGCGACCGGCCGGTGGTCCGCCTCGTCCGGCTGGTAGTCCGCCTCGTCCGGCGCGCGGAAGCCGGTGAAGAGCAGGTCGGGACGGCCGAGCCGCAGCGAGGTGACGAACGCGGCCCCGTCGAAGAGCGTCTCGATCGCCGCGCAGGCCGCCGACTCGGCCACCGCACGCGGTCCCCGGTCGCCGCCGAGCCGGCCGGGCGTCTTCGCGGCGATCACGGCGGCCGCGACGGCCGGCACCGCGAGCAGGCTGCGTCCCCCGCTGCGCCGGGCGGTCAGCAGCCCGGCCAGCGCGGTCACGGCGAGCGTGCTGGCGGTGTTGAGCACGAACCGGCGCCGGTGCGGGTGGGCCAGGCAGAGCCACTGCTCGGAGCGCCCGTACGTGGTGAACCGGTAGGCGACCGCGCGGAAGGTGTCGGCGACGCCGGTGTCGTGGGTGACCACGCCGTCCGGGTCGGTGAGCAGCACGTAGCCGGCGTCGGTGAGGAGCAGCCCGAGGTGCAGGTCCTCCCCGCCCAGCGGCATCGGGGAGTCCTCCGGGAACCCGCCGACCGCCTCGAAGACGGCGCGCTTGACGGCCATGTTCGCGCCGGCGCCCCAGGACACGCGCTCGTAGTGCAGCGGCCGGGTCAGGTCGCCGAGCAGCAGGTAGGAGCGGCGCATCACGCGGAAGAACGCGCTGTCGCCGGGCTCGACGATCACCGGGCCGGTGACGCCGGCGACCTCCTCGCCGGAGGTGCGCAGCCGGGCCGCGTACCGGGTGATCAGGTCGGCCGGCACCCGGCAGTCGGAGTCGGTGAACAGCACCAGGTCGTGGCGGGCGTGCCGGACGCCCAGGTTCCGTTTGGCCCCGACGTGCCGGGGCCCGCGCACGTAGCGGGCGCCGTACTCGGCGCAGGCCGCCCGGTGGGCGGCGGCCGCGGCGGGCGCCGAGTCGTCGACGACCACCACCTCCACCGGCTCGGGGCAGTTCGGGGCGGCGTCGCGCAGACTGCGGAGCTGGCGGCGCATCTCCGCCACCCGGTCCTTGACCGGGATGACCACGGAGACGCCGCGCGTGACGGCGCGGGGTTCGGTCGGTTCGCCCACGGGCGATGCGGATCGGCTCATGCCCCGAGGTTCGACCACCGGGGTACAGCGCCGATACACAGCGCCGGCCGTTGCGGCCATCGCACATGTACCGCTGATGTATCAATGGCCATCAAGGTCGAAGGCATGACGACCTCCATCCCCATCGACCGGCGGCTCGCCGTGGACGGCGGCCGGCCGGTCCGCCCGCCGGACCGCCCATGGCCACGCTGGCCGACCCCCGCGCCGGATGCCGCCGCCAACCTGTCCGCGGTGCTGACCGGCGGCCGGTGGGCGATCAGCAGCCCGTCCGTCGGCGACACAGTCCTGTTCGAGCGACGTTTCGCCGCCGACTTCGCCCGCTACGTCGGCACCCGCCACTGCGTGCCGGTCGACCACGGGTCCAGTGCCCTGGTGGTGGCCCTGGAGTCACTCGGCCTCGGCTACGGCGAGACGGTGCTCGTACCGGCGCTGACCTGGACCGCCTCCGCGACCGCCGCGCTGCGCGCCGGCCTGGTCCCGGTGCTCGTCGACGTCGACCGGGACACCGGCTGCGTCGGGCCGGACCACCTCGACCTGTCCGTGGACCCGCGGGCCGTGGTCGCCGTGCACTGGGCCTCCAACATGGCCGACGTGCCGGCGCTCGACGCGGTCACCCGGCCGCGCGGCATCTCCGTCGTGGAGGACTGCGCGCAGGCCCACGGCGCCACCTGGCAGGGCCGCCAGGCCGGCTCGCTCGGCCGGCTCGGCTGCTTCAGCTTCCAGCACGGCAAGGTCCTCACCTGCGGTGAGGGCGGGGCCGTGGTCACCGACGACGACACGCTCGCGCCGGTGCTCGAGGAGCTGCGGGCCGATTCGCGCCGCTACCGGGGCGACCGGACGCCGGCCGGCGAACTGGACCTGGAGGAGAGCGCCGGTGTGCAGGGCGCCAACTTCTGCCTGAGCGAGTTCTCCGCCGCCGTGGCCTGCGCGCAACTGGCCGTCCTGGACGGCCAGCACGACGTGCGCAACCACAACTACCGGCTGCTCGGCGACCTGCTGGACGGTGTCGACGGCGTACGGCTGCTGCAACCGGCGCCGGGGCAGACCCGCATCTCGATCTACGAGGGCACGATCGTCTTCGACGAGCTGCCGGCCGGCCTGGACAACGCCGCCGTGGCCGCCGCGCTCACCGCCGAGCTGGGCCGGCGGTTCTACTGCACCGACGAGCCGCTGCACCGCAGCCGGCTGCTGCAGCCGTGGACGAAGCCGCTGCTCGCGCCGCTGGCCGAACGCTTCGCGGCGATCCACCGGGAGCGCACGTACCCCAACACCGAGTGGCTCGCCGCACACACCGTCCAGACACACCACAGCACCTTCCTCGGCACCGAACAGGACATGGAGGACATCGCCGCCGCCGTCACCAAGGTGCTCACCCGCTGAACCGCGCCGTCCCGGCGCACCCAGAGAAGGAGTCTTCCCGTGACCGTCACCCAACGCGAGACCTCGCACGCCCCGTCCCCCGAAACGGACGCACCCGTCGGCGTGTGGCTCAACGGCGCCCGCGGTTCGGTCGCCACCACGGCGATCACCGGTCTGCTGGCGCTGCGCGCCGGCATGGCCGACTCGACCGGCTGCGTCACCGACACCGGCATGCTGCGCGACGCGCCGCTGGTGAGCTGGACCGACCTGGTGGTCGGCGGGCACGACATCGTCGACACGCCGCTGGAGAAGAAGGCCGAGTCGCTCGTCGACTCCGGTGTCATCCCAGCGCCGGTGCTGGCCGCCGTGCGGGGCAGCCTGCCCGAGGTCGAGCAGAACCTGCGCACCGGCTACGACGCGCGTACCGAGACCGGACCGCTGGCCGAGGTGGTCGACCGGCTGGCCGGCGACATCGAGGAGTTCCGCGCCCGCCACGGGCTGTCCCGGGTCGTCGTCATCAACGTGTCCTCCACCGAGCCGCCGGCCGACCACCGGCCCGAGCACGACGACCTGGACGCGCTGACCCGCGCCCTGGCCGACCCGGACGACAAGGCGCTGCCGGCCAGCTCGGTGGTCGCGTACGCGGCGTTCCGGGCCGGCTGCGGCTTCGTCGACTTCACCCCGTCCACCGGCGCCCGGCTGCCCGCGCTGGAGATGCTGGCGCAGCGGGAGCGGGTGCCGTTCGCCGGCTCCGACGGCAAGACCGGGGAGACGCTGCTGCGTACCGCCCTGGCGCCGATGTTCACCAGCCGCGCCCTGCACGTGCTCTCCTGGGCCGGGGTGAACCTGCTCGGCGGCGGTGACGGCGCGACGCTGGAGGACCCGCGCAACGCCCGCAGCAAGCTCAGCTCGAAGTCGGGCGTGCTGCCCGCGCTGCTCGGTGAGGACGTCACCGCCCCGCTGCACATCGACAACGTGCCGGACCTCGGCGACCACAAGACCGCCTGGGACCACGTCTCGTTCGAGGGCTTCCTCGGCGTCCGGATGTCCATGCAGCTCACCTGGAGCGGGGTGGACTCCACGCTGGCCGCCCCGCTGGTGCTCGACCTGGCCCGGCTGACCGCCGCGGCGCACCGCGCCGGGCACGTCGGCCCGATCGAGGAGCTGGGGTTCTTCTTCAAGGACCCGATCGGCACCGACGAGCACGCGCTGGCCGAGCAGGCGCAGGCGCTCGCCAGCTGGGCCAACGGGCTGGACGGCCGCGGCGACAGCTGACCTTCGTACCGGCCGCCGGCGCGGCGACTCCCGCGCCGGCGGCCCCGCCCCACGTATCCGCATCGAGGAGCCTCCCATGTCCCCACACGTCCCGAACGCGCCGGACCGGCCGAGCACGGATCCGGTGTGGACGCCGATCCTGACCGGTCTGCACGCGACCGCGCTGGACTGTCTCCAGACGAGCTTCGCTCTGCTCGCCGACTACGCGAACGGGTCCGGCAGCCATCTCGCCCTCGGCGCCCGGTACGGGTTCCGCACCCGGGATCAGGACGCTCTGATCTCCGTCGAGGCGACCTCGGACGACCGGGCCGCCGAAGCGGTCGACCTGCTGGGCCTGCGCGTCGAGGGCCGGTGGATGCAGCTCGACGGCCCGCAGGTCCGCCGGCTGTGCGCGCCCGGCCAGCCGCTCTACGTCACCGCCGACGCGTACGACCTGCCGTGGTGTCCCTACCACGGGCACGAGCACATGCGGCACAGCTTCCTCGCCACCGAGGCCGGGCCGGATCAGGTCACAGTGGTCGACGCTTACCACAACGACACCGCCTGGGGCCCCGCGCGGCCCGGCGTGTGGCGGCTGCCCACCGCCGCGTTCGACGCGGCGCTGGCCGGCGGCGCGCACACGCTGGCGGTGACGGCGCACCCGGCGCCGGCGATCGACGTGCCCGCCATGCTCGCCGGCAACGCCGCCCGGGCTCGCCGGGCCCGCCCGGAGATCGCCCGCTACCTGGACCGCACCGGCGCCGCCCTGGACACGGTGGCCGGGCTGCACCGCTTCGTGCTCGACGTCTGGCTGCTGGCGCGCGCCCGCGACCTGCACGAGCGCTGGCTCGCGGCGGTCGCGCCGGAGGCCGCCGCCGCGCTGGCCGGGCAGGCCGCGCGCTGGCAGCAGCTCGCCACGCGCAGCTACGTGGCGCTGCGACGGGCCCAGGCGGGCCGGCCGGCCGCGCCGGAACTGGCGGACGCGCTCGGCGAGCTGATCTCCGACCACCTCGACGCGCTGGAGGCGATCGCCGAACCGGCCGCCACGCCCGGCCACGACGCCGTGCGGCCCGCGCCGGACCCGGCAGGTGGAGAGGGCGTACGCGCCGCGGTGCTCGGCGCGCTCGGCGAAACCCTGGACCTGGACGGCTCGACGCTGCGCACCACCGACGTGCTCCGGGAGCTTCCCGGCTTCGACTCGTTCCGGCTGGTGGACGTCATCGACCGGGTCGAGCGGCGGCTCGGCGTCGAGGTTCCGGCCACCGCGCTCTCCGCGGCCGACCTGCGCGACGTCGGCTCCCTGTGCGCCATGTTCGGCGCCGCCACCGGAGGTGCCCGATGAGTGCCGAACTGCTGCACGACCTGCTGGACCGCACCGCCGGCGCGCGCCCCGACGCGCCCGCCGCCGGGGACGGGACCGTCGAGCGCACGTACCGTCAGGTGCGGGCCGACAGTCTGCGCCTGGCCGGCTGGCTGCGCGGGCAGGGCGTCCGGCGCGGCGACCGGGTGCTGGTGGCGCTGCCCGCCGACGCGACGCTGCCGGCGCTGCTGTACGCGGTCGCCCGTACCGGCGCGGTCTTCGTCGTTCTCCGGACGCCGGCCCCCGAGGTCGCCCTCGCCCACGTGCTGGACGACGCCGAACCGGTCCTGGTCCTCACCGACGACCGGGTGCTCACCGGCCTGTGCCACGCCCGTGGCGTCCCGGCGCGAGGGGCCGCCGCGCTGCGGCGCGCGGCATCCGGCGCGGCCGGCGGCGACGCGCCGGCCGGGCCGGGCCCGCTGGCCATCGACCCGGTCTGCCTGATCTACACCTCCGGCAGCACCGGCATGCCGAAGGCCGTGGTCTCCACGCACGCCCAGGTCACGTTCGCCGTCCGGGCGATCCAGTCGGAGCTGCGCTACCGGCCCGACGACGTGGTGCACGTCCTGCTGCCGCCGTCGTTCGACTACGGCCTCTACCAGATCTTCCTCAGCACCGTCGCCGGCGCCCGGCTGCGCCTGGGCGACAGCGCGGAGACCGGTGGCCGCCTGCTGGTGAGCCTGGTCGAGTCCGGCGCCACGGTGCTGCCCTGCGTGCCGTCGCTGGCGATCAACCTGCTGCGGCTGCTCGGCCGCGCGGGCGCGCCGCGCCCGCCGCTGCGCCTGCTCACCAACACCGGCGCCGCCATGCCCCCGGAGGTGCTGGCCGGCCTGCGCCGGCTGCTGCCCGGCCTGAGCGTCCAGCTCATGTTCGGCCTCACCGAGTGCAAACGCGCGGCGATCATGCCGCCGGACGCCGACCTGCGCCGGCCCGGCGCCTGCGGGCGGGCGCTGCCCGGCACCGAGATCTTCACAGTGGACGCCGAGGGGCGGCGTCAACCACCGGGCGTTCCCGGCGAGCTGGTGGTACGCGGCCCGCACGTGATGGCCGGCTACTGGCGGCGGCCCGAGCTGACCGCCCAGCGGTTCCGGCGCGTACACGGGCTCTTCCCGCAGCTGCACACCGGCGACCACGGCCACGTGGACGACGACGGGTACGTCCACTTCGCCGGCCGGCGCGACGACGTCTACAAGGAGAAGGGCACCCGGGTCAGCGCCACCGAGGTGGAGGCCGCGGCGTACCGGGTCGACGGCGTGGCCGCGGCCGGGGTGCTGCCGCCGGCCGACGGCCACGACGGCGCGACGCTGTTCGTGGTGGCCGCGCTCACCCCCGCCGACGTGCTGCGCCGGCTACGGGAGCAGCTGGAGGAGATGAAGGTGCCGGCGCGCTGCGTCGTGCTACCCGACCTGCCGCTCACCGGCAACGGCAAGGTGGACCGGCGGGCGCTGGCCCGGCTGGCGGGTGAGCACAATGGCTGACCTGCCCTTCGACACCCCGGCCTACCGCTACGACCTGGCCCGGGTACGCGCCAGCCACGCCGCCCTGGTCGCCGCGCTGCCCGCGCCGAGCCGGCTGTTCTACTCGCTCAAGGCCAACCCGCACCCGGCACTGGTCGCGGCGCTGCACACCGCCGGCTGCGACGCGGAGATCTGCTCGCCGGGCGAGCTGGCCGCGGCGCTGCGGGCCGGCGTGCCGGGCGAGCGCATGCTCTACACCGGACCGGGCAAGCGCGACGCCGAGGTGACCGAGGCGGTACGCGCCGGTGTCCGCTGGTTCTCCGTCGACTCGCCCGAGGGCCTGGACCAGGCCGACCGGATCGCCGCCGCGCACGGCGTCGAACTGCGCTGCCTGCTGCGGGTCAACGACCGGGTGCCCAACCCGGGTCAGGGGCTGACCATGACCGGCGTCGCGTCCCAGTTCGGCGCCGACGCCGACTGGATCGAGCGGGAACCGCACCGGTTCCGCTCCCGCCCGTCGGCCCCGGTACGCGGGTTCCACCTCTACACCGGCAGCAACGTCGACTCGGTGGACGCGCTGGTGTCCCAGTTCACCGCCGCGGCGCGTACCGCCCGGCGGTTGCGGGACCTGCTCGACATCGACCTGACCCTGCTCGACCTCGGCGGCGGCTTCGGCGCGCCGTTCGCCCGGCCCGGCCACAACGCGGACCTGACCGGCCTCGCCGACCGGGTCGGCCCGGCCCTGGACGGGCTCTTCCCCGGCTGGCGCGACGGCGCGCCCACGGTGGCCTTCGAGTCGGGACGGTTCCTCACCGCCACCGCCGGCACGCTGCTGACCCGGGTGCTGGACGTCAAGCGGTCGCAGGGCACGCCGGTGGTGGTGCTGGAGTCCGGCATCAACCACCTCGGCGGGATGTCCGGCCTGCGCCGGCTGCCGCCGCTCGTGCCCGCCCTGCACGCCGCTGACGACCGCGACGGCGCGCCACTGGAGGCCGCGATCGTCGCCGGGCCGCTGTGCACGCCGCTGGACACCTGGGCCCGAGCCGCGAGCCTGCCCGACGTACGGCCCGGCGACGTGCTCGCCGTGCCGAACGTCGGGGCGTACGGGCTCTCGGCGAGCCTGCTGGCCTTCCTCGGCCACCCGGCGCCGGTCGAGGTCGTCTGCGACGGCGACCGCGTCGTCGAGACGTCCCGGCTGACCCTGACACGGCACCCGGTCGACGCGCCGGGAGCCACTGACGAACCACGAGAAGAAAGGTGACGTCATGAACACCGAATTCACCGAGCTGCTCCGGCCGTTCCTCAAGTTCGCCGGCCCGGAGGAGATCACCGAGGACGCCCGGCTGCGCGACCTGGGCCTGGACTCCATGCGCGAGATCGAGCTGCTGTTCGCCATCGAGGAGACGTTCGGGGTCGCCGTGCCCGACGACAAGCTGGTCGACTCCACGTTCGCCACCGCCGGCGGGCTGTGGGGCGTGGTCGAGGAGCTGCGCACACCGGTCGGTGGTGGTTCCCGATGACGGCCGTCGCCGGGTACGCCCCGGCCGTCGAGACCGTCGCCGAGATCGCGGCGGAGCACGCCCGGGAGGCCGACGAGACCGCGGCCTTCCCCACCGAGGCGCTGGCCGCCATGCGTCGTAGCGGGCTGCTGGGGCTGCTGGTCCCCGAAGCCGAGGGCGGCGCCGGCGGGACGCTGCCGGACCTGGTCGACGTCACGCTGGCGCTGGGCCGGGTGGACATGTCGGTGGCGATGGTCTTCGCCATGCACTGCCAGCAGGTCGCCGCGATCACCGCGTACGGCGGGGAGAAGCTGCGCGCCGAGGTGCTGCCGTCGGTGGCCCGGGGCGAGCGGTATCTCGGCTCGGTCACCACCGAGGCCGGCAAGGGCGGTCACCTGCTGACCGCAGAGTCGGCGCTGGAGCACGACGGCGAGATGCTGCGCGTCGACCGGCAGGCCCCGATCGTCACCGGCGGCCCGTACGCGGACGCCTTCCTGATCACCACCCGCGCCCCGGGCGCCGGCTCGGCGGCCCAGGTGGACCTGGTCTACGCCGACCGGGACCAGGTGGAGGTCGAGGTCACCGGCGGGTGGCGCCCGCTGGGCATGCGGGCCACGCACAGCGTCCCGATGCGGCTGCGCGGCGCGGTGCCGCAGTGGCAGGTGATCGGCGAACACGGCGGGTTCCGGGAGATCGCCACCACTGTCTTCGCGCCGCTGGCGCACGTCGGCTGGGCGGCGGCCTGGATCGGGGCGGCGGCCGGCGCGTACGCCCGGGTGCTGCGGCACGCCCGCAGCGAGGCGGGACGGCGGCAGTTCGCCCCCTCCTCCGAGCTGGTGCTGCTGCGGCTGGCCGGGATCCGGGCCCGGCTGGACGCGGCGCACGCGCTGCTGCGGCACACCGTCTCGGTGGTCACCGACGCGCCGGACATGTCGGCGGCGCCGGTGCAACTGCTGCTCAACACGCTGAAGATCCGCGCGGCCGAGGAGTCCTTCGCCGCCGCGCACGAACTGGTCGAGCTGGCGGGCCTGCGCCACGGCTACCTGACCGACTCGCCGCTGGCGCTGGAGCGCACGTTCCGGGATCTGCGCTCGGCCTCGCTGAACTACGCGAACGACCGGCTGCGCCTGGCGAACGGGGCGCTGTCACTGCGCGACCCGGGGGTGCGTCTTGCCTGAGCCGAGGGCGACACCGACGTCGGCCGGGGACCACGCCGCCCCGGCGGGCGCCGCGCTGTCCGGCGTGGACCCCACCGACCCGGGTGCGGTGTGGCGCGCGCTGGGCGCCGCCGGGACCATCGAGGCGCTCTACGCCGACGGCGTCCAGCCCGACCCCCGGCGGCTGTCGGCCCTGCTCACCGAGCTGGACGCCCGGTGCCCGCTCGGCGTGACGCTGTCGGTCTGCGTCCAGGTCGCCACGGTGCTGCCGCTGCTGGCCGGCGCGACCGGGCCGGCCGAGCGCGCGCGACGCGGGATGCTGCGCGGCGAGACCGTGGTGGCGCTGGCCGTCACCGACGCCGCCGGGTCGGGATCGGACCTGCTCGACGCCACGACCCGGGTGAAGCTGGGCGACGACGGCGCCGTCCTGGACGGTGGCAAGAACTGGATCACCAACGCGACGAGCTGCGACGCGGCGCTGGTGCTGGCCCGGCACCGCGAGGCGCGGCACTTCACCAGCTTCTGCTGGGTGCTGGCGCCGGCCGACGCGCCCGGCGTGACAGTCGGATCCGCCGGCCGGGCGTTCGCCGGCTCCGGCGTGGGCCACCTGCGCTTCGCCGGCGTGGCGCTGGCCCCGGACGCCGTACTGGGCCGCCCCGGCCGGGCGCTGGCCGGGTTCGCCCGGCAGGTCGGCGTCGAACGGGTCGCCGGGGCGCTGTGGGCCCGGGCGATCTGCCACCGGATGCTGGCGGGCCTGCGCGACTGGCTGCGGCGCCGGCCGGCCGGAGCGGGCACGCTGTGGGACCGCCCGGCCGTCCGCGAGCGGTACGCCCGGTGCCTGGTCGCCACGCACCAGCTCGACGCGCTGTGCGCGCCGCTGCTGGACGCGCCGGCGGCCGTCCCGTCCGCGGTCACCGGGATGCTGCTCAAGGTCAGCGCCGCCGAGACCGTGGACCGGGTCGCCGCCGAGGCGGTGCGCCTGCGCGGCGCGGACGCGTTCCGCGACGGCGGGGAGGCGCAGCTGCGCACCGAGGCGGCCATGTTCGGCATCGCCGGTGGAGCAACCGGAGCGATGCTCGCCGGCATCGCCGACCACGCCGACGAGCTGGCCGGCGCGGTGACCTGAGGGCGTCCCGCGCCCGGTGGCGGCGGGACGCCGATCGACGACAGCACAGCGAAGGGAGCAACGCCGTGAGTCTCTACCAGTGGTTCGAGCGAACCGCGGCACGGGTGCCGGAGGCGGTCGCGCTGGAGGTCGGCGGGGAGCCGGTGACCTACCGCCGGCTGCGCGACCTCGCCGACGGCCTCGCCGGCCGGATCCACACCGAGGTGGGCCGACGCCCGCGCGCGGTCGGCCTGCTGGCCGCCCGCAGCCTGCCCGCGTACGCCGGTTATCTGGCCGCGCTGCGCGCCGGAGCGGTGGTGGTGCCGCTCAACCCGGCCTTCCCACCGGCCCGCACCGCCCGGCTGTGCCGGGACGCGGGGGTGGACGCGCTGGTGGTCGACGACGCCGGCGCCGCGACGGCGGCGCAGGTCGCGGGCGACGCCGTGACCGTACGCCTCGACGGCGCGCCGGGCGTCCCGCCGCCGGCCGCCCCGGTGGCGCCGGACGACGTGGCGTACCTGCTGTTCACCTCCGGCTCGACCGGGCGGCCCAAGGGCGTGCCGATCCGGCACCGCAACGTCGACGCGTTCCTCACGTGCTGCCGGGACCGTTACCCGGTCGGCCCGGGCGACCGGCTGTCGCAGACCTTCGACCTGACCTTCGACCCGTCCGTCTTCGACATGTTCGTCGCCTGGGGCGGCGGCGCCACGCTCGTGGTGCCGCAGCCCGACGAGGTGCTGACGCCGGTGCGGTTCGTCAACGAACGACGGATCACGCACTGGTTCTCGGTGCCCTCGGTGGTCTCGCTGGCCCGCCGGATGCGGATGCTCTCCCCCGGCGCCATGCCGGGTCTGCGGCACAGCCTCTTCGCCGGCGAGGCGCTGACGCTGGAGCAGGCGCGGGCGTGGGCGGCGGCGGCGCCGGGCAGCGTGGTGGAGAACCTCTACGGTCCCACCGAGCTGACCGTGACCTGCACCGGTCACCGGCTGCCGGCGGATCCGGCGGACTGGCCGGCCACCTCGAACGGCACCGTGCCGATCGGTGACGCGCACCCCGGGCTCGACGCGATCCTGCGCGGCGAGGACGGCACCGTCGGCGGTGACGACGGCGAGCTGTGCGTGCACGGGCCGCAGCGGTTCGACGGCTACCTCGACCCGGCCGACGACGAGGACCGGTTCGTCACGTACGCCGGTCGCCGGTACTACCGCACCGGGGACCGGGTCCGCCGCGAGCACGGCACGCTCGTGCACCACGGCCGCCTGGACGACCAGGTGAAGCTGCGCGGCTACCGGATCGAACTCGGCGAGATCGAAATGGTTCTGCGCGGCCACCCGGGGGTGCAGGACGCGGTGGTGCTGGCGTTCGGCGCGGGCGCCGACGTCGCCCTGCGCGCCGTCTACACCGGCGCCGCCGGGATCACCGCCGAGTTGACCCGCCGGTGCGCGGACCGGCTGCCCGGCTACATGGTGCCGGCCCGGATCCACCACGTGGCCGCGCTTCCCACGAACGCCAACGGCAAGACCGACCGACGCCGGACCGCCGACCTGGTCGGCAGCGCGACGAGAGGAGAACGACGATGACCGGGACAGGAGACGGACACGAGCAGGAAGGGGCGTTCCGTTCGGTGGCCGGGCGGTTCGCCACCGGAGTGGCGGTGGCGACGGCCGTCGGACCCGACGGCCCGGTGGGCATGACGGTCAACTCCTTCACCACCGTGTCGCTGTCGCCCCGGATGCTGCTGGTCTGCCTGCGGCGGGACTGCCGGCTGCTCGGCGCGGTCCGGCGTACCGGGCGCTTCGCGGTGACAGTGCTCGCCGACGACCAGCGCGCGGAGGCGGCCTGGTTCGCCAGCCGGGGACGGCCCAGCGGCGCCGACGGCTTCACCGGCGTCACCTACGACGCGGAGCGGGCGACCGGCTGCCCACGCCTGACCGACGGGGTGGCGTACTTCGGCTGCGAGGCCGTCTCCGCCGACCCGGCCGGTGACCACGCCGTGCTGATCGGCGCGGTCCGCTCCGCCGGCCTGCTCCGGCCGACCCCACCGCTGCTGTTCGTGGACGGCCACTACGCGCGGGTCGCCGCACCGGCGGAAGCGCAGGTGGCGCGATGAGCATCGGCGCCGCTCCCGGCGACCTGCGCCACCTGAGCCTGCGCGCCGCGCGGGCCGGGGCGGACGCGATCCGCGAGGCACGGAGCCAGGGTTTCCGGACCATGCACAAGGGCGGGGCGGCACAGGACCCGGTGACCACCGCCGACCACGCCAGCGAACGGGCCATCCTCGACCTGCTCGCCCGCGACCGGCCGCAGGACGCCGTCCTGGCCGAGGAGTCCGGGCTCAGCGCCGGCTGCTCCGGCCTGCGCTGGATAGTCGACCCGCTCGACGGCACGCTGAACTTCAGCCACGGGGCGAGCCGCTACGCGGTGAGCATCGCGGTGGCGATCGGCTGCGACGACGGCGACGGCCAGGTGGTCGCCGCCACCATCCTGCAACCGGCAACCGGCGCCTGCCTGGTGCTCGACGGCGACGGCGCGCTCGACGGCGACGTCCCGGTCACCGTCGACCGGGAGGCCGCGCCGGGGCACGCCCTGGTGGCGTTCGCGGTGCCGAACGCGCCCGGCCCGCGGCGGCGGGCGTACCAGTCGCTCGTCGGCGTCGCGCCCCTGGTCGCGGACCTGCGCAACTCCGGCTCCACGGTCTGCGACCTGGCGGCGGTGGCCCGGGGGGAACTGGACGCGTTCGTCAGCTTCGACCCCGCGCCGTGGGACGTCGCGGCCGGCACCGCGCTGGTCGAGGCCGCCGGTGGGGTGACCCGGCGGTGGCGCCACGACGGGATGGCGGTCCTGGCCACCGGCGCGCCGGCCGTCGTGGCCGCGCTGGCCGGCTGGCTGAGCCCCGACCGTACGGACGACGCCGACGAGAAGAAGGGAACCGACGATGACCGGCAGCGATGAGTTCCGGCTGGCACTTGTGGGGGCGGGCCGGATGGGCCGCCACCACCTGCGGGCCCTGGCCGACCACCGGACGGTCCGGATCCGGCACGTGGTCGACCCGGTTCCGGCGGCACGGGCGGAGGTCGCCGCGGCCGGGCTGCCCGCGTACCCGAGCGTGGCGGACCTGCTCGCGGACGCCACGCCGGACGGTCTCCTGGTGACCGCGCCCACCGGCCGGCACGGCGAGCTGGTCGCGGCCGCCGCCGAGGCCGGGCTGCCGGTGCTGTGCGAGAAGCCGGCCGGGCTCGACCCGGCCGGGGCGGCGCAGGCGGGGCGGGTGGCCGCCGCCGCCGGGATCCCGTTCCAGGTCGCCTACTGGCGGCGGTTCGTCCCGCAGCTGCGCCGGCTGCGCGAGCGGATCGCCGGCGGCGCGCTCGGCGAGGTCCTGTTCGTGGCCGCGTCGCAGTGGGACGGCGAGCCGCCGGCGGCGGCGTTCCGCACCGGCAGCGGCGGGATCTTCGTGGACATGGGCGTGCACGAGTTCGACCAGATCCGGTGGCTGACCGGGCAGGAGATCGACCGGGTCGCCGCGCAGCCCGCCGGTCCGGTCACCGACCCGGCGGTACGCGGCCGGGACGTGGACAGCGCGCAGGCGTTGCTCGGCCTGTCCGGCGGCGGTACCGCGCTGGTCTCGCTCGGCCGGCACCACCGGGGCGGCGACATGGCGACGGTGGAGGTGTTCGGCACCCGGGACCACGAGCGGCTGACCTTCCTCGACCCGGCCGACGGGGACGCCACCATGTACGCGGCCCTGGCCTGCCAGGCGGAGGACTTCGCCGAGCTGGTCCGCGCGGGCCGGTCGGCGGGCGCCGGGGTGGCGGACGCGGTGGCGGTGCTCGACGCGGCGCACCGGGCGACGGCGCAACTCACCCGGGGTCACGAGATACACACCGATCGGTGACAACTTGCACCATCTGGGATCGAGGTATTCCCCAGCCGAAGGTGGGAATTCCAGCCGTGCACCACACTGTGGACGGTCCTGCGGAGCGGGGGAATTCATCGATGCGGTTCAGTGTCCTCGGCCCGCTGGCCCTTCACGTGGACGATCACCCGATCACGCTCACCGGCACCAAGCCCCGCCTTCTGCTCGCCGTGCTGCTGCTGAGCCCGGGGCGCACGGTCGCCACCTCCCGGCTGGTCGACGGCCTGTGGCCGGACGCGCCGCCCGCGTCGGCGGTACGCAACCTGCGGACGTACGTACACCGGCTGCGGCAGGCGCTGGACCGCGGCGGCGACTCGGCCGACCGGCTGGTCCACGACGGCGCCGGCTACCACCTGCGGGTCGACGAGGACGAGCTGGACCTGCTGCGGTTCCGGCGTCTCACCGACGACGCCCGCCGGGCCGCGCGGGGGGACCGGCCGGAGGTCGCCGCCGAGCTGTTCGACCAGGCGGTCGAGCTGTGGGGCGGGCCCCCGCTGGAGGACCTGGCGGATCCGGGCACCGACCTGGGCGCGACCGTCACGGCGCTGCGGGAGCAGCACCGGGAGATCACGACCGAGCTGTTCGACCTGCGCCTGCGACTGCGGCAACCGGCCCGGGTCATCCCGTCGCTGCGCCGGATGGTGGCCGAGGAGCCGCTCGACGAACGCCGGCAGGCGCAGCTGGTGACCGCGCTGACGCTGGAGGGGCGTGTGGCCGAGGCGCTGGCCGTGTACCAGCAGGCCCGGCGCGGCATCGTCGACGAGCTCGGCGTCGACCCCGGTCCCACCCTCCAGGGCGCCCTCCAGGCCGCGCTGGACGGGGACTCCGCCGAGGTCCGACCACCGTCCGGCTGGCCGGCGGCCCTCGGCGCCGGGCCCGCGGCGCCGCCCGGCCCGCCGCCGAGCCCGCAGGCCCTGCCGATGAAGCCGCCGTCCCTGGTCGGCCGGGACACCACGGCCAGCCAGCTCCGCACCATCGCCGAGGGGATCGCCGACCCGGCCGGCGCCGACGAGCACGCCGGGGTCGTGCTCGTGTCCGGCGCGCCGGGCGTCGGCAAGTCGTCGTTCTCGGTGTCCAGCGGGTACGACCTGGCCGACCTCTTTCCCGACGGTCAGCTCTTCGTCAGCTTCGACAGCAGCGACGAGACACCCCGCGGCAGCGGCGAACTGATCAGGGAGCTGCTCGTCGAGCTGGGTGTACCGCTGGCCGACGTGTCCGAGGACATCCGGGAGCGTTCCGCCGCGCTGCGGTGCGCGCTCGCCGGCCGACGGCTGCTGCTCATCATCGACGACGTCCACTGCGCGCAGCAGGTGCGCCCGCTGCTGCCCGGCGCGGGCCGCAGCCTGGTGCTGATCAACAGCCGGCAGCGCCTGCTGGACCTGGACGTCGGCTGGCGGTTGACGCTCGGCGCGCTCGACCGCGCCGACGCGGTGGAACTGCTGGCCACGATCGCCGGTGAGCGCCGGGTACGTGAGCAACCGGAGGTGTTCGGCCGGATCGCCGCGGCCTGCGACCTGTTGCCACTGGCGCTGCGGATCGTCGGCAGCCGGCTCGTCACCCAGCCCGACGTCGCCCTGCCCGGCTTCGCCGCGCACCTGGAGGACGAGGAGAACCGGCTGTCCGAGCTGGCCGTCGGGGACATCTCGGTGCGCGACAGCCTCTCGGTCAGCTACCAGGCGCTGGACGTCGACGCCCGCCGGGCGCTGCGCGCGCTGGCCCGCGCCGGCTCGTTCATCACCCCGGCCAGCGCGGTGGAGATCCTGCGCCTGCCCCGGCAGCAGGCCAACCGGATGGTGGAGCACCTGGTCCAGCACAATCTGCTGCTGCCCGTCGACTCGGACGATCCGGGCCAGCACTTCCACCTGCCGGAGCTGCTGCGGCTCTTCGCCCGCGAGTGTGTGGACGCGCACGGCCGCCCGTTGCCGGCCACCTGACCCGCCGGCAGCCGGATCGGGGTGTGCGGGTCAGCCGACGCGCACACCCCGATCCGGGTCTCCTCACTTGAGGAAGCGGTCCAGCGCGGCCTCGATGGTGCCGCTGTCCGGCGTCGCGTACGACTTCATCGTCACCTTGTTGTAGGAGATGAAGCTCGGGCAGCGGGCGGCCGGAGCGTTCACCGTGCCGCCGTCACCGACCTTCTCGGCGGTCTTGGCGGCGTGGAACGTCAGCGTGTACCGCGAGGAGATGTAGTCGACGGTGACGACCTTGTCCTCGCTGTTCTTGTACTGGCACTTCTTCGGCGTGCCCTCGCTGCCCTCGACCATCTTGAGGCAGCCGATGACGGACACGGTGGCGAAGTCCGCCGACTTGGCGTAGTACGGCTTGGCCGAGCTGATC
This sequence comes from Micromonospora sp. II, assembly GCF_001709195.1. Lineage (NCBI taxonomy): Bacteria > Bacillati > Actinomycetota > Actinomycetes > Micromonosporales > Micromonosporaceae > Micromonospora > Micromonospora sp. II. Next base: position 525,526 of record NZ_LYXF01000024.1, on the reverse strand, counting down.
GTCTTCTGCGACCAGAACGTCGGCCGGTCCGGGGAGTTGGAGAAGACGTACGCCTTCGAGCCCGCCGGGGCGGTGTACGGGGCGGCGTTGAGGATCGGCCCCCCGTCGCAGACCGCCGACATCTCGCTGGCGTACCGCGCGGTGATCGCGTCGTTGTTGGTGGGACCGTCCGGCCCGGGCGACTCCGGCCCGTCCGCGCTGGGGGTCGCGGACGGACTGCCGTCCGGCCCGGGGGTGGCGCTGCCGGAGGCGACCGGCTTCGGGTCCTCCTCGTCGCCGTTGAAGGCGACGTAGGCGAGCCCGCCGCCGCAGCAGAGCAGCGTCAGCGTCACCGCACCGGCGGCGAGGCCGACGATCAGCCCCTTGCTCTTGCCGCCGCCGCCCTGGGGCGTGCCGGGCGCGTAGGGCGCGGCCGGCGGCGGGAAGCCGGCCTGCCCCGGGTACGACACCGCGGGCTGCGGCGCCCCGTACGGCGCGCCGGAGGCCGGCTGCGATCCGTAGGGCGCGCCGGAAGCGGGCTGGGCGCCGTACGGTGCGCCGGAGGCCGGCTGGGCGCCGTAGGGCGCGCCCGACGCCGGCTGCGAACCGTAGGGGGCACCTGACGCCGGCGGCGAGCCGTAGGGCGCGCCGGAGGCCGGCTGCGCGCCGTACGGGGCGTTCGGGTCGGGCTGGTTGCCCCACGCTCCGGCGTTCGGGTCCGGATAGCCTCCGTAGGGAGGGTGATTGTCACTCATCTGAGGTTCTTCCACCTGTCGTCCGTGGTTCCGGCGATCAACCACTTCGCAGCGTAATGACGGCCGCAAATCCGGGATCGCCGACGTTCGATCGGTCGCTCACCAGCCGTGCCGGGGTGGCTCCGGTGCGTGCCTCCGCGAATCCGGCCCCGGTCCACCCACCAGGAGTGACAGTGCCGGGGAGCGTTGCGCCGCAACGAATCGACCCGTCTACGGGCTCCCGGCACCCGACTCCGGGGACGCCGAAAAGTGTGACGCACACAACACCTGAGGCCGCGTCGGCAACCCTCCACCAGGCAGTGCCGGACCACATCCCGGGACACGCTTTAGTGAGCCCTGTCTATATTGACGTGCGCCACAGGCGTGGACAGAATCCCAGCACCACCACCAGGACCCCTCCGGGAGGGCCCCATGAACCGTCCCCGCCTGCCGCTGATGCGGACCGCCACCAGACTCGCCGCGGTCGCCGCCGCCACCGCCGGCGTGCTGCTCGCGGCCACCGCGCCCGCCGTCGCCGCCGCGCCCACCGGGCGGTACGTGGCGCTCGGCGACTCCTACACCTCCGCCCCGCTCGTGCCCACCCAGGTCGACCTGAACTGCCTGCGCTCCAACCGCAACTACCCGTCCCTGGTCGCGGCGTCCGCCGGTTCGTCGTCGTTCACCGACGTGAGCTGCTCCGGGGCCACCACCGAGGACATCCTGTACGGCGGCGACGGCGCGCTGGGCATCGCGCTGCCACCGCAGGTCAACGCGGTCACCGCCAGCACGGCGCTGGTCACGGTCCAGATCGGCGGCAACGACATCGGCTTCTCCGGCATCATCGGCGACTGCGCCGAGGCGAGCGTGAGCAGCCCGCTCGGGTCGCCCTGCAAGGACCGGTTCACCGCGGGCGGCACCGACCAGTTGCGGGCCCGGATCGCCGCCGCCGCGCCGAAGGTGACGGCCGTGCTGCGGGCGGTCCGCCAGGCCGCGCCGAACGCGCGCGTGGTGGTGCTCGGCTATCCGGCGATCCTGCCCGACAGCGGGTACGGCTGCTGGCCGGTGGTGCCGATCGCCTACCAGGACGTGCCGTACCTGCGCGGCGTCCAGAAGGCGCTCAACACGATGCTCGCCGACACCGCGGCGGCGGGCGGGGCCAGCTACGCCGACGTCTACACCCCGTCGATCGGCCGGGACGCGTGCAAGAGCAGCGGCACCCGCTGGGTGGAGGGGCTGGTGCCGCAGAACTCGGCCGCGCCGTTCCACCCGAACGCCCGCGGTGAGCAGGGCATGGCCACCGCCCTGCTGGCGCACCTGAGCTGACCCGGACGCCGTGAGCCGGCCCCGCCGAGGCGGAACCGGCTCACGGCCCGCGGGCTCACACCCGGGTGATACGGACCGCGTCGGCGACCACGTACCCGGTCCCGGCGCTCCAGCGGCTCACCCCGACCTTGTCCCCGGCGCCGGCGGCGAGCGTGAACACGCCGAGCGAGACCCAGCGTCCGCCGCCGGTGCGCTGGTCGACCGCCACCGACCGGTTGCCGGTCGTGGTGGCGACCAGGTACGGGGTGCGGTCGTTGTAGCCGGGGTCGGCCGGGTACCACACCGACACCTCGTAGGCGCCGGTCGCGGGCAGGCTCGCCCGGAACCAGGCCACGTCGCTGGCCGCCACCGGCGTGGCGAAGCGGTAGTCGGCGCCGTAGCGCTGCCCGGAGTACGCGGAGGCGCCCCAGGCCGCGCCCGCGCTGAACCCGCCCGACGTGGCGTTGTCGACCGTGACGCTCCACGTCGCGGGCGGGGTGCCGGCCCGTACGTCCAGGTAGTTGCGGTCGATCTTCATGGTCACGCCGCCCCACGTCTCGGTGACGTCCCCGGCGTACTGGTGCAGGCGCTGCTGGTCGGCGTAGCGGTCGTCGGCGCAGTACGTGCCCCCGTCGGTGTCCGCGACGCCGTTCCACCAGGCGATCCAGATCTGGTCCAGGCGCAGGTACCGGGTGTCGTCGTAGGCGGCGCAGACATCGGTGATGCCGGACGAGCCGCTGGAGTACATGCCGGCGAGGTAGCCGCGCGTGTGCAGCCGCTCGACCCAGCCGGAGAGGAAGGAGAGCACGGCGGCACGGCAGCTCGCGTTCGACGGGTACTGCTCGATGTCGTTGTAGAGCGTGCTGCCCGCGCCGATGCCGAGCGCCGTCGCGGCGGCGGCCGCGCTGTCCGCCGCGGTCCGGCCCTGCCCGCGGGCGGTGGCCGGGTCGGCGGACATCTTCGGCGTACGGGTGCCGCACGGCGCCTGGTAGCCCAGCTCGATCGGGATCAGCCGCCAGCCCTTGCGGGTCTGGTCGGCGACCCAGGTCGCGGTCAGGTTGGGCTGGGCGCACGTGCGGCTGGCGCCGCTGATGTAGACGCCGACCGCGCGGTACGGCGAGGCGGTCAGCCAGGCGTCCATCGCGGCCTGCGACGGCGCGGTGCACGTGTCGAAGCCCTTGCCGGTGAAGGTGCCGGGCTGCGGTCCGACCGCGGCGACAGCGGCGGCGGCCTCGGCCGGGGCGGCCGCGGTGGCCGGGGCCGCGGCCACAACGAGAAGTGTCAGGGCCGTGACGAACGCTCTCATCGGCGCCCCTCCTGTGAAGGATTCCTCGCTCGACGGCGAGACTTGGGCAGGATTTCTACCACGCATCGACGAACGACGACAGATGGCGGTGGCGAAAGTTTTCACAATGGAAACGATCATTGAAGGGTATCGACAGAGCGCCCGACGCCGGGATAGCGTTCCCACACTCACGAGCGTCGATCGATACTGCGCCGTCACCCGAGGAGCGCCATGCCCACGTCACGATCCCCCCGTCTGCGACGCCGAGGTCTGCTCGGCGTACCCGCCCTGGCGGCCGCCGCCCTCGTGGTGGCCGTCCGTCCCGGTACGGCGCACGCCGCGCCGAAGGTTGAGTGCCTCGCCGACCTGCTCCGGGAGCAGTGATGGCCACCATTCCCTGGCTCGTTGACGTGCTGCGGGCCGCCGGCGTGCAGGTGGTGGTCGAGGGCGACTGGCTCAACCGGATGCGCTCCGGCTCGTTCGACCCGATCGGCGTGCTCTGGCACCACACCGCCGCCACGTCCAGCGCCACCAACCCGCACCCGGCGCTGAACATCTGCATCAACGGCCGCTCCGACCTGCCCGGCCCGCTCTGCCAGGCGCTCGTGGACTACCACGGCGTGTTCCACGTGATCTCGGCCGGCCGGTGCAACCACGCCGGCACCAGCGGCGGCAGCGGCCCGATCCCGGCCGGCGACGGCAACACCCTGATGATCGGCTGGGAGATCGACTACAACGGCGTCGACCAGCGGATGACCACCGCCCAGTACAACGCGAGCATCGCGGCCACCGCCGCCGTGCTCAAGCGGCTCGGCCGGGACTCCAGCTACGCCCGGGGGCACCGGGAGACCAGCACCACCGGCAAGATCGACCCGTCCTTCATCGACCTGAACACGATGCGCGCCGACGTGGCCGCCAAGATGGCCGGCGGCGGCACCGGCTGGACGTCGACGGTGGACAACGCCACCGCGGGCCGGTTCACCGCCAGCGCCAACTGGGGCACCTCGACCTACTCCGGGCAGCGCTACGGCGCCGACTACCGGTACGCGGACCCGGTCGCCGCGAGCGACGCCGCCTGGTACAAGTTCAACGTCCCCCGTACCGGCAACTACCGGGTCGACGCGTGGTGGCCGGCGAACGCGGGCTACAACGCGGCCACGCCGTACATCGTCGCCACCACCACCGGCAACCGGACGGTCACCGTCGACCAGCGGGCGACCGGCGGGCAGTGGCGCTCACTCGGCACGTTCACGCTGCCGGCCGGGGACGCCAACCGGGTGGCGGTCAGCCGGTGGAGCTCCGCCGCCGGCCTGGTCATCGCCGACGCGGTCCGGCTGACCGAGGTCTGAATCCGCGGACGCGGCCGGGTGGACATCCCACCCGGCCGCATCCGTCCCGGCAGTCAGCGCAGCGAGCGGAAGGCCGCCCGCATCTCCTGCGCGAACAACTCCGGCTGCTCCCAGGCGGCGAAGTGCCCACCCCGGTCCAGCTGGTTGTAGTGGATCAGGTTCGGGTACGCCCGCTCCGCCCAGCTGCGCGGCGCGAGCAGGATCTCGTCCGGGAACTGGCTCACCGCGGCCGGCACCCGGACGCCCTTCGCGGCGAAGAACGACAGCGCGTTCTGCGCGTACAGCCGGGCCGAGGACACGCCGGTGTTGGTCAGCCAGTAGAGCGTGACGTTGTCCAGGATGTCGTCGCGGCTCAGGCCGCCGGGCCGGCCGGCGAAGGCGGCGCAGATCAGATCCAGGCTGGCTGCGTCGTGGTCGAGCATGAACGTCGCCAGCCCGGCCGGCGAGTCGGCGAGCGCCGTCAGCGTCTCCGGGCGGGTCGTCATGATCAGCGCGTACGCGGAGTGCTTCCAGAAGAAGTCGATCCGCTCGCAGGCGGCCCGCTCCTCGTCCGAGAGCCCGGCCGGCAGCTCCGCGAGGGGGTTGTTCACGCCGGTGATGCCGCGTTGCAGCAGCGCGTCGATGTCCGGCGGCACCACGCACGGCATGTTCGTATGGATGCCGGCGAGTTCCGGCGGCGCCTGCACGCCGAGCATGTCGGTGATCAGCGCGCCCCAGTCGCCGCCCTGGGCCACGAACCGGGTGTAACCCAGCCGCCGCATCAGCTCGGTCCAGGCGCGGGCGATGTGCTGCGGGTCCCAGCCGGGCCCGTCCGGCTTGCCGGAGAAGCCGTAGCCGGGCATCGACGGGATCACCAGGTGGAACGCGTCCGAGGCGCGGCCGCCGTGCGCGGTCGGGTCGGTGAGCGGGCCGATGATCTTCAGCTGCTCGATCACCGATCCCGGCCACCCGTGAGTGACGATCAGCGGCAGCGCGTCGTCGTGCCGGGACCGGACGTGGATGAAGTGGATGTCCAGGCCGTCGATCTCGGTGACGAAGTTCGGCAGGTCGTTGAGCCGCGCCTCGACCTTGCGCCAGTCGTACTCGGTCGCCCAGTACCGGGCCAGCGCCTGGCTGGTCTCCAGCGGCACACCCTGGGACTGGTCGTCCACCGTCTGGCGCTCTGGCCACCGGGTGGCCGCGAGCCGGGTCCGCAGGTCCTGCAGGTCCGCCTCCGGCACGTCGACGCGGAACTCGCGGATGTCGGCGCCGGTACGCGTCGGCGTCAGGGTCTTGACGGCCACGGGTTGTCCTCCTCGGGTCGGGTCAGGGACCGAACGTGAAGACGTACGCGCGGAGACGCCGACCCAGCGGTCGGCCAGCGTGCGCGCCGATCACCGTGAGCCCCAGATCCCGGTAGTCGCGGTGCCACGCCCGCACGTACGGGGCGGTGCGGATCCAGTTCACGCAGGTGTACTCCCAGACGTCGACCAGAACCACGCGCCCGCGCAGCTCCTCCGGCGTCAGCGGCGCGGAGTTCACCCACCGGCGGACGTCGATCGGCGGCAGCCGGGTCGCCACGGCAAGGTCGTCACGCGAAGCGCCGGTCATGCGGGACCCCTTCCTCGGCGGACCGTCGGCGGTTACCCGGACGGTACGGCTTCGAACGGCCGCCCGAGGCAGGTGCGCGGGCGTTTGCCCGCCGCCCGGCGGGGTAGGACGCTGCGCCACCCGAGGGCGGGCCGTGCCAGGCGGCGTGGGCGGCCGGGACGTCGCGGAGGGTCGATGACGGCTGGACCAGGGCGGGCGCAGGCCCCGCCGGGCGAGGTGGTGGAGCTGCGGGTGCACGGGGTCTCCGCGGGCGGGGCCGCCGAGGTGCTGGGCCGGCCGCTGGTCCGGCAGGTCGCGGGCGACCGCAGCGCCGGCTTTTACCGTCCCCGTCCGGACCTGGCCGACGGGCGCGGCGCGAGCGGAGTGACGCTGGAGGCGTACCAGTGGAACGACCTGCCGTCCGGCACCGCGCTGCGTACCCTCTCGCTGCTGTTCCTGATGCCCTTCATGCTGCTCAACGTGGCCGTGTGGATGCGGCCGGGGGACGCCGTCGGCGGCGCGGTGGTGCGGGCGCTGTGCCGGGTGCTGGGGTTGAGCCTGACCGCGTTGTACGTGCTCGCCGGGGCCGGGGTCGCGCTGGACCTGGTGGCCTGGCAGTGCCTGTCCGTCCCGGCGTGCGTCGCCGACCGGGAGTGGCTGTCCTGGATGGGCGGGCGGCCGGTCGGGCTGCGGCTGGTGGTGCTGGCGCTGGTCCCGGCGGCCGCGGTGAGCCTGGTCTGGTGGGGCTCCCGGCGGCCGGGACGCTCGTTCACCGCGTTCCGGGCGCCGGAGCGGGCGACGGCCGGGCCTCCGCTGAGCACGATCGGCCAGTGGGACACCGAGCCGCTGATGGGCCGGCTGCGTTCGATCCACATCGCGGCGGCCTTCGCCACCCTCGATGGCTGTCTCCTCGCCGCCCGGGCCGCGCAGGGCGTCCCGCCGACGGTGGCGGTGCTGCTGGCGGTCACCGGCGCGGTGCTGCTCGCCTGCCTGGTCCTGGTCTGCGTGCCGCCGCTCGTCGACCGGGCGCCCACCGACCCGCGACGTGACCGGGTCGCCCGGGTGCTGCGCGGCACCGCGATCGGGCTCACCGTCGTGGTGGCCGGGTATCTGCTGTTCGCCCCGGCCCGCTGGCGTGCCGGCGGCGGGCTGCCCGGCTACGGCTCGATCCTGACCTGGCTGCTGGTCACGCACGCGGTACTGCTCGGCGGCCTGGCCGCGGTGCTGATCTGGCACCGCCTACGAGTCCGCGGCCACCAGCCGCCGAACGGGCTCGGGGCGCTCGTGGTAGCCGCGGCGGCGGGCGGGCTCGCGGTGGCGTACTCCGCCGAGCTGGTCCAGCGCACCGCCGACCTGCTGGACCGGGGCGTGTCCCCGGCGGACGACATACCGGGCCCGGCGCACGCGTACACCTGGGCGATCTACGGCTTCTTCCGCGCGCTGCTGGTCACCCTGGTGGTCGCGGCAGTGGTGGCGCTGGTGTCCCGGCGCGGCCGGATGCGGGCCGCCGGGGCGATCGTCGAGCGGGACTTCCCGTCGCCGCCGGCCGAGGCGGCGCCCCGGCTGCGGCAGGTCCGGACGATGATCGTGCGGGCCCGGTTCACCGACCTGCTGGTGCCGCTGGCGGTGCTGTTCGCCGTCATGGCCGGACTGGGCGCGGCGACCACCGCGATGGCGCTGGTCCGTCCCGATCCGGGCGAGACGCTGGAGCACCGCACGCACGTCCCGGCGGAGCTGGTCATGTTCGGCATCGAGGTGGGCGGGGTGGCGATCTCGGCGGCGGTGCTGGCCCTCATCCTCGCCGGGATCTTCGCCTACCGCAGTCCCGGGTTCCGGCACCACGTCGGCGTGCTCTTCGACCTGGCCACGTTCTGGCCCCGGGCGGCACACCCGTTCGCACCGCCCTGCTACGCCGAGCGGGCCGTGCCGGAGCTGGCCCGGCGCATCACGTACCTGGTGCACAGCGGCAACGGGGTGCTGCTGTCCGGCTACAGCCACGGCTCGGTGCTCGTCGCCGCGACCGTCCTGCAGCTACCGGCGGAGGTCAGCGCGCGGGTCGCCCTGCTCACCTACAGCTCGCCGCTGCGCCGGCTCTACGCCCGCCTGTTCCCCGCCTACGTCGGCGGCGAGATGCTGCGCGGGATCGGCGGCCGGATCGGCTGGCGCTGGCGCAACCTGTGGCGGGACACCGACGCGCTGGGCGGATGGATCTTCTCCCCGCACCGCCCGGACGAGCCGGCCCGCGTCACCGGCCCGGAGGCAACTGTGGACCGTCGCCTCCGGGATCCGGAGAGCCTGGTCGCCCCGCCCTGGGACAGCGTCCCCCCGCCGATCAAGGGTCACCTCCCGTCGGAGGACGACCCGGCGTACGCCGAGACGGTGCGGGACCTGGCCGGGCGGCTGCGCGCCGCCGAGCCGTGACGCGGGCATGGCTTCACGCGGGCGGGTGCTCCGCCTCGAACCGCTCCCGGGTGAGGAACGCCAGCCTCGCCCGCTTGTCCGGCATGTCGATCTCCTCACCGAGCGTGAAGCCCTCGATGCGCAGGCGGCGCAGCATGGCGTCGTTGCGCACGTCCGGCTCGGCCACCACGCGACGCGCGGCCGGGTCACGCAGCAGGAACCGCATCAGGGCCGGGAAGACCGCGCCGGTCACGCCGCGCGGGTACCGCCGGGGCGGGTCGAGCAGCAGGTGCATCCCCACGTCGCCGGGCTGCACCGGGTAACGCTCGCCGACCGGGTCCGCCTCCGGCTGGTACGTCTGGAACAGCCCGATCGGCTCGCCGTCGAGCCGGATCAGGTACGCGTGGTGGGTCTCCAGCCCGTCGACGAACGCGTAGATGTCGCGTACCTGGTCGACGGTGTGCGAGCCCATGCCCCAGAACCGGTTGCGGGGCCGGATCACCCAGCCGTGCAGCAGGCCGGCGTCCCGCTCGGGGCGGAGCGGCTCCAGCGCCAGCGCGCCGAGGCCGGAAATCGACTCCAGGTGGATCACGTCGTCTCGTCTCCCGTCAGTGGGCCGGCGGGCACCGGGATCAGCGTCCCGGCGGCCCAGTGGGTCAGCTGGTCGGCGAAGTGCGGATCGCCGGGGCGCCCGGACACGCCGAACGGGACGATCCAGCGGCTGGCCGCCCGGTCGGTCAGGTCCCACACGTAGCGGGCCACCGGGCCGCGCCAGCAGGCGTCGGAGACGCCCGGCACGCTGGAGGTGGCCAGCACGCAGTCGGTGTCACCGGCCAGCGCCACCCGCTCCCGCATCGCGGTCACCGCGTCGGTGACCGCCGGGGCGACGCCCAGGTGCACCGGGTGCAGCAGGTGCCGGCTGCCCCACTCACCGGGCGGCGGGCCGGCGGCCACCTCGGCCAACGCCTCGGCCGCCGGTTCCGCGAGGTCGAACCCGGCCGCGAGGTGATCCAGCGCCAGGCCGATCCGCGCCGCCGGGTCGGTCCAGGGGGCGAACAACTCGTCGAACCCGCACGGCTCGTCGAGCGCACGCAACCCCGGGTGTACGCGCAGCCGCCGGGCCAGCGCCGCCCGCCAGGCCGCGTACGCGCCCGCCTCGGCCGACCCGCCCGCCATCGCCCGGTCCCATCGGCGCAGCCGCCGCAGCAGCGCGCGGGCGGGTTCGTCGAGCCGGCCCGGGTCGAGCCGGTCGAGCAGCCGGTACAGCGGGCCGGCCGGGAGCCGGTCGTCGGTGTGCACTGTGGACGCCTCGGCGCCCTCGGCGAGCAGCGCGCGGATCCGGCGCGCCCGGTGCGGCGGGGCGAAGTCGACACCGTGCGCTGCGACGTCGTCGCGGCGGTCGTTGGCGCACACCGCCACGCCGTCGACCCGCTCGTCCACCGGCGGCACGTAGTCGCCCCGCCACCGGTAGGCCGGCTCCCAGGCCGGCACCGGCTCCCGGCGGCACCGTTCGTCGCGTACCGGGACCAGGCCGGCGACCAGACGGCGGACGCCGCCCTCGGTGTCGGCGGTGAGCACGCTGTTGACCGGCTCGACCCAGTGGCGCAGCGCGTCGGCGACGTCGGCGGCGCGCCGGGCGCGCAGCAGCGGCAGCAGCGCCTCGAAGCCGAGCCGGGCCTCCACCCGGCTCGGGGCGCGCAGCGCGATGGCCTCGCCGGTGACCCGGTCGTGGTCGATCACCGGCCCGCGCGGCGTCTCGATCACCTCGACCGTCTCCGGGTCGCCGCCGCGGACCTCGATCTCCTCGACGTGACGCGCGACCGGGGTCCAGCCGTCGGCGTCGCGCGCCAGCACCCGGTCGCCGTCGCGGCGCAGCCGCTCGCGGTAGAGGTCCTGGTAGTCGGCCATCGCGTTGGTGACGGCCCAGGCCACGTGCCCGGTGTGGCCGAAGTGCGGCAGGCCCGGCACGCCGGGGAAGGCGAGGCCGACCACGTCGAACTCCGGGCAGGCCAGCCGGACCTGCTGGTAGACGCCGGGCAGTTCGAGCAGCCGGTGCGGGTCGCCGGCGATCAGCGGGCCGCGCCCGGTGGCCGGGTCGGCGGGCAGCGCCCAGGCGTTGCTGCCCGACGACGCCGGTCCTTCCACGGCGAACAGTCCGGCCGCATCGGGGCCGAGCGTGCGGGCCACGTGCGCGTGCCAGAGCTTGTTCGGGAAGGTGGAGAACAGCACGTGCTGGACGAGGAACACGCCGAGCGGCGACCAGGGGCGCCAGGGTTCGGGCGCGGCGCCGGTGGCGGCGAACTCGGGTGCGGCGGCGGCGCCCTCGGCGAGTCCGGCGTTGACCCCGTCCACGTACGCCTCGACCCACCGCCGGGTGTCCGGGTCCAGCCGTTCGTAGCAGCGCCGGGCGGTGTCGTCCAGCCGTACGCGGCGGGCGAACCGGTCCCACGCCAGCTCGGACGGTCCGACGTGGGCGGCGAGGCGGCCCTCGGCACGCCATCGTTCGACGCTGATCTGCCACGCCCGGTCGGTCGCGGCGACACGCCCCTGCAGACGGGCCAGCGCGTCGGCGTCACCGGCCCACAGTTGCGGCACGCCCCACTGATCGCGATCGACGCGCGTCACCGTCTCGGCCCGCCTCGGCGCGCCGGGCGGCGGTTCCGTTCCACAGTCAACTTAGGATAACCTCCCCTAACCGAGGGCGACCTTACCGCGACACGCGGCAGGCGCCAACCGGCGGTAGTTCCAGGACAAAGCGCACCGAGTCGCGCTTGCTAGTTAGGCGAGCCTAACCTAACCTGATCGCCGCGGCTGTGGCCGCACGTCCTGTCCGTACGACCGCTGGGAAGTCGCATGAGTTCGATCGGGAGCCCGACCGGCGCCGCGCCCACCGACACCGGCCGCGCCGCCGCCACGGCCCGCGACCACCTGTTCAACGCCGGCTCGCTCGGGCGGTACCGGGACGTGCTGGCGCGCGGCGTCGACCGGGTCGCCCGGCGGGTCGGCGAGGTGGACACGCCGTTCACCGGCGTCACGCCCGACCAGCTGGCGCCGCTCATCGGCGGCATCGACCTCGACCGGCCGCTCGGCGACACCGACGCCGCCCTGGACGAGCTGCACGACGTGTGGCTACGCGACGCGGTGTGGTTCCACCACCCGCGCTACCTCGCCCACCTCAACTGCCCGGTGGTCATCCCGGCGCTGCTCGGCGAGGCGGTGCTCAGCGCGGTGAACTCCTCACTGGACACCTGGGACCAGAGCACCGGGGCCACCCTGATGGAGCGGCGCCTGATCGAGTGGACGGCCGGGCGGATCGGGCTGGGTCCGACCGCCGACGGGGTGTTCACCAGCGGCGGCACCCAGTCGAACCTCCAGGCCATGCTGCTGGCCCGGGAGGAGGCGTACCGCCGGGCGGTGGGTGGCGCGGCCACCCGGCCGGACCGGCCGCAGGTGCTGTCCCGGCTGCGCGTCATCACCTCCGCGGCCGGGCACTTCAGCGTGCAGAAGGCCGCCAAGCTGCTCGGCCTCGCCGCCGACGCGGTGCTCACCGTACCCACCGACGCGGCCCGCCGGATGCGCGCCGACGAGCTGGCCCGCACTATCGACAACTGCCACCGCGACGGTCAGGTGGTGATGGCAGTGGTCGCCACCGCCGGCACCACCGACTTCGGCAGCATCGACCCGCTGCCCGAGATCGCCGACATCTGCGCCGACGCGGGCGTCTGGATGCACGTCGACGCCGCGTACGGCTGCGGGCTGCTCGTCTCCCCCACCCGCCGCCACCTGCTCGACGGCATCGAGCGGGCCACCTCGGTGACAGTCGACTACCACAAGTCGTTCTTCCAGCCGGTCAGCTCCAGCGCGCTGCTGGTCCGCGACGGAAGGGCGCTGCGTCACGCCACCTGGCACGCCGACTACCTCAACCCGGCCCGCGCGGTCGAGCAGGGCATCCCGAACCAGGTCGACAAGAGCATCCAGACGACGCGGCGGTTCGACGCCTGCAAGCTCTGGCTGACCCTGCGGATCATGGGGCCGGACGCGGTCGGCGAGCTGTTCGACCAGGTCGTCGACCTCGCGGCGCAGGCGTGGCAGCGGCTCGACGCCGACCCGCGCTTCGAGGTGGCCGCACCGTCGCAGCTGAGCACAGTGGTCTTCCGCTACCGGCCGTCCGGCCTCGCACCCGACCTGGCCGACGAGGCCAACCTGCACGCCCGCGACGCGCTGGCCGCCTCCGGCGCCGCCCTGGTCGCCGGCACGAAGGTCGACGGCGCGCACCACCTGAAGCTCACGCTGCTCAACCCCGAGACCACAGTGGACGACATCGCCCACGTGCTGGACCTCATCGCCGACCACGCCGCCTGGTACGCCCGGACCGCTGCCGCCGAGCTGTCCTGCCCGGTCGGCTGACCCCCGTCGAGGAGAACGAGAACCCCATGTCGACCCACGACTTCATCGCCGTCGGGCTGGGCCCCTACAACCTCGGCCTGGCCTGCCTCACCGCACCGATCGACGACCTCGACGGGCTGTTCCTGGAGGCCCGCGACAGCTTCGACTGGCATCCCGGCATGCTGCTCGAATCGACCCGGCTCCAGACGCCGTTCATCGCCGACCTGGTCACGCTCGCGGACCCCACCTCGCCGTACTCGTTCCTGAGCTACCTGAAGGAGACCGGGCGGCTCTACCCGTTCTACATCCGGGAGAGCTTCTTCCCGCTGCGCGCCGAGTACAACGACTACTGCCGCTGGGCCGCCGCCAAGCTGCCGAACCTGCGCTTCCGGCACGCCGTCACCGCCGTCGAGTACGACGCGACCGACGACCGGTACGTGGTGCGCGCCGACACGCCGGACGGGCCGGTCACCCACCGGGCCCGGCACCTCGTGCTCGGCACCGGCACCCCGCCGTACCTGCCGCCGGCCTGCGCCGGGCTGGGCGGTGACATGATCCACAACTCGCGCTACCTGGAACACCGGGAGGCGCTGCGGGCCAAGGACAGCATCACGATCGTCGGCAGCGGCCAGAGCGCCGCCGAGATCTTCCACGACCTGCTCGGCGACATCGACACGTACGGCTACCAGCTCACCTGGGTGACCCGCTCGCCCCGGTTCTTCCCGCTGGAGTACACCAAGCTCACGCTGGAGATGACCTCGCCGGACTACGTGGACTACTTCCACGCGCTGCCCGAGCCGACCCGCTACGCGCTGGAGGCCGCGCAGAAGCCGCTGTTCAAGGGCATCAACGCCGACCTGATCAACGACATCTACGACCTGCTGTACGCCAAGAGCCTGCACGGACCGGCGCCCACCCGCCTGCTGACGAACACCGAACTGGTCGAGGCGGCGTACGCCGACGGCCGCTACCGCCTCGGGCTGCGCCACACCGAGCAGGACCGCGCGTTCACGCTGGACACCGCAGGACTGGTGCTGGCCACCGGCTACCACTACCGGGTGCCGGAGTTCCTCGCGCCGGTACGCGACCGGCTGCGCTTCGACGCGCACGGCCGCTTCGACGTGGCCCGCAACTACAGCGTCGACCACACCGGCCGCCGGGTGTTCCTGCAGAACGGGGGCACGCACACGCACAGCATCACCTCGCCGGACCTGGGCATGGGCCCGTACCGCAACTCGTGGCTGATCCGGGAGATGACCGGCCGCGAGCACTACCCGGTGGAGAAGAGCATCGCCTTCCAGGAGTTCGGAGCGCCGGCGTGAGCGCGTTCACCCGCGTCGACGACGCGCTGGGCGAGTTCACGCTGCGCCCGCTGGACCCGGACGCCGACGCCGCGCTGCTGCACCGCTGGGTCACCCATCCCAAGTCCGCGTTCTGGCTGATGCAGGACGCCGACCTGGCCGCGGTCGCCGCCGAGTACCGGCGCATCGCCGACCACCCGCACCACGACGCGTACCTCGGGTCGTGGCGCGGCACCCCGGCGTTCCTGGCCGAACGGTACGACCCGGCGCACGTCGAGCTGGTCGGCCTGTACGACCCGGAGCCCGGCGACGTGGGCATGCACTTCCTCTGCGCGCCCGCCGACACGCCGGTGCACGGCTTCACCCGCGCCGTCATCACCACGGTGATGGCCTGGCTGTTCGCCGACCCGGCGACCCGCCGCGTGGTGGTGGAACCCGACGTGCGCAACACGGCGGTGCACGCGCTCAACGCGGCCGTCGGCTTCACCGTCGTCGGCCCGATCCGCAAGCCCGAGAAGGAGGCGCTGCTCAGCGTCTGCACCCGGGACCAGTTCCGGGCCGCCACCGGCGCGCCCGCAGGCAAGGAAGGGGCACCGGCGTGAACGCCAGCGCAGCAGTGGACCACCTGACCCCCGAGGCGTGGGCGACCGCCAACCGGCTGCTGGTGCGCAAGGCGCTCGCCGAGTTCGCCCACGAGCGCCTGATCACCCCCGAGCCCACCGGCCCCGGGCAGTGGCTGGTCCGCAGCGACGACGCCGCCGTCGAGTACCGGTTCGCCGCGCGGCGGCTGGCGCTGGACCACTGGGAGGTCGACGCGGACAGCATCGTGCGCCGCCGCGACGGCGCGGACCTGCCGCCGGACGCCGTGGATCTGTGCGTGGAGCTGCGCGGCGCGCTCGGCCTCACCGACGCGATCCTGCCGGTCTACCTGGAGGAGATCACCTCCACGCTGGCCGGGACCGCGTACAAGCTGGCCAAGCCCGCGGTGAGCGCCGCCGAGCTGGCCGCCGCCGGGTTCCAGGCGATCGAGACCGGCATGACCGAGGGCCACCCCTGCTTCGTGGCCAACAACGGCCGCCTCGGCTTCGGCGTGCACGAGTACCGCGCGTACGCCCCGGAGGCCGCCGCGCCGGTACGGCTGCTCTGGCTCGCCGCGCACCGCGACCACACCACGTTCACCTGCGCCGACGACCTGGACTACGACACGCTGATGCGGGCCGAGCTGGGCGAGGCGACGCTGGCCGGGTTCACCGGCACGCTCACCGGGCTGGGCCTGGACCCGGCAGACTACCTGTTCGTCCCCGTGCACCCGTGGCAGTGGTGGAACAAGCTCGCCGTCACGTTCGCCGGTGAGGTGGCCGCGCGCCGGCTGGTCTGCCTCGGCGAGGGGCCGGACGAATACCTGGCGCAGCAGTCCATCCGCACCTTCTTCAACGTCAGCGACCCGGCGAAGCACTACGTGAAGACCGCGCTGTCGGTGCTGAACATGGGCTTCATGCGCGGGCTGTCCGCCGCGTACATGGAGGCGACGCCGGCGATCAACGACTGGCTGGCCGGGCTGATCGAGGGCGACCCGGTGCTCAAGCGCACCGGCCTGTCGATCATCCGGGAGCGCGCCGCGATCGGTTACCGGCACCGGCAGTACGAGGCGGCCACCGATCGCTACTCCCCGTACCGGAAGATGCTGGCGGCGCTGTGGCGGGAGAGCCCGGTGCCCGGGCTGGAACCCGGGCGGCGGCTGGCCACCATGGCCTCGCTGCTGCACCTGGACCGCGACGGCCGGTCGCTGGCCGCGGCGCTGATCGACGAGTCCGGGCTGGCCCCGGCCGACTGGCTGCGCCGCTACCTGGACGCCTACCTGGTGCCGCTGCTGCACAGCCTGTACGCCCACGACCTGGCGTTCATGCCGCACGGCGAGAACGTCATCCTGGTGCTGCGCGACGGCGTCGTCGAGCGGGTCGTGTTCAAGGACATCGCCGAGGAGATCGTGGTGATGGACCCGGACGCGGACCTGCCGGAGCGGGTCCGGCGGATCCGGGCCGCCGTACCCGAGGACGAGAAGATCCTGTCCATCTTCACCGACGTCTTCGACTGCTTCCTGCGGCACCTCAGCGCCACCCTGCACACCCGGGGCGTGCTCGACCAGGCCGAGTTCTGGCGCACCGTCGCCGCGTGCGCCGCCGACTACGCCGCCACGGTGCCGCACCTGGCCGACCGGATGCGCCGGCACGACCTGTTCGCGCCGGAGTTCACGCTGTCCTGCCTCAACCGGCTCCAGCTGCGCAACAACCAGCAGATGGTGGACCTGTCCGACCCGTCGGCCGCGTTGCAGTTCGCCGGCACGCTGGTCAACCCGCTCGCCCCGTACGCGCCGCGCGGATGACGAAGCGGGCCGGCGCGTCGTGCGCCGGCCCGCTCCCGCGAGACGATCAGTTCTCCGCGCGACCGGCCCGCCAGTAGCCCATGAACGCCACCGCGCGCCGGTCCATGCCCCGCTCGGTGACCAGGTGCCGCCGCAGGCCGCGGATCACCGCCGCCTCCCCGGCCAGCCAGGCGTAGAGCGCCGCGCCGTCGGGCCGCTCCGGCACCTCCCAGAGGATGTCCCGGTCCACGTCCACCTCGGCCAGCGGTGCGGCGCCCGCCGCGACAGGTACCGGCACCAGCCGGTCGGCCAGGCTCGTCACGGCCGGGGTGAGCCGGCTGCCGTGCGGGGCGCCGTCGCGGGGCAGCCAGGTCACCGTGACGCCGGCCGGGGGCCGGCAGGGCAGCTCGTCGCCGGTCTCCGGCACCTCCACCAGCGCGTGCCCGCGCGCGTCGGCGGGCAGCCGCTCCAGGATCGCGCAGATCGCCGGCGCTGCGGTCTCGTCGCCGGCCAGCAGCAGCGTCGCCCCGGCGGGCGGCTGGAACTCGACACCGCCGTGCGGGCCGTCCCAGCCGGCGTCCGGGCCGACCACGGCGATCCGGTCGCCGAGGCGGGCCCGCCGGGCCCAGCGGGTGGCCGGGCCGCCGTCGCCGTGCAGCGCCATGTCCACGTCCACCTCGTACGCCTCCGGCCGGACCGCGCGGACGGTGTAGGTGCGGATCGGGCTGCGCAGCGCGTCCGGCAGCTCACGCCACCGCGGGAACCAGTCCGGCCCGTCGGGCAGCTCCCCCGACGCGCCGTCGACCGGCGGCAGGGCCAGCTTGATCCGCTGGTCGTACCCGTTGTCGGCGAACCGGTCCAAATCCGGACCGGTGAGCGTCACGCGCAGGAACGACGGGCCGAGCCGGCGTAGCGCGCGGACCTCGACGGTGAAGACTCGCCAGGGCGCGACGGCCAGGGTGCTGGTCATGCGTCATTCCTCTCACGTGCGGGGGGTGGTTCGTCGGCGAACGGGTCAACGGGCGGCCGCGGCGGCGCGGGAACGCCACAGCAGCCAGACGAAGTACGGGGTGCCGATCATGGCGGTGACCAGACCGGCGGGGACCTGGGCGGGGGCGATGACGCTGCGGCCGAGCGTGTCGGCGAGGCTGACCAGGGTGGCGCCGAGCAGCACCGCGACCGGCAGGACGCGGGTGTGCCGCCCGCCGACGAGCGCCCGGGCCGCGTGCGGCGCGACCAGGCCGACGAAGCCGATCACGCCGACCGCCGACACGGCGGTGGCGGTGAGCAGCGCCGCCAGGCCGAGCGCGACCAGCCGGGCGCGTTCCAGCCGGACGCCGAGCACCCGGGGCGTGTCGTCGTCGAGCGCGAGCAGGTCCAGCTCGCGGCGCACGGCGGCCACCACCGGCAGCGCGACCAGCAGCGCGATCGCCACCGGCAGCACCTGCGGGGCGGTGCGCCCGTAGGTGGAGCCGGACAGCCAGGTCAGGGCCTTGCCGGTGTTCCACGGGTCGGAGGACACCACGATGAACGTGATGATCGCGGTACCGCCCTGCCAGACCGCGAACCCGATCAGCACCAGCCGGTCGGAGTTGAGTCCCCGCCGCCGGGCCAGGCCGTAGACCAGCGCGAACGCGACGACCGCGCCGAGACCGGCGGCGCCGGACAGGGCGAGCACGCCGGCCATCGGCGCGAACGTCAGCAGCGACACCGCGCCGATGCCGGCGCCGCCGGTGATGCCGAGGATGCCCGGCTCGGCCAGCGGGTTGCGGCAGACCGCCTGCACTGTGGTGCCGGCCAGGGCCAGCGCGGCGCCGGCCAGCAGCGCCGCGGCGACGCGCGGCCAGCGGGCGTCCAGCACGAAGGTGTACGCCGGTCCGGTGCGGCCCTGCACCCAGTTGACGATGTCGCCCAGCAGCACCCAGGTGTCACCGGCGAGCATGCCGAGCACCAGCGCGGCGGTGACGACGACCGCGCAGACCGCGACGACGGCGGCGACGAAGCCCCGGGAGCGCACGGCGGCGTGGCCGCCCGGCGCCTGCCGGGTCGGTCCGGCGTCGCGGTGGCGGCGGGCCAGCCACACCAGCAGCACCGCGCCGAAGAGCGTGGTCACCACGCCGGTCGGCACGTCGACACCGGCCTGGCCGCCGAGCACGGCGCGCAGCAGCACGTCGGAGCCGAGCACGATGACCACGCCGACGATGCCGGACAGCGGCATCAGGACGCGGTGCCGGTGCACCTCGGGCACCCACTTGCCGAGCAGCCGGACGATCACCGGCGCGCCGAGACCGACGAAGCCGATCGGGCCGGCCAGGGTGACCGCCGCGGCGGAGAGCAGCACCGCCAGCAGCACGACCGTGAGCCGGGTACGACGCACGTTGAGCCCGAGCACGGTGGCGGTGTCGTCGCCGAGGGCGAGCAGGTCCAGCCGGTGCCCGAGTGCCACGAGCACCAGTGCGGCGACAGCGATCACGGGGGCGAGCTGGGTGAACGCGACCAGGTCGCCCTGCACGAGCGAGCCGTTGCCCCAGGCGAACAGGCCGATGGTGGCCTGCTCGAACAGCAGCATGAGCAGCATGGTCAGCGAGGACAGCGCCATCGCGGTGGCCGAGCCGGCGAGGATGAGCCGGGTGGTGGCGGCCTGGCCGCCGGCCGAGAGCAGCATGACCAGGGAGGCGGCGGCGAGTCCGCCGCAGAACGCCAGCCCGCCCGCGGGCAGCGCGGGCAGCGCGATCCCGAACGCGGCGGTGGAGACGATCGCCAGGTGCGCGCCCGCGTTGACGGCGAGCGTGTCCGGCGAGGCGAGCGGGTTGCGGGTGGTCGACTGCAACGCCGCGCCGGCGAAGCCGAGCGCGACGCCGACGGCCAGGCCGGTGAGCAGCCGGGGCAGGCGGGAGGCGACGAGCACCCGGGCGGTCTCGTCGTCGCCGCCGGTGAGCAGCCGGAGCAGGTCCAGCGCCCCGACCGAGGAGGTGCCCTGGGTGAGGTGCACCGCGGTGATCGCGACGAGCAGCGCGGCGGCGAGGGCGAACGCGCCGGCGACCCGGCTGCGCCGGGCGGGCGGCGGCCCGGCCGGGGCCGGCCGGGTGGCCGGCCCCGGTGGGGCGGGGGCGGTCATCGCGCTCAAGCCGTGTAGACCTTGACCAGCTCGTCGATGTACTGCTTGGCGGAGAGCGTGCCGCCGAAGGTCCAGATGCCGTTGGGCATCTTGTGCAGCTTGTTCTGCTGGACGAACGGCAGGGAACGCCAGATCGCGTTGCCGGCGAGGCCGTCGGCGAACACGTCGGTGCCGTCCGAGGCGTTGTAGAAGAAGTGCAGGTCCTGGCTCTTGAGGACGGTCATGCCCTCGACGTCGGTCTGGCCCAGGCCCCACATCTCGTCGGTCTTGCCGGTCCAGGCGTTCTTGAGGCCGAGCTGGATGCCGAGCTGGGAGACGAGCGCGCCCTCGCCGAACATCCGGATCGAGACGGTGCTGCCTTCCTTCCAGCCGTCGGCGATCGCGAACTGCTTGCCGGCCGCACCGGCGTCGGCGATCTTCTTCTTGCCGTCGGCGAGCGCGGCGTCGAAGTCGGCGAGCAGCTTGTCCGCCTGCGCGGTGCGCCCGGTCGCGGTGGCGATCATCTTCAGGTCCGAGCGCATCCGGCCGATGTTGTCGGAGGCGTCGCTGCCCTTGGTGACCAGCACCGGGACGTACTTCTCCAGCTGGGTGACGACGGCGGAGCCGCGCTCGGCCTCCATCACCACGAGGTCCGGCTGGAGGGCGACGATGGAGTCGACGCTCGGCTCACCCCGGGTGCCGACGTCCTTGACGCTCGGGTCGAGCGGGGCGGCGGTCACCCAGGTGGCGTACCCCTTGGGGTCGGCCACGCCGACCGGCATCACGCCGAGGCCGACGAGCATCTCGACCTCGCCCCACTCCAGGCCGACGACCTTGGTGGCGGGGCTCTTGAGCGTGATGGTCTTGCCCCGGCTGTCGGTGACGGTGACCGGGCCGGTGGGCGCGGCGTCGGAGGAGGACGGTGCGGCGGCGGGCTCCTCGGTGGTGCCGCAGCCGGCGATCAGCAGCGCGCTCGCCGCGGCGGCGGCGAGCAGGGTCAGGCGGGTACGCAGCATCGGTTTCTCTTCTGTGTGCAGGGATCGGTCAGGCGGGGATACGGGTCGTGTGCCGGCCGACGGGACGTGTGGAGAGCAGGTTGGTGACCGGGTCGACGATCACCTCGACGCGGATGCCGTACGCCTCGGTGAGCGCCGCCTCGGTGAACACCTCGTGCGGCGTGCCGGTGCCGCGGACCCGGCCCTCGTGCAGGAGCACGACCTGGTCGGCGACGGCGGCGGCCTGGTTGAGGTCGTGCAGCACCACGCCGACGGCGACGCCGGCGGTGTCGGCGAGGTCGCGCATCAGGTCGAGGATTTCCACCTGGTAGCGCAGGTCCAGGAACGTGGTGGGCTCGTCCAGCAGCAGGATCGCGGTGTCCTGGGCCAGGCAGGTGGCCAGCCAGACGCGTTGCAGCTCGCCGCCGGACAGCTCGTCGACCGGCCGGCCGGCCATGCCGTCGACACCTGTCACGGTCATGGCCCGGTCGATCGCGGCGGGCCCGTCGGGGTCGCCGGCGCGCCACCGCTGCCGGTAGGGGTGCCGGCCGTAGCCGACCACGTCCCGCACCGTGACCCCGCTCGGGGTGGGGCGGCTCTGCGCCAGCAGCGTGACCCGGCGGGCGAAGTCCCGGGGGGACAGCGCCCGGGCCGGGGTGCCGTCGGCGAGCACGACCTCGCCGTGTTCCAGCGGGTGCAGGCGGGCCAGCCCGCGCAGCAGCGTCGACTTGCCGCTGCCGTTCGGGCCGACCAGCGCGGTCACCGCCGCGGGGCGCAGCGTGATGGCGGCGTCGTGCACCACCGTCTTGCCGTGGTAGCCCAGCCGCAGCTCACTGCCCGTCAGGCCGTCGGCCCGCGCAACTTCGCTCGTCACGCAGGTTAGGCTAACCTAAGACTCGATCATCCTGTCAAGCCGGTCCTTCGGCCCGATCTCCTCTCCCCCACCATCCCTTCACCCGGTCGATCATGAGGTTGACGGCGTTGTCGATCTCCGATCCGGCCGCCAACCTCATGATCAACCCGGTGGGGTGCCGGGGTCAGAGCGAGACCTGGCGGCCGCCGAGGGTCACCGTGAGGCGGCCGTCGCCGGCGAAGGACCAGGCCAGGGCACCGGAGTACGTGGCGCAGCGGGAACCGTTGGAGCCGGACCAGAACTGGTTCGAGCCGTCCACGTTGCCGACCGTCTTGTCGTTGGAGCCGCCGCCGGCGAAGCGGCAGGACGTGTTGCTCCGGAACACCGAGGTGCCGGCGTCGAACGAGAAGTTCCGTTCGGTGCTGTCGATGCTCAGGTTGTTCGAGATCGTCATCGTGCCCGGATTCCGGTTGTACGTGAAGCCGTGCTTGCCGTTGCGGTACGCGATGGTGCGCCGCACGGTGTGGTTGACGGCGATGTCCTCACCGCCGAGCTTGAAGCCGTTGCGGTCGCCGTTGCCGTTCTGGGTGCCGTTGCTGAGCGTGCCGTTGCTGTACGCGAGGGAGTCCTCGATGGTCACCGTGCCGATCGCACCGGTGTCGGACTTGGTGTAGAGGTCCCACCCGTCGTCGATGTTGTGATGCGACACCGCGTACCGGAAGACGTTGCCACCGCCCACTGTGAGCTTGGCCGCGAAGCCGTCGGCGTCTTCGCCGTCGGAGTCGGCGTTGTCGTGCGACTCCACGCTGACCATCAGGTTGTTGGCCGGCCACTGGTCGCGGGGCGTGCTGGAGGCGATCCGGGACAGTTGCAGCCCGGTGTCGCGGTTGAACCGGGTCACCGTCCGCTCGATGATGTTGTTGCTGCCGCCGACGAAGATGCCGTTGTCACCGGCCCGCTCCACCACGAGCCCGCGCACGTGCCAGTACGAGGCGTTCAGCGCCAGCCCCCGGTTGGCCGGGTCCTCGCTCATCGCCGAGAAGTTCAGGATCGGCGTCTCGCCCGGGTAGGCGTACAGGTTCTTGCGGGCGCTCGACGTGCCGTTGTTGCCGGCGGCGACGGTGACCGTCTGGGACAGGTTGTAGGTGCCGCCGCGCAGGTAGATCGTGCCGCCGGCGCCGACGCGGGTGATCGCCGCGGCGATGGTGGTGGGGCTGGCCTGGGTGCCGGCCGCCCCGGCGGTGCCGTTCGGCGCGGCGTAGATCGCGCCGCCGGCCGGCGGCGGCGTGGTCGGTGGCGGCGTCGTCGGCGGCGGGGTGCTCGGGGGCGGGCTGCTCGGCGGGGCGCTGGTCGGTGGCGTGCCGGTGGTGGGCGTGACGCCACCGGTGCAGGTGACGCCGTTGACGGCGAACGCGGCCGGGACCGGGTTGCTGCTGTCGTTCCAGGTGCCGTTGAAGCCGAACGACGTGCTCGCGTTGGTGCCGAGGCTGCCGTTGTAGCTGACGTTGGCGGCCCGCACCGACGCGCCGCTGGCGGTGATCTCGGCGCCCCAGGCCTGGGCGACGGTCTGCCCGGCGGCGAACGTCCAGGTGACGGCCCATCCGTTGAGCGGGTCGCCGAGGTTGGTCAGGTTGACGTTGGCGGTGAAGCCGCCGCCCCACTGCGCGGTGACGGCGTAGTCGACGCGGCAGCCGGCGGCCGCCTGGGCGGCGGTCGCGCCGACGGCCAGGCCGGACGCGGCGAGCGCCGCCGTCGCCGCGGCCGATGTCCACAACACCGTACGACGGTGTCGGTTGATCATGATGGTCTCCTCCGGGTGGTGGTGCGGTGCCCACGCCGCTACCGGCACCGATGCCCGGTCGGTGTCAGGGGCGGGCCTTGTCGCCCGGACGTCCGTGTCATGCCGAACGCTCACGTCTCCCGCGCAGTAAGCGCTTTCAGCGCAGCCTAACGACGGACGTCGATGCGGTCAAACATCCGGGGGTGCGCTGAACGATCTCGCGCCGCCGTCCGTATCCACTGCCGACGGGAACATCGGCCGGAACCGCGATGCCGGAGCGGGCACGAGCACGATTCCTCCAGTCGTCACTTCGCACCGTGGAGACGGCGCGGCAGCCGCCGCACCCTCCCGGTCAACCAGAGGAGAGGTGCATGGCCAGGGGTACGCGCAAGACCGCGGTCCTGAAGCTCGGCGGGGTGGGCGCCCTCGCGGCGCTGTTGTTCGCCGGTGGGCTGCAACTGGCGTCGGCGGGCGAGAACAACCGCCCGGCCACCACCGCCGCCGCGCAGACCGTGAACTGCCCGACGGTACGCGACAAGCTGCCGGCCGTACCGGCGGCGGCAGCGGCCCAGGTGGAGCGGGAACTGGCCAACCTGGACCAGGAGATCGCCCGGCAGAACGAGCGGCTGGCCCGGCAGGCGGTACGCCCCGAGGGCGGACCGGCGTTCATCGACAACGCGATCCTCGGCCCGCTGCGCAGCAAGCGCGTCGCCGTGCTCGACCGCATCGAGATCGCGTTCAACCGGATCGGCGCGCCGCGCCCGGACCTGGACGCGCTGGCGGCCTGCTCGCTCAACGCCCCGGGCGTGCCGAGCGCCGTCAACGGCGGCGCCGGCCAGAACGCCGGCGGCCAGAACGGCAACGCGGGCGGTCAGAACGGCAACGCCGGGGGCCAGAACGGGAACGCCGGCGGCCAGAACGGCAACGCGGCCGGACCGGCCCGGACGGTCAACTGCCCGCGTGTCGCGCTGCCCGCCGTCCCGGCTGCGGCCGCCGGCCAGGTGCAGGCCGAACTGGCCACGCTGGACAAGCAGATCGCCGAGGCGAACGCCCGCCTCGCCCAGCTCGCGGTGCGCCCCGAGGGCGGACCGGCCTTCATCGACAACGCGATCCTCGGGCCGCTGCGCAGCAAGCGCGTCGCGGCGCTCGACCGCATCGAGATCGCGTTCAACCGGGTCGGCGCGCAGCGCCCGAACCTGGACGCGCTGGCCACCTGCGGCCTGAACTGAACGCCCGGTCGCGGCCCGGCGGCGCGCATCCCGCCGGGCCGCGACCCGGGGTCACAGCGGTCCGAGGACGTCGGCCGGGTCGGCGTCCAGCGCCAGCGTCTCCAGCACCGAAAGAAGCTGCCGCTCCTCGTACCGGAAGTGCGACTCCATGATCGCCGACACGCCCTCCAGGTGCCGGGCCAGCTCGTCGGGCGGGGCGTCGCGAGCCACCGCCGCACCCAGCCCGGCCAGCAGGTACCCGATCATCGAGTGGTCCTGTCGCAGCCGGTCCAGCGTCTCGCGCAGCTCCGGATGGCGCGTCGCGATCGCCGGGAAGAGACTGCGGTCCTCGCCCTCGTGATGCGCGGTCAGCGCCGCGCAGAACCCGTGGCAGAACAGCAGCAGGTCCCGTGTCGCGGGCCGTGCCGGCTCACCGGCGGCGAGCGCCAGCCGGGTCACCTCAAGCGCCTCGCGCAGCCGCTCGTGGACGGCGCGCATCTCCCGGCTCCAGGCCACCAGCCTGGTCTGTTCGCCCTCAGCCACGTGGCGAGGGCGAAGGGACGACGAGTGTCATCGTCGTGCTCCCTTCGATCCGGCGCCTCCATGCCTGACACGGTCTGCCACCGGCACGCGACGCTGCGCGGAGCCTAACCGGCGACGCCGGGAGCGATCAAGTAGTGCCAGCGCTACCCCGGCTCGGTAGCTGGCGGGATGGAACGCGGGACCGGTTCTGGCGAGGCTTGAGGCCGTACCCGTTCACCTCCGTCGAGGAGTTCCCATGACCCGCCGTACCTTCCCGATCGCCGTCGGCGCCACGGCCATGCTGACCGTCACCGCGCTCGGTGTGCCCGCCGCGTCCGCCGCGACCACCGCCGCACGGCGTCCCGCCGCCGACGCCGTCCAGACGCGACTGGACGGCCTGGTCGCCGAGCAAGGATTCCCCGGAGTGCTGGCCTCCGTACGCCGCGACGGCCGGGTGCGCGACTACACCGCGGGCGTGGGTGACCTGCGCACCGGCGCCGCGATCCCCCGCGACGCCCGGGTGCGCGTGGGCAGCAACACCAAGACGTTCACCGCGGTGGTCGTCCTCCAGCTCGTCGGCGAGGGCCGCATCGACCTCGACGCCACCGTCGAGCGCTACCTGCCCGGGATGGTGCGCGCCAACGGCA
Source organism: Micromonospora sp. II (assembly GCF_001709195.1). Classification (NCBI taxonomy): domain Bacteria; kingdom Bacillati; phylum Actinomycetota; class Actinomycetes; order Micromonosporales; family Micromonosporaceae; genus Micromonospora; species Micromonospora sp. II. Next base: position 499,757 of record NZ_LYXF01000024.1, on the reverse strand, counting down.
ACGACGGGCGGCGGATCACCGTACGCCAGCTGCTGCAGCAGACCAGCGGCCTGCCCGACTACGACGAGGTCGTGTTCAGCGAGGCGCAGGATCTGGTGGACCGCCGCAGCGACTACTTCGACCCGCGCCGGCTGCTGGACGAGGCGCTCACCCAGTCGCGGCGCTTCCCGCCGGGTCAGAAGTGGGAGTACAGCAACACCAACTTCGTGCTGGCCGGGCTGATCATCGAGCGGGTCACCAAGCGTCCGGTGGGTGAGGAGATCACCCGGCGGATCATCGAGCCGCTGCGGCTGCGTGACACGTACTGGCCGCAGACCGGCGAGCAGGACCTGCCGGGCCGTCTGCCGCGCGGATACGTCGCGGTGGAGCCGGGCGCGCCGTGGGTCGACGTGACCCGGATGGACCCGTCGCTGGGCTGGGCCGCCGGTCAGCTCGTCTCCACGCCGTCGGACCTGCGCACGTTCTTCGAGGCGCTGCTGGCGGGCAAGCTGCTCAAGCCGGCCCAGCAGGCGGCGCTGACGCGCACGGTGCCGGCGCCCGACTTCGAGCCCAACGGGGTGTGGGAGTACGGCCTGGGCATCGCCCGGCACGAGCTGCCCTGCGGCGGCCAAGCCTGGGGACACGGCGGCGACATCCAGGGCTTCGAGACGCGCAACCTGTCCACCACCGACGGGCGCAGCGCCGTGGTCGCGGTGACCGCGCTGCCGACCAGCCTGGAGATGCTGGAGGCGGTCACCAGCACCGTCGACGCGGCCCTGTGCGGCACCCGCCGCTGATCCGGCCGACCCGTCCGCGCGCCGCCTCACCGCGAGGCGGCGCGCGTGCGTGTGCGCTACCGGCGGCCGTCGTCGAGGTAGCGCAGCACGGCGGTGACCCGGCGGTCGGCGCGGTCGTCCGGCGGCAGGCTCAGCTTGGCGAAGATGCTGCGGATGTGCTTGTGCACAGCGCCCTCGGTGACGAACAACCGCTCGGCGATCGCGCCGTTGCCCAGCCCTTCGGCCATCAGCGCCAGCACCTCGTGCTCACGCGGCGACAGCTCGGCCAGCGCGGTGTCCGGCCGCCGGTTGCGGGCGAGCAGTTGCCCGACCACCTCGGGGTCGATCACGCTGCCGCCGCCCGCGACGCGGTGCAGCGCGGCGAGGAACTCCTCGACCCGGCCCACCCGCTCCTTGAGCAGGTAGCCGAGCCCGGAGGCGCCGACCGCGAACAGCTCGGTGGCGAACGCCTGCTCGACGTACGCCGACAGGACCAGCACCGCGAGGCCGGGGCGGCGGCGGCGGGCCTCGACCGCGGCGACGATGCCCTCGTCGGTGTGGGTGGGTGGCATCCGCACGTCGACGATCGCCACGTCCGGCCGGTGCTCGTCGACAGCGGTCAGGAACTCCCCCGGCGTGCCGGCGGTGGCGACCACGTCCAGGTCCTCGGCGCGCAGCAGCAGCGCCAGCCCTTCACGCAGCAGCGCGTCGTCCTCGGCGATCACGATCCGCATGGCAGCTCCACGTGCATCCTCGTCGGTCCTCCCGGTGGGCTCGTCAGTGTCATCCGCCCGTCGTACGCCTCGACCCGGCGGCGGATGCCGGTCAGCCCCGAGCCGCGCGTCTCGTCGGCGTCCCCGCGCCCGTCGTCGGTGATCGTCACCAGCAGCCGGTCCCGTTCCCGGCGCACGACGACCTCGACGCCGTCCGCGCCGCTGTGCCGGACCACGTTCGTGAGCGCCTCGGCCACCACGAAGTACGCGGTGGCCTCCACCGAGGCCGCGCAGCGCACGTCGACGTCCACCGACAGGCGGCACGGCACCGCGCACTCCGCCGCGAGTCCGGCGAGCGCACCGGCCAGCCCTCGGTCGCCGAGCACCGGCGGCAGGATGCCGCGCACCACCGTACGCAGCTCGCCGAGCGCCTGCTCGGCCGCGTCCTGCGCGCGTTCCAGGATCTCGTCGGCGCGGTCCGGATCGCGGCGCACCGCCCGCCGGGCGGCGCCGAGCAGCACGTTCACCGCGACCAGCCGGTTCTGGGTGCCGTCGTGCAGCGAACGCTCGATCCGGCGCAGCTCCACCGCGTGCGCGTCGAGCGCCGCGGCCCGGGTGGCGGTGAGTTCGGCGACGCGCAGCGACAGGTCGAACCCGGGCGGCGGGGGCAGCAGCCGCCGGCCCGACCGGGCCTGGATCCGCGCGAGCGCCGGGCCGGTCGTGACCGCGAGAAGCAGCCAGCCGACCCCGAGCACGGCGACCGCGAGCGCGTCGCCGAGCCCGTCGATGTGCCACCAGCCGATGCCGGGCGCGCCGGCCTCCGGCGGCACCAGCCGGTACCAGAGCGGGAACGTCATGTCCTGCACGGCGTAGATCGGCAGCACCAGCGCGAGCAGCCCGGCCCCGAAGCCGAGCGTCCCGTGGACGGCCACCCAGCGCAGCTCCCGCCGTACCACCGGGTCGCGCAGCGCCGCGCGCACCCCGGCCGGGACCGGGCCGGGCGCCGGTATCGGCGTCCCCCACCGGGACAGCCGGGTGCGCTCGCGGTCGGCCACCGACCGCACGGCCTGCAGCAGTCCGGGTACGAGCAGCAGCCCGACCCCGCCGACGCACGCCGCCGCGACGACGAGCGTCCCGAGCAGCGTGCCCAGGGCCAGCACTGCGGTGCCCAGCCCGCCGACGAGGTGCTCCAGAGCGGCCACCGCCACGCGGAACCGCCGCCGCACGTACTCCATCCCGGCCCACCCCCGGGCGAAACGATAGGTCACCGCTGTCGCCGCCCGGCAGGCCCGGGCGCGGAAAGTACAGCCTGCTGTACCACGACTGTCGTGCTGGCGGGATCGTTACCGGCCGCTCCCGTCCCTACTGTCGGTGGTAGCAGAAATCATCGAGGAGGCAGCCGTGAACGACCTGGACCGTACCGCCGAGACCGCCGCCGCCCCGACGTCAGTCACCCGGATGCGCCCGCTGCTCTGGCTGGTGCTCATCGTGAGCGTGGCCGCGAACGTGGTGCTGTCGAGCGTCGTCGGCAACCCGTGGGCCGGTTCCGCCTTCGGCGCGCTGGCGCTGCTGAGCGGTGGGACGCTCGCCGTCGACCACTACCGCAACCGCTGATCTTTCGCCGGCCGGGCGCCGGACAGCCGCCGCAGGGCGGGCCGCGAGAACGAGCGGCCCGCCCTGCGGCGTTCGCGTCAGCGCTGCGAATCAATTGACAGTCAGCTATATGAACGCCAGGCTAAGGGGGATTGTTAGCGTTAACGCGGCCGTCATCTCCACCGCAGAGAAAGGCCCCCGTCGTGCCCCTGACCCGACGCGCGTTCACAGTCGGCGCCCTGTCCGCGGCTGCCGCCGCCTCCGGCGCGCTCAGCCTGCCCCGCGGCGCGTTCGCGGCGGCGAACACCGCCTACGCGATGGCCTACTTCACCGAGACGCCGAACGGCCTCGGCGCCGACTACGGCCTGCACCTGGCCGTCAGCCGGGACGGGCTGAACTGGACTCCGCTGAACCAGAACAACCCGGTGGTCACCCCGACCGCCGGGCAGCTCGGCCTGCGCGACCCGTTCGTGCTGCGCAGGACCGACGGCACCTTCGTGGTGCTGGCCACCGACCTCAAGGGCACCAACTGGGGGCTGACCAGCCAGTACCTGCACGTGTGGGACTCGGCCGACCTGACCGCGTTCACCGGCTACCGGCGCATCCGGATGCACACGCTCGACACCCACACCTGGGCGCCGACCGCGTTCTGGGACGCCGCCCGTGGGCAGTACGCCATCGTCTACTCCGCCAACAACGGCCGGGACGTACTGTTCGTCAACTACACGAGCGACTTCCGCACCGTCAGCGCGTCGCAGGTCTACTTCAGCCCCGCCTTCGGCGTGCTCGACGGCGACGTGGTGGTCGACGGTGGCACCACGTACCTCTACTACAAGAACCTCGACGACGGATATCTCTACGGCGCCCGCTCCACCACCGCCGCGCCGAACAGCTTCACCACGTACACCAGCGGGCTGCGGCAGGGCAACGCGATCGAGGCGCCGCTGCTGCTGCGCACCAACGAGGGCGGCTGGCGGCTGTGGGGCGACTCGTTCAGCCCGGTCAACAACGACTACTACGCCTGGTCCACGACGACCATCTCCGGCAACTCGTGGACGCCGCTGAACCAGCGCGACTACACACCGCCGCTGAACTCCAAACACGGCTCGATGATCGGCATCACCGACGCCGAGTACGCCGGGCTGGTCAACCGCTGGGGCACGCCGAACTGGGTCCGGCTCAAGTCGTCGAACTTCCCCGACCGCTACGTGCGGCACGCCGACCGGATCGCCCGCGTCGACGCGTACCCGTTCGACCCGTACCAGGACCAGATGTGGCGGATGGTCCCCGGCCTGGCCGACGCCGCCGGCGTCTCGTTCGAGTCGGTCAACTACCCCGGCAACTACCTGCGGCACTACGACTACGCGGTCCGGCTGGACCCGAACGACGGCACCGCCACGTTCCGCGCCGACGCCACCTTCCACCGCACCGCCGGCCTGGCCGACGCCACCTGGTCGTCGTTCCGCTCGTACAACTACCCCACCCGTTACCTGCGGCACTACGACTACCGGCTGCGCATCGATCCGCTCGGCGCCGGCTCCCCCGCGGTCGACCGGCAGGACGCCACCTTCCGGGTCACCGCGTAGCCGTTCCCCACCACCACCGTCCCCGCCACCACCGTCCCCCGCCACGGAGGCCGTCCATGCCCGCTCCCCTGGTGAACCGCCGATTCCTGCTCCGCGCCACCGGCGCCACCGCCGTCGCGGCGACCGCCGGCGCCGCTGCCGGGTCTGTCACCGCAGGCGGTACGGCGCACGCCGCGCTGCCACCGGCCCGCCCCGACATCGGCGTGTCCGCGTACGCGTTCGACCCGGGCCAGGTCCGGCTGACCGCGAGCCGGTGGCAGGACAACGAGAACCGCACAGTGGCGTACCTGCGCTTCGTGGACGTCAACCGGCTGCTCTACAACTTCCGGGCCAACCACCGCCTGTCCACCGGCGGCGCCGCCGCCAACGGTGGCTGGGACGCGCCGAACTTCCCGTTCCGCACCCACATGCAGGGTCACTTCCTGACCGCCTGGGCGCAGGCGTGGGCGGTGCTCGGCGACACCACCTGCCGGGACAAGGCGCTCACCATGGTCGCCGAGCTGGCCCGCTGCCAGGCCAACAACGGCGCGGCCGGGTTCAGCGCCGGCTACCTGTCCGGCTTCCCGGAGTCCGACTTCACCGCGCTGGAGGCCCGGACGCTCAGCAACGGCAACGTCCCCTACTACTGCATCCACAAGACGCTGGCCGGGCTGCTGGACGTGTGGCGGCTGATCGGCAGCACCCAGGCCCGGGACGTGCTGCTGGCGCTGGCCGGCTGGGTCGACCAGCGCACCGGCCGGCTCACCTCGGCCCAGATGCAGGCCATGCTCGGCACCGAGTTCGGCGGCATGAACGCGGTGCTGACCGACCTCTACCAGCAGACCGGCGACGGGCGGTGGCTCACCGTCGCGCAGCGGTTCGACCACGCCGCCGTGTTCAACCCGCTCGCCGCCAACTCCGACCAGCTCAACGGGCTGCACGCCAACACGCAGGTGCCCAAGTGGATCGGCGCGGCCCGGGAGTACAAGGCCACCGGCGTCACCCGCTACCGGGACATCGCCACCAACGCGTGGGCCATCACCGTCGGCGCGCACACGTACGCCATCGGCGGCAACAGCCAGGCCGAGCACTTCCGCGCCCCGAACGCGATCGCCGGCTACCTGCGCAACGACACGTGCGAGGCGTGCAACACGTACAACATGCTCAAGCTGACCCGGGAGCTGTGGCAGCTCGAGCCGGACCGGGTCGCGTACGTCGACTTCTACGAGCGCGCGCTGCTCAACCACATGATCGGCCAGCAGAACCCGGCCGACGCGCACGGCCACGTCACGTACTTCACCCCGCTCAACCCGGGCGGGCGGCGCGGTGTCGGCCCGGCGTGGGGCGGCGGCACCTGGAGCACCGACTACAACTCCTTCTGGTGCTGTCAGGGCACCGGGCTGGAGACCAACACCACGCTCGCGGACGCGATCTACTTCCACAACGGCACCACGCTGACCGTCAACCTGTTCATGCCCTCGGTGCTCACCTGGAGCCAGCGCGGCATCACCGTCACCCAGGCCACCTCGTACCCGGTCGGCGACACCACGACGCTGACCGTCACCGGCTCGGTGAGCGGCTCGTGGACGATGCGGATCCGGATCCCGGCGTGGACCAGCGGGGCGAGCGTCAGCGTCAACGGCGTCGCGGCCGGCATCGCCACCACGCCCGGCAGCTACGCCGCCCTGACCCGCGACTGGACCTCCGGCGACACGGTCACGGTCCGGCTGCCGATGCGGGTGGCGACGGTGGCCGCCAACGACGACGCCGCGGTCGCGGCGATCACGTACGGGCCGGTGGTGCTCTCCGGCAACTACGGCAACACCACGCTGAGCGCGCTGCCGACGCTGGACCCGGCCTCGGTCACCCGTACCGGCACGGGCAGTCTCGCGTTCACCGCCCGGGCCGACGGCGCCACCGTCGACCTCGGCCCGTTCTACGACGCCCACGGGCACAACTACACGGTCTACTGGCGGGTCGGCACGGGCAGTGGTGGCGGCGGCGAGGCGAGTTTCCGGCTGGCGAACGCGGCGAGCGGGCTGGTGCTCGGGATCCAGAACATGTCCACCGCAGACGGCGGGCTCGCGCTGCAGTGGGGTGACACCGGCACCGCCGACCACGACTGGCAGCTCGTGGTCGACGGGTCGGCGCTACGGCTGCGCAACGTCAACAGCGGCAAGGTGCTCGGCGTGGAGAACATGTCCACCGCCGACGGCGCCCGGATCCTGCAGTGGGCGGACAACGGCACCGCCGACCATCTCTGGACCGTCGTCGACGTCGGCGACGGCAGCCACAAGCTGCGCAACGTGCACACCGGCAAGCTGCTCGGCATCTCCGGCGGCTCGACCGCCCAGGGCGCGTTCGCCGTGCAGGACCCGGACAACGGCAGCCTCGACAACCAGTGGCGGTTCCTGCCCAACGGGGCGCGGCGGATCCAGAACCTCGGCAGCGGGCTGGTGCTCGGCGTGCAGAACATGTCCACCGCCGACGGCGGGCTGGTCATCCAGTGGGGCGACACCGGGACCGCCGACCACCTCTGGACCGCGCTCGTGGACACCGGTGGCTACCTGCGGCTGCGCAACGGCAACAGCGGCAAGGTGCTGGGCGTCGAGGGCGCCTCGACAGCGGCCGGCGCCCGGATCGTCCAGTGGGCCGACAACGGCGCCGCCGACCACAGGTGGCGGCTGCGGCACGGCGGCGGCGGCTGGTTCCGGATCCAGTGCGCGAACGGGGGCCGCGTCCTCGGTCTCAGCGGCGGTTCCGGCGCCCAGGGCGCGCAGGCGGTCCTCGCCGACGACACCGGCGCCGCCCACCAGCGCTGGCGCTTCCTCTGACCCACCCACCCCCGCCGCCCCAGCTCGCCGATCTTGCACTCTCGGCCCCCGCGAAGTTCGCCAACCGGACATCCTGCGGGCGCGAAGTGCAAGATCGGCGAGGGCGGGTGGGGCGCCGGGTGGGTCAGCGGGTGGGGGGTGGGCCCACGCTTCGGCGCGGGACCAGCGTCGGGGCGATGGTCTGGCGCAGCGGGCCTGCCGACTCCGACTCGATCTGGGCCAGCAGGAGGTCCAGGCTCGCCGCGGCCACCGCCGTGAAGTCGGGCCGCACCGTGGTCAGCGGCGGAATGAAGTACGCCGCCTCGGGCACGTCGTCGAACCCGACGACGCTGATGTCGTCCGGTACGCGGCGGCCGTGCTCGTGCAGCGCGCGCAGCACGCCCAGCGCCAGGTGGTCGTTCGCCGTGAAGACCGCGGTGACCTCCGGCATCCGGGCCAGCATCTGCCCGCACCGGTAACCCGCGGCAGCGGACCAGTCCGCCGGGACCAGCGGCGGAACCTCGGCGCCCGCCTGCCGCAACGCCTCGCGCCACCCCTCGATCCGGCCGGCGCTGTCGAACCAGTCCGACGGGCCGGACACGTGCCAGACGGTGCGGTGCCCGGCGGCGAGAAGGTGCTCGGTGGCGGCCCGGGCGCCGGCGACCTGGTCGACGGTGACCAGCGGGATCGGCCGCCGGGGGTCGCCGTCGACTGTCACCAGCGGCACGTCGTGGGGCAGCCGTTCCAGCGCCTCCCCGGCCGACTCGACGGGCGCGATCACCACTATGCCGGCCACCCGGTGCGCCAGGTGCCGCTCCACCGCCGCCGAGATGGAACGGTGGTCGAGGTCGCGGACGCTGCCGACGCTCACCGCGAAACCCGCCTCGGCGGCGGTCTGCTCCAGCGCGGCCAGCAGCGACGCCGGGCCGTACAGCGTGGTGTTCTGCGCGACCACGCCGATCACCTGGGAACGGCCGGTCACCAGCGCGCGGGCCGCGCGGTTGGGCCGGTAGCCGAGCTCGGTGATGGCGGCCTGGACCCGCAGCCGGGTCTGTTCACGCACGTTGGGATGCCCGTTGAGCACCCGGGAGACCGTCTGGTGCGAAACCCCGGCGAGGCGAGCCACGTCCGTCATCGCAGGACCGCGCACGGCCACCTCACTTTCGCCACTGCCCGCGGCGGCCACACCCGGTCGATCTCGACCGGACCGTCCCGGGTGGCGACAGTCTACGCCAGCGGTCCCATCGGTATCGCTACCGCAGATCGACCGTTCCCACCGTGGCGCGCCGATTATCGCGGAATCGACAGGCGGCTCATTCCCTTCCGTTGCGCAGCGGCACGAACAGGCAGCTCGGAGCGGGTGGAATTGGGCCCGGGGTGCGGCATTTCCGGCGATTGCCGGAGCCGCACCCCGGGCTATGGAAGATGTGTCAACGGCCGCGAATGGTGACCGTTGTCACGGTGTCGTCAGCGAGAACTGCCGCACCGTCACCGCACCGCCAAGCGATTGCGTGGCGTAGTTGAAGAAGCCGAACCGGTAGCCCATGAAGAACTGCCACGCGTTGTTGAGCGTCAGCGCGTTGCCCAGCGACACGAAGTTCACCCCGTCGGTGCTGTAGGAGAACCGCGCCTGCCGTCCGGAGCCGGGGCGGATGTCGGCGTTGGCCCGCAACCAGATCCGCCCGCCGGACACCGCCGCGCCGGCGATCTCCGTCCCGGTGCTCGTGGTGTTCCAGTTCGAGCCCATGGTCAGACCGTTTGTCATCACCACCCGGGTCGCGCCGTTGTCCCGCCGTACGCCGATCCAGGCCGAACTGTCCCGCAGCATCGCCAGGCCGGCCCGGTCACCGTCGCGCATGGTCGAGTAGTCCAGCTCGATGGTGCCGGTCGAGGTCGGACCCTGGATGCGGTGGGTGAGCGTGTTGCGGGCCCGGTACAGGTCGTTGGTGACGGTGGCGGTCTGCAGGCGCAGGCCGTTGTTCACCGACCACCTGCTGTTGTCCGGGTTGTGGTTCCACTCGTACTGCGGGCCGAGCGTGGTGCCGGAGAACGTGTCGGTGCCGGTGAGCGGCTTGACCGGGCGGGTCGGCAGCGGGTTGGGGTAGCTCGCGCCCCAGGCCCCGTTGACGGTCTGCAGCTGCGGCCAGCCGTCGGAGGTCCAGGTGATCGGCGCCAGCGTCGGCATCCGGCCGCCCGGGTAGGCGTCGGTGAACGCCATGTAGTACCAGGCGCCGGTCTGCGTCTGCACCAGCCCGCCCTGGTGCGGCACGCCGCCACCGGAGATCGGGCCGGGCAGGTTCAGCAGCACCTGCCGCTGCTCGTACGGGCCGAACGGGCCGTTCGTGGACTTCAGCACGTACTGGCCGTTGGCCGGCCGGGTCAGCCAGATGTAGTACGCGCCGTTGCGCTTGTAGAAGCGCGCCCCCTCCAGCGTGCCGATGCTCGACGGCGTCTGGTAGACCTGCTGCGCCCGCACCTGGCTGCGCCCGTCGGCGGAGAGCTGGGCCACGCTGATCGTGCCGTTGCCGTACGCGACGTACATGGTGTCGTTGTCGTCGATCAGCATGCCGGCGTCGTAGTAGCAGTTGGGGATGGTGGCGAGGCGGCTCCACGCGCCGTCCACGGCGGTGGCGGTGTAGATGTGGGTCTGCGCGAAATCGATGCACCCGGCCCAGTAGAACGTGCGGTTGCTCGGCCGGTAGTTCAGCGTCGACGCCCAGATGCCGTCCACGTACGCCTGCTCGCTGGCGCTCAGGTCGTACTTGGTGCCGAACTCCAGCCGCGGCACCGAGTGCCCGGCGAACTCCCAGTTCACCAGGTCCCAGGAGCGCAGCACCGGCGCGCCGGGCGAGTAGTGCATGGTGGAGGCGGACATGTAGTAGACGTCGCCGACCCGGATGATGTCGACGTCGGCGAAGTCCTGCCAGACCGCCGGGTTGGTGAAGTTGCCGCTCGGCGTGCCCGGGTCACCCGGGTTGCCGCCGACCCGCACCAGCTGCCACTGCTGGTTCGCGCCGTTCCAGTCGTCGTACTGGACGATGTTGCCGCCGTCGGCGGTGGAGGCGTTCTGCACCTCCATCACCTTGTTCGAGTTCCGGTTGATCAGCCGGACGTACCCGCTGTCGGAGTCGGCCAGCCGGAACTGCTGGTTGGTGCCGCCGTGGTCGGTCCACTGGACCACCGCGGCGCCGTTGGCGGTGGACGCGCCGGTCACGTCCAGCACCTTGCCCGAGTGCCGGGAGCGCAGCCGGTAGTAGCCACCGCCGGAGTCCACGAACTGCCACTGCTGCCAGGCGCCGTCGTTGCGCGTCCACTGGGTGATCCGTGCGCCGTCGTTCGTCGCCTGGTTGTACAGGTCCAGCGCCTTGCCGCTGTTGCGGTTCACCAGCACGTAGTACGCGCTGGTGTCCACGGTGGCCGCGGAGACGGGCGCGGGCACGGCGCCCACCACCACGCCACCGACAAGCAGCGCCACCACCCCGGCCAGCAGCCGGGACAGGCGTCCACGTCCACGGGACAGTCGAGCCGTCACCATGATCCTCCTTCGTCGACCGGAGCCCGGGCACGGCGACGCGCGCCGACGACGTCGGCGTTATCGCTAACAGCGATGCCCACCCAGGCGGGAGTCGGATCCCTGGCAACTGCGGCGCAGATCGCGCCCGGAACGGCCCGCGAGCGGTGCCGGTGACCCTATCCATCGACTGTGAGCGATAACATGGCGTTCGTCAAGGCGTAACACGCCGCCCGCCACGCGGGGTCGGCGCGGCGGGCGGCGAGGGGGTTCAGAAGCCCCGGGCGAGCCGGTAGTACGCCTGGTTCCAGCGCAGCTCGTCGGCGAAGCGGTGCGGGCGCGTCTCCGCGTCGATGACCACCAGCTCGGTCCGCGCCATCGCCGCCAGGTCACGCAGCTCCTCCACGCCGACGGCCTGGGAGAGCACGGTGTGGTGCGGCGCGCCCGCGGTGATCCACGCCTCCGCCGAGCCGGCCAGGTCGGGCTGCGGACGCCAGACCGCGCGCGCCACCGGCAGCCGGCGCAGCGGGTGCGGCGGCGGCACCACGTCCACCGCGTTGGCCACCAGCCGGAACCGCTCCCCCATGTCCGCCATGCCCAGCACCACGGCCGGGCCGGGCGCGGCGTCGAAGACCAGGCGCACCGGGTCCTCCCGCCCGCCGATGCTCAGCGGATGCACCTGCGCGCTCGGCACGTCGGCGGCGATGCTCGGGCACACCTCCAGCATGTGCGCGCCGAGGATCAGCTCCTGGCCGAACGTCAGGTCGTAGGTGTAGTCCTCCATGAACGAGGTGCCGCCCGGCACCCCGACGGCCATCGCCTTGAGCGTGTGCACCAGCACCGAGGTCTTCCAGTCGCCCTCGCCGCCGAAGCCGTAGCCGTCGGCCATCAGGCGCTGCACCGCGATCCCGGGAAGCTGGCGCAGCCCGCCGAGGTCCTCGAAGTTCGTGGTGAACGCCCGGAACCCGCCGGCCTCCAGGAACGCGCGCAGGCCCAGCTCCTGGCGCGCCGCGTACCGCAGCGAGTCGTGCCGGTCCCCGCCGGGCCGCAGCTCCGGCGCCACCCGGAAGGTGTCGTCGTACTCCTTGACCAGGTCGTCCACCTGCGCGTCCGCCACCTGGTCGACGGCCGCGACGAGGTCGTTGACGCCGTAGGTGTTCACCGATACGCCGAAGCGCAGCTCCGCCTCGACCTTGTCCCCCTCGGTGACCGCGACGTCGCGCATGTTGTCGCCGAAGCGCGCCAGCCGCAGCGTCCGCAGCGCCGACCAGCCGACGGCGGCCCGGGCCCAGGCCGCGACCCGGCCGACGACGCGCGGGTCGGTGACGTGGCCCGCGACGGTCTTGCGGGCCACCCCGAGCCGGGTCTGGACGAACCCGAACTCCCGGTCGCCGTGGGCGGCCTGGTTGAGGTTCATGAAGTCCATGTCGATCTCGTCCCACGGCAGCGCCACGTTCGCCTGCGTGTGCAGGTGCAGCAGCGGCGTCCGTAGCGCGTCCAGCCCGGCGATCCACATCTTGGCCGGGGAGAACGTGTGCATCCAGGCGATCACCCCGACCGCGCCCTGCACGGCCGCGTCCCGGCACACCGCCAGGATGTCCGCGCTGGAGGTGAGGACCGGCTTCCAGACCACGCGGACGGGGATGTCCGGCGAGGAGTCCAGGCGCGCGGCGATCTGCCGGGACTGCTCGGCGACCTGCCGCAGGGTGTCCTCGCCGTAGAGGCCCTGGCTGCCGGTGAGGAACCAGACCTCGGGCTGGGGGTGAGTTGCCATGTTGTTGCCTTCCGCGCTAGGAACCGTCACTTGAACCGGATGCCGATGAGGCGCTGGAGGAGGATGAACGCGAAGAGCAGCCCGCCGATCACGATCTTGGTCCACCAGGAGTTGAGGCTGCCGTCGAACGTGATCAGGGTCTGGATCACGCCGAGCACCAGCACGCCGAGCACGGTGCCGAAGACGTACCCGGAACCGCCGGTGAGCACGGTGCCGCCGATCACCACAGCCGCGATCACGTCCAGCTCCATCCCGACGGCGATCAGCGGCGCGCCGGAGAGCGTGTAGAACGACAGCAGGATGCCGCCGATGGCCGAGCAGAGCCCGCTGATCGTGTAGACGGCGATCCGGGTCCGCGCCACCGGCAGGCCCATCAGCAGCGCCGACTGCGCGTTGCCGCCGACCGCGTACACGTTGCGGCCGAACCGGGTGTACGCCAGCACGTACGCCGCGATCAGCACCACCGCGAACGCGATGAGCACACTGATCGAGACGAAGTTGCCGGCCGGGTCGCCGATGCGCTGCTGCGACATCGACGTCCAGAAGCCGTCGGTGATGGAGATCGAGGAGTCGCTGATGAACGTGCACATGCCGCGGGCGAAGAACATCCCGGCGAGTGTGACGATGAACGGCTGGATCTCGAAGAAGTGGATCGCGCAGCCCATCAGGAAGCCCAGCGTCGGGCCGATCAGCAGCGCGATGACCAGCACCAGCGCCGCGGGCAGGCCGTCGCGCAGCAGCGACGCCGACACCATCGCGGTCATCGCGACCACCGAGCCGACGGACAGGTCGATGCCGCCGGTGAGGATCACGAACGTCATGCCGACCGCGACCACGAGCAGGAAGCCGTTGTCGATGAAGACGTTGAAGACGACCTGGATGTTGGAGAACGCGCGGTACTGGGACACGCCGATGCCGTACATGACGAGCAGCAGGGCGAGCGTCGCCAGCACCGGGACGTGCCGCCGGGGCAGGCTGGGCCGCCAGGAGCGGCCGGTGGTCAACGACGTGCTGCTCATGCCGGCACCTGCTCCTTCTCCCGCTGCGGCGCCGCCGGCCCGGGCTCGGTCCCGCGCCGCCGCCGGCGCAGCCGGGCGCGGAACGCCGGGGCCTGCACGAGGCAGACGGCGATGACGACGACCGCCTTGAACAGCAGCGACGTCTGCGGCGAGATGTTCATGGCGTACACGGTGGTGGTCAGGGTCTGGATGATCAGCGCGCCGAGGACGGTGCCGCCGAGGGAGAACCGGCCCCCGGCGAGCGACGTGCCGCCGATCACGACCGCCAGGATCGCGTCGAGCTCGATCCACAGGCCGGCGGCGTTGCCGTCGGCGCTGGACACGTTCGCGGTGACCATGAAGCCGGCGAGCGCGGCGCAGGCGGCGCTGATCACGTAGACGAGGAAGACGATGCGCCGCGACCGGATGCCGGCCAGCCGGCTGGCCTCGGCGTTACCGCCGACCGACTCGACGATCAGGCCGAGCGCGGTACGCCGGGTGAACGCGGCCACCAGCAGCGCGGCGGCGAGCGCGATCAGGATGGCCAGCGGCAGCGTCAGGAAGTGCCCGAGCCCGATCGCCCGGTACGGCCCGGAGTTGATCGTGATGATCTGCCCCTCGGTGACCAGCTGGGCGATGCCCCGGCCGGCCACCATGAGGATCAGCGTGGCGATGATCGGCTGGATGCCGATGACCGCCACGAGCACGCCGTTCCACGCGCCGAGCACCAGCGCGGCGCCGAAGGCCAGCGCCAGCGCGGTGGCCACCGTGGCCGGGCTGTTCTGGTCGGCCGCCCCGCTGATGTGCAGGCAGGCGATCGCGCCGCTGATGGCGCAGAGCGACCCGACGGACAGGTCGATGCCGCCGGTGGCGATGACGAGCGTCATCCCGAGCGCGACCAGGATCAGCGGCGCGCTCAGCCGCAGGATGTCGATGGGCGTGCCGTACAGGTGGCCGTTCTTGACCTCGACGGCGAGGAAGCCGGGACGGTAGACGGTGTTCGCGGCGAGCATCACCACGAGCACCAGCGCCGGCCAGAACAGGCGGTGGCCGGTGAGCGGGCGGAGGCGGGCGGCGACGGCGGTCATCGGGTCACCTCCTTCCGCGTGGTGCCGCTGGCGATGGTGCGCATGACGCGGTCGGCGTCGAGCGTGTCGTCGTTGTCGAGCTGGGCGACCATCTCGCGGTCGCGCATGACCGCGACCCGGTGGCTCAGGCGCAGCACCTCCTCCAGCTCGGCGGAGATGAACAGCACCGCCATGCCGCCGTCGGAGAGCTGCACCACCAGCTTCTGGATCTCGGCCTTCGCGCCGACGTCGATGCCGCGGGTCGGCTCGTCCAGGATGAGCAGGCGCGGCTCGGTGATGAGCCAGCGGGCCAGCAGCACCTTCTGCTGGTTGCCGCCGGACAGGTTGCGCACCGGCAGTTCCGGGTTGGCCGGGCGGATGCTCAGCGCCTCGACGTACCTGCGGACCAGCTCGTCCTGGCGGCGGCGCGGGATCGGACGCAGCCAGCCGCGCGCGGCCTGCATCGCCAGGATCATGTTCTCCCGGACCGTCAGCTCCGGGACGATGCCCTCGGCCCGCCGGTTCTCCGAGCAGAAGCCGACGCCCTGGCCGATGGCCTGGATCGGGTTGCGCACCGGCGCCCGGCCGCCGTCGAGCCGGACCTGGCCGTGGTCGGCCCGGTCCGCGCCGAAGATCAGCCGCGCCACCTCGGTACGGCCGGAGCCGAGCAGTCCGGCCAGGCCGACCACCTCACCGGCGTGGATGCGCAGGCTGAACGGGGCGACCGCGCCACGCCGGCCCAGCCCGTCGGCGTCCACCAGCGGGGCCTCGTCAGCGGTGTCGACGGTGGCGCGTTTCTGCTGCTCGTCGAGCCGCTCCAGCACGTCCAGCTCCTGCCCGATCATCTTCTCGACCAGGCTGAACTGCGGCAGCTCCTCGGTGCGGTACTCCCCCACCAGCGTGCCGTTGCGCAACACCGTGATGCGGTCCGCGATGCCGTAGACCTGGTCGAGGAAGTGCGTGACGAACAGGATCGCGATGCCCTCGTCACGGAGCTGGCGCATGATCCGGAACAGCTGCGCCACCTCGCCGGCGTCCAGGCTGGACGTCGGCTCGTCCAGGATCAGCACCCGGGCCTGCACGTCGATCGCCCGGGCGATGGCGACCATCTGCTGCACCGCGAGCGAGTACGTGCCCAGCGGCGCGGAGACGTCGAGGTCGAGGTCGAGCCGGGCCAGCAGGTCGCGCGCCCGCCGGCGCATCTCGCCCCAGCGCACCGCGCCGAGCCGGCGCGGCTCGCGGCCGATGAAGACGTTCTCCGCCACCGACAGGTTGGTGCAGAGGTTGACCTCCTGGTAGACGGTGCTGACGCCGGCCGCGGCGGCCTGCATCGGCCCGCTGAACGAGACCTGCTCGCCGTCGAGGGTGATGACTCCCGCATCGGTCCCGTAGACGCCGGTCAGCACCTTGATCAGGGTGGACTTGCCGGCGCCGTTCTCACCCATCAGGGCGTGGACCTCGCCCGGGAACAACCGAAAGTCGACGTCGTGCAGCGCGCGGACCCCGGGGAAGGTCTTGCTGATGCCGGTCATGGTCAGGACCGGACGGTTACCCGTCATCCCATCGGACCTCTTCTAGACGGTGGTGGCACGGGGGCCGCCGTCTCGCGACGGCGACCCCCGGGGTGGGTCAGTACTTGCGGTTGGGCAGTGCCTCCTTGGCCTGCTCCTGGGTGAAGGTGGTCTCCTCGGTCTCGATCCGGGCAGGGACCTCCTCGCCGGCCTTGACCTTCTTGACCAGCTCCATCAGCTGCGGGCCGAGCAGCGGGCTGCACTCGGCGATGAAGTTGAACTTGCCGTCCGCGAGGGCCTGCATGCCGTCCTTCACCGCGTCGACGGTGATGATGGTGATGTCCTTGCCGGGCGTCTTGCCCGCCGCGCTGATCGCCTCGAGCGCGCCCAGGCCCATGTCGTCGTTGTGCGCGAAGAGCACGTCGATCTTCGGGTTGGCCTTGAGGAACTGCTCCATGACCTGCTTGCCGCCGGCCCGGGTGAAGTCACCCGACTGCGACGCGACGATCTTCAGGTTGGGGTTGGCGGCGATCGCCTCGGCGAAGCCCTTCTTGCGGTCGTTGGCCGGGGCCGAGCCGGTGGTGCCCTGCAGCTCGACGATGTTGACCGGGCCGGACGCCGCCTTCTTCTGCTCCACCAGCCACTCGCCGGCGAGGCGGCCCTCCTTGACGAAGTCCGAGCCGAGGAACGTCTTGTAGAGCGACTTGTCGGCCGAGTCGACCGCGCGGTCGGTCAGGATGACCGGGATCTTCGCGTCCTTGGCCTCCTTGAGCACGGTGTCCCAGCCCGACTCCACCACCGGCGAGAAGGCGATCACGTCGACCTTCTGCTGGATGAAGTTGCGGATCGCCTTGATCTGGTTCTCCTGCTTCTGCTGCGCGTCGTCGAACTTCAGCTCGATGCCGGCCTCGGCGGCCGCTTCCTTGATCGAGGTGGTGTTCGCGGTGCGCCAGCCGCTCTCGGCGCCCACCTGGGAGAAACCCAGGACGATCTTGTCGTTGCCGTCACCGGAATCGCCACCGGTGTCGCTGTTGCCGCAGGCCGCCATGCTGCCGGCGAGCAGCACGCCGGCGAGCGCGGCGATGACCCTGCGGGCCGTGCTCCTGGTACTCATCGGTTCTCCTCCGGGGTTGGATGTTCCGGACGCGCGGCGGGGAGCCGGTGCGTCCGGGTGTGGTGGTGGGGTGGGTGCGCGGCGCCCGGTCCGGGGTCAGGGCGCCGACGGGCGTTGGCCGTAGACGTTCTGGTAACGGTCGTAGAGCGAGTCGATGTCGGCCGGCGCGATCGGCAGCGGCTGCCCGAGCGCTCGGGCCAGGTGCGCGGTGCGGGCGACGTCCTCGCACATCACGGCGGCCTTGACCGCCGCCCGGGCGTCCCGGCCGATGGTGAACACGCCGTGGTTGCGCATGAGCACCGCGGGCGAGCGGTGCCCGGACAGCGTGCTGACGATCCCCTTGCCGATGTCGTCGCCGCCGATCAGCGCGAACGGCCCGACCGGGATCTCCCCGCCGAACTCGTCGGCCTGCGCGGTCAGCCAGCACGGGATCGCCTCGCCCCGGGCCGCCCAGGCGGTGGCGTAGCCGCTGTGGGTGTGCACCACGCCGCCGACCTCGGGCATCGCGCGGTAGACGTAGGCGTGCGCGGCGGTGTCGCTGGACGGCGAGCCGCCGCCGTCGACGACAGTGCCGCTCAGGTCGCAGACCACCATGGACTCGGCGGTCAGGTCGTCGTAGTCGACGCCGCTGGGCTTGATGACCATCAGGTCCTGACCGGGTACGCGGGCCGAGACGTTGCCGGCGGTCCAGGCCACCAGCCCGTAGCGGGTCAGCTCACGGTGCAGGCGGGCCACCGTCTCGCGCAGTTCGGCGACCTGGCTGTTCATCCGACCACCTCCAAGGGCGCGGCGGCGCGGGCGTCGACCGCCGCGTTGCGGATCGCCCGCAGGCGCAGCATGACGTCGTTCGCGCCGCGGCCGAAGTGGTCGTGCAGCGCGCGGTACTCGGCGTAGAGCGCGTCGTACGCCCGGACGTTCTCCGGTACGGGCCGGTAGACCGCCTCCTCGATCCGTCCCATCGCGGCGGACGCCTCGTGGATCGACTGGTACTCGCCGGCCGCGACCGCGGCGTGGATGGCCGAGCCGAGCGCCGGCCCCTGGGCGGAGCCGATGATGCTCAGCGGCCGGTTCGTGACGTCGGCGTAGATCTGCATCAGCAGCCGGTTGGAGGTGAGCCCGCCGGCCACCACCAGGTCGTCGACCGGCACTCCGGCCTGCGCGAACGCCTCGACGATCATCCGGGTGCCGTACGCGGTGGCCTCCAGCAGCGCCCGGTAGACGTCCGGCGGCCGGGTGGCCAGCGTCAGCCCGACGATCAGCCCGCTCAGGTCGTGGTTGACCAGCAGCGACCGGTTGCCGTTCCACCAGTCCAGCGCCACCAGGCCGTGCGCGCCGACCGGCTGGGCCGCGGCGGCCTCGGTGAGCCGCTCGTGCGAGTCGAATCCGGCCGGGGCGCCGTGGCGCACGAACCAGCCGAAGATGTCCCCCACGCCGCTCTGCCCGGCCTCGAAGCCCCAGGCGCCGGGGCTGATGCCGCCGTCGACCACGCCGCACATGCCCGGCACCTCGGCCGGGTGGGTGCCGTTGAGCACGTGGCAGGTGGAGGTGCCCATGATGGCCACCAGCCGGCCGGGCCGCAGCGCCTGGGCGGCGGCGGCGGTGACGTGCGCGTCGACGTTGCCGACCGCGACCGCGATGCCCTCGGGCAGGCCGGTCCAGGCGGCGGCGCGGGCGTCGAGCGCGCCGGCCCGCGCGCCCAGCGGCAGCAGCGGACCGTCCAGCTTGGTGACGAAGTCGGTGAAGTCCGGGTCGAGCGCGGCCAGGTAGTCCGGGGACGGGTAGCGGCCGTCCTGCCGGATGCCCTTGTAGCCGGCGGTGCAGACGTTGCGCGTCTCGACGCCGCACAGCTGCCAGACGATCCAGTCGGCCGCCTCGATGAAGCGCTCAGCGCGCCGGTAGATCTCCGGGTCCTCGTCCAGGATCTGCAGCCCCTTGGCGAACTGCCACTCCGCGGAGATCTTGCCGCCGTAGCGGCCGATCCACGGTTCGCCGCGTTCGTGCGCCAGCGCGTTGATCCGGTCGGCGTGCGGCTGCGCGGCGTGGTGCTTCCAGAGCTTGACCCAGGCGTGCGGCCGGTGGCGCAGCTCCGGGATCTCGCACAGCGGCGTGCCGTCGGCGAGCGTCGGCAGGACCGTGCAGGCGGTGAAGTCGATGCCGATCCCGACCACCAGTGCCGGGTCCACGCCGGCCGCCGAGAGCGCTGCCGGTACGGCGTGGCGCAGCACGTCGCGGTAGTCGTCGGGGTCCTGCAGCGCCCAGTCCGGCGGCAACGCCGGGCCGTCGTCGGGCAGCGCGGTCTCGATGACCCCGTGCCGGTAGTCGTGCACCGCGGTGCCGAGTTCAGCGCCGTCGCGGACCCGGACCACCAGCGCCCGGCCGGACAACGTGCCGAAGTCGACCCCGATCACGTACCGGTCGGTCGCGTCCACTTCGCTCATTTGCACCTCCGCCGTGTCACGGAGTTAGTGTTAGCGCTCACATACACATCCGTCAAGACACGTCCGGGCAACAGCTACGTAACGAGCGGCGGCGCCCGGAACCGGCGGCCTCCGCCCCGCGCGGACCGGCCCGGCCGCCGGCCGGGAGATCCACGCCGACGGCGCGGTCGAACCTCGGGCAGACGGCCTGTTAGCGACAACAATCGATGGAACTTCCGGAAATTCTCTCGGCGCTCCCGACTCCCCCGGCCCGAGGGCCCAGATGCCGCCGCGGGGCCGCCCAGAAGGCCGCTCAGCGGCTCTTTTTCTCGCCGCGGCACCCTCGGCAGCAGGCCGCCGCAAGCCGCCCGAGGGTCGCCAGGCTATTTACAGTGTTTGATGTCAGCGATAACATTTCGCCATCCCCACACACTGTGGCGCCGCTGTCCGGGAAACCCCGGCGCCGCAGCCGGGCGGCGACGGACGGCGACCCCGTCGACCGCCGGAACCCCACCACCCACGAGCGCCCGCCGGCACCGACCGGCCCTGGTGGAACTGCCGTGCCGCGTCCGTCCCCGTGGACCACGGGCGACGCCGTGCAACCGGCGGGCCGCTCCCTTCCGGGTACCGGCACGGACGGCGCCCGGCCACCGAGGAGGACCCAGTGCGCAGATGGACCCGACGGACGCTCGCCGTCCTGGGTGTCGCGGCGGTGGCGCTCGCAGCCACCGTCACCGACGGGGCAGTCGCCCCACGCCCGGCCCGGGCGCTGGACAACGGCGTCGCCCGTACGCCGCCGATGGGGTGGAACACCTGGAACACGTTCGGCTGCAACATCAACGAGACCCTCATCCAGCAGACCGCCGACGCGATCGTCGCCAACGGACTGCGCGACCTCGGGTACAAGTACGTCGTCGTGGACGACTGCTGGTTCAACCCGAACCGGGACGCGCAGGGCAACCTCCAGGCGCACCCGCAGCGGTTTCCCAGCGGGATGAAGGCGCTCGGTGACTACCTGCACGCCCGTGGCCTGCTGTTCGGCATCTACCAGGTGCCGCTGGACAAGACCTGCGCCCAGGTCGGCGGCGCGTTCCCCGGCGCCACCGGCAGCCTCAACCACGAGTACCAGGACGCGCGGCAGTTCGCCGCGTGGGGCGTGGACTACCTCAAGTACGACTGGTGCTCCGGCACCGGGACGATAAACGACCAGGTGGCGCGGTTCGGCATCATGCGCGACGCGCTGGCCTCCACCGGCCGGCCGATCGTCTACAGCATCAACCCCAACAGCTACCACGCCAAGACCGGGCCGCAGCGCAACTGGAGCGACGTGGCGAACCTCTGGCGGACCACCGAGGACATCACCAACGCGTGGAACACCGGCCAGACCAACGGCTACCCGATGGGCATCCAGAACATCGTCGACGTCACGGTGCCCCTGGCCGGGTACGCCGCCCCCGGCGGTTTCAACGACCCGGACATGCTGGAGGTCGGCCGAGGGGGCATGAACGACACCGAGATGCGCAGCCACTTCGCGCTCTGGTCGATGCTGGCGGCGCCGCTGATGATGGGCAACGACGTCCGCTCGGCGAACGCGGCCACACTGGCGATCCTGCGCAACGCCAACCTGGTCGCGATCAACCAGGACACGCTCGGCCGTCAGGCGGTCCAGGTGTCCTTCGACGGCACCCGGCGGGTGCTGGCCAAGCCGCTGGCGAACGGCGACGTGGCGGTCGCCCTGTTCAACCAGGGCAGCTCGACCACCACCGTCTCCACCACGGCGGCGGCGATCGGCAAGAGCGGCAGCTCGTTCACGCTGCGCGACGCCTGGACCGACGCCACCTCCAGCACCAGCGGCACGATCTCCGCCAGCGTCCCGGCCCACGGCACCGTGGTCTACCGGGTCAGCGGCGGCGGCACCACGACCCCGCCACCGGTCCCGACCACGTTCCGGCTGCGCAGCGAGTCGTCCGGCCGGTGCCTGGACGTCGACAACGCCGGCACCGCCAACGGCACCGGCACGCTGATCTGGGACTGCCACAACAACGCCAACCAGCAGTTCACGGCCAACGGGCAGGCGTTGCAGGTGCTCGGCAAGTGCCTGGACGTGCCGACGAACGCGACCGCCGGCACCCGGGTGCAGATCTGGGACTGCAACGGCGGGACCAACCAGCAGTGGACCATCAACGGCAACGGCACGGTGAGCAACGGACGCTTCCCGTCGCTGTGCCTGGACGTCGACAACGCGGGCACCGCCAACGGCACCCGGGTGATCGTCTGGACCTGCCACGGCAACACCAACCAACGGTGGAGCCGGGCGTGAGCGGCTGCGGCCGGTGAACGGCGGTCGGCCGGACGAAGGGGCGAGCGTCCGGCCGGCCGTCACCGGGCGCCGGCCGCCCGGCGCTTGTTCCAGATGTCGAACGCCACCGCCACGAGCAGGACGAGACCCTTCACCACCGACTGGACGGACTGGTCGACGCCCATGAGCTGCATCCCGTTGCTCATCACCGCCATGATCAGGCCACCCACCATGGCGCCGACCACGGTGCCGACCCCGCCGGTGACCGCCGCGCCGCCGATGAAGGCCGCCGCGATCGCGTCCAGCTCGAACATGTTGCCGGCGGCCGGCTGGGCGCCGTTGGACCGGGACGAGTAGATCACGCCCGCCACGGCGGACAGGAAGCCCATGTTGACGAAGATCCAGAAGTTGACCCGCTTCACCCGGACGCCGGACAGCATCGCCGCGGGCAGGTTGCCGCCGATCGCGTACACCTGCCGGCCGAACACGGTACGGCGGGTGAGCAGGCCGTAGATCAGCACCAGCACGGCCAGCACGATGAGCACGATCGGCAGGCCGCGGGCGTTGGCGAGCTGCCAGGCGAACCACATGACCACGGCGCCGACCACCACGATCCGCAGGACGAACAGCGGGAACGACTCCACCGGCTGCTCGTGGCGCACCCGGGCGATCCGGGTCCGGAACACGGCCACCGCGTACCCGACGACGGCGAACGCGCCGATGAACAGCGTGAAGGCGTCGTAGCCCTCGCCGCCCAGCAGTCCGTTGAGGAAGCCGGCGGCGACCCGCTGGTACTCCTCGGGGAACGGCGACAGCGAGATGTTGTCCAGCACCCGCAGCGTGAGGCCGCGGAACAGGAGCATGCCGGCCAGGGTGACGATGAAGGCCGGGATCCCGGCGTACGCGACCCAGAGCCCGTGCCACGCGCCGACCGCGACGCCCACCGCGAGCGCGGCCAGCACGCCGGCCCACCAGGGCATGCCCTCCCGGATGACGAGCACCGCGGAGACCGCTCCGGTGAGCGCCACCACCGATCCCACGGACAGGTCGATGTGGCCGCCGATGATCACGATGACCATGCCGATCGCGAGCACCAGGATGTAGGAGTACTGGAGCACGATGTTGGTCAGGTTGCCGGGGCTGAGCGAGACACCGTCGGTGAGCACCGCGAACAGCGCGACGATCACCACCAGGGCGATGTAGATGCCGCTCTGCCGCAGGTTGCCGAGGATCAGCGTGCGCGGGTCGCTGGTGCCGGTGTGCAGGCTCGCGGCCGCGCCGGTGTCGGGCGCGGCGACCTTCTGGGGCGTGGGCTTCGTGCTGGTCATCGGACGAGATCCCTGTCCTTGGTCATGAGTTCCATCAGGTTCTCCTGGGTGGCCTCGCGCACCGGCATCTCCCCGGTGATCCGGCCGGCCGCGAGGGTGTAGACGCGGTCGCACATGCCGAGCAGCTCGGGCAGTTCGGAGGAGATGAGGACCACCGCCTTGCCCTCGGCCACCAGCCGGTTGACGATCGTGTAGATCTCGAACTTCGCGCCGACGTCGATGCCCCGGGTCGGCTCGTCGAGGATCAGCACGTCCGGGTCGGTGAACAGCCACTTCGCCAGCACGACCTTCTGCTGGTTGCCGCCGGAGAGCTTGCCCACCACCGACATCACGGTCGGGGCCTTGATGTTCATGTCGCGCCGTCCCCGCTCGGCGACCTGGATCTCCCGGTTGCCGTCGATCCAGCCGTTGCGGGCGAGCTTGTCGAGCGCGGCGGCCGAGATGTTGCCCCGGACGTCGTCGATGAGGTTGAGGCCGTAGTGCTTGCGGTCCTCGGTGGCGTACGCGATGCCGTTGGCGATCGCCTCGGCCACCGTGCGCGCCCGTACCTCGCGGCCCTTGACGTACAGGCGGCCGCTGATGTCGCGGCCGTAGGCGCGGCCGAACACGCTCATGGCCAGCTCGGTGCGCCCGGCGCCCATCAGGCCGGYGATGCCGACGACCTCACCGGCGCGCACGTGCAGCGAGGCCCGGTCGACCACCAGGCGGTCCTGTGTCGGGTGCCGCACCGTCCAGTCCTCGATCCGCAGCACCTCCTCGCCGGGGGTGACGTCGCGGGTCGGGTAGAAGGTGGCCAGGTCGCGCCCGACCATGCCGCGGATGATCCGGTCCTGGGTCGCAGCGCCGTCGGCCATGTCGAGCGTCTCGACGGTACGGCCGTCGCGGATGACGGTGGTCGAGTCGGCGATCGCCGTGATCTCACCCAGCTTGTGCGAGATCATGATGCAGGTGATGCCCTGGTCGCGGAGGCTGCGCATCAGGTCGAGCAGGTGCGCCGAGTCGACGTCGTTGAGCGCCGCTGTGGGCTCGTCGAGGATCAGCAGCCGCACCTTCTTGGACAGCGCCTTGGCGATCTCCACCAGCTGCTGCTTGCCGACGCCCAGCTGGATGACCGGGGTGACCGGGTTCTCGTGCAGCCCGACCGACCGCAGCAGCGCCGCGGCCTCGGCGTTGGTGCGGTGCCAGTCGATGAGCCCGCTGCGGCCCCGGCGCTCGTTACCGAGGAAGATGTTCTCGGCGATCGACAGGTACGGCACCAACGCGAGTTCCTGGTGGATGATGACGATGCCGCGCGCTTCGCTGTCCTGGATGCCCCGGAAGCCGACCTGCTCGCCGTCCAAGACGATCTGGCCGTCGTAGCTGCCCGCCGGGTAGACCCCGGACAGCACCTTCATCAGGGTGGACTTGCCGGCGCCGTTCTCGCCGCAGATCGCGTGGATCTCGCCGCGCCGTACGGCGAGCGAGACGTCCTGCAGCGCGGTGACCCCGGGGAAGGTCTTCGTGATGCCACGCATCTCGAGGATGTGGTCGCTCATGGGTATCCGTCCTGCTCGTGGTCGTGGTGTCCGGAGCGGGGCGGGCCCGGTGGCGTACCGCGCCACCGGGCCCGCCGGCCGGATCAGCCGGCTCGGCCGGCGGCGACCTCCTGCTCGGTCAGGTAACCGGAGTCGATCAGGACGGACTTGATGTCCTCCTTGTAGACCGTCTGGACCGGCAGCAGGAACGCGGGCACGACCTTGACGCCGTTGTTGTACGCCTTGGTCTCGTTGGCCTTCGGCTCCTCCTTGCGCAGGAACGCCTCGGCGGCGATCACCGCCTGCTCGGCCAGCAGGCGGGTGTCCTTGAACACGGTGGAGCTCTGCACGCCGTCGTTGATGAGCTTGACGGACGCGACCTCGGCGTCCTGCCCGGTCACCACCGGCATCTTCTTGGCGCCGCCGCGGTAACCGGCGTTCTGCAGGGCGGTGATGATGCCCCGGGAGAGGCCGTCGAACGGCGACAGCACGCCGTCGACCTTGCTGCCGTCGTTGTAGCTGGAGGTGAGCAGGTCCTCCATCCGCTTCTGCGCGGTCTCCTGCTGCCAGCGCAGGATCGCGGCCTGCTCGATCTTGGTCTGCCCCGACTTGACCTTCAGCGTCCCGGCGTCGAAGTACGGCTTGAGCGTGTCCATCGCGCCGTTGAAGAAGAAGCCGGCGTTGTTGTCGTCGAGCGAGCCGGCGAACAGCTCCACGTTGAACGGGCCGGTCGCGGTGCCCTTGGAGCCGTCCTTGTTCAGCAGGCCGAGGCCGACCAGGAGCGCGTTGGCCTGCGCCACGCCCACCTTGTAGTTGTCGAAGCTGACGTAGAAGCTGACGTTGGGGCTGTTACGGATGAGCCGGTCGTAGGAGATGACCGGGATCTTCGCGGCCGCGGCGGCCTGGAGCTGGCCGCTGAGCGCGGTGCCGTCGATCGGGGCGATGACCAGCACGTCCGCGCCCTGGGTGATCATCTGGTCGATCTGCTGCGACTGGGTGGGGATGTCGTCCCCGGCGTACTGCAGGTCGACCTTGTAGCCCTTGGCCTGCAACTTCTCCTTCACCGAGTTGCCGTCGGCGATCCACCGTTCCGAGGTCTGGGTCGGCATCGAGACGCCGATCGTCAGGTCGCCGGGCTTGGCGGAGCTGGTGTCCGAGCCGCCTCCGGCGCCCTCGCCGCTGCACGCGGCCAGGCTGATCGCGAGCGCGGCGCCGCTGACTGCGGCCAGGATTCGTCTGCGCACGAGCGTCCTCTCCCCTCCGTGGGCCCCTGTGACACAGGTAACCGTCACGGCGAGTGTTAACGCTCACAAGTTGCCCCGTCAACCAATCGCGCGAAATGTGCATGTCTCTTTCTTGTAACAGAGACGGCGCTCCAGGTAGGACGCGACCGGACGTCGCGGGGCGGCACGTCGTACCGCCCCCGCGACGCCTGAGCTCAGGAGGCGGAGCAGGTGGGCGTCATGCCCGATCCGCTTCCGTTGCCCTGGAACCCGAACTCGGCACTCTGGCCGGCGCCGAGCTGGCCGTTGTAGTCGACGTTCGTGAACCGCACCGTGCCGCTGTTACCGCTCGCGGTGGCGCTCCAGGTGTTTGTGACGCTCGCGCCGCCCGGCAGCGTCATGGTGACGGTCCATCCCCGGGTGCCCGACGAGCCCGCTGTCACCTTCACGTTGGCGACGAAGCCACCGGTCCAGGAGTTCAGCGTCACCGAGGCCGTACACCCGCCCTGACCCGGCGGTGGCGTGGTCGGATTGTTGGGCGGCGGGGTGGTCGGGTTGTTCGGCGGCGGGGTGGTGGTCGGCGGCGGGTTGTTGGTGCCGGAGTTCAGCGCGTCGAGCACCGCGTTGTACGCCGCCTTCTTGTTGCCGGAACAGTCGAACAGCAGCGCGTTGTCCGAGCCGCGCCACGAGTCGCAGTCCCGCACGCCCCACACCGTGATGCCGGCGCAGCGCGACACCGCCAGGCAGGCCCGGGTGACGGCGGCGTAGATGTTCGCCTGGTTGCCGCCGGTCATCACGTCCAGCTCGGTGATCTGGACCTCCACGCCCAGGTCCGCGAACCGCTGGAGGTTGGCCTGGTAGTCACCGGGGATCGTGGTGCCCAGGTGCGACTGGAAGCCGACGCAGTCGATCGGCACGCCACGCGACTTGAAGTCGCGCACCATGTTGTAGATGCCGGTCGACTTCGCGTTGATGCCGTCGGTGTTGTAGTCGTTGTAGCAGAGCTTCGCGCCCGGGTCGGCGGCGCGGGCGGCCCGGAACGCGGCCTCGATCCAGTCGTTGCCGGTGCGCTGCAGGTTCGAGTCACGGCGCCCGCCGCTGCCGCCGTCGGCGAACGCCTCGTTCACCACGTCCCAGGCGTAGATCTGCCCCCGGAAGTGGGTGGCGACCTGGGTGACGTGGTTGATCGCGGCGTTGCGCAGCGCGCTGCCGGACAGGCCCTGCGCCCACGACGGCTGCTGCTGGTGCCAGAGCAGCGCGTGCCCGCGCACCGACATCCCGTTCGCGCGGGCGTGGCTGACCAGCCGGTCGCCACCGCTGTAGTTGAACCGCCCCTGCTGGGGCTCGGTGGCGTCCCACTTCATCTCGTTCTCGGCCACCACGGAGTTGAACTCGCGGTTCAGCACCGTGGCGTACGTGTTGTCGGACAGCTTGTTGGTGGCGACCGCGGCGCCGAAGTAACGGCCCTTCTCGGCCGCCGCCGCGCGCAGCGTGGTGCCGGCGCTCGCGGCCGGCGCCAGGGCCACCGCCATGCCGGCGGCGAGCGCGCCGGCCAGGATGCCGGTGGTCAGCAAGGCTCTCTTTCGTCTCATGCGGATTCCTCTTCCGGGGGTTACGCGATGGTGGTGGTGCGACTCCCCCGACTCCGCGTCCGGTGACGGTGTCGGGGTACGACCAGCGCGGCTCGCCCGGTGAGCCTTGCGGCGCTCATGCCCTGCCATCGACTGTGAGCGATAACATCCCCCGGCGTCAACCCCTGGCGCCTACGGATAGACGTCCTCGTGCGCCTTGCGGTAGTCGACGATCTCGTCCAGCCGGCCGGCCGCGGCGTGCGTCACCCAGGCCGGGTTGCCGAGCAGCGCGCGGCCCAGCGCGACCAGGTCGAACTCCCCGTCCGCCAGCCGCGCGGCCAGGCCCGCCACCGACTCCGGGCCGCCCGCGCGCAGGAAGTCCCGGCGCAGCCCGACCGAGCCGACGGTGATCGACGGCAGACCGGTGAGACGCTTCGCCCAGCCGGCCAGGTTCAGCGGCGAGCCGGGGAACGCCGGCTCCCAGAAGCGACGCTGCGAGGCGTGCAGCACGTCCGCGCCGGCCTCGGCGAACGCGCCGAGGATCCGCGCCAGCTCGGCCGGGGTCTCGGCGATCCGCGCGTCGAACGCCCGCTCCTTGAACTGGGAGAACCGCACGATCACCGGCCGGTGTGCCGGGACCTGCTCGCGCACCGCGCGGACCACGGCCGCCGGGAACGCCGCCCGCCGCGCCGGGGAGCCACCGAACGCGTCGGTCCGGCGGTTCGTGTACGGCCACAGGAACTCGTCCAGCAGGTAACCGTGCGCGGCGTGGATCTCGACCGCGTCGAACCCGGCCCGGACCGCCACCCCTGCCGCGTCCGCGTACGCCGCCAGCAGGACGTCCGCGTCGGCGGCGGTCATCGCGTGCGGCGCGGGGCGGCCCGGCTCGCGTACCCCCGAGGGGGTCCACGCCGAAGCGCCGTCCACCGGCTCGCGCAGGCTGCCCAGGTGCCACAGCTGCGCGGCGATCCGGCCGCCGGCGGCGTGCACCGCCTCGACCACGCCGCGCCAGCCGGCCTCGGCCGCGCCGGGAGTCATCCGTGGCACGGTGTCCTCGTGGCCGGCGCTGGGATGGTCCACCAGCACGCCCTCGGTGACGATCAGGCCGACACCCGCCGCGGCGCGGCGCCGGTAGTACTCGGCCATCTCCGGCGTCGGCACGCCGCCCGGCGCGCGGTTGCGGGTCATCGGCGCCATCACGAAGCGGGACGGCAACGACAGGCCGGCGACGGTGACCGGCTCCAGCAGCGGCGTCACCGGCGATGCGGTGTCCAGTGTCGCGTTCATGCCCCGACGCTAGGAGTTGACACCGGTGTCAACTGCAAGCGCTCAGGCGGCCGGATCCCGGGTGTCCTCGGTCACCGTCATGTCGGCCACCACGTCGTCGAGCACCGCGACGGCGTGCGCGAGCCGTGCCATCTCGGCGGTCATCCGGGCCCGTTCCTCGCGCAGCCGGTCGGTCAGCCACGAGGTGCGGATCTCCGGATCGGTCACGCAGGGCAGCAGCTCGGCCATCCGGCGGCTGCTCAGCCCGGCGTCGAACAGCCGCTGGATGAGCCGGACCCGGTCCACCGCCGACTCGGCGAAGACCCGCTGGCCGCTCGGTGTGCGCAGGGCGGCGAGCAGGCCCTGCTGCTCGTAGTACCGGATGGACCGGGCGCTGACCCCGGTACGCGCCGACAGCTCCCCGATCCGCATCGCGCCTCCCCGCTCGCCGGACCTCCATCATCGAGCATGCCGCGCCGGTCAGGACAGCAGCTCGACGTACCCGTCGGTGCCGTGCACCCGGATCCGCCCGCCGTCGGGGATCAGCCGGGTCGCGTCCGGCACCGCCACCACCGCGGGCAGGCCGTACTCGCGGGCGATCACCGCGCCGTGGGTCATCAGGCCGCCGATCTCCGTCACCAGTCCGGCGACTGCGACGAACAGCGGCGTCCAGCTCGGGTCGGTGTACGCGGTGACGAGGATGTCGCCCGGCTCCACGTCGGCCCGGGTCAGGTCCGTCACGACCCGCGCCCGCCCCTCGACCACGCCGGCCGAGACCGCCAGCCCGGCCAGGGCGCCCGGGGGCACGTCGTCGCGCCGGTACGAGCCGTCGAGGGCCTCCCCGTCGGAGGTGAGCACCCGGGGCGGGGTGAGCGCCTGGTGCGCCCGGAACTCCTCGCGGCGCCGCCGGATCAGCCCGGCGTCGGCCCGCCCGGTGGCCGCGACCTCGCGGAACTCGTCGAAGGTGAGGTAGAAGACGTCCTCCGGACCGGCGAGCACACCGGCGCGCGCCAGCCGGTCCGCCTCGGCCATGAGCGCCTGCTTGTAGACGGCGTAGCGGCTCACGATGTCGTACTTGGGGTACTCGCGGTAGCCGGCGAACGTGCGTACCCGGTCGATCATGCGTTGCGTCTCGGCGGCCTTGCGCTCACCGTCGGGCAGCGCGCGCAGGCGGTCCAGCACCTCCCGGGCCTTCGCCTCGGCCCGCTCCCGGCCCTGGGCGAAGCGGCGCGCGGCCGCGCCCGGGGTGAAGGTGCGGACGTTGTCCAGGATCAGCGGCACGAGCGTGGCCGGGCGCTCGCTCCACCGTGGCCGGGTGATGTCGATCTCGCCGACGCAGCGCATGCCGTACCGGTCCAGGTAGCCCTCGACGGCCGCCCGCGCCTGCGCGCCGCCGGGGAGTTTCGGCAGCTCGTCCAGGAACCCGTCGTCGGCGTGGTCGCGCAGGAACGCCACCACCTCGGGGTACGGCCGGATCACGTCGGCCACGTCGAGCAGCGCCAGCCCCATCTCGGCGGTGACGTTGCCGGGCGCGGACAGCGTGAGCGTGTCGGCGGCGTCGCGTTCGCCGAGCCACTCCCCCAGCTTGTCGTTGAGCCACCAGGCGGCCTGCATCCCGGCCATGATCACCTGGGCGCTCACCGGATCGGTGAGCACCCGCTTGTGCTCGGCGAACGCCTCGATCAGGAAGTCGAACAGCTCCGGTCCGCTGCGGCCCTCGATGTCGCGGCGCAGGGCGGCGAGGGACTCCCGGCTGCGCGCGACGAGGCCGGTGACGATCGCCGGATCGGTGTCGATCGGCGGTGGCGGCCCATCCGCGGGCGGGCCGGCCGGGGCCGGGTCCGGCGCGGCCGGTACGACGTCGCGGGCGAGGACCGTCTCCAGCGCGTCCCGGGTGAGCGGGTCGGCCCGGCCGATCATGCCCAGGAACGCGGTACGGCCCGCCGGGGTGGCCAGGTGCGGTGTGGCGTCGACGAACAGCCGGCCGCCCGCCTCGTGCATCGGCGCCATGGCGGTCAGCCGCCACATCGACAGGCCCAGCGGCTTCATCGCGTCGGTCATCATCTGCTGGTGGCCGACCGACAGGTAGACGTGGAACGTCCCGTCGGCGGCGGCAGCCGGCACCGGGAACAGCGTGGTGATCGGCCGGCTCTGCAGGATGTGGACGTCGTCCCCGGTCACCGCCCACTCGACGTCCTGCGGGCAGCCGAAGTACGCCTCGATCCGCCGGCCCAGCGCGGCGAGGCGTACCGCCTGCGCGTCGGTCAGCGCCGGCTGGGCCTGCCGCGCCGGGTCGACGGGCGCCTGCCGGGTGCCGCCGCCGGGCGCCGCGTGCACGGCCCGTGACTTCGCGCCGATCCGCCGGCCGACGACAGCGCCGTCGCGCACCGTGAACACGTCCGGGTTCACCAGGCCGGAGACCAGGGCCTCGCCCAGCCCGAAGCCCGCCTCCACCGAGACCACCCGCCGGTCGCCGGTGACCGGGTCGGCGGTGAACAGAACCCCGGCGGCGTCCGGGAAGACCATCCGCTGCACCACCACCGCCATGTCCACGGCGCGGTCGTCGATGCCGTGGCGCCGACGGTAGGTCACCGCCCGGTCGGTGAACAGCGAGGCCCAGCAGCGGCTGACGTGCCGCAGCACCTCGGCCGCGCCGACCACGTTGAGGTAGGTGTCCTGCTGGCCGGCGAACGAGGCATCCGGCAGGTCCTCCGCGGTAGCGCTGGAGCGCACCGCGTACGCGGCGTCCGCCCCGAGCGCGGCCAGCGCGGCGGTGACCGCCGCCGCGACGTCGCCGGGCAGGGCGGTCCGCTCGACGGCGCGACGGACCTCGGCGGCGGCCGTGCGCAGCGCCGCCGGGTCGTCCGCGTCCGCGCGGGCCAGCCGGTCCAGCGGGCCGGCCAGCGCCGGCGTCCGCGCCACCAGCCGGAAGGCGTCCGTCGTCACACAGAAACCCCTGGGTACGCGCACCCCGTCGATCCGCGTCAGCGCCCCCAGGTGCGCGCCCTTGCCGCCGACCGCGGCGATCCGCGCCTCGTCCACCTCGTGCAGTTGCCACACGTACCGTCCGGTCATGCCGTGCCCCCGTTTTCGCAGCTCAACCCGCATCGGCCGATGATTCTGCGGCATCACCGGGGCCTTGCGGCAAGACCGGGGGTGCGATATACA
Source organism: Micromonospora sp. II (assembly GCF_001709195.1). Classification (NCBI taxonomy): domain Bacteria; kingdom Bacillati; phylum Actinomycetota; class Actinomycetes; order Micromonosporales; family Micromonosporaceae; genus Micromonospora; species Micromonospora sp. II. The sequence continues at coordinate 467,557 of NZ_LYXF01000024.1, read as the reverse complement.
TTGATAGTGGCAAGGAGATCTGTCTCCTTGCCTTTCGTTATGCCGCAGCCTTTCGTTTTGCCGCACCACGAACCCCTGCCCTGACCCGCTGCCGTCACGTGAGTCAGATCTCCCCGCCCCGGGTGGAGTGCCGGGGGCGCGACGGGGCAAGAAGCGATCACGAGGCCGCGACGCGGCCCGGACGAGCGGGATCGGACGGGGTGGGGGAGACTCGGGCGATGAGCGGCGCTGACACCGACCCGCATACGCGCGCCGACGTCTTCGCCGTCGACGGCGAGATCGGGCCGGACCTGGCGCGCGTCGACTGGTCCGCGCACCCGCTCGGGCCGCCGGACACCTGGCCGCAGAGCCTGCGGACCTCGGTGCGGATCCTGCTGTCCTCCCGGTTCCCGATGTGGATGGCCTGGGGACCGCAGCTCACGTTCTTCTGCAACGCCGCCTACCGGCGGGACACGCTCGGCCGCAAGTACCCCTGGGCGCTGGGCCGCCCGGCGAACGAGGTGTGGACCGAGATCTGGGACGACATCGGTCCCCGCGTCGACACCGTGCTGCGCACCGGCGAGGCGACCTGGGACGAGGGGCTGCTGCTGTTCCTGGAGCGGGCCGGCTACCGGGAGGAGACGTACCACACGTTCTCCTACAGCCCGCTGCGCGACGACGACGGCAGCCTCGTCGGGATGCTCTGCGTGGTCAGCGAGGACACCGAGCGGGTCATCGGCGAGCGGCGGATGGCCACGCTGCGCGACCTCGGCTCGGACCCGAGCGTCATCCGCACCGAGCAGGAGACGCTCACGTTCGTCAGCCGCCAGCTGGCCCGCAACCCGCAGGACCTGCCGTTCACGCTCACCTACCTGTACGACCAGGACGGCGACGCCCGGCTGGCGGAGGCGACCGGGCTGCCGGCCGGTCACCCGGCGGCCCCGGCCACGCTGTCCCTCACCGACCCCGCCGCCCCGTGGCCGGCCGGCGCCCTCACCGAGGGCGACCCGGTACGGGTGACGCTCGACGGCCCGGCCTTCGCGGACCTGCCCGCGGGTGTATGGCCCGCCCCGCCGGCCGAGGCCCTGCTGGTGCCGCTACGGCAGCAGGGCGGCGCGCCGTACGGGTTCCTGGTGGCGGGACTCAACCGCTACCGGGCGCTGGACGACGGCTACCGCGGCTTCGTGGAGCTGACCGCCGGGCACCTGGCGACCGGAATCGCGAGCGCCCGCAGCTACCAGGCGCAGCAGCGGCGGGCCGAGGAGCTCGCCGAGCTGGACCGCGCCAAGACCGCCTTCTTCTCCAACATCAGTCACGAGTTCCGCACCCCGCTCACGTTGATCATGGGGCCGGTGGACGAGCTGCGCGGCCGGCTGCACGACGCCGACGAGCGGGTCCGCACGGAGCTGGACGTCATCCGCCGCAACGGGCTGCGCCTGGGCAAGCTGGTAAACAGCCTGCTCGACTTCTCCCGCATCGAGGCGGGCCGGATGCAGGCCCGCTACGAGCCGGTGGATCTGGCCGCGGTGACCTCCGACCTGGCCAGCGTCTTCCGGTCGGCGATCGAGCGCGCCGGCCTCTCCTTCGAGGTCGACTGCGCGCCCCTGCCCGAGCCGGTGCACGTGGATCGGGGCATGTGGGAGAAGGTGGTGCTCAACCTGCTCAGCAACGCGCTGAAGTTCACCTTCGACGGGACGGTGCGGGTGCGGATGGACGCCGAGCACGGGATGGCCGTGCTGCGGATCTCCGACACCGGCATCGGCGTCCCGGCCGAGGAGATGCCGCGCCTGTTCGAGCGGTTCCACCGCATCGAGAACGCCCGGTCCCGCTCCGGCGAGGGCAGCGGCATCGGCCTCGCCCTGGTCAAGGAACTGGTCTCGCTGCACGGCGGCGACATCGACGCGGACAGCACTGTGGGCCGCGGCACCACCTTCACCGTCCGGTTGCCGTTCGGCGCCGCCCACCTGCCCGCCGACGCGCTCACCCCGGCCGGCGCCGGCCGGGCGCCCGGGTCGGCCGAGCCGTTCGTGCAGGAGGCGCTGCGCTGGCTGCCCGCCGACCCGGGCGCCGTCGTCGGCGAGGACGGGCCCGCCGCCACGGACGGCCCGGTGCATCCGCTGCCCGGCGGCGCGCCGGCCCGCGTCCTGGTGGCCGACGACAACGCCGACATGCGGGAGTACCTCACCCGGCTGCTGCGCTCGGCCGGACACGAGGTGCACACGGTCGCCGACGGGCGTGCCGCGCTGGACGCCGCCCGCGCGCAGACGCCCGACCTGGTGGTCAGCGACGTGATGATGCCCCGGCTCGACGGCCTGCAACTGGTGGCCGCGCTGCGCGCCGATCCCCGTACGGCCGGCACGCCGGTGCTGCTGCTGTCCGCCCGCGCCGGCCAGGAGGCCTCGATCGAAGGGCTGGAGGCCGGCGCCGACGACTACCTGGTCAAGCCGTTCCCGGCCGCCGAGCTGCTGGCCCGCGTACGCGCCAACGTGGAGCTGGCGCGGCTGCGCAACCACCACGCGCGCTGGCGCACCGCGCTCGTCGACTCGCTGCAGGAGGCGTTCTTCGTCTGCGACGAGGACGGCGCCGTGGTCGAGATCAACGCGGCGTTCACCGACGTCCTCGGCTACGGGACCGAGGGCCTGCCCTATCCGCCGGTACAGCCGTGGTGGCCGGACCAGGAGGCCGAACCGGACGCGCACCGTCAGGTGGCCGCCGCGTTCTCGAGGCTGGTCGGCCAGTCCCGCGGCACCTACACCGTACCGGTGACCCATCGCGACGGGCACCGGATCTGGATCTCTGCCGCGTTCAACCAGGTGGACGACCCGGACAGCGGCCGGCGGATGATCGTGGGCACGTTCCGTGACGTCACCGCCGAGCACTACGCGGTCCAGCGGGAGACCGCCCTGGCCGGGCTCGGCATGCGCCTGTCCCGGGCCGACGACCTCGCCGACGCGCTGCACGGCGTGCTGGACGAGCTGCGCAAGCTGTGGCGGGCCGCGGGCGTGCTCACCGCCGTCTTCGGTGACCTGCCCACCCCCGACGTGACCGGCACCGACCCGGCGGCCCGGTGGGCGACGCTGCCCGCCAAACGCCGGCAGGCGTTGCTCGCGCTGCGCGACACCCCGCTGCTGACGCCGGTGGCGACACGCCGGCACGGCGCCGGCATCGCAGTCGAGCACCCGCACGGCACCATGGCGCTCTGGATCGACCTGGGCGAGAAGCGGCCCTTCACCGAGCAGGACCAGACCCTGCTGGCGCTGCTGGCCGGCCACATCGGTCAGGGGCTGCACCGGGTGCACCAGATCGACCAGCAGCGGGAGACCGCGCTGGCCCTGCAACGCGCGATCCTCGGCCCGGCGCAACTGCCCGCCGGCTTCGCCGTGCGGTACGCCCCCGCCGCGGTGCCGCTGAAGGTCGGCGGCGACTGGTACGACACGGTGGAGCTGCCGGACGGGCGCATCGGCATCGTCGTCGGCGACTGCGTGGGACACGGGCTGCGGGCCGCCACCGTGATGGGGCAGCTGCGCAGCGCGTGCCGCGCCCTGCTGTTGCAGGACCCCAGCCCGGCCCGGACGCTGGCGGCGCTGGACCGGTTCGCCGCGCTGCTTCCCGGCGCGTCCTGCGCCACCGTCTTCTGCGGCGTCCTCGACCCGGTCACCGGCCTGATGCGCTACTCCAGCGCCGGTCACCCGCCGGCCATCGTGGTCGGCGCCGACGGCACTCCCCAGCTCCTGCAGCACGGCCGGTCCCGGCCGCTGGCCGTCCGCGCGGGTGAGGAACGACCGGAGGCGGAGGCCACCGTGCCGCCGCGCGCCACCCTGATGCTCTACACCGACGGCCTGGTGGAACGCCGCCGCCAGCCGATCACCGTCGGCATCGCCCGCGCCACCGACGCCATCCAGCAGGGCCACCACGCGCCGGTGGAGGTGCTCGCCACCGAGATCATGGATCGGCTCACGCCCGACGGCGGCTACCACGACGACGTGGCGCTGCTGCTCTACCGCCATCCCGGGCCGCTGGAGCTGGAGTTCCCGGCCGAGTCGACGCGGCTGGCCGAGGTGCGTACCGCGCTGCGAGGATGGCTGGACCGTTGCGGGCTGGCCCCGGCCCACGCCTACAACATCCTGGTGGCGGCCGGCGAGGCGTGCGCCAACGCGATCGAGCACGGGCACCGCGACAACCCCGGCGGGCGGATCCGGCTGCGCGCCGCCGCCACCGCGAACAACCTGCGCCTGAGCGTGACCGACAGCGGTCACTGGCGGGAGCGCGAGCAACCCCCCGATCCGCACCGCGGCCGGGGGCTCGTGCTCATGCGCGCGCTGATGGACAGCATCAGCGTCACCCCGGGAGCGACCGGCACCACCGTCGACATGCAGGCGAGGATCACCGCATGAGCGCGTCCCTGACTCTCACCACGAGCGACCGTCCCGACGGCGTCCGCGTGCTGACCGCCGTCGGCGAGATCGACATGAGCAACGCGTCCTCGTTCGCCGACGCGCTGGCCGAGGGGGTACGGCCCGAGGGCGAACCCCTGGTCGTGGACCTCACGAAGGTCGAGTACCTGGACAGCGCCGGGCTGGCCGCGCTGTTCCCGCACGCCGACCGGATCGCGCTGGTCGCCGGTCCGCTGCTGGAGCCGCTGCTGACCATCTCCGGGCTGGCCGACCTCACCACGGTCCGCCGCGCCTGACGCCGTCGCGGCGTCAGGCGCTGTCGCGGAGTCAGGCGGCGTCGCGGACGATCACCAGCGGCGAGTGGGCGTGGTGCAGCACCGCGTGGCTGACCGAGCCGAGCAGCAGCCCGCCCAACGCGCCACGGCCGTGCGCCCCGACCACCACCAGCTGGGCGTCCTTCGACTCCTCGACCAGCACCCGGGCCGGGGCACCGCGGATCGACCGCTGCCGCACCGGCACGTCGGGGTAACGCTGCGACCAGCCGGCGACAGACTCGGCGACGACGCGCCGGGACTCCTCGGCGAGCGCCTCCGGGTCGTACACCAGGGGCAGGATGTCGCCGGGACCCATCGGGGTGGGGTACAGCCAGGCGTGCACCACGATCAGCGAGGCGCCCCGGCGGGCGGCTTCCTCGTACGCGAACCCGACCGCCGCGGTGGACAGCTCGGAGCCGTCCACGCCGACCACGACCGGGCCGTCGGCGCGTGCCTCGCCGCGCGTCACCAGCACCGGGCAGTGGGCGCGGGCGGACACCTGGAGCGTGACCGAGCCGATGAGCAGGCCGGCGAATCCGCCCAGGCCGCGGTGTCCGAGCACGATCAGCGCGGCGTCGCGGGACTCGGCGACCAGCACCGCGGCCGGCGCGCCGTCGACCACCACGCCGGTGACCGGTACGTCCGGCGCGACCTTGCCGGCCTCGGCGACCGCCTCGGCGACGCACCGTTCGGCCTGGTTGCGCAGGCCGGCGCCGGCGGGCGCGCCCGGGGCCGGGGTGAGCGGCGCGCGGGTCAGCGGCCAGATGAACGCGTGCACCACCTGCAGCGGCCGGTTCCGGTCGGCGGCCTCGCGGGCGGCGACCCGGACCGCGTCCAGGGCGGTGGCCGATCCGTCCACGCCCACCACGACGGGGGCCTGCGAGTGGATTGTCATGACGCCTCCTTCACTGTCCTCAGCCTGCCCGTCCGGCGGCCGGCCGGGCAGGGTCCTGGGTCCCGGCGCGAGGGCCGTCGGTCCCGTCGGCCGTGCCGGAGCGGCGGGTCAGCCGCAGCACCAGCCCGGGCAGGACGCCGATCGCGGCGCAGGCGAGCAGGTCGAGCGCGCTCAGCGGGGACGTGCCGAGCAGCTCGCGCAGCGGCGGCAGCAGCACGCCGGCGACCTGGAGGACCGCGGAGATCGCGACCGCCACCGGCAGGGCGCGGTTGTGCTCCCGCGAGCCGGGCGCCCGGGTCGCGCGGACGGCCAGCGCCACGCCGAGCTGGGCGAGGCCGAGCACCACGAAGACCACCGACTGCCACGGCCGGTCCGCCGCGGCGGCCCACACGCCGGCACCGAGCGTCGCCGCGGCGATGAGCGCGCCGGTGACCAGCACGTCCCGGCCGAGGCCGCCGCCGAGCACGGACTCCTGCGGCGAGCGGGGACGGCGGCGCAGCGTGCCCGGCTCGGCCGGCTCCGCGCCCAGCGCCACCCCGGGTACGCCGTGGGTAAGCAGGTTGATCCAGAGGATCTGCGCCGGCAGCAGCGGCACCGGCAGGCCGACCAGCGGTCCGAGCAGCATCACCGCGATCTCGGCGACCCCGCCGGCGAGCGCGTAGCGCAGGAACCGGCGGATGTTGTCGTAGATCCGGCGGCCCTCGCCGATGGCGGTCGCCACGGTGGTCAGGTCGTCGTCGACGAGCACCAGGTCGGCGGCCTGCCGGGCTACCTCGGTGCCGCCGCCCATCGCCACGCCGATGTCCGCCCGGCGCAGCGCCGGGGCGTCGTTGACGCCGTCGCCGGTCATCGCCACGACGTGTCCCCGGTCCTGAAGGCCGGCGATGATGTCGAGCTTCTGCTCCGGCTGGGTCCGCGCGTACACCCGGGTGTCGGGGTGGGCGCCGCCCGGGTCGCCGTCGTCGCCGTTGGCGAGCGGGTCGCCGTCGCGCCAGAGCCCGAGCCGGCCGCCGATGGCGGCGGCCGTCGCCGGGTGGTCGCCGGTGATCAGGACCAGCCGGATGCCGGCCTGCTCGAAGCCCGCCGCGATGCCGGGTGCCGCCGTGCGCAGCGGGTCGCCGACCGCGACCAGGCCCAGCGGGCGCAGGCCGGTCGGCCGGGCCGGGTCCGGCAGCGTGTCGACCACGGCCGAGGCCACCGCCAGCACCCGCAGCCCTTCGGCGGCGAGCCGGTGCGCGGCATCGGTCAGCTCGGCCAGCTCCTCGGCGCCGGCGTCCATCAGCGGCGGGGCCAGCAGGTTCTCCGGCGCGCCCTTGCAGACCACGAGGTAGCGCCCGTCGCAGCGGCGGTGCACGGTGGTCATCCGGCGCAGGTCCTGGTCGAACGGGGCCTCCGCGACCCGGGGCCAGGCCTCGCGGGTGGTCTCCGGGTCCAGACCGCAGCGGGCCGCGAACGTGACGAGCGCGGCCTCCAGCGGGTCGCCGATCGCTGTCCACTCCGGCCGTTCGCCGGTCGGCGGGGTCAGCGTGGCGTCGTTGCAGAGCAGCCCGGCGCGGGCGAGGGCGCGCAGCTCGTCCGGGGCGCTCACCGGCTCGCCCCGGTGGCGCACCTCGCCGTCGGGCGCGTAGCCGGTGCCGGTCACGGCGTAGCGGTCGCGGCCGGGCACGACCGCGTGCTGCACCGCCATCCGGCCCTCGGTGAGCGTGCCGGTCTTGTCGGAGGCGATCACGGTGACCGACCCGAGGGTCTCCACCGCGTGCAGCCGCCGGGGAATGGCCCGGCTGCCGGCCATCCGGCGTGCGCCCAGGGCGAGCGCGAGCGTGACGACGGCGGGCAGCGACTCCGGTACGGCCGCCACCACGAGGCTCACCGCGGTGACCGCCATCTGCGTGACCGGGCGTCCGTCGAACACGCCGAGTGCGAAGACCAGCCCGGAGAGCACCACGGCGGTCAGCCCGAGCACCCGGCCGAGCGAGGACAGGCGGCGTTGCAGCGGGGTGGGCGCCGGGCGGGTCGCCGCGACCAGGGCGCTGATGCGGCCCAGCGCGCTCGCCGCGCCGGTGCGTACCACGGTCCCGGTGGCGCGGCCGGTGGTGACCACCGTGCCGGCGCTCGCCTCCTCCCCCGCGACCCGGGTCACCGCCACCGACTCACCGGTGAGCGCCGACTCGTCCAGGCTGAGCCGTACCGCGTCGGTGAGGTCCAGGTCGGCGGGCACCACGTCGCCGGCCTCCAGCCGGACCAGATCGCCCCGGACCAGGTCGGCGGCGGGGAGCACGAGGTCACGGCCGTCGCGGACCACCCGCGCGGTCGGCGCCGCGAGCCGGTCCAGCGCCGCCACCGCCCGGTCGGCGCGTACCTCCTGCACCACGCCGATCGCCGTGTTGATCAGGACGACCAGCACGATCACCGCGGTGTCGGGGTAGTCGCGCAGCAGCGTGGTCACCACGGCGGCGGCCAGCAGCAGCGCCACCAGCGGATCGGTGAGCTGACGGAAGATCCGGCCGGCCAGCCCGCGCTTGCGTGGCGCGGCCACCGTGTTCGGCCCGTCGGCGCGCAGCCGGGCGGCCGCCTCGGCCGAGCCGAGCCCGGTCGCGGGGGCCGGAGAGATCTCGGTGGGCGTCACCGTGCCCTGCCCGCCGTTGATCACCACATTGCCCTCCATGTCGTCACCGCCCGCGCCGGGCACTCCCAGCATGCCGGGTGCGCGGGCGCGGCTCGCAGGGCCGAGGGCCTGTCGGACCCGGGACCAACGGCCCCCGCGGTACGGGGCAGCGCGGCGTCCGACTCGTCGGTAACGTCCGTGCGGTGAACCGGACACGCAGCGCCGCCGGCCCGACACCCCCGTCCCGTCACCGGCCGGTCCGCTGGGCGCTCGCGGTGCTCCTGCTCGCGTCGGTCGGATGCGGAAGGGGATTCGGCGAGGAGAGCGGCGACGAACTGGCGCGCGACGTCGCGGCGGCGGAGGCGAAGCAGCTCAACATGGAGCTCGGGCACCGCAACCGGGTCCGCGACGCCGGGTCGATCGCGGCGGCCGAGATCGTCCAGCAGCCGCAGGGCACCGCGTTGAGCGATGACGAGACCGTCCGGCGGGAGGCCCTGGCCTGGTCCGGCCGCACCGCCAGAGACGAGCGGGCCACCGTCGACGTGCGGTTCGTGGTGACGGTGCCGGAACGACCGCCGGTGTCGGTCGGCGGCGCGAGCAACAGCGCCGGCGACGCCACCCGCTGCTACCGGTACGAGTTCCAGCTCTACCGCTACACGACGTACCACGAGATCGACTGTCCGAGCGGGGCCGCGCCCTCGCCACCCACCGCCGCGCCGGTGCCGAAGGTGCCCGAGGACGGGCGGCAGCGGCTCACCGCCGTGCTGCGTACCGCCACCCCGGACACCCTTGCCGGCGCGGTGCGGGCGGCGTTCCCGCAGGACTGGATCACCGTCGACACGACGGTGCACGAGGGCGCGCTCGTCGCCGCCGTCGGCGTACCGGCCGAACGGGACTGCCTCCTGCTCGTCCGCACCCCGGCCGGGAAGATCGAATCCCCCGGGTACGACCGGATCTGGCTGGAGCCGGGCGAGACCGGCTGCCGGACGGGCCTGTACGTCTCGCCGCCGCGCTGAGACACCGGCCCGGTTTGCCGCGCGACGGCCGGAGGGCTGACCTTCTCGGGCCCGTGTCAATGTAGCGTTGACGAGTGAGCCTGGCCGGCCTGTCCGAGATCGCCGCGACCCGGGTCCGGCTGGACGACCGCGAGCTGGACCTGATCGACCGGGCCCGGCACGACGGCGCCACCTGGGCCGACATCGCGCGGGCGCTGGGCCTGGGCAGCCGGCAGGCCGCCGAGCAGCGCCGGCAGCGTCTCGCGGCGGCCCGGCGGGCCCGCGTGACCCGGCTCGACCCGGCCGGCTCCCCCGACCTGCCCGTGCTGCGGGCGGCGGTCGCCGACCTGCGCCGCTGGATCGAGACGGACCGCGCGTGGGACGGGCGCTTCCCCCGCGCGGCGTTGACGCGCCGCACCTGCGCGCTCGCGCTCGACGCCCCCGCCGGGCCGCTGTACGCGCTGGCCGCGCACCTCGCCGACGATCTCGCCGGGGCCGGACTCCGGCTGCCGCCTCCGGTACGCGACGCCGCCGGGCGCATCACGGCGACACTGTCAACAACACATTGACGTAGCCCCGAAGTGTTGCCACGCCCCGGCTCAGGTCCCGAGGATGAGTCCTCCAGGCTCAACTCTCGGGGGACCCATGCGCCGCAACGCCGTCCTGTTCGTGGCCGTCTCGCTGCTGTCCGGCCTCGGCGGCAGCGCCATGGCCCTGGTGTGCGGCATCTGGCTCCTGGACCTGACCGGCTCGACGGGGCTCGCCGCGCTCGCCGGGCTCTGCGTCTACGCCCCGACGCTGGCCGGCCCTTGGCTCGGCGGCCTGCTCGACCGGGTCCCCCGGCGTCCCCTGGTGGTCGGCGTCAACCTCGCTCTCGCCGGCACGCTGCTGAGCCTGCTGGCGGTGCGCGGGCCCGGCCAGGCGTGGCTGATCTACGCCGTCTCGCTCGCCTACGGGATCGGATACGTGCTCGTCGACGCCGGCGAGACCGCGCTGCTGCCCGCCGCGCTCCCCCCGGCCCGGCTGGCCGACGTCAACGGTTGGCGGTCGAGCGCGCAGGAGGGCGTGAAGCTGGTGGCGCCGCTGGCCGGGGCGGGCCTGTACGCGTGGCGGGGCGGGCACGTCGTCGCGGTGCTCGCCGCCGTCGTACCGGTGCTCGTGGCCGCCCTGTACGGCGCGTTACGCCTGGCCCGGGCGGCGTCCGCTCCCCCGACCGCACCCGCGGTGGGGCTGCGGGCCGGGCTGACCGCGCTCCTGGCCCGGCGGGCGGTACGCGTGCCGGTGGCGCTCGCGGCGGCGTCCATCGCGATGTCCGGCTTCACCACCGCGGCGCTGTACGACGTGGTGGTGACCGGCCTCGGGCTGCCGTCCACCTTCCTCGGCGTGCTGGCCGGCGCGCAGGGTGGCGGATCGCTGCTCGCCGGGCTGGTCGTCGGCCGGCTCGTCCGCCGACACGGCGAGATCACGGTGGGGGTCGCCGGCGCGGTCCTGTTCGCGGCCGGCTGTCTGGGACGCTGCCTGCCGTGGTGGCCGGGCACGGTCGCCGCCTCGGTGGTGATCGGCGTCGGTCTGCCGTGGACGCTCGTCGCGGCGGTCACCGCCGTGCAGACGTACACGCCGCGGGAGATGCTCGGGCGGGTCGCCGGGACTGCGAACACGGTGATGTTCGGCCCGATCACGCTGGCCATCCCGCTCGGGTCGGCGGCGGTCGCGGTCGGCGGCCGGCCGCCGCTGGTACTCGCCGCCGTGGCGTGCCTGGCCGCGGCAATGGCGGCCGCCCGGCCGGGTCGTCAGCCCGCGGCCGGCGGGCCGGACAGGTGGCGGATCAGCTCCGGCCGGGAGCGCAGCCGAAGCTTCCGGTAGACGTTGCCGAGGTGGTACTCGACGGTCTTCGGCGACAGGAAGACCCGGGCCGCGATCTCCCGGTTCGTCAGGCCCTCCGCCACGTGCAGGGCGATCAGGCGTTCCTGGCCGGTCAGCCGGTCGACGGTCCGGTCGCCGGGCTCGGGCGGCCGCCGGCCGGTGGCGTCGATCTCGGTGCGGCACCGCCGCGCCCAGCCCTGCGCGCCGAGCGCCTCGAACAACCGCAGCGCGGCGTGCAACTGGACCCGCGCGTCCCGGCGGCGCCGGGCCCGGCGCAGCCGCTGCCCGTAGCTGAGCAGCGTCCGGGCCCGTTCCAGCGGGACGACGGCGGGATCGCACCGGGCCAGCGCCGCCGCGAAGACCTCGTCCAGGTCCGGTTCGCCGGCGAGCAGGCCCTCGACGCGCGCGGCGGCGGCGCGGGCGGCGGCACCGCCGGCCCCGGCCAGGTCGCGCAGCCGCCGCGCCGACCGCTGCGGGTCGGACAGGTGCGCGTACGCCTCGGCCAGCTCGGCCGCGACGGGCAGCCACCCCGGTTCGGCGATGCCGCCGTCGCGCTGGGCCCGGCGGACCCGTTCCAGCTCGGTCACGGCGTCCTGCCAGCGCGCCCCCACCGCCGCCGCGATTCCGGTGGCGTAGCGGAGCCGGACCTCGATCTCCCGGAACTCGCCCGGCAGGAGCCGGCGGGCGTCCTCGACGTGCGCGAGCGCCTCCGGCTCCTCGCCGAGCAGCGCCTCCACCAGGGCCAGCGCGGCCAGCGCCTCCGCCCGCAGCACCGGAAGCGCCACCTGCTCGGCGATCCGGACCGCCTCGGCGGCGGCCTGGTACGCCGCGTGCAGCCGGCCGGTGCGCCACTCCAGCCCGGCGAGCCGGGGCAGGGCGTACGCCAGCAGGAACACGTCGTCGGCGGCGCGGGCCCGGTCGATCTCCGGTTCCAGCAGCGCCCGCGCGGTGTCGTGGTCCCCGAGCCAGCAGAACACCTCGGCCAGCTCCGCCGCCGAGCCGTCGGCGTGGCCGGCGCAGGCGGCGACCAGGGCACGGGCCGACGCGACCCCTTCGGGCAGCCCGGCCAGCACCTGTGCCGCGGCCAGCCGGATCGGGCCCTTCGGCCAGGTCGCGCCCGCGTCCGCGGCGGCCAGCTCGGCCACCCGCGCGCACAGCGGCACCATGCCGGTGACGTCCAGCCGCGCCCAGAACTGGTTGACGCGGGCGCTCATCAGCCGGGCCGCGCCGAGCGGATCCGCTTGCGCGTACGCCTGCGCGTCGGCCAGGTACGCCTCGGCGCCCGCCGTGTCACCGTGCTGCTGCGCCAGGTGGGCGAGCAACGGCTTGACCCGGCAGCGCAGGTCGACGCGCCGGGTCAGTCCGATCGCCTCCTCCCCCAGCGTGATCGCGTGCCGGCTCGCGCCGGCGTTGGCCCAGGCGCGCGACGCGGCGGCGAGCCGGGACGCGCGTACGTCCGGGTCCGGGGTGAGACGGGCGGACCGTTCGTAGGCGCGGGCCTCGGCCACCACGCCGCCCCGGCGTTGCGCCCGCTCGGCGGAGTCGGCCAGCAACGCGGCGACGCCCTCGTCGGGCACGGTGGTGGCGGCCGCGAGATGCCAGGCCCGGCGGTCGGCGGTGTCGTCGCCGGTGAGCGCGGCGGCCACCGCCAGGTGGGCGGCCCGCCGCCGGCCGGGGCCGGCGACCGAGTGCACCGCGGCGCGGGTCAGCGGGTGGCGGAACGTCACCTCACGGTCGGTCACCCGGATCAGCCCGGCGTCGACCGCCGGGTCCAGCACGCCCAGGCGCAGCCCGTCCGCCATCAGGATCCGCTCCAGCAGCGCCGGGGTGGTGACCTCGGTGACCGCGCAGGCGACGAGCGCACGCCAGGTGTCGTCGGGCAGCCCGCGGGCGTGCGCCAGGACGGTCGTCTCGATGCGTTCGACGAGCACGAGAGGCTCCCGCAGCGGCAGCCACCCGTTGCGGTGCTCCTCGGACAGCGTCGCCGGCAGCTCGGTCAGCGCGAGCGGGTTGCCGGCGGTGGCCGCCGCCAGGTCGGCGGCGACCCGGCGGTCCAGGCCGGCGCGCATGGCGAGCCGGATCGCGTCGTCGCGTGCCAGACCGGTCAGCGGCAGCTCCGGCAGGCCGGGCGCGGGGAACGCGGGGGCGTCGCGGGCCGCGAAGACGACGGCGACCCGGTCCGCGAGCAGCCGCCGGGCGGTGAACAGCAACGCCTCGGCGGAGGCCGGGTCGATCCAGTGCGCGTCGTCGACCAGGCAGAGCACCGGCGTGTCCTCGGCCGCCGTCGTGAGCAGGCTCAGCGTCGCCACGTACGCGGCGAGCCGGTTGACCGGACGGGAACTGCCGTCGATGGCGAATACGGTACGCAGCGCGTCGGCCTGCTGCGCGGGCAGATCGCCGAGCCGGTGCAGCAGTGGCCGCGCCAGTTGGTGCAGCGCGGAGAACGGCAGGTCCGCCTCGAACGGCGCGCCGGTGGCGTGCAGCACCCGCATCCCGGTGGACCGGGCGGCACAGTGCTGCAGCAGCGCCGTCTTGCCCACGCCTGCCGCACCGCGCAGCACCAGGGCGCCGCCGTGACCGTCGACCGCGTCGGCCAGCAGCGCGCCGAGCCGCCGGCACTCGTCGGCGCGCCCGAGCAGGGCGTCATCACCGGTGTCCGTGGCCGTGCCGACGGCACCGGCCGGCGCCGGACCGCTGCCCATGACCGCACGCTAGCCGCCGGTGTGGTCCGTCCGGGCGGGCGCGACGCGAACCCGACAGGGTGCCCGCGCGGCCTCGTCGACTAGGAGGAACCCGGATCCGGGTGCCGTCGTGGCTCCCTAGCGTCTTCCCCAGTCGTCCGGCCGGTGACCACCGGCGGATCCGGGACGACGACACGACTCCGAGGGGAGACACCATGATCGGGAAGAGAGCGGCCGGGGTGCTGGCGGCGGGACTGCTCGCCGCCGGGTTCGGGGTGGCGTACGGCCCGCCGGCACAGGCCGCCAGCGGCCACTACGCCATCGTCAACTACGGCAGCGGCAAGTGCCTGGAGGTGGACCGGTCCGGCGCCCCGTCGTCGCTCGGCGGCCGGGTCGTGCAGCGCACCTGCGACGGCCAGGCCGTGCAGCGCTGGTCGCCGGTGGGCAGGGACACCTACACGTTCGTCAACCAGTTCAGCGGCATGTGCGTGGACGTCCGCAACGGGGTGAACGCCGACGGCACGCCGTTGCAGCAGTGGGCCTGCACCGGCACGTCGAGCATGAAGTGGACGGTCGACCCGAACTCGTTCGCGGGGGTGCACCAGATCAAGTCGCAGGTCGGTGGCCGGTGCATGGACGTGCGGAGTGGATCGGACGCCGACGGCGCGACGGTCCAGATCTACCGCTGCACCGGGTTCGGCAACCCGGCCCAGGTCTGGTCGTTCGCGGCGGTCTGACCGGCGCGGATGCGGCCCGTCCCCAGGGGTGAGGGGGACGGGCCGCACGATCGTCAGCGCCAGGTGTCGGTGACGGCCCGGGTGCCGCCGGCCGGCGTGGTGAGCGTCCGGTTCGCGCCGGACTCCCAGGTCACCGTCCCGTCCGGGTTCTTCTTGACGTACTTGTACTCGACAGCGGTGTTCGCGGGCAGGTCGACGGTGGCCCGCCAGACCGGGTACGCGGCCGAGGAGAGCGCGACGGCGGCGGCCGGGTTCCAGCCGCCGAGCGCCGGTATGTTGCCGACGACGAACACGTTCTGCCCGTAGGCGGTGGTCACGGTGACGGAGAACGTGGTGGCCACAGCCGTGGAGACCGTGTCACCGCGGAACGTCTCGGTCACCGCGTACGTGCCGGTGGCCGGCGTGGTGAGCGTCCGGTTGGCGCCGGACTCCCAGGTGACCGCGCCGGCGGCGGTCAGCTTGACGAACTTGTACTCCACCGCGGTGGACCGGGGCAGGTCGACGGTGGCACGGTAGACGCCGCCGCCCTGCGCGGTGAGCTTGACGCCGCTCGCGGGCGTCCACGACCCGAGCGCGGAGATGCTGCCGACGACGCGGACGTCCTGCCCGGCGGCCAGGTTCGCGGTGACGGTGAACGTGGTGGCGATCCGGTCACCCGGGCTCACCGTGGGGGACACGGTCGGCGAGGGCGACACGGTGGGCGACACGGTCGGGGAGGCCGACGGGGACGGGCTCGCGCCCGGCCGGGCGTTCACGTGGATCGCGACCGCGTCGTTGGCCGGGAGGGTCACGGTGGCCCGGCCGCCGGACACGGTCACCGTGGAGCCGGTGCAGCCGCTGCCGGTGGCGACGCCGGAGATGACGTCGCAGTACCGGCCATCGGCGAGCCCGGTGGTGAAGGTGGCGGTGGTGGCGGAGCCGGAGTCGTTGATGCCGATCCACGCCCGGTCGCCCCGGTGGAAGCCGATCACGTTGCTGTTCACCGTGGTGAAGTCCGAGACGGTCTTCACCGGGCGGGCGGCGTTGGCCCAGCCGACCATGCCCTTGACGCCGGTGGTGCGGCTCAGGCAGGTCCAGGCGGCGCCGCAGACCGTGTCGGTGACCCGTCCGGTGCCGTCGTGCGGCGGGGACTGGTTGCGGTTGGACCAGGTGAAGCTGTCGTAGACCGACGGCTTGCCGTGCGGGTAGGCCAGCGCGAAGTAGTTGGCCAGCACGTAGTCGGTGCCGTTCTTGTACGACAGCACCACGCCGTCGCGCTCCAGGTCGTGGTTGGTGACCATGGCGAAGACGTTGGCGCCGGGCGCGTCGAGGTTCCAGTTCGGCACGTTGGCCAGCGCCGAGATGGAGCCCTGGAAGGCCGAGCGGATGCCCTTGGCGTACGCGAAGTCGAGCACGTCGCCGTTGGCGATGTACGCGCGGGCCTGCAGCGCGGAGTTGCTCGCCCCGTCGAAGATCTCCTGCGCGACGTACGGACGCCGGCCCTCGACGACCGTGTTGTTCAGCTTGCCGAGGATGGCCGCGAAGTCGTCCTTGCGGATGTGCTTGACCGCGTCGACCCGGAAGCCGTCGACGCCGAGCCCGATCAGGTCGTTGAGGTACGCGGCGATCTTGTTCCGGACCGCTTCCTTCTCGGTGTACAGGTCCGACAGCGACAGCAGCTCGCAGCTGGTCACCTGGGCCTCGTTGTTCCAGTCGTTGATGGCGCCGCCGGTCGGGCAGTTGTCGCCGGGACGGTGGAAGTCGCCGTCGCCGTACGGCACGGCCGGGTAGCTGTAGCCGGAGAACTCGGTGCCGGCGTAGCCGCGCGTACCGGCCGGGTTGTTGGTGCCGGCCATGTGGTTGACCACCGCGTCGACGTAGACGCGCACACCGGCGTTGTGGCAGGCGGTGACCATCGCGGCGAACTGCTGGCGGTTGCCGAACCGGCTGTCCAGCTTGTACGACACCGGCTGGTACACCTCGTACCACGGGTAGGCGCCGTCGGCGCTGGCGGGCAGCTTCACCGACTCCTGCGGCGGTGCCACCTGCACCGCGCCGTAGCCGGCCGGTCCGAGGTGGTCGGTGCAGGCGGCGGCGACCGAGGTCCAGTTCCATTCCCAGAGGTTGGCGGTCACCTCGCTGTCGTTGAGTACGACGGCGGCGCGGGCGGGTGCGGCGGTGGTGGTGGCAGCCGCGACGGCAACCGTGCCGGCCGCCGCGACGAGCGCGGCGGCGAGCAGCAGGCGACCGGCACGGCCACGGGGGTGTGGCCTGACGGAAAGCATGGTTGGGGGACCTCTTCCGTGGGTTCGAAAGGGTGAGCGGGGGGTGGGGCGGCCGTCCCGGGTAGCGAACACGATGCGCCATCCATGAAAGTCTTTGCAAGAGCTTGCGGCAAAGTTTTCGAAACCCGCAGGCAACACGAGTGGGATCAGATCCCCGACCACCAGCGGCGATCCACGCTGGACCGAGCAATCCGGCGCTCGACCGAGATCCCGACGCTCGGGACGAAACAAACCGCTTCGCGGGACGACCGCAACTTCTGAGCAGATTTTCCAACGTTTGCGGGCCGGGTGTGCGCCGCTGATCCCCGACACCCGCCGGACACGGGACGAGCCCCGGTCCGTCGCGGCGCGACGGACCGGGGCTCGCTCGGAGACGGCGGATCAGGCCAGGTCGAAGCGGTCCAGCTCCATGACCTTCGTCCAGGCGGCGACGAAGTCACGCACGAACTTCTCCCGCGCGTCGTCGCTGGCGTAGACCTCGGCGAGGGCCCGCAGCTGCGAGTTGGAGCCGAAGATCAGGTCGACCGCGGTGGCGGTCCACTTGACCTGGTCGGTGGCCAGGTCCCGGATCTCGTACACGTGCTCCTCGGACTCCGACGCCTTCCACCGGGTGCCCGGGGAGAGCAGGTTGACGAAGAAGTCGTTGGTGAGCACGCCGGGCCGTTCGGTGAGCACGCCGTGCGACGCGCCGCCGACGTTGTTGCCGAGCGCGCGCAGACCGCCGACCAGCACGGTCATCTCCGGCGCGGTCAGGTTCAGCATGTACGCCCGGTCGACGAGCAGCACCTCCGGCTGGGTCTTCTCGCCCGGCCGCAGGTAGTTGCGGAACCCGTCGGCGCGCGGCTCCATCACCCGGAACGACTCGACGTCGGTCTGCTCCTGGGTGGCGTCGGTACGCCCCGGGTGGAACGGCACGGTCAGCTCGACGCCCGCGTCGCGCGCCGCCTGCTCGACAGCGGCCGAGCCGGCCAGCACGATCAGGTCGGCGAGGGAGATCTGGGCGCCGCCGGCGGCGTTGAACTCCTGCTGGATGCCCTCCAGCGTCGCCAGCACGGTGGCGAGCTGCTCGGGCTGGTTGACCTCCCAGTTGCGCTGCGGCTCCAGGCGGATCCGCGCGCCGTTGGCGCCACCGCGCTTGTCGGTGGAGCGGTAGCTCGCGGCCGAGGCCCAGGCGGTGGAGACCAGCTGGGCGGTGGTGAGACCGGACTCCAGCACCTTCGCCTTGAGCGCGGCGACGTCGGCGTCGTTCACCAGCTCGTGCGCGACGGCCGGCACCGGGTCCTGCCAGAGCTGGGCCTCCGGCACCCACGGGCCGAGGAAGCGGCTGACCGGGCCCATGTCACGGTGCAGCAGCTTGTACCAGGCCTTGGCGAACGCCAGCGCGAACTCGTCCGGGTTCTCCAGGAACCGGCGGGAGATCTTCTCGTACGCCGGGTCGACGCGCAGCGACAGGTCGGTCGTCAGCATCGTCGGCTTGTGCTTCTTCGACGGGTCGTGTGCGTCCGGGATGATCGCCTCGGCGTCCTTGGCGACCCACTGCTTGGCGCCACCCGGGCTGGTGGTCAGCTCCCACTCGTAGCCGAAGAGGATCTCGAAGAACCGGTTGGACCACTGCGTCGGCTTGTCGGTCCACGTCACCTCGAGACCGCTGGTGATCGTGTCGCCGCCCTTGCCCTCGCCGTACGTGCTGAGCCAGCCCAGACCCTGCGCCTCCAGCGGCGCGGCCTCCGGCTCGGGGCCGACGTGCTGGTCGGCGGGGCCCGCGCCGTGGGTCTTGCCGAAGGTGTGGCCGCCGGCGATCAGCGCGACGGTCTCCTCGTCGTTCATCGCCATTCGGCGGAACGTCTCGCGGATGAAGTGCGCCGCCGCGAGCGGGTCGGCGTTGCCGCGCGGGCCCTCCGGGTTGACGTAGATCAGACCCATCTCGGTCGCGCCGACGCCGGCCACCATCTCCTTCTCGGAGGCGTAGCGCTCGTCGCCGAGCCAGGCGTCCTCGGGGCCCCAGAAGATCTCCTCCGGCTCCCAGACGTCCTCACGGCCGAAGCCGAAGCCGAAGGTCTTGAAGCCCATCGACTCCAGCGCGACGTTGCCGGCGAGCACCAGCAGGTCGGCCCAGGAGATCTTCTGGCCGTACTTCTGCTTGACCGGCCAGAGCAGCCGGCGGGCCTTGTCCAGGTTGGCGTTGTCCGGCCAGCTGTTCAGCGGGGCGAACCGCTGGCCGCCGTCGCCGGCGCCACCGCGGCCGTCCTCGATGCGGTAGGTGCCCGCGGCGTGCCAGCTCATCCGGATCATCAGGCCGCCGTAGTGGCCGAAGTCGGCCGGCCACCAGTCCTGCGAGGTGGTGAGGACCTCGGTGATGTCCCGCTTGAGCGCCTCGACGTCGAGCTTGGCGAACTCCCGGGCGTAGCTGAACTCCGGGCCGAGCGGGTTGCCCTTGTCCGAGTGGGCGTGCAGCACCGACAGGTCGAGCTGGTTGGGCCACCAGTCACGGTTGCTGCGCGGACGACCGCCGGTCTTCGGGGTCGGCGAGTCGATCGCAGGGTTCTCGCTCTCGCTGCCGTGCGCGGTAACGGAGTCGTGCGCGACCGGGCAGCCGGCCGCCTCCTTCGCGTCCACGCCCTGCGGGCTGACGGGCCGGTTGTCCTGGGTGTCGCTCATCTGTTTCCTTCCGAACTGGCGGATCACTGGGCGGTGCGGTCGGCCGCGCAGCCGGGGCAGGCGCCCCAGTAGACGACCTCCGCCTCGTCCACCACGAAACCGTGGTCGTCGGAGGCGGTGAGACAGGGGGCGCTGCCGACGGCACACTCGACGTCGGCGATGGCGCCGCAGGAACGGCACACGACGTGATGGTGGTTGTCTCCCACCCGAGACTCGTAGCGGGCCGTGGCGCCGGCCGGCTGGATGCGCCGGATCAGCCCGGCGTCGGTGAGGGCCCGCAGCACATCGTAGACCGCCTGGTGGGACACGGTGGGCTGCTCCGCGCGGACCAGCGCGATCACGGTGTCGGTGTCGACGTGCGGGTGGTCGCGCAACGCCGCGAGCACCGCCAGCCGGGGCCGGGTCACCCGCAACGAGACCGCCCGGAGCTGCGTCTCGAAGTCGGCCGTCATGCGACGACCTTAGCCCGGTCTTTTGGAATGAATCAAGTTTCTGCCCAGGTGTGTCGGCCGCCACCGCGGCCGTCCGCGCACACGAAAACGGGGGTGCCGCGCCAGGCGCGGCACCCCCTCCCCGGAAGAGGGCTCAGGCGGCTGAGCAACTCGCGGTGGGCGTGTTGCTGTTGCCGTTCTTGTAGAGCGTGATGCCGAAGTTGTTGCCGTTGCCGTTGGGACGCGCGGTGAGCGTGCCGCTGGTGCCGCTGACCGAGGCGTTCCAGCTGTTCTGCAGGCTCTGGCCGCCCTGGGTCTGGATGCTGACGACCCAGTTGCTGGTGCCGCTGACCGAGAAGGTCACGTTGAACCGGTCGCCCCACTCCTCGGCCCGGCTGACGCTGACCGTGCAGCCGCCGTTGTTCGGCGGCGGGGTGGTCGGGTTACCGCTGGTCCCGCCGATCGTGATGTTGGAGTTGCCGCTGCTCTGGTAGCCCTCGGTGGCGAGGATCTGGTAGTCGTGCGAACCGAGGTTCATGCCGTAGCGGGACCAGGCGTCGAAGTGGTTGCCGGCGGTGATGGTGCCGCCCACGCGCTTCGACTGCCGGACGCTCCAGTACTGGTAGAACGTCCGCGTGCCCTCGATCGAGGGGGCGTTGACCCGCTGGGTGCGGTAGATGTCGTACGTGCCGCCGTCGGAGGACACCGAGCCCATGTAGCCGCTGCCCGGCGGGCGCCAGCTGCCCCAGCTGTCGACGATGTAGTACTCGACGAGCGGGTTGCGGGTCCACCCGTAGAGCGTCAGGTACGCGTTGCCGGACGGGTTGAAGCTGCCGGAGTAGCTGACCGTGCGGCGGCCG
Source organism: Micromonospora sp. II (assembly GCF_001709195.1). Taxonomy (NCBI): domain Bacteria; kingdom Bacillati; phylum Actinomycetota; class Actinomycetes; order Micromonosporales; family Micromonosporaceae; genus Micromonospora; species Micromonospora sp. II. The sequence goes on along the minus strand of NZ_LYXF01000024.1, from coordinate 446,881 downwards.
CCCGGGTTCCAGCCCTTGCCGGCGACGAAGTTGTTGATGTTGCTCCACTGGGTGCTGTACTGACCACCGTTGCCCATGGTCATGGAGACGTTGCCACTGTCTTTCCAGAAGGAATAGAAGTAGCCGTTGTTGGTGCCGGTCGAGTTCGACGTGACGGTGGTGTCGGCGTAGGCCGGGCCGGACGTGACCGCCGTCGTCCCGGCGGCGATCAGCGCCACGGCACAGGCGCCGCCGAAGAGCATCCGGAGGCGTCCGCGCCTGCGGTTGCCCGTGCGGACGGGGGCGTCGTTCATGGACGGGTTTCCTCCCTGTGACCGGCTGGCGCGGCCAGCCGGGTGGCACGAGCCGCATGTGGCCGTCCGCTGGTGGACGGCGGGACGGGCGACTGCGCGCCACGGCGGTGGACGGACATCGACGTCAATCGAGATACGCCGATGGCCACAGTATTGGAGGCTCATTTCTCCGTGTCAACAAGTTCCGGAAATGTTGTGGAAACCCGAAGTAGCACAAATAGGGCTTAGCGCTGCCGGGTGAGGCTGTCGCAGCCCTGCCGGAGGTCTCTTGAACGAGCCGAGTAAGCGATGGTGACCGGAAGTTTCGGCGGCTTTCCGGATCAAGGCCGGGCCCGCGCCGGGCACCGCTACCCGGTCGAGCCCAGCATCACCCCGAACACGCCGCAGCAGGCCAGCCCGCCGACGACGAGCGTGACGAGGGCGACCGAGTAGTTCGACCACAGGCCGAACCGCGTCACGTCGGTGCCGTACCCGTCGTGCACCCGGTTGCGCCAACCGCCGAAGCGGAACACCAGGTGGTGGGCGGCTCCCGGCTGGACCATGAGCGACGTGGTCATCAGCGGGACGCCCATGAAGTCGGTGTAGCGGACGTCGTGCCCGCCGGCCGGGACGGCGACGTGCCACGTGCCCTCGCCCGGGATCGCGACCACCTGGCGGTCGATCTTGAAGCGGCTGGTGACCGGCGCGGGAATCATGTACGGCCCCCGGTTCACCGAGACCACGAGCACTCCGCAGCCCGGCGGCGGGGCGATCGGGTGCGGGTAGGCGATCAGCGGGACGACGCCGTGCATCGGCGGGTACGGCTGCGAGGGGAGGTAGGACACGGCCAGATTCTGGCACGGCCGCGCCAGGTGTCGATCTCCCCCGCTCAGCCGGCGCCGGGCGCCGCGGCGCCGGCGAGCAGGCGCTGTCGCATCAGGAACTTGCGGACCTTGCCGGTGGGTCCCATGACCACGTCGTCGTCCGGGATGGTCACCACCCGGCGCAGCGTCGCGGCCACCGCGGGGCCCAGCGCGGCCCGGACCCGGTCGGTGCGGTCACGCGCCGGATCCGCGTCCTCGGCGAGCAGGAGCAGCACGTCGGTGACGGTCGTGCCGTCCTCGGCCGCCGCCGCGACCACAGTGCAGTCACGGACGTCCGGGCAGTGCCGCAGGACGCGCTCCTCGGACAGCGCGGTGTACAGCCAGGTCCCGCCGCCCAGGTCGACCGCGTCGCTGGCCCGGTCGACGTGGTGGTAGTCGCCGGCCTCGTCGCGGTACATCAGGTCGCCGGTGAGGTAGTAACCGCCCAGCCGGGTGCGGTACGTGGTGACCGAGTCGTTCCAGTACCCGAGCGCCAGCGTCGGCGACTTCAGGCCGACGTGCCCCACCTGCCCCGGCGCTACCTCCTCACCGGTCTCCACGTCGAGCAGCACGATCTCGGCGAACGGGTACGGCTTGCCGACACAGCGGTCGTACCGGTCGCTGCCCAGCCGGTGGGTGATCCGGAACGCGCCGTGCCCCATCTCGGTGGAGCCGAGCATGTCGACGAACTTCGAGCCGGGGGCGTCCACCATGCCGTCGCGGGTGTACGTGGGATGGCTGCCGACCGCGACCAGCCGGCGTACGTGCGACTCGTGCGCGCAGTCTCCGGTGTTGAACCAGTTGCGCACCGAGCTGAGGTCGCGGGTGGTGAGGTCGACCCGGGCCAGCTCGGACCAGGTCACCGCGAAGCCGAAGACGCCGGTGGGGCGCCACCGTTCGATCGCGGAGAGGATCGTCTCGGCGCTGCGCGCGAACGGGCCGCCCTGCGCGGACAGGCACAGCAGCTGGTAGCCGTTGCAGAGCGCCTGGTTGAGCGTGATGATGCCGGCGGCGTGCGCGGCCGGCAGCGCGGACATCTCCCGCACCTCGCCGTACGGCCGGGACTCGGTGAGCCGGACCGCGCGGATCGCGGCGAACAGGCCGTGGTGCGAGTGGACGATCGCCGCCGGCACCCGGGTGGTGCCCGAGGAGTGGGTGATGACCACCGGGTCCTGCGGGTGGTGCCGGTGGTGCGGCGGGGCCTGCGCCGGGTCGCCCGCGCCGGTCTGCGCCGCGTCGCCGAGGACCGGCGCGCCGAGGTCGTGCCCGGCCAGGGCGGCGTGGTCGGCGTCGACCACCACCCCGGCGGCGCGCAGCCGCCGCACGAACTCGGCCGCCAGCTCGATCGGCATGTTGCCGTTCATCAGCGCCGGGATCGCGCCGAGCCAGGTCAGCGCCAGGAAGTTGAGGAACACGTCCGGCGCCGAGGTCACGTACACCGCGATCGGGTCGGCCCGGCGGACGCCGCGCGCCCGGAACCACGCCGCCCGCGCCGCGACCCGCTCGGTCAGGGTGGCGAGCGACAGCGGCGTCCAGGCGGGGATGCCGTCGACGTCGACGTCGAACGTCACCCGGGGCATGTCCATGTCGGCGCCGTGCTCGGCCAGCCGGAGCAGCACGTTGCCCGCGCCCAGCTCCATGTCGGCCGCCAGCGTCGCGCGGAAGTTGTCGGCACCCAAACGAGTCGCCTCCTCAGCTGACACACGTCACGGCCGCGCCGGCGGCGTACCGGCCGCCGGGCGGGGACACGATCAGGCTAGAGCGCCCGCCACGCTGAGACAATGCTCGATGTACGCTCGGTCAGGAGACGTCGCGGTTGAACAGCCGCGACGACCAGAACAGGCTCGCCGCGGCCAGCCCGGACATGATGAGCGCGCCCTGCCAGACCACGCTCTGGGTGATCTGGCCGGCGAACAGCGCCCGCATGCCGTCGGTGGCCCAGGCGAACGGATTCCACACCGCGACCCGCTGGATCCACATCGGCGCCAGCACGAGCGGGATGAGCACGCCGGCCAGCAGCGACACCGGCTGCCCGACGGTGTTCACCAGCACGCCGAGGCTGTTCTCGTTGCGGACCAGCAACGCGATGTCGTACGAGATCGAGGTGCTCAGCAGCACCATCACCGACAGCAGCGCGTACGACACCAGCAGGTTCGCCAGGTGCACCCGCAGGCCGAACGGCAGCGCCACGAGCGTGACCACCATGGCCTGCACCACGTTGAGGCACACGTGCATCAGCGCCCGGCCCAGCAGCAGGCCGGTCCGGCTCACCGGCGTCACCCGGCACCTGTCGATGATGCCCGCGCGCAGCGCGCTGAGCAGCCCGTAACCGGCGAACAGGCCGCCGAACAGGCCCATCGCCACGAACAGGCCGGGTACGTAGATGCGGTACGCGTCGGCGTAGGTCGAGGCGCCCCGGTCGACCATCACCACCTTGAGGAACGGCGCGAAGAGGATCAGGTAGGTGATCGGCTGGGCCAGGCTGAACGCCACCATCACCGGGTTGCGCACCATCAGGCCGGCCTCCTGCTGGAAGATCAGCCAGGTGTCGCGGACGAGCTTCACGCCGTACTCCTCTCGGCGCCCGGTCACTCGGCGAGCGACCGGCCGGTCTTGGCCAGGAACACGTCGTCGAGGCTGGGCCGGCGGGCCTCGATCGCGCCGGGCTCGATGCCCCGGTCGTAGAGCGCCCGCATGACCTGCGGGATGGCCGTGGCGGCGCTGTCGACGTAGAGCCGCAGCGTGCCGTCGACCGGCTCGGCCGCGTGCACGTACGGCGCCTCGGCCAGCAGCTTCGTCGCGGCCGGCAGGTCGCCGCCGGTCTCGTCCGCGACGTCGGCGGCGGCGAAGTCGACGGCGACCACGTCGCCGGAGATCTCGCGCTTGAGCGCCGACGGGGTGCCCTCGGCCACGATCCGCCCGGCGTCGATGATCGAGACGCGGTCGCAGAGGCTGTCGGCCTCGTCCAGGTAGTGCGTGGTGAGGAAGATGGTCATGCCCTCCTCGCGCAGCCGCCGTACCTCCTGCCACATCCGGACCCGGCTGGGCGGGTCGAGCCCCGCCGTCGGCTCGTCCAGGAACATCACCTGCGGCGAGTGGATGACGCCGAGCGCGACGTCGAGGCGGCGGCGCTGCCCGCCCGAGTACGTCTTGATCTTGCGGTCGGCGAAGTCGTCGAGCTGGAACGCGCGGATCGCCCCGGCGGCCAGCTCCTGCGCCACCGACTTGGACAGCCCGTGCATCCGGGCCTGGAGGACCAGGTCCCGCCGGGCGGTCGAGTCGTCGTAGGTGCCGCTGGCCTGCGCCACGAAGCCGATCCGCCGCCGCACCTGCGCGGGCGCGCGCAGCAGGTCGACCCCGGCGATGGTGGCCGCTCCCCCGCTGGGCCGGATCAGCGTGGCGAGCATCCGCAGCGTGGTGGACTTGCCCGCGCCGTTCGGGCCGAGGAATCCGACGATCTCGCCGCGCCGGACCGCGAAGTCGACGCCGCGTACCGCCTCGACAGTGGTGGCGCCGCGGCCACGTCCGACCCGGAAGGACTTGCGTAGGCCGGTGGCCTCGATCATCGAGCCTCCTCGTGCGGCGCGACGCCGGCGCGGGTGCGTCAGGTCAGGCTAGTTCGGCCCCGACGGTTGGACAACGGTCGATGCGTCAGTGTCGGGAGCCGTGCGTGCCAACACGGCGAGACGTGCCGCCGCCGCGCGGGCGCCGCCGGCCGCCGCGAACGACTCCCCCACCCGGCGCGCTCCCGCCCGGTACGCGGGTTCGTCGAGCACCGCGCTCAGCGCGGCGGTCAGCTCCGCCGGGGTCGCGGAGCCGAAGGAGACCTCCAGTCCGGCGCCGGCCCGGCGCACCTGCCGCGCCACCGCCGGATGGTCGTGCCGGATCGGCGCGACCACCACCGGCACACCGTGGGCCAGCGCCTCGGACACGGTGCCCAGCCCGCCGTGCGACACGAGGGCGTCGAGCCGGGGCATCAGCTCGAGCACCGGCACCCGGGGCGCGACGAGCACGTGCGGCGGCGGGTCGGGCACCAGTCCGGCGCCGGCGGTGAGGATCACCTGGACCCGGTCGGCGAGCGGCGCGGTCGCCGCCGTCATCCGCCGGTAGAAGTCGGCGGCGAGGTGCTCGGCCATCGTGCCGACCGTGACCAGCACGTGCCGGCGGCCGGGATCCCATGCCTCCCAGGCGAACGCGGGCGCGTTCGGCCGCCGTCCCAGCGCCGGCCCGGTGAGCACGCAGCCCGGCGGCAGCGGCGCCGGGCCGGTGAGCGCCGTCGTGGTCAGGCCGATCACGAGGTACGGCGAGAAGCGCAGGTCGATCGTCTCGTCCACGGGCAGGTCGGTCATCGCCCACACGCGGCGGACCTGGGCGTCCACCCAGCCGGTGAACTCGGGCATCTCCTCGGTCGGCGGTGTCAGCTCCAGCATGCCGACGCAGAACGTCGCCCACGGCAGCCCGCGGCGGTGCGCGGCGAGCGCGCCGGCCAGCGCGTACTGGTCGGCCACCACCACGTCCGGCCGGTACCGCTCGACGGCGGCGTCGGCGGCGTCGCGGATGAACCGGTTCGCGGGCAGCACGTGCCCCTCCCAGAGGCTGCGCACCGAGGCCATCCCGGCCGCGTCGTCGGGGCGGTAGTAGCGCTTGCCGGTGGGGAACAGCGTGGCGTCCGGGCCGACCAGCGGGCGCAGATCGCTGCGCGGCCCGACCCAGGCCACCTCGTGCCCGGCCGCCTCCAGTTCCTGGGCGATGGCGACCGGCGCGTTCAGATGGGACTCCACCGGCAGGACGACGAACAGGAAGCGAGCCACGTCGATATGATCGCACGCGCGTTGACATCCATCGGCGTCACTGATCTGATCCGTGTCGTGACGGTTCGCGCATGACGGCCATCGAGGCCGTCTCGGTGTTCCTGCCGCAGCGCCGGGTGCCGGTCGAGAGCCTGGCCGCGCCACTGGGCCTGAGCGACATGCAGGTGCGCCTGTTCCGCCGCTTCCACGGCCTGACCGAGGTCCGCCGCGACCCCGGGCTGTCCCTGACCGACCTGCTGCTGCGCGCCGCGCACGGCCTCACCGCGCTGCACACGCTGCGGCGGCGGGTGCGGTTCGTGGTGTACGGGCGGGCCTTCCCGGTGGTCACCCCCTACCCGGTCAACCCGCTGCACGAGGTGTGCCGCACGCTCGGGCTGGGCCACGCGCTCGCGTTCACGCTCACCCAGCAGTCCTGCGCCAGCGCGCTCGCCGCGATCGACGTGGCCGGGTGGCTGCTCACGTCCGAACCGGACACGCCGGACGGCCCGCCGCTGGCGCTGGTGCTGACCGGCGAGAAGGCGTTCACCCGTGACGCCCAGTTCATCCCGGAGACGTCGGTGTTCAGCGAGGGCGCCTCGGCCTGCCTGCTCAGCGCCGGTGGCGGCCGGGACCGGCTGCTCGCGTACGCCTGCCACCAGCGGGGCGAGTTCGACGTGGCCGGCGGCGAGTCCCCGGCGCGGTTCCAGCGGGCGTACCGGCCGGCGCTGGCCGAGGTGATCGGCCGGGCGCTGGAGCAGTCCGGCACGACGCTGTCCGAGCTGCGGCTGGTGCTGCCGCACAACGTGAACCTGATGACCTGGAAGCGGCTGTGCCGGCTGATCGGGCTGCCGCTGGACCGGGTGCTGCTGGACAACGTCACCGAGACCGGGCACGTGTTCTGCGCCGACGCGTTCGTCAACTACCGCACCGCCCGGCAGCGCGACCTGCTCCGGCCCGGTGACCGCTATCTGGTCGCGGCGGTGGGCGCCGGGGACGGCGCGACGTTCGCCGCCATGGTCTTCGAGCACTGAGCGGCGGAGGCCACCATGGAGACCGGACTCCGCCTGCTGCGGGCCGCGCGGCGCACGTTCACCGGTCCGGCCGCGCTGCTCGGCGACCCCGTGCTGCGCGAGCGCGCCGCCGGCTACCTGGCCGACCTGACCCGGCCGTACGGGCTGCGTGTGCCCGCCGGCCTGTTCGACGCGCCCGCGGCGGCGCTGGGCCAGTCGTACGGGGAGATGGCCGCCGAGCTGATCCCCGCCGTCGTGCCGCCGGAGGAGCCGGTGGACCTGCTCGTGCTGGCGTTCGCCGTGCACGACATGCTGCCCGGGCGGGCCACCGCGGCGTACCTCAGTCACGTCTGCCCGGGCACGCCGATGTCGTTCGCGCTCTGCGACCAGGGTTCGGCGGCGGCGTTCACCGGGCTGCGGATCGCCCGCGCGTACGGGTGCCGCCGCGCCCTGCTGCTCACCGTCGAGCAGGCGGTGCTGCCGTACGACGCGGCGGTGCCCGTACCGGCGCGCCACCGGGCCGTGGCCATGCTCTACGACGCGCTCGCCGACGACGGCGCGCACCGCGACGGCGACAGCGATGGTGCGGCCGGCGGTCCCGAGCTGATCGGGCTCGGCGGCGGCGCGCGGGTGACCGCGCTGCGCCAGCACGTGGACGTCGACGCCGGCGACGTGGCCGCGCTCGCGGCGGCCGAGGTGGGCGAGCTGACGGCCGGACGTACCGATGTCGCGGTCGTGCTCGGCGCGGACCTGGCCGCCGTGTGGCCCGGCCACGGCGGCGCCGCGGTGACGACCGGGCCGCGCAGGCAGCCGTCCACCGGGGTCTGGTGGGCGCTGCTGGACCGTCTCGCCGGGGACGCGGCGCGGCCCCGGCCGGTGGTGGTGGCCGACTACGAGCCCGGCCTGAACTACCTGAGCGTGGTCGCGCTGGCGCCGGCCGGCCGGTCAGAGCCCGTCGGCGAGCGCCGCGCGGACGAACGCGAGCAGCCGCTCGTTCGCCTCCGGGGAACCGACGGTGATCCGGACCCCGGCACCGGGTAGCGCCATGACCAGGATGCCGGCCTCCCGGGCCCGGTCGGCGAACGGCACGGCCCGCTCTCCCAGCGGTAGCCACACGAAGTTGGCCTCGCTGGGCGCCACGGTGAGCCCGAGGCCGCGCAGCGCGCCGACCAGGCGGGTACGCTCCGCCACCAGCTCCGTGCACCGCCGGGTCAGCTCCGCATCCACCTCCGGCGTCAGGCTCGCCACCGCCGCCGCCTGGGCGAGCGCGGAGGGGAAGAACACCGCCCCGGTGAGCGCGGCGGCCCGGGTGAGCCGGGGCGGCACGACGGCGTACCCGACGCGCAGCGCGGCCAGCCCGTACGCCTTGGAGAACGTGCGCAGCACGCAGACGTTGCCGTACGCCCGGTACAGGTCCATCCCGTCCGGCGAGCGCGGGTCGGTGACGAACTCGCGGTACGCCTCGTCCACGATGACCGGCACGTCGGCCGGGATCCGGTCCAGGAACGCCTCGACGTCGTCGCGGCGCAGCGCCGCCCCGGTCGGGTTGTTCGGGTTGCACAGCAGCACGCAGCGGGTCCGCTCGGTCACCGCGTCCGCCATCGCCGGCAGGTCGTGGCCGTACCCGTCCATCGGCACCGGCACGGCGCGGGCCCCGGCGTTGCCGATGATCAGCGGGTAGCCCTCGAACGACAGGGCCGGGTGGACGACGTCCGGCCGGGGCCCGAGGGACTGCACGAGGTGCTGGCACAGTCCGGCCGAGCCGGGGCCGACGAGGATCGCCTCCGGTCCCACGCCGAGCCGCCGCGACAGCGCGGCCACGAGCGCCGCCGACGTGCGGTCCGGGTAGCGCTGCAGCGCCGCGGCGGCGTCGGCGACCACCCGCCGCACCCCCGGCAGCGGCGGGTAGGGGGTCTCGTTCATGGACAGGTCGGCCGGCGGGTGCGTCCCGACGGCGGTGCCAGGCGTCATGGTCGCTCACTTTCCGACGGGACCGGCGGGGTGTGCGCTCGCCGGTCGGCCAGGAGCCCGAGCTGGTACAGCCGGTCGACCGCGGACAGCGGCCGGACGTCGGTGCCGGAGAGGTTGCCGGCGGTCAGCCCGAGCAGGCGGGGGTTGGCGGCGGTGCGGCGCATCATCCGCGCGCCGAGCAGCTTCGGCAGCCCGGACACCGCGGTGATCATGCGGGAGGCGTTGTGGCTGACCGTCGCGACGTGGTCCAGGCGGGGCCGCCGCGCCGCCTCGAAGGCGAGCAGCGCCCGGTCCACCGCCGCCGGTTCCGGCGCGCCGCCCTCGGCCGCCAGGCAGGCGGCGAGCGTCTCGGCGTCACCGAGGGAGCTGTTGACGCCCTGCGCCGCCATCGGGTGCACCGCGTGGGCGGCCTCGCCGGCGAGCGCGAGCCCCGGCACGGCCAGGCGCGCGCTGCGCAGCCGGTAGACCGCGAGCAGTTGGCGCCGGTCCAGGCTCGCGCGCAGCGCCGCGCCCAGCGGCCGGATCGCCGGCACGTCGGCGAGCAGCCGGTCGCACCACGCGCCCAGGTCGACGCGCCCCCGGAACTCGTCCGGCGTCACCTGCGCGTACAGGCGGCACCGCCCGCCCGGCAGCGGGTAGACCAGGCAGAGTCCCCGGCCGGTGCGGTAGGCGGACACCTCCTCGGCCACGTCGGCGCCGGCCACGTCGAAGGCGACCAGGCCGTGCGGGTACTCCTGGCGCCGCACCGCGATCCCGGCGCCGCGGCGCAGCGGCGACGACATGCCGTCGGCGGCGACCATCAGCGGCGCGTGGATCTCCTGCTCGGCGCCGTCGGCGACGAACCGGACGCCGCCGATGCGCCCGTCGCTGTCGCGCAGGACGCCCGTGACCCGCGCTCCCCACCGGATGCGCGCTCCGGAGGGCAGCCGGTCGGTGAGCACGCGGCGCAGGTCGCCGTAGTCGGCGCAGAGGATCTGCCGGTACGCGCCGGGCAGCCCGGCGTAGTCCAGGCAGAGCAACGGCTCGCCGGCCGGGTCACGGATGGCCAGCCGCCCGACCGGGCGCGCGCCGGTGGCCCGCAGCGCGTCCAGCAGACCCCAGGAGTCGAGGATGCGTACCGTCTCGGGCTGCAGGATCTCGCCCTTGGCGATCGACGCCGGGGTGCGCTGCCGGTCCAGCACCAGCACCCGCAGGCCGAGCGCGCCGAGCGCGCGGGCGCAGGCCAGGCCGCCGGCGCCCGCGCCGGCCACCACCACGTCGGGGGTCATCGGGTCACCGCCGGCGGCGCCACGTCCGGCCGCGCGGCGGCGGCCCGGCGGTACTCGCCGAGCGCCCGCAGCGCGAGCGCCTGGGTGATCACGGCGTTGGGATAGCGCATGTGGTGGCGGATGTAGTTGCACACCCGGGCCGCCGGCCAGCTCCCGTCCGGTCCGGCGGCGGCGACCAGCCGGGCCACGCCCCGGTCCACCGCCCCGGTGGCGTCCGGGTCGCCGGTGGCGAGCAGGCCCTCGACGGCCCAGGACGTCTCCTCGACCGAGCCCGCCGTGCCGTCGCCCGGCCCCCACGAGCCGTCGGGCAACTGGGTGTCGCGCAGCCACCGGGCCGCCCGGCGCACCACCTCGTGCCGGGCGTGCCCGACCCGGGACAGCGCGGCGACCACGACGGCGGTGCCGGAGGTGTGGTCGCGGTACCAGAGGTTCTCGAACGTGCCGTCGGGCGCGGCCCGGGTCAGCAGCCAGGCCGCCGCCCGGGCGATCGCCGGATGGTCGTCCGGGTGGCCGGCGTCGTGCAGCGCGAGGATCGCCTGGCTGGTGATGGCCGGGCACGGACCGTCGTTGGCGAGCCGGGTGTCACGTACCCACAGGCTCCACGAGCCGCGGCTGTCCTGGCGGCCGACCAGCCACGCCAGTCCGTCGCGCAGGACCGGGTCGGCGTCGGCCCCGGGAAAGCCGGCCAGCGCGGAGAGGATCTCGGCGGACTCCAGCGTCACCGGCCAGCCGCGCGCGTTCGAGTAGCTCCATCCGCCCGGCGGCACGTCCAGCACCTCGAACGCCTCCGGTTTGCGGCCGGCGTGGAGGAACTCCCGGGTGGCGCGCAGCCGGGGGTCGTCGGCGTAGCCGGCCGCGATCAGCCCGGTCGCCGCGTACCCGGTCCGGGTCAGGTCCAGGTTGGTGACCGCGTCCCAGGCGCCGTCGGGGCGTACCGCCCGGCGCAGCCAGCCGACGACGGCGCGGGCGATGTCCGGCGCCTCGCCGCTGCGGGCCAGGCCGAGCAGCACCAGCGCGGCCGGCCACGGGTCCTCGCTGAGCGCGCCGGTGCCGCCCTCGTGGTCGTGGATGGACCGCAGCAGCCGCAGCGCCACCGGCCGGGCCCGGCCCAGCGTGGCCCGGCGCAGGCGGCCGCTGGGCAGCAGGTCGGCCTGCATCAGGGCGAGCCCGATGAACGGCGCGGTACGGAACGACAGGCGCTGCCGGCGTACCCGGTCGAACAGGACGATCTCCAGTGGCAGCCGGCGCAGCGGGCCCGCCTCGGCGGTCATCCCGGCCATGGTGAGCAACTGGCGGCAGAGCAAGGAGATGGCCGGGTCGGTGACGGTGTCGACGCCGCCCAGCGCGGCCAGCCGGGTCCGGCCCGCCGCGATCGCCCCGGCGCTGTCGGCCGGCGCGGTCAGGGCCAGCGCCGCGATCGCGACGGCGGTGGGCACGACCTCGGTGCCGGCGCCCACCACGCCGCCCCAGCCGCCGTCGTCGTGCTGCTGCCGGCGCAGCCACGCGGTTCCGGCGCCGACCAGGTCCGCGCAGCCGGACGGGTCGGCGGCGTGCAGCGCGGCCACCGCGCCCGCGGTACCCAGCACCGAGGCGGGCGGGTCGTCGCCGAACGCGCCGTCGGGGCGGCGCCGGCGCAGGAGCGCCTCCGCGCCGGCGGTGACGGCCTTCCCGACGGCCTCCGTGGTCACAGTGGTCATGGCGCGTCCTCCACCGGTACTCGACTGCGGGTGGCGAGGGTCAGGCCCGCGACCGGCGGACCGAGTTCGTGCCGGGCACGCATGGCGCGCTGCGCGACCCAGGTCAGCGCGACCATCGGCAGCGCGAGCGCGAGCTGCACGGCGACGCCGAGGCCCAGCCCGACCGCCGCGGAGGCCAGCGCGACCCGCTCCACCACCAGGACCGAGTGCGCGCGCAGCGCCACCACGACCGGCATGCCGCCGCGCCGGCGCACCAGTGGGGCCAGTGCCACCACGCCGGTCAGCAGGACCACGAGCACGGTGATCAGGTACGCGGTCCGCGCGTCCCGGCCGGCGAGCAGCCCGGCGGCCACGGCGGCGGCGATCGCGACGGCGTAGAGCGCCAGCACGGTCCGCACCGCGAACGGCACGCCCCGCCCCACCGGCAGCGTCCGGTAACCGCCCGCGCGGTCGCCGTCGATGTCGCGCAACGCGCCGACCAGGTTGGACATCGCGTCGTGCGACCAGAACGCGACGACGAGCGCGAGCAGCACCGGCGTCGCCGAGGCGCGGTCCGGGGCGAGGCCGGCGGCGAGCGCGCCGTAGACGAGCGCGACCGCGCCGAGCGCGCCCCGGACCAGGTTTCCGGCGATGCCGCGGGCCTTGAACCACCTGCTGTACGCGACGATGCCGCACCCGGCCAGCAGCGCCGCCGCGGTGGTGCCCCACCCGCCCAGCACGGCCAGGACGCCGAGCAGCGTGAAACAGGCCCAGCCGCACCAGAGCGCGGTGCCCGCGCCGAGGCGCCGGGAGGGGATCGGCCGGTGCGGTTTGCTGCCGGCGTCCAGGTGCCTGTCGAAGTAGTCGCCGAGATAGTGGCCGCCGAGCCAGCCGGCGGTCGGCGCGGCCCAGGCCGACAGCAGCACCCACGGATGGTGCGGGCCGCCGGCCACGGCGGCGCCGGCCAGGCCGACCAGCCCCACGTACCAGAGGGTGTAGGGCCGCCAGGTCTCGACGTGGGCCCGCAGTGCCCGCACGGCGGCGGCCGTGCTCACGCCGTCCCGCTCGTCATCCAGGCCGCGATGCCGGTGAGCACGTCCGCGCCCGCGGACGGGGTGAGCACGGCCAGCTCGGCGCGGGCCCGCTCGGCGTGCCCCACCATCCGCTGGCGGGCGCCGTCGACCGCGCCGACGTCGCGCAGCAGCGCGGCGACCCACTCGACGTCGCCGGGACCGGCGCCGCGCCGGTGCAGCACCGCCAGCAGCTCCACCCGGGTCGCGTCGGTGACCGCGTCGTACGCCAGCAGCAGCGGCAGGGTGGGGCGGCCGTTGTTGAGGTCGCTGGACGCCGGTTTGCCGGTCTGTTCCGGGGTGGCCAGATAGGACAGCAGGTCGTCGCGGATCTGGAAGGCCATCCCGAGGTGCTCGCCGTACCGGGCCAGCGCGGCGGCAACCGGCTGGTCCGCGCCGCCGAGCAGCGCGCCGATCTCGCACACGGCGCGGAACAGCGCGCCGGTCTTGAGCCGGATCATCTCCGGATACCAGCGGGCGCCCGCGTCCAGGTCGCCGACGAGCCGCGCCTCCAGCGCCTGCCCGCGGCACAGGTCCTGTCCCGCCTCGGCCAGCGCGGCCACCGCGGCGACGACCGGGCCGGCGGGGGTGTCCGGACCGCCCTCCACGACGGCCCGGAAGGCGTGGAAGATCAGGTGGTCGCCGGCCACGATGGCGCCGGGGATGCCGTACGCCACCGGGACCGCGGGGCGGCCGCGGCGCAGCGTGTCGGCGTCGATGATGTCGTCGTGCACGAGCGTCGCGACGTGCAGGTACTCGGTGGCGAGCGCGGCGGCGAGCGCGTCGCGGGGAGATCCGCCGACCGCCTCGGCCGCGTGCAGCGTCATCATCGGGCGCAGCATCTTGCCCGCCGGCAGCAGCGCGTAGCGCACTATCGCGTCGAGCTGGTCGGGTGTCTCGGGCCACCGCCGTCCGAGTTCGGCGCGCAGCAGCCGTCCCGATTCGCTGCGGGCGAGGTCGTCGATGAAGGGCGGATATCGCGTGGAGCCAGCAACCGTCATGACGCGTCGACCCTTTCGCGAGGGATCGGCTAGTCGCCACGCGAGACGTTACCGGCCGCCCTCCCCGCGAACAACCATTGATAAATGCGAGCAGATATGGGTGGCGGCAAATGTCGTGACCGCATTTCTCAGCACATTGACCGATGCCCAGAGAAAACCGCCCTTCCACCCAGGGCCGCCATGTCGATGCATATACGTCAATGATCGGGCGCACGGGACGGCACCGGACAGGTGCGACGCGCCCTCAGGCGCCGGCGGCGAACTCCATGAGCGTGAGCCCGTCGGCGCCGTGGTACGTGCGCCGGGGCGACAGGCCCGCGGCGGCGGCCAGCGCGGCGAACTCGGGCAACCCGCGTTCCCGGCCGCCGACGAGCACCAGCATCCGCAGGTCGTACGCGGACAGGTGCGGCACGTGCGGCACCGTCGGCAGCACCTCGATGACGAGCACCCGGCCGGCCGCTCCGGCCGCCTCGGCGCAGCGCCGCAGGATCGCCGTGGCGTGGGCGTCGCTCCAGTCGGTGAGCGCGCGCGAGACCACGTACACGTCGGCGCCGGGCGGCAGCGGGGCGAAGAAGTCCCCGACCACGGTCTCGACCCGGTCGGCGAGGCCGCACTCGGCGAACGTCGCGGCGGCGGTGGCCACCGGCTCGGGGCGGTCGACGAGCGTGCCCCGCAGGTGCGGATGGGCGCCCAGCACCTCCCGCAGCAGCCCGCCCGCGCCCCCGGCCACGTCCACCACGTGGCCCGCCTCGCGCCAGGGGTAGAGCGCCGCGACCTCCGGCGCGGTGAACCGCTGCTGGCTGAGCATCAGCGCGTCGAAGTAGGCCCGGTGGTCCGGGTGCGCGTCCAGGTCGGCCCAGAAGTCCCGCCCGTGCACCTCGCGGTAGCCGGGCCCGCCGGTGCGGATCGCGTGCGGCAGACCGGCCCAGGCCAGGTCCATCCGCGCGCCGAGGCCGCCGAGGTCCAGATAGGCGCCGAGGCCACCGCCCTCGCGGTCGCAGAGCAGCTCGCCGACGTCGGTCAGGCCGAAGACGTCCGGCGACACCTCGACGAATACGCCCCGGTGCGCGAGGTAGCGCAGCAGGCGGCCCAGCGCGGCGGCGTCGGCCCCGGCGGCGCCGGCCAGCTCGGCCAGGCCGGTGACGCCGTCGGCGATCAGGTCCGGCACGCGCAGGGTCACCGCCGTACGGACCGCGAACGGGGTGGCCAGGTCGGTGAGCCGGTCGAGCCGCTCCGCCGCGTCACCCTCGATCGGGGCATCGATCGCCACCCGCGCCTCCTCCACGTCGCGGGCCGGCCTCGCCGCCCCCGCCGGCACCGAATGGTTCCAGGCGTACGCCGGGTGAGTCAACGACGACGGCTGGTGAGGACATTCACGGACGTGGAACAATTCGCGGACCAGCCGTGGCGCGCAGACCGGAGGGATCATCGATGACCACATCCATCGCGGCCGAGGTCCGGCTCGTCTCCGGCGCGCTGGGCGCCGAGGTTCACGGCATCGACCTCAACACGCTCACCGACGAGGGCTTCGCGCTGATCCACGACCTGCTGCTCAAGCACCAGGTGGTCTTCCTCGCCGGCCAGACCGGGCTGACGCCGGCCGCGCACGTGGCGTTCGGCCGCCGCTTCGGCGAGGTCGAGCTGCACCCCTATCTGCCACGGCTGGACGGGCACCCGGAGATCGTCGTCATCGACTCCGCCGACGGCGGCAAGGTCGACGTCTGGCACACCGACATGACGTTCCACCAGAGCCCGCCGATCGCCTCGATCCTGCACCTGGTCCAGCTGCCCGAGGTCGGCGGCGACACCATGTGGACCAACCAGTGCCGGGTCTACGAGGCGCTCTCCGCGCCGATGCGTGACCTGCTCGACGGGCTGACCGCCATCCACGTCATCCGGATCGGCACCGAGTTCACCAGCCGGGCCGAACACCCGGTGGTCCGGGTGCACCCGGAGACCGGACGCCGCTCGCTGTACGTCAACCGGCTGTTCACCTCGCACATCCCGCAGCTGACCCGCAACGAGAGCGACGCGCTGCTGGAGCACCTGTTCGCCTTCTCCGAGAGTCCCCAGTTCACCTGCCGCTACCGCTGGCGGACCGGGGACGTCGCGGTCTGGGACAACCGGGTCACCCAGCACTACGCGGTCAACGACTACGAGGGGCTGCGCCGCGGGCAGCGGATCACCGTGCTCGGCGACCACCCGGCCGGGAACCCGCCGCGCTGGGAGCACTACGCGCCGGCGCCCGGCGAGCGCTACTGGCCGGGCCGGGTCAACGCGGTGGAGAGCTACTGACCGCCGCTCACCAGGTCACCGGGAACGAGGCGATGCCGCCGTTCATCCGGTCGTGCCGCCACGGGATCTCGGCCGGCGGCACCGCCGGCGCGAGCGCCGGCATCCGGGTCAGCAGCGCGCCCAGCGACAGCTCCACCTGCATCCGGCCCAGCGCCGTACCGAGGCAGAAGTGCGGCCCGAAGCCGAAGGTCAAATGCGGGGCGTCGGGCCTGCGGTCGATGTCGAAGACGTTCGGCTCGGGGAAGAACCGGGGGTCGCGGTTGCCGGCCCACGGGACCGCCATCACGCAGTCCCCGGCGCGCATGCCGACGCCGCCGAGGACCAGGTCCTCCCGGACCACCTGCACCCGGAACATGGCGCTCACCGACGTGTAGCGCAGGATCTCGTCGGTGGCCGCGGAGAGCTTCTCCGGCGCCGCGCGCAGCTTGGCCAGCTGCTCCGGGTGCCGGAACAGCGCGAGCAGGCCGGCGCTCGTCGAGTTGATCTCCAGCCCGCCGAGCAGCACCCCCATGGCCAGCTCGACCAGCTCGGCGTCGGCCAGCTCGTGCGTGCCGCGGACCCAGGCCGAGAGCAGGTCGTCGCCGGGCTCGGCCCGCTTGCGCGCGAGCTGACCGGCCAGGTAGTCCCGTAGCTGGGCCTGCGCGGTCGCGGCGTCGGCCGAGCCGTACGCGGTGACCGAGTTCAGCCCCTCGATCCAGGCGTAGAAGCGGGGACGGTCGGCGGCCGGCACGCCGAGCACGTCGCACACCACGAACACCGGCAGCGGCGCGACCAGCCCGGCCACCACGTCGGCCGGGCGCGGGCCGGCGAGCATCGCCTCGACCAGCTCGTCCACCAGCCGCTGCACCCGGGGACGGAACGTCTCGATGCGGCGGGCGGTGAACGCGCGCGCGGCCACCCGGCGCACCGCCGCGTGCGGCGGACCGTCCATGTTCAACTCGCGGGGACCGCCGCCGTCCGGCGTCGCGGTGGCGCCGAGCGGAAGCCGGGAGAAACGGGGGTCGGCCAGCACGGTGCAGCACTGCTCGTAGCCGAGCACCAGCCAGGCGGCCCGCCCGTCGGGCAGCCGCACCCGGCTGACCGGCTCGGTCACGACCATCTCCAGCAGCTCGGCGGGAAGATCGCCGGTGAATGGCTCGAACGGATAGGAACGCAACCCGGAATTGACGCTCAACGCACCACCGCCTGCCGATCGCGGTCCACCTCGGGCACCGGCTAAGACTCCAGCATCGGTTAGCCCGGCGTCAATATCCATTGCGGTCGTCCGCGACCTTCCGCGTACCGCTTCCATCACCTAGCATCGGTTGGCCAGGACTGCCGTTTCACGCGCGGATTGGTGGGATTTGACTGCGGCTCTGCGAATTCTGATGTCGACGTGGGGCTGGCGGTCGCATTTCTACAGCCTGGTCCCGCTCGGCTGGGCGCTCCAGGCCGCCGGCCACGAGGTGCGGGTGGCCAGCCACCCCTCGATGGTCGCCGCGATCAGCTCGGCCGGGCTCGCCGCCGTGCCGCTGGGCGCCGACGTCGACTTCGCCGCCGCGTTCGCCGGCCGGATCGGCGCGGTGGCGCCGCTCGACGGGCCCGCCACGGCGGACGCCCTGGAGCCGGCGATCACCGCCGACGGCGGGGTGGTCCGCTTCGCCGACGCCGTGCTCGACGAGCTGGTCTCCTTCGGCCGGTCCTGGCGGCCGGACCTGATCCTCTGGGAGCCGTTCAACCTGGCCGCGCCGGTGGCCGCCGCCGCGCTCGGCGTACCCGGCGTGCTGAACCTGTGGGGGCCGGACTCCTCGACCACGCTGCGCCTCGACCCGGAGTCGGTGGTCGGGCCGCTCGCCGCCCGGTTCGGGCTCGCCGCCGCCGAGGTGGCGTTGGACGGAGTGCTCACGCTCGACCCGGTGCCGCCGCCGATGCAGGTGCCGACGCGGCGTCCCGGCCGCCCGGTGCGGTTCGTGCCGTACAACGGCCCGGCCGTGCTGCCGCCCTGGCTGCGCCGCCCGGCGGACCGGCCCCGGGTGTGCGTCACGGCGGGCACCATGATGGCCGGCGCGGGCCTGGACGACCGGCTCGACCTGGCCGGGGTGATCCACGCGGTGGCCGGGCCGGACGTGGAGGTCGTCGTCGTGGTCGAGCCGCGCCAGCGCGAGGCGCTGGGGCCGGTGCCGGCCGGGGTCCGCCTGGCCGACGGGCCGCTGGCGATGCGGCTGGTGCTGCCGACCTGCGCCGCGCTGGTGCAGCAGGGCGGGGCCGGCACCACCATGACCGCGCTCGCGTACGGCGTGCCGCAGCTCGTCCTGCCGCAGGTCAGCGACCAGCACTTCAACGGTGAACGGCTGGCGGCCACCGGCGCGGGCGCCTGGCTGACCCGCGAGCAGGCCACCGCCGCCGCGGTGCGGGACCTCGTCCGCGAGCTGATCGCCGACGGCCCGTGGCGGCGCGCGGCGGCGCTGATGCGCGACCGGGTCCACGCCATGCCCGCCCCCGCCGACCTGGTGCCGACGCTCGCCGCCCTGGCCCGGGGCGGCCCGATCTGAGGAGTCGCAGATGACGCAGGACCCGCCGGCCATCCCCTACCCGCTCGCGCCGGCTCCGACGATCTACCACCCGTCGCCGGACTACACCCGGATGCGCGAGACGTGCCCGGTGGCCCGGGTCGAGCTGCCCGACGGGGCGTGCGCGTACCTGGCCACCCGGCACGCCGACGTGCGCCGCGTCTTCACCGACCAGCGGTTCAGCCGGGCCGCCGCGGCCGGCCCGAACCGCCCGACCCGGGAGCTGGGCTCGCTCGCCGAGGACTCGCTGATCGGGATGGACCCGCCCCGGCACACCACGATGCGCCGGGCCGTGTCGCACGCGTTCACCGTCCGCCGGGTGGAGGAGCTGCGCCCGAGGGTCGCGGCGCTCGTCGACGCCATGATCGACGACCTGGTGGCCGCGGGTCCGCCCGCCGACCTGATCACGCACGTCTCCGGCCCGCTGCCGATCTCCGTGATCAGCACGCTGTTCGGCATCCCCGAGCGGGACCGGGAGCGGGTACGTCAGTGGTCGGACGCGCTCGTCGGCGACTGGGACGCCGACCCGGAGGCGCCCCGGGCCGCGCTGGAGGCGTTCCGCGAGCTGATCGAGCAGCGGCGCCGCGAGCCCGGCGACGACCTGATGAGCGCGCTCATCGCGGTCTGGGACGAGCACGACGACCTCACCGAGCGGGAGCTGGTCTCGGTCACCGCCGGCATCTTCGTCGGCGGGCACGAGACCACCACCAACCAGCTCAACCTGTTCCTGCTCGTACTGGCCCGCCACCCCGAGCAACTGGCCGCGCTGCGCGGCGACGACCCGGTCGCGGTGGCCCGGGCGGTCGAGGAGCTGTCCCGCTTCGTCCAGCTCGGCGACAACGGGGTGCTGCTGCCCCGCGTCACGACCGAGGAGGTGGAGCTGGGTGGCGTACGCCTGCCGGCCGGCGCCGCGGTGCTGCCGGCGATCGCGTCGGCGAACCGGGACGCCACCGTGTTCCCGGGCGCGGACACGCTCGACCTGACCCGCGCGCACAACCCGCACCTGGCTTTCGGCGCCGGCCCGCACCACTGCCTCGGCGCGGCGCTGGCCCGGATGGAGCTGCAGGAGGCGCTCGGCGGCCTGCTGCGCCGGCTGCCCGGGCTGCGGCTCGCGGTCGACGAGTCGCAGCTGCGGTTCCGGCCTGGTCTGGTGGTGCGCAGCCTGGAGTCGCTGCCGGTGACCTGGGACGCGTGACCGGCGCTGTGACCGGTCAGCCGCCCGCCGATCCCGGGATCACCCGGGTCGGGGCGGCGGGGTCGAGGGCCGCCTCCACCGCCACCTCCTCCACGCCGCGCAGCAACCGTTCCGCCTGTTCCTCGGTGAAGCAGCCGAAGTCGAAGATGACCTGGAGGTAGACCGTCTCCGGCTGGTCCTCGACGGTGATGAACACCTGCTCGGGCAGGTGGTCCAGCGGGCCGTCCCAGACCAGGAACGTCTCGTCGGCGCGGCGGCGGATCCGCTCGGCGGTCACCGGGTCGTCGTGCAGCCCGACGTCGGCCGCCTGCCGCGTGGTCACCCGCCGGTCGTTGATCCGGCAGCTGATCCGGGCCGGGTATCCGCGTTCGGTGTCCAGCCGGTCGGACACCTCCGCGAGCTGCGCCGGGTCGTAGTAGGCGTACTTCCCGGCCGACACCGCGGCCCGGCGGGCACGCGCCACCACCTCGTCCACAGTGGTGTCGGCGGTGTCGACGCGCAGCACGCCGTTCTGGCTCAGCGGGGCGATGGCCTCGGCGAAACCCGGCCGGAACCGGTTGCCGACGATGAGCTTCGCGGTGAGCGGACTGACGCCGGTGGCCCGGCCGATCGCGACCGCGATGACCGCCAGCAGCACGCGCGAGGTGTCGGTGCGGGTCCGCGCCGCGATGGCCCGCACCGCCAGGTACGCCGCCGGTGAGCTGAACCGGCCGTGCCAGTACCGGTGCCCCCGGCGCCCACCGGCGGCCGGCTCGCCGAACGTCAGCGGCGGGATGTCCCGCAGGTGCTCCGCCCAGTGCCGCACGGCCCGGTCGCTGACCCGGCGCAGCGGCGGCGTCTCCTCCCGCCGGCCCAGGTCGAGGATCTGCACGGTACGCGGGTCGGCGACCCGGCGGACCGGGCGGCCGGCGAGGCCCAGATCGGCCAGGAGCAGCGACGTGGCGGTGCCGTCGACCACGAGGTGGTCGATCGTGAGCACCCGGTGCACCAGGACGCCCCGGTGCCGGATCACCGCCATCTTCACCGACCAGTCGCGGTAGAGGTCGTAGTGGCTCAGCAGGCGGGCGTGGCCCAGGTCGTAGGCGAACGTGGCCACGTCGGCCGGGTCGGCGTCGTCGGGCACGTCCACCACGTCCAGGACCGTCTCGCCGGTGGCCGACACGACCTGGCACGGACCGCCGTCGCCCTCGCCCAGCCGCATCCGCAGCGCCGGGTGCCGGGCCATCAGCGCGGCGAACTCGGCCGCCACCTGCTCGACCGTGACGCCCGGCGGCACCGGGTGGGCGCCGCTGACGTTGTGCGTCCAGCCGGTCTCCCGCATGTCCTGCATGATGGCCTTCTGCCCCCAGGTCAGGGGCGCGACGCCGGCGCCCGGCCCGGCGAACGCGACGGGAACGTGGGCCTGGGCCGTCTGCGCGAACACCGGTCAATGAGAGCAACGGGCATCGGTGTGTGTCAACGCGACGGCGCACCGTTACGCTGCCGTCCATGCGGGACACCGTACGGGTCTGGGTGCTTGCGGCCGGGGCGCCGCCGGACGTGCTGGCCCGGTACCGGGCGGTGCTCGACCCGGCCGAGCGGGCCCGGGCCGCGCGGCTCGCCGCCGACGGGCTGCGGGACCGGTTCACGGTGGCGCACGGCGCGCTGCGCGTGCTGGCCGGGCGGGCCACGGGCGCGTCACCGGCGGCGCTGACCTGGCGTCGCGGCCGGTACGGCAAACCGGCGCTGACCGGGCCGTGGCGCGGCCTGCACACCAGCCTGTCCTACTCCGGCGATCTGGTCGCGGTGGCGCTCAGCGACGGCCGCCCGGTCGGGGTGGACATCCAGCACGTCGTGCCGGGCGGGGACCCGGTGCCGGCGTCCGCGCGCTTCTTCCACCCCCGGGAGGCGCGGCACGTCGCCGCCGGCCCCGACCAGGCCGCCCGGGCGCGGCGGTTCGTGCGGCTGTGGGCCCGCAAGGAGGCGGCCGTCAAGGCGGCCGGGGGCCGGCTGTGGCCCAACCTCGGAATGCCGGTGGACCGGGCCGACGTGGTCGAGTGCGCCGACCCGGCCGGCCGGCACCGGCTCGCCGACCTGGTCGCGCCACGGGGGTACGCGGTGGCGGTGGCGCTGGCCGGCGACGAGCCGTACGCCGTCGAGTGTCGCACCGACCTCGGTGACTGCCCGTGACCACCATCGCACCCGTTGACACTCACCGATCTCCCCTGCTCTGATGACTCCATGCTGGAGCGCGTGATCGACCCGTGGGAGCCCCGGTGCTAGAACACGACGCGCCGCCCCGGGACCAGGTCGTGGACCGCCTGACCGTGCTGCTGACCCGCATGCTGCGGCCGGACGCGCCGGTCACCGAGCAGACCCAGCTGATGGACGAGCTCGGCCTCAGCTCCTCGCTCGGCCTGGAGTTGCTGCTGGCGCTGGAGGACGAGCTGGAGATCCAGATCGACGTCGAGGAGCTGGACGAGGACCGGATGGCGACGCTCGGGGACCTGGCCGACTACATCACCGCCAACTCCACCGCGCGCTGAGCATGCCCACAGCGGACCGGCCCAGCCTGAGCGTGGTGGTGCCCGCGCACGAGAACCCGTCCGCGCTCGACACCACGCTGCGCTCGCTGACCCGGCAGACGCTGCCGGCCGCCGACTTCGAGGTCGTCGTCGGCGACGACGGGTCGGCCGTCGCGCTGGGCCCGGTGGTGGACGCGTACCGGGGCCGGCTGCGGATCGAGTACGTGCGCAGCGACCGGAACCGGGGGCGCAGCGCCAACCGCAACGCGGCGGCGGCCCGGGCCCGCGCGGCCACGCTGATGTTCCTGGACGCCGACACGGTGGCGCATCCCACGCTGCTCAAGCGGCACCGCGACTTCCACGCCGGGCGCGCCGGCCGGCCCGGGGTGCTGCTCGGCCAGCGGTACGACCTGGACTGGGCCGGCGCGGACGCGCTGCGCCGCGGCGAGCCGGTCGTGCCGGCGATGCTGGACGCCGAGCGCGGCGACCCGCGGCTGGAGGACATCGCCCTCCCGCAGCGGATGGG
Source organism: Micromonospora sp. II (assembly GCF_001709195.1). Lineage (NCBI taxonomy): Bacteria > Bacillati > Actinomycetota > Actinomycetes > Micromonosporales > Micromonosporaceae > Micromonospora > Micromonospora sp. II. The sequence goes on along the minus strand of NZ_LYXF01000024.1, from coordinate 423,891 downwards.
CGACTTCCCGAGCGCGCCCTGGGTGCTGGGCCTGACCCACAACGCGTCGGTGGACCACGAGTCGTTCCGGCGGGTCGGTGGCTTCGACGAGGCGATGGTCAAGTGGGGCTTCGAGGACCTGGAGTTCTTCTACCGGGTGTTCCACCTGCACGGCGCCCCGCCGGAGCTGTTCCGGCTGGACGTCGACGCGCTCTCCTACCACCTCCCGCACTTCCGCAAGACGTCCAACGGGATCGCCTCGATGGACAACATGAAGTACCTGCTGCGCAAGCACCTGCGCTACGACGTCGAGGTGCTGTACGGGATCAACACGTTCGGCCGGCACCTGGGCCGGATCCGGCTCTACGGCGCGGCCATCGAGGCGTACCGCTCCGGTGGGCTGGGCCGGCCGGACGTGCTGCCCGGGTCGCTGCGCGACGAGCTGGCCACGAGCGCCGCGCTGGTCGTCGGCAACGGCGTGTCCGCGCTCGACCTGGGCCCCGGGTCGCACACGTTCGACCACGACGCGCCGGTCGGCGGGACGAACTCCCACCTGCTCGGCACCGTGCTCCAGCAGTTCAAGGCCGGCGCGCTGGACCTGATCGTCAACGTCGACATGTGGCGCTGCCTGCTCCCCGAGGACCTGCCGGCGTTCCTCACCCGGGGGCTGCTCAAGGCCGACCGGATCGAGCTGGTCGCCTCCCGTACCGGCCTGGACCAGCGCGCTCTGCTGCCGGTGCCGCTCGTCGCCGACCTGGACTACGTGGCCGACATGCTGCGCCCGCACTTCAGCGTCGCCGTCGCCGCGTACGACGCGGCCACGGTGATCACGCTCCGCTGACCCGCCGCTCAGGCGGGCCGCGCCAGGACGAGGCTGACGTTGTGGCCGCCGAAGCCGAACGAGTTCGACAGCACCGCGTCCACCGTCGTCGCGCGTGCCCGCCCACGGATGTGGTCGACCTCGCCGTCGCGCTCCGGCTCGTCCAGGTTGCGGGTGGGCGGCAGCAGGCCGCGGCGCAGCGCCTCGACCGCGATCGCCGCCTCGATCACGCCGGAGACGCCGAGCATGTGCCCGGTGACGCCCTTCGTCGAACTCAGCGGCGGCGCTTCCGCGCCGTAGACGTCGGCGAGCGCGGCCAGCTCGGCGGCGTCCCCGGCCCGGGTGCTGGTGCCGTGCGCGTTGACGTACCCGATGTCGGCGGGCTCCAGACCGGCGTCGCGGACGGCCAGGCGCATGCACCGGGCCGCGCCGGCGCCGTCCGGACGCGGCGTGGTCGGATGGTGGGCGTCGTTGGTGGCGCCCCAGCCGAGCACGTCGGCGTGCCGGCGGGCGCCGCGCGCGGCGGCGTGCGCGGCGCGTTCCAGCACGAACACCCCGGCGCCCTCGCCGAGGACGAGCCCGTTGCGGCGGCGGTCGAACGGGCGGCTCGCGGCGGCCGGGTCGGCCCAGCCGCGGGCGAGCGCCCGGGCGTTGCCGAACGCGTCGGCGAACGTCGGGAACAGCGGCGCCTCGGCGCATCCGGCGAGCACCACGTCCGCGTCGCCGGCGCGCAGGATGCGCAGCGCCTCGCCGATCGACTGCGCGCCGGCCGCGCACGCCGTGCCGATCGACGAGGTGTAGCCGTGGATGCCGAACTTGATCGCGATCCGGGCCGCGCCCATGTTGGGCAGCGTGCCGGGCAGCATGTACGGGCTGACCCCGAACCGTCCGCGCCCGGCGCGGGCGAGCACCTGTTCCTCCAGCGTGGACAGTCCGCCGACGCCGGAGACGACGACCGCCACCCGGTAGCTGTCGACGTCGTGGCCGATCCGCAGTCCGGCGTCGGCGAGCGCGTCCTCGGCCGCGCGCAGCACCATGACTATCGACCGGTCCACGACGCGGGACTCCGGGCCGGGCAGCACGGTGGCCGGATCGATCGCCGGGGCGAACGCGGCGACGTCGACGACGCCGTGCAGCGGATGGTCGTGCGGCGGCCGGGTGAGCCCGGAGCGACCGTCGCAGACCGCGTCGAACACCTCGGCGGCGGTCGCGCCGACCGGGCTGACGAGCCCGATGCCGGTGACCGTGACCCGTTCGCGCACGCTCACCGGAACCGGCGCGCCGGGGCGTGACGCGGCCGGGTGCCGTGCCCTGGCATCGGTCAGTGCGCCGAGGCCGGGGCGATCCGCGCCGCGACCGCGCGGCTGAACTCGCCGACTGTCATCATCGCCAGCTCCTCCGCCTCGTCGTCGTCGAACGCGACCCCGAACCGGTCCTCCACCCGCACCGCGAGCTCGGCCAGGCCGAGGGAGTCCACGTCGAGCCCGGCCGGGCCGAAGACGGTGTCGTCGTCGACGTCGCCGACGTCGTACTTCATCTCGGTCAGTGCGGCGAGGAGGAACGCGCGGATCTCATCGGTCATGTCCGGTGTTTCCCTTCCACGGTGCCTGGCGGCGCGCTCGACCTGCTCGACGGAACCTGTGAGGCGCGGAGCGGACACTCCGCGTAGCATCGACCTTACTCGATCAGGTTGGTTTGACAAGGCACCCGATCGGTCAGCCGTACCGGCAGCCGGTCGTACCCGCGCAGCATCAGCGCGCGGCGCGGCCCCGGTTCGGCGGTCAGCGCCGGGAAGCGGTCCAGCAGGCGGGGCAGCACCAGCCGCCCCTCGGCCCGGGCCAGCGTCGCCCCGAAGCAGTAGTGCGGCCCGGCGCTGAACGCCAGGTGCCGGTTGTCGGCGCGGGACGGGTCGAACCGGTCCGGGTCGGGGAAGCGGCGCGGATCCCGGTTCGCCGCGCCGGTCAGCACGACCACCGTCCGCCCGGCCGGCACCGGCAGGCCGGCGACCTCGGTGTCCACCGCGGCGTACCGGACCGCGAAGTGCACCGGCGGCTCGTACCGCAGGATCTCCTCCACGTAGGACGCCGCCAGCGACGGGTCGGCGCGCAGCGCGGCCCGCGCGTCCGGCCGTTCGGTGAGCAGCACCAGCCCGTTGCCGAGCAGGTTCGCGGTGGTCCGGAACCCGGCGTTGTACATGATGATCAGGTTGGCGAGCAGCTCGTCGGCGGTCAGCCGGCCGGGTTCGTCGTCCAGGCCGCGCAGCAGCGCGGAGACGAAGTCGTCACGCGGGGTCGCCCGGCGCGCGGCGACCAGGTCGGTGAAGTACGCGGTCAGCTCCGCCGCCGCGACGTTGGCGGCCCGGACCTCGCGCATGGACCGGCGGCCGATCTCCAGCACCGCGTCGAACGCGCGGACCCGGGGCGGGAACCACTCCCGGTCCTCCTCCGGCACGCCCAGCAGCTCGCCGATGACGTCGCTGGGCAGCCGCAGCGCGAAGCGCGCCATGAAGTCGACGGGCCGGCCGTCCGCGCCCGCCTCGGCGAGCCGGTCGAGCAGGTCGTCGGCGATGCGCCCGATGGCCGGTTCCAGCGCGGCGACCCGGCGCGGGGTGAGCGCCTGGGAGAACAGGTGCCGGACCCGGAGGTGGTCGCGTTCGGCGGCGTTGAGCATGGACGACTGGAGGATCCGGGTCACCTGGTGCTGGCGCCAGCGGACGCCGGCCCGGTCCAGGTAGTCGGCGCCGAGCACCCGGAACACCGGGTCGCGCAGCACCCGGTTGACCGCTTCGTAGCCGTGCACGACGAGCGCGTGCGGGTCGCCCGGCCGCAGCCGGGCCGCCTCCCCCGCCTCGTGCAGCCGGGCGTAGAAGGGGTACGGGTCGCGCCGCACCTCGTCGCCGAGCAGCTCGTCGAGGGAGACGCGGACGCTCATGGCCACTCCTCGCGGTCACCGCAGTCCCGTGACCATAGACTCACCGGCGCCGATGTGTCCACGGGACGTCCGGCGGTCAGTCCGGGCCCGCCCCGCAGGCGTCCTCGCGTACGCCGGCGAGCATGTCGGCGGTCGTGTGCGCCTGGATGCCGGACGGCACCGGATCGGCGAACCGCGCGACGACCGCCCGCACGTGCCGTTGCGCGGGTTCGGCCAGTCCGTCGTAGACGGCGGTGAACAGGTCCCGGGCCGGCCGGCGCAGCCATCCGGCCGGAAGCAGCTCCAGCGGCAGCCGCGGGTCGAGCGTGGGGAACCGCCGGTAGGTGTCCATCACCTCGGTGCGGGCCCGCACCGCCGCCGGACCGTCGACCGACTCCAGCCGGGACGCCAGCGGGGTCCACCGGCGCAGGAAATCCTCGTACTGGGCGCTGATCGCGGCGATGTCCCAGGCGTCGACGGGGGCGCGCTGGCCGGTCACGTCGAGCGCGTCCTGCCGGCCCCGGAACACGGTGACCGCGCCGGGCGCGAGCTGCGCCAGTCGCGACCGGGCCGGCTCCGCCAGCTCGTACGGGGAGATCCACAGCCCGTCGTACAGCGGCGCGAAGCCGAGCCAGCGCAGTTGCCCGCGCAGGGCGCGGCGCTGCGTGCCGCGGTCCTGCGGCAGCGAGAACGCGACCACCGTCCAGCACCCGTCCCACGCCTGCGTGTCGGCGGTGGAGGCGACGATCCAGCTCCCGCCGGCGGAGAGGTCGGCGGCGGCGCCACGACTGAGCCGGTAGAAGCTGTTGCGGCCCTGCCGGCTGCCCTCCAGCACGCCGCGCCGGGCCAGCCGGCTGATCGCGGTACGCGCGCCGGCGCTCGTCACCCCGGTCTCGGCGAGCAGCTCGACGATCGCGGCGGACGGCAGCGGGGCCCGGGTACGCAGCGTGTAGTCGGCCAGGAGGGTCACCGCCACGCTCTGCGGCGAGGTGCCGGCCTGCCGCCGGGGCAGCCGTGGCGTGGGCGCCTCGTCCGGGTAGATCTCCTCGATGTCGAACGGGCTTGGCACACGCGCTCCGGGCTCGGCTCAGGGACGGAGCATCGACTCTAGACGAACGCCGCCGCAGCGTATCGGCGTGCTTCGATTGACAGTTCACCGCCCGACGGGAACACTATGTGCCATATGAGCGCGGAGCCGGGCCGGGCAAGCCACATTCCGTGAGCGAGGCGCGACACCGCTGCCGTCCGGGCGGCCGGCGCGGCGCGTGACCGCTCATTCCCGCCTGCACACAGGCGATCGAAGGAGTCTCCGTGAGAATCAGAGCCAAGATGGTGGTGGCCCTGGCCGCGTCGCTGGTGGCGGCCGGCCTGGTGATCCCCACCGTGCAACCCGCGTACGCGGCGTCACTGGCCGAGGTGACCAGCTTCGGCGACAACCCCGGGCGCATGCGCATGCACGTCTACGTGCCGGACAACCGCCCGGCCCGGCCGGCCACGGTGGTGGCCATGCACGGCTGCGGCGGTTCCGGCCCCGGCTTCTACTCCGGCAGCGAGTTCGCCGGGCTGGCCGACCGGTACGGCTTCATCGTGATCTATCCCAGCGCGACCCAGCAGGCCGGGTTCGGCAACTGCTTCGACACCTGGTCCGACGCGGCCAAGCGCCGCGGCGGCGGCAGTGACCCGGTGTCGCTCATCTCGATGGTCCGCTACGTGCAGCAGCAGTACGGCGCCGACCCGGACCGGGTCTACGCCACCGGCAGCTCGTCCGGCGGCATGATGACCAACCACATGCTGGCGCTCTACCCGGACGTCTTCAAGGCGGGCGCGGCGTTCATGGGGGTGCCGTTCAACTGCTTCGCCGGCGCCTCCGACTACCCGCCCGGGTCCAGCCAGTGCACCGGCGGGAACATGAACCGCACCCCGCAGCAGTGGGGTGACGCGGTCCGCCAGGCGTACCCCGGCTACACCGGGCCGCGTCCCCGCGTGCAGCTGTGGCACGGCACCAACGACACGCTCGTGCCGTACTCGCTGCTGCAGGAGACGATCGAGCAGTGGACGAACGTGTTCGGGCTCAGCCAGAACCCCACCTCCACCGACACGCCGCAGTCCGGCTGGAACCGGCGGCGCTACGCCGACTCCACCGGCACCGTGCAGGTCGAGGCGTACAGCATCCAGGGCGCCGGGCACAGCCTGCCGTCGTCCGGCATGGCCGCGGCGGCGATCGCCTTCTTCGGCCTGACCAGCACGCCCGGGCCGACCACGCCCCCGCCGGGACCGACCACTCCGCCGCCGGGGCCGACCACGCCCCCGCCCGGCCCCACCACCCCGCCGCCGGGACCGACCACGCCGCCGCCCGGCACCGGCGCCTGCTCGGTGCGCATCGAGCTGAACGCCTGGAACAACGGCCTGACCGAGAACATCACCATCAGCAACACCGGCTCGACCGCGGTGAACGGCTGGTCGCTGGCGTTCACGCTGCCCGGCGGCCAGACCATCACCTCCGGCTGGAACGCCTCGTACTCCCCCTCCTCGGGCCAGGTGACGGCGCGCAACGTCTCCTACAACGCGGCCATCCCGGCCGGCGGCTCGACCACCATCGGCTTCCAGGCCACGCACACCGGCAACGCCGGGCGGCCCAGCTCGTTCACCCTCAACGGCCAGTCCTGCACGCTCACCTGACCGGCGTACCCCGACCCCGGTGACGTCCGGACGGCGGCCCCGCGACCCCGCGTCGCGGGGCCGCCGGCTACCCGGCCGGCGGGGCGGGTTCCGGAGCCCCGCCGCGGCTGATCCGCAGCGTCAACACGTCGGTGCGAACCGTGATGTGGCCGTGGAACAGCGCCGCTCCGCCCGTCCCGTAACCGACCTGGGTCGCGGTGACCAGCGGATGTCCGACCGCCACGCCGAGCCGCTCGGTGGCCTCGTCGTCGGCGAGCACCGCGGTGAGTTCGATCTCCGCCCGCCGCACCGGCATGCCGGTCGCGCTGGCCAGGAACTCGAACATGTCCAGGTCGATGCTGAGCAGCCCGGACGGGTCGAGGTCGCGGCCGTCGAACCGCAGCGGCAGGTGATCACGGATCCAGGCCGCCGGGACCCCGTCCACGGCGAAGAGCCGGTCGACCCGCCACACCGGCGAGCCCGGCTCCAGTCCGAGGACGCGCGCGCAGTCGGCCGGGCACTTCGCCCGGCTGACCGACGCGTCCTGAAGCGTCGGACGGTGACCCGTGGCGGTGATCCGGTCCCGCAGCGCGGTGACGTCACCGATGGACACCGGCACCCGCTCGGCGTCGTCGTGCACGAAGGTGCCGATCCCCCAGGTCCGGGTCACCACCCCCTCGGCGGCGAGCTGCCCCAGCACCTCGCGCACCGTCGCGCGGCTGACCTCCAGACGATCGGCCAGGTCCCGCTCGTTGGGCAGCTTCTCACCCGACCGGAACTCGCTGCCGATCAGCTGCCGCAGCCGCCCGTGCGCCGCCTGTAGCGCGGTTTCCCGCCGAGCCATCCGCCCTCACCTCATCACTGCCCGCCGCCGCGTCGGCGTACGGAGTGTAGTTCGTCCACGTCCGCTCGGACGATCACCGGCACGGCCTCACCACACCTGCTCCAGTACCCGGATGGTGTTGCCGCCGATCACCTTGGCGATCTCGTCGTCGGAGTAGTCGTGCGCCACCAGCCAGCCCACGATGTTCCCGAACGCCTCGCCCGGATTCTCCAGCCCGGACACGTACTCCACCCGCGGGTGCTGCGGACGGTTCCCGGCGTCGTGGGCGTAGTTGCCGGCGTAGGTGTCGTGCACCCCCACGTGGTCGCCGAACATGGTGTCCGGACCGAACGTGACGTGGTCGATGCCGACCAGGTCCACGCAGTAGGTGAAGTGGTCCATCACCGACTCGATCGAGTGGTGCTGGTGCGCCTGCGAGAGCGTGGTGTGCGGGGCGGCCTCGATGCCGATCACGCCACCCCGCTCGGCGCAGGCCCGGATCACCTCGTCCGGCTTCATCCGGGAGGTGTCCCAGACCGAGCGGGCGCCGGCGTGGGTGATGAACACCGGCACCCGGCTGGCCTCGATGACATCCAGGCAGGTCTGGTCGCCGGAGTGCGAGATGTCGATGGCGATCCCGAGCTTGTTCATCCGGTCCACCGCCCGGCGGCCGAAGTGCGTCAGCCCGCCGTCGTGCTTCTCCGACAGGCCCCCGCCGAGCATGTTCGCCTGGCTGTACGCGATGCCGAGCTGGCGTACGCCGAAGCCGTAGAGGATGTCGATCCGGTCCAGCTCGTTCTCGATCGGGCTGCTGCACTCCAGGCCCGCGACCAGGGCCAGCCGGCCGTCCCGCTTCGCGGCGTGGATGTCGTCCAGGGACGTGGCCAGGAAGACGTGGTCCTGCTTGTAGAGGTCACTCATCCGCATCCCGAGGGCGTAGACGAGGTCGTTCCACTTCCAGCCGTTCTCGCTCGTCACACAGGAGGCGCCGGCCATGAAGTTGTCGAAGACGGCGGTCAGGCCGGAGCGCGCCAGCCCCTCGTATCCGGTGCGCTGGCGGGCGGTGCGGTTGTAGGCCCGCAGCTCGCTGACGTCGGCCGGCAGGACCACCGGATGCTCGTGCAGCGAGATGGCGGCGTGCTCGGTGAGCAGCCGCGTCACCCGCGCACGCTGAGCGTCGGTCAGGCCGAGGTCGTGCTCCGGCACCCGGCCGATCTCCTCGGCCAGCGTGAACACCCGGTAGTCCGAGTGCGGCTCCAGGTACGAGTACGACCTGTGACCCTTGTACCGGGGGGCGGGTTCTTGCAGCAAGACGCTTCTCCTTTGGCGATCGCCGGCCGTCACGCGGCCAGCGGGAAGTGGCAGGCGACCGGATGCGCGCCGGCGGCCAGCGGTGGTTCGGTGGTGGCACAGGTGTCGGCCGCCTGCCAGCAACGGGTCCGGAACCGGCAGCCCGAGGGCGGATCCACCGGACTGGGCGGGTCGCCGGCCAGCAGGATCCGCTGCCGCCCCTGCCGGCCGGCCGGGTCCGGCACCGGCACCGCCGACAGCAGCGCCCGGGTGTACGGGTGCCGGGGCGACTCGTAGAGGCTGACCTCGGGGCCGGTCTCCACGAGCTTGCCCAGGTACATCACTGCCACCCGGTCGGAGATGTGGCGCACCACGGACAGGTCGTGGGCGATGAAGACGTACGCCACGCCGAGTTCCTCCTGGAGCCGCTCCAGGAGGTTGACCACCTGCGCCTGGACCGACACGTCCAGCGCGGAGACGGGCTCGTCGCAGACGATGACGTCGGGGCTGAGCGCGAGCGCCCGGGCGATGCCGATGCGCTGGCGCTGCCCGCCGGAGAACTGGTGCGGGTAGCGGTCCAGGTGCAGGCCGGGGTCGAGACCGACCAGGTCGAGCAGCTCCTTGATCCGCTCGATCCGGCGCCGGCGGTCCAGCACGTCCGGATGGATCTCGAACGGCTGGAGCAGGATCTCCCGGATCGTGCGGCGGGGGTTCAGCGACGTGTACGGGTCCTGGAGCACGATCTGGATCCGCCGGCGCAGGGCCCGCAGCTCCCGTCCCCTGGCCTGGTGCACCACTGACGTGCCGAAGCGCACCGCGCCGGAGGTGGGCTGCTCCAGCCCGACGAGCATGCGGGCCAGCGTGCTCTTGCCGCAGCCGGACTCGCCCACCACGCCGAGCGTCTCGCCCCGGCGCAGGTCGAAGGAGACACCGTCGACGGCCTTGACCACGCCGCCGGAGGTGAACGGGACCCGTCCCTTGACCGGGAAGTGCTTGACCAGGTTCTCGACCCGCAGCACGACCTCATCGCCGGGTGGCATCGAGCACCTCCTCGTGGTGGTGACAGGCGCTGGCACGATCGGCCGGCAGCGCCAGCAGCGGCGGCAGGACGACCCGGCACTCGTCGGTGGCCCGCGGGCAACGCAGGTGGAACGGGCAGCCGGCAGGGAGCCGAGCCGGGTTGGGCGGAGCGCCGGGAATCGCGTAGAGCTGCTCGTCGCGCCGGTCCACCCGGGGCATCGAGTTGAGCAGCCCCTCGGTGTAGGGGTGCGCCGGACCGGCGAAGATCTGCTCGACGGTGCCCCGTTCGACGATCCGGCCGGCGTACATCACCGCCACGTCGTCGGCGACCTCGGCGACCACCCCCAGGTCGTGGGTGATCAGCAGCAGCCCCATTCCGCTGTCCCGCTGGATCTCCGCGAGCAACTCCATCACCTGGGCCTGCACCGTCACGTCCAGCGCGGTGGTGGGCTCGTCCGCGATCAGCAGGTCCGGTTCCAGGGCGATGGCCAGCGCGATCATGATGCGCTGGCGCATGCCCCCGGAGAACTGGTGCGGATAGTCCCGCATCCGGTCCTTGGCCGCCGGGATCCGCACCCGGTCGACCAGTTCGACGGCGCGGCGGCGGGCGTCGGCCCGGGACATGCCGCGCCGGACCCGCAGCACCTCCACGATCTGGTGTCCGACGGTGAAGACCGGGTTGAGCGCGGCCATCGCGTCCTGGAAGACCATCCCGATCTCCTCGCCGCTGACCCGCTCCCGCTGCTTGCGTGACAGGGTCAGCAGTTCCCTGCCCCGCAGCTGGACCGAGCCGCTGACCGTCGCCGGCGGCACGTCGAGGATGCCCGTCACCGCCTGCGCGGTGACGCTCTTGCCGGAGCCGGACTCACCGAGGATGGCCAGGGTCTGCCCCGACTCGATCCGCAGCGACACCCCGTTCACCGCGTTGACCGGCCCGGTCGGGCCGGGGAACGCGACCTTCAGGTCGGCGATCTCCAGCAGGCTCATCGGAGCACTCCGGCGCGGCTGAGGAAGTCCCGCACCACCTGCTGGAACAGCTCCGGCTCCTCCAGTTGCGGCGAGTGGCCGGAGGACTCGAAGACCACCAGCTCGCCGCGGGGCACCAGGTCCGCGATGACCTGCGAGGCGGCCACCGGGGTACGCCAGTCGTGCCGGCCCACCGTCACCAGGGTCGGGCACGTGATCGACGGCAGCTTCGGCTTCAGGTCGTAGCGGGGCATGTTCTGCCCGAAGGCGGCGTTGTGGGTGCGGTAGTGGAACCGGGTGGCGGCCAGCCGCGCCTCGTCCTTTGCCGGGTCGTGCTGGTGGTCGTAGAGCGGCAGGATCGCTTTCCAGTACTCGCGCAACTGCTCGTTGCTCTCGAACCGGCCGGTGCCGATCCGGTCGATGACCCACTCCGGGATCACCGAACGGTCGGTGTTACGGGCCCGCTCCACCGCGAGGTGGTCGTGCGCGGTGTCCGCGGCGGTGTCCCGCAGCACCAGCGCGGAGACCCGCTCCGGGTGGGCGATGGCGTACTCCATGGCGATGAACCCGCCGTACGAGCCGCCGGCCATGACGATCGTCTCGTAGCCGAAGTGCGCGCGGATGGCGTCCACGTCGGCCACCCACTGCTCGTGGGTGAACGGTTCGTCGTCGCTGGACTCGCCGGAGCCGCGGGCGTCGAAGACGATGACCCGCATGCGGTCGGCGAACGGGCCGAACGAGCGCTTCGGCTCCTGGCGGGAGCCGAGGCCCGGCGCACCGTGGTGCACGATCATCGCCGGGCCGTCGACCGGGCCGAACGCCTCGACGACCAGTTCCGCTCCGTTGATTCTCATCGGATCCCCTCGATGATGTTGGACGCCAGGTCACGCGGGTACCGGGTGAGCCGGCGCGGGCCGTCGTCCTGTACCAGGACCGTGTCGGAGATGCGGTAGCCGGCGTGGCCGGGCACGTAGACGCCGGGCTCGCTGGACAGCAGCATCCCGGGGGCCAGCACGGTGTGGTCGCCGTCCTCGACCCAGGGCGCCTCGTGGTTCTGCAGCCCGATGCCGTGGCCCTGCCGGTGCCGGATGTAGTCGCCCAGGCCCCGGTCCCGCAGGACGTCCAGGCAGATCCGGTTGACCTCGGCGCAGGTACGCCCGGCGATCATCGCCTGGGTGCCCACCTCCTGCGCCTCCCGGTCGGCCTCGTAGTAGCGCACCTGCTCGGCGGTGGGCTCGCCGATGACGAACGTCCGCTCGCTCTCCACGAACCGGCTGGCCACCGCCGCGCCGAGGGAGAGGATCAGGGTGTCGCCCGGCTGGAGCCGCCGACGGGTCGGCAGGCCGTGCGGCAGCGCGGAGTTCGGGCCGGCGTAGACCAGCCCGCCGGCCAGCTTGGTGGTGTAGACGACCAGGTCGTACACGGCGTACATCCGGTCGGTGCCGAAGCCGATCACGTGCCGGGCGATCTCGTCCTCACGCGGCAGCGGCCGCCCGGCGGCGAGCGCCTCCTCGATCAGGGCCCGTCCGGCGGCCAGCATCTCGTCGCAGATCCGCGCGGCCGCCTCGTGGAACGGGATCTCCTCGGGGAACTTGCGCAGCCGCAGCTCGGCGACCGCGTCGGTGGTCTCCAGCGTGGCCCCGCCGATGGCCCGGGACAGCGCCCGGAACGCGCCGACCGAAAGGCCCGCGCCAACGCCGATACGGCGGACCGGACCGCCCGGACGGGACAGCGCCGAGGCGAGCGTCTCCTCGGCGGTGACCACGCCCGGGTACTCGAAGTACGTGACGATCTGGACCGTCACGCCCTGCTGGGCCGCGTACTCCTCGTCGAGGCGCGGGATCACCAGCAGCGGATCCCCCGTCCGCGGCAGCCAGAGGTACACCGGACGTTCGGTGGCGATGTAGAAGAAGCCACTGAGGAAGGCGACCTCCGCCGGCGAGGTGGCCAGGAACCCGTCCAGCCCTCGTTGTTCGAGCGCCTCGGCGAGCCGGCCACGGACGCTGTGGTAGAAGCTCTCGGGCAGTCGCATGGTCAGCCTCCGTTGCGACGGGGGTCGCGGGTGTCGTTGAACCGGGTTCCGGCGAGGGTCGCCGCCAGCACCAGGAACAGGATCGCCAGGGACGGGAAGAGCGTCTGCCACCAGGCGATCGCGATCGTGCCGCTGCGCTGGGCGTTGAGCAGGATGCGTCCCCAGGACCAGGCGTCCGGGTCGCCGAGCCCGAGGAAGCTCAGGCCGGCCTCGGAGATCACCGCCCGGGAGGCGGTGAGCAGCACGCTGACCACCATCAGCGAGACGACGGCGGGCAGGATCTCCCGGGTGACGATCCGCCAGCCGGTGGCGCCGAGCACCCGCGCGCCGTCGATGTAGGGCATCGCGCTGATCACCAGGCCCTGTGACCGGATCAGCCGGGCCACCTCGGGCCAGGCGAAGAACCCGATGATCAGGGTCAGCGTCGTGACGCTCGGGCTCACCACCGCCGCCAGCATGATCATCAGCGGCAGGGTGGGCAGCGCCAGCATCACGTCGGTGATCACCGTGGCGACCGCGTCGAACGGCCGGAAGTACGCCGCGGCCAGCCCGATCGCGGTGCCCAGCACGATGGCGAGCAGCGAGGCGGCCAGGCCGATCACCATGCTGGTCCGGGTGCCCCAGACCACCTGGGCGAAGATGTCCTGCCCGAGGTCGTCGGTGCCGAACCAGTGCGCCCCGGAGGGCGGTTGCAGCACGTCCGCGCCGGCGCCGGCGGGCTCGTCGGCGATCAGCGGCGCGAAGACCGCCAGCACCGCCATCACGAGCAGCACCAGCACCGACAGCGCCACGACGGGCTGACGCAGGTAGCCGGAGAGGAAGGACCGCCTGGGCGCGGCCGGGGCCGGCGGGAGCGCCTGCTCGGTCAGCACGGGGGCACTCACGGCACCCTCCCTTCGGTGGTGGCGGCGAACGGATCCGGGCGACGCGCCGGGACGCGGCGCGCGCTCACAGCCGGATCCGGGGGTTGAGGACCGCGTAGAGCATGTCGGTCAGGGCGTTGGCGATCACCACGGTGACGGCGAGCATGATGAACGCCCCCTGGATCACCGGGTAGTCCTGCTGCCCGACCGCCTCGTAGATCAGCCGGCCGACCCCGGGGTAGGCGAAGACCGTCTCGGTCAGCACCGCGCCGCCGACCAGGGTGYCCAGTTGCAGGCCCATCAGGGTCAGTGCCGGCAGGATCGCGTTGCGCAGGCCGTGCTTCCACACCCGACGCCGGGCCGAGAGACCACGCGCCTGCGCGGCGCGGATGTAGTCCTCACCGAGGACCTCGATCATGTTGGTACGGAGGGTCAGCGCGTACGGGCCGAGCTGCACCAGGACCAGGGAGAGCACCGGCAGCACCAGGTGGTGTGCCAGGCTCAGGTAGGCCGCCGCGCCCCGGGTGTCCGGGTCGATCGCCCCGCCAATCGGAAACCAGCCGAGCTGGGCGCCGAAGAAGACCAGCAGCAGGATCGCGACGCTCGGCACGAACAGCGCGTTGGCGCTGATCCCGAAGCCCTGCAACGCGCGGTCGAGCCACTTGCCGCGGTTGACCGCGGCGGCCACGCCGATCGGGATGCCGACGGCGACGGTCAGGACGAACGCGCTGCCGGCCAGCAGCAACGTCCAGGGAAGCCGGTCGAGGATGATGTCGGTGACCGGCTGGATCTGACGGAACGAGATGCCCAGGTTGCCCTGGACCAGCTCGCGCAGGTACGACACGTACTGCTCCCACAGCGGACGGTCCAGGCCGTACGTCTTGAGCAGCGCCGCCTGCATCTCCGGTGTCATGTCGCCCTCGACCATGAGGGTCGTGGGGTCCCCCGGCAGGAGCCGGAGCAGAAAGAACGTCGAAGTGATCGCGATCCACACGGTCAGGACGGCCTTCAGTGCCCGGCTGAGCACGAAACGCGCCACGGGGGACCCCTCCTCTCCTCTGGTTGGGTGGGTTACTTGACCGGGGTGACCTGGGCCAGCGAGTACGCGGTGACCATGCCGAGCAGGTCCGACGGCGACGGGACGAAGCCGGTGAACTTGCTGGCGTTGTAGGCGAACTGGAAGTTCTCCACGTACAGCGGGGTCAGGTACGCCTGCTCGTGCACGACCTTGTCAATGTTCTTGATCTTGGTCTTGAACGCCTCCACGTCGGTGGTGCCGGCCGCGTCGTTGATCAGCGCGTCCATCTCCGCCGACTCGAGCAGGTTGTAGTTGATGCCACCCGGGTTGCTGGACAGGTAGGTGCTGCGCAGCTGGTCCATCGGGTTGTCGAAGACACCCCACTGCGAGGCGTCGATGTCGTACTCGCCGTTCTTGGTGCGGGTGAGGAAGGTGTTCCGCTCCACGCACTCGTTCTCCAGCTTCACGCCGGCCTTGGCCGCGCTCTCCCGGAACAGCTGCACGACCCGGGTGATGTTGGCGTTGGACTGGTCGCACGCCACGCCGAACTTCAGCTCGTCGAAGAAGCCGTCGTTGTTGGCGTCCTTGTAGCCGGCCGCGCTCAGCTTGGCCTTCGCGCCCTCCGGGTCGAACGGGTACGGCTGCAGCTCGGTGTTGTCGTACTCGGAGAAGATCGGCGAGATCGGGCCGGCCATCTGCTGGCCGTCGCCCTGCAGCACGGCCGAGATGATCGCCTTGGTGTCGACCGCCATCGACAGCGCCTGCCGGACGTCCTGGTCGGCGAGGTACTTGTTCTTCATGTTGTAGGTCAGGTGCGCGAAGCCGAGTGCGCCGACCTTCTTCAGCTTGATCTTGTCGTCGTTCTCGAAGGTCTTCGCCGCCGAGACCGGCACCGGGGTGCCCATCATGTCGATGTCGCCGTTGCGCAGCGCCAGCATCATGGTGTTCACGTCCGGGTAGACCCGGTACTCGACCTGGCTCACCGCGGCCTTGCCACCCGGCGCGAGCGGGTAGTGCTCGTTGCGCTTCATGACGTAGCGCTGGCCCTTGGTGATGCTGTCCAGGACGAACGGCCCGGCGCCGACCCAGTTGGAGTCGTTGGCGAACTTGGACAGGTCACCGGCCGGCTCGAAGACGTGCTTCGGCACGACCGACATCCAGAAGCCGACGCCCTCGGCGAACGGCGCGTACGGCTGCGAGAGCTTGAACTTCACAGTGGTCGCGTCCGGCGCCTCGACCGACTCGACCCAGGTCAGCTTCGCCGCGACGTTGCCGAGCTTGTACTTCATGATCGACTCGGCGGAGAACTTCACGTCCTCGGCGACCACCGGCTTGCCGTCGGTCCACTTGAAGTCGTCGCGCAGCACGAAGACGGCGGTCTTGCCGTCGTCCTCGTAGCGGTACTCCTTGGCCAGCTCGGGCGACTTCTTCGCGTTCTCGTCGATCCGCAGCAGGTGCGGGTACATCGCGTTGAGGATCCACGAGTCGGTCTTGCTCAACGACTGGAGCGGGTTGAAATTGCTCACGTCGGTGGTGGTGCCGATCCGCAGCACCGAGTCCGACGACGAGCCGCTGGAGGAGGAGGTCTCCTCGTTCAGACCGCAGCCGGAGACACCGAGCGTGGCCGCCACGCCGAGCGCGACAGCGAGCCGCCACCGACCCTTGACTGTCTTGTTCACCAAACCTCCTGAAGAACCCGGATGATGTTGCCGCCGATGACCTTGGCGATCTCGTCGTCGGAGTAACCGTGCGTGACCAACCACCCGACGATGTTGCTGAAGCACTCCGCCGGGTTCTCCATGCCACTCACGTACGGAACCCGAGGGTGGTCCACCACTCCGTGGGCCTTTCCGATCGCCAGGTGCTGGGTAAAGCTGTCGTGCAGTCCGACGTGGTCACCGAAATTGGTGTCCGGGCCGAACGCGACGTGGTCGATGCCGACCAGTTCCACGCAGTAGGTGAAGTGGTCCATCACCGACTCGATCGAGTGGTGCGGGTGGTCGCCGGAGAGGGTGGTGTGCGGAGCGGCCTCGATGCCGATCACGCCACCCCGCTCGGCGCAGGCCCGGATCACCTCGTCCGGCTTCATCCGGGGGGTGTTCCAGACCGAGCGGGCGCCGGCGTGGGTGATGAACACCGGCACCCGGCTGGCCTCGATCACGTCCAGCGACGTCTGGTCGCCGGAGTGCGAGATGTCGATGGCGATCCCGAGCTTGTTCATCCGGTCCACCGCGCGCCGCCCGAAGTGGGTCAACCCGCCGTCGCGGTCCTCGGAGAGGCCGGAACCGAGCATGTTCGCCTGGCTGTACGCGATGCCCATCTGGCGTACGCCGAAGCCGTAGAGGATGTCGATCCGGTCCAGCTCGTTCTCGATCATCGTGGCTGCTTCCAGGCCGGCCACCAGGGCGATCTGCCCGTTGCGCTTGGCCTCGAAGATCTGTTCGAGCGTGGTCGCCACCACCACGTGGTCCTGCTTGGCGACGTCGGCGAAGCGCAGGCCGATGTCGTAGATGACGTCGTCCCACTTCCAGGCGTGCTCGCTGGTCACGCAGCCGGTGCCGTTCATGAAGTTGTCGAAGACCGCGGTCATGCCGGACCGGGCCAGGCCCTCGAACCCGAAGGAGTTGCGGCCGGTGCGGTTGTAGTCGCGCAACTGCGTCACGTCGGCCGGCAGGATCTTCGGGTGCTCGTGCAGCGAGATGGCCATGTGCTCGCGCAGCAGCCGGGAGACGCGGGCACGCTGGTCGTCGGTCAGGCCAAGGTCGTGTTCCGGCACCCGGCCGATCTGTGGCGCGAGCTCGAAGACCTTGTAGTCCACATGCGGCACCAGGTAGTCGAAGGACCGGTATCCGGCGTAGCGGGGGGCGGGTTCCTGCACTGGTCTACTCACCTCGTCAGCTAGAGGCATGAGGAGTGAGGTCTGACCTCATGCCTCGTGGAACGTACCGAGCGCAAGCACGGCACAGGAATACCTCGTGACCTTTCCGTTACCGGAATCGGGGAACATTCCCGCAGGTCGGGACCGGTCTCCGGCAAGCGGGCCGAGCAACTGAGCCGGCCCCGGCCGAATGCACGAGGCGATCGGGCCGAACGGCGGACCGCGCCTCGATCACCCCCAGTGGTCAGACCACTCGACCGCGAAATGCACGCCGAATGCGCGGCAATGGTGAACCAAGGGGTTCAGTGTTGTACGGTGAACCATGTGGTTCAGCAAGAGACGCTCGACCGGGTCTTCGCCAGCCTGGCCGACCCCACCCGACGCGACATCCTGATCCGGCTCGGCACGGGTCCGGCCACCATCAGCGAGCTCACCGGGCCCACCGGGATGAGCCTCACCGGCATGCGCAAGCACGTCCGCGCGCTGGAGGACGCCGGTCTCGTGGTGACGCAGAAGGTCGGCCGGTCCCGGCAGTGCCGGCTCAGCGAGGCCCCGCTGGACACGGCGATGGCCTGGATCAGCTTCTACCGGCGCCTCTGGGCACGCCGCCTGGACGGCCTCGACGCCTATCTCACTCTCACCACGGAGGACCGTGACCATGACGCTCCAGATCCACCTGACCCGACAGCTTCCGGGCACGCCTGAGGAGGCGTTCGACGCCTACACCGACGCCGGCAAACAGAAGATCTGGTTCGGCATCCTGGACGAGGAGCCGGGCATCGTGGAGATCGACGTCGACCTGCGGGTCGGCGGGAAGCAGACAGCCGTCTGGGGGCCCTCCCCCGACATGCTGTTCCGCGAGACCCAGACGTTCCTGGAGATCGACCGCCCGCACCGCCTGGTCACCGAATCCTCCGGCAGCAGCCCGGACGGCGAGACGATGACCACCCGCGTCGAGGTCACCTTCGAGGAGAAGGACGGCGGCACGCTGATGACCGTGACGCAGAGCGGCTTCCCGGCCCCGGAGCTGCGCGACTTCTTCGCCACCGAGGTGTGGACCGGGGCGTTCGCCCGCATCGAGGCGTACCTGACGCGGGAGCGCGGGACGCTGCCCTCGCCCGGCTGACCGGCCGAGCCGTCACGGATTGTGGTCGGGTAGACAGCGCCGGATCCCGCTTTTTGCCGACACCGCGTTGGTAAGATCGCGACATGGTGTCGACAAACATGAGAGGTGGCGGCTGATGTTCCTGGCCATTCGTGAGCTGGGGTTCGCGCGGCTGCGATTCGCCCTGATGGGAGCCGTGATCGTGCTGATCTCGGTGCTGATGGTGATGCTCTCCGGCCTGTCCGTCGGACTGGTCCGCGACGGCGTCTCCGGGCTGCAGAACCTTCCGGTCACCTCGTTCGCGTTCGCCCACGGCGTGCAGCACGACTCGGCGTTCTCGCGCAGCGTGGTGGACGCCTCGACGGTGGACACCTGGCGCGAGCAGCCCGGGGTGGCGGAGGCGACCCCGTTCGGCAACACGCTCATCAACGGGCGTACCGACCGGGGCACCGAGGTCGACCTGGCGCTGTTCGGCGTCGAGACCGACTCGTTCCTGTCGCCCGCGGTCAGCGAGGGCGACCGGCTCGGCCCGGCGGACGGGATCGTGGTGAGCCCCACCGCGATCGACGCGGGCCTGCGCGTCGGCGACACCGTGACGGTGGACCGGCTCGGCACGAAGCTGCGGGTCGTCGGCGTCACCGAGCAGCAGGACACCTTCGGCCACGTCGACGTGGCGTACGTACCGCTGGCCACCTGGCAGGCGGTCAAGTCCGGCACGCCGGCCGGCACGCAGGTGCCGGCGCAGGCCACCCAGGAGATCACCGCCGTCGCGGTCCGCGCGGCCGACGGCGACTCGGTGGACCTGGCCGCGGGCGACAAGGCCGCCGGCACGGAGAGCCTGACGCTGGAGGAGTCCTACGGCGCCTCGCCGGGCTACACCGCCGAGACGACGACGCTCCAGCTGATCCAGGGCTTCCTCTACGCGATCTCGGCGCTCGTGGCCGGCGCGTTCTTCGCGGTCTGGGCGATCCAGCGCAAGCAGGAGGTCGCCGTGCTGCGGGCGCTGGGCGCCTCGACCGGCTGGGTGCTGCGCGACGCCCTCACCCAGGCGCTGATCCTGCTGGCCCTCGCCATCGCCGTCGGCATGGGGATCGGACTCGGCCTCGGCGCGCTGATCTCCGGCGGCAACGTGCCGTTCGCGCTGCACCCGCAGAGCATCGCCGCCGCCGCGGCCGGACTGCTCGTGCTCGGCCTGGTCGGCGCGGCAGCCGCCGTCGTCCGCCTCACCTCCATCGACCCGGCGACCGCCCTGGGAGGCAACCGATGAGCAGCCGGACCACAGCATCCCCCTCGACGACGGGCACCGCGCCGGCCGACCTCGGCCTGGTCATGCGCGGCGTCCACCTGCGGCACGGCGACGGCGCGGAGACCGTGCACGCGCTCGACAACGTGGACCTGACCGTCGCGCCGGGCGAGCTGGCCGCGATCGTCGGGCCGTCCGGCGCGGGCAAGTCCAGCCTGCTCGCCGTCGCCGGCGGGCTGGCCCGCCCCGATCAGGGCGCCGTCACAGTGGCCGGCCACGACATGACCGTGTCCAGCCGCCGGGCGCGCACCGAGCTTCGCCGCCGGCACGTCGGGTTCGTGTTCCAGTCGGGCAACCTGCTGCCCGCGCTGACCGCCGCCGACCAGCTGCGCCTGCCGCTGCGACTGGGCGGGCGGCGGGACCGCGCCGGACGCGACCCGCTGGAGATGCTCGCGCACGTCGGCCTGGCCGGTAAGGCCGACCGCCGGCCGCACCAGCTCTCCGGCGGCGAGCGCCAGCGCGTCGGCATCGCCCGGGCGCTGATGACACAGCCGTCCGTGCTGCTGGTGGACGAACCGACAGCGGCGCTGGACCGGGCCCGCAGCCACGACATCGTCCAGCTGCTCGCCCAGGAGGCACGGGAGCGGTCGGTGGCGGTGGTCATGGTCACTCACGATCACGACGTGCTGCAGTACTGTGACACCGTCTACGAGATGATCGACGGCAAGCTCGCCACGAGCAGCTGACCGCGACGGCAGGGCGCGACGCGGACCCGGTGCGCGCACCGGAGACTTGGAGGTTGGCGTGCCGAAGATCCAGGCCTCAACCGTCGCCGAGCACCGGGCCGCCCAGCGGGCGGCGCTGCTCGACGCCGCCCGCGCCCTGCTCTCGCAACACCCGGACCAGATCCCCAGCCTCGCCGACGTGGCGCGGCACGCCGGCCTGGCCCGGTCCAGCGCGTACTCCTACTTCAAGTCGCGCACCGACATGTTCGACGTGCTCGTCGCCGACACCTTTCCGCGGTGGTCGGCCTTCGTCGAGAACCGGATGGCCGAGGCCCGCACGCCCGGGTCGCGGATCCTGGCGTACGTCGAGGCCAACCTGCAACTGGTTGCCCGGGGCGACCACGCGCTGGCCCGGGCGATGGCGACAGTCGGCAACAGCGAGGTGCTCGCGACCTCCAGCCGCCTCCTGCACGACAGCCTCGAGGCGCCGCTGCGCGCCGCTCTCGCCGACCACGGGGCGAGCGACCCGAACCGGATGGCCGAGGTCATCCAGTCGATCGTCTACGCCCTCAGCCGCATGATCGAGAACGGCCTCGACCTTCCCTCGGCCACCGGCCTCGCCCGCGAGCTGCTCACGCCGTACGTGCGCCCCGCCGCTGCCTGACCCCCGCCACCGCCGGCACGTCCCACCCGGCCGCCTCGCGGCGAGCGTCCCTCCGAACCGGACAGTGCCGACCCGGCCGACCGAACGATCGAAACGGACCGCCGGGCGGTCGCCGGGCGGCGGCACTGTCATCTCCCGTGGCCGCCCGAACGATCGAGCCACGAATCGACGAACCTTGCCCGCTTGCGTTCCGCCTAGTGGAACAGCAGGTCAGAGGCAGTACGGTTCGGTAAGTTACCGATCAGTAGCCTGTTGACGGAGACCGGCGTCACCCCTACCGTTCCACTCAATCGAACGGCGTACGGTTCAACCGAACGCTCTCGGCCATGCCGAGTGCGGCCCGAAACAGGAAGTCCGAGGCATGCCTGACGACAAGCTTCTCGCTCTTCTCTCCCCCACCCGGCTCGGTCGTCTCACACTGCGGAACCGGGTCTTCGTCCCCGGTCACACCACCAACTTCGGACTGAACAACGTGCCCACCGGGCGCCACGTGGCCTATCACGCGGAGCGCGCCCGGGGCGGCGTCGGCCTGATCATCACCGAGGCGATCCGCGTGCACCCCACGAGCGCGGGCCGCAGCATCAGCCTCGGCAGCTTCGACGACTCGTCGATCCCGGCGTACGCGGCGGTGACCGAGGCCGTGCACGAGCACGGCGCACGCATCTTCGCCCAGATCATGCACGCCGGCCGGCAGGCGAACGGGGACGCGACCCGCACCGCCGCCTGGTCCTCGTCACCGGTGCCGTGGGCGGCCGGCTCACACGTGCCGCACGCGATGGGACGCCGGGACATCGCCGTCGTCGTCGAGGCGTTCGCCGCCGCCGCCCGGCGGATGCGTGATGCCGGCTTCGACGGCCTGGAGGTGCACGCCGGCCACGGCCACCTGCTGCAGCAGTTCCTCTCGCCGCACACCAACACCCGCGCCGACTCCTACGGCGGCAGCCTAGACAACCGGATGCGGCTGACCCGTGAGGTGCTCACCGCGGTGCTGGCCGCCGCGCCGGACCTGCCCGTCGGACTGCGGGTCAGCGCCGACGAGTTCCTGCCCGGCGGTCTCGACCCGGCCGCGGTGCTGGAGATCGTCGGCAAGCTGCGCGCCGACTTCCCGCTCGCCTACGTGCACGTCAGCCACTCCGCCTACCACGGCAGCTGGTCGCTCGCGACGCAGATGGCGGACATGAGCTTCGGCCACGCCCCGTTCCGGCACCACGCGGCGCTGTTCAAGCAGGAGTTCCCGGACCTGCCGGTGCTCGCGGTGTGCCGGCTGGACAGCCTGCCGGAGGCCGCCGAGCTCGTCGCCGCCGGCGAGGCCGACCTGGTCGGCCTGGCCCGCCCGCACATCGCCGACCCGCACCTGGTCCGCAAGGCCGAGCAGGGCCGCCAGCACGAGGTACGCGCCTGCCTCGCCTGCAACCAGGGCTGCATCGGCCGGCTGGAGACCAGCCTGCCGATCTCCTGCGTGGTCAACCCGGAGGTCGGCGCCGAGCGGGAATGGGCGCAGGCCTGGCCGGAGCTGCCCGGACCGTCCGGCGCGCGCAAGGTCCTCGTCGTCGGTGGCGGCCCGGCCGGCCTGGAGGCCGCCCTCTCCGCCCACCGGGCCGGGCACCAGGTGTCGGTGGTCGAGGCGCGCGGGCACCTCGGCGGGCAGGTGGAACTGGCCGCGCGCGTACCCGGACGGGAACGGCTCGGCCTGCTCACCCGCGACCTGGCCCGCGACGTCGAGGCCGCCGGCATCCCGGTACGCCTCGACCACCGCATCGGCGTCGAGGACGTGCTGGCCGGCGGCTACCAGGACGTCGTCCTGGCCACCGGCTCCCGGCCCACCCGGCGGGAGCTGCCCGGCGGCCCGCCGGTGATCGACATCTGGCAGGCCGTCGAGGCGCTGACCGACCCCGACTTCCGGCCGACCGGCGCCGTCGTCGTGCTCGACGACGAGGGCACCTGGGCCGCCGCCTCGGTGGCCGAAGGGCTGGCCCGGCGCGGCGCCCGCGTCCACCTGGTCTCCCCCACCGCCTCGGTGAGCGCCAAGATCACCACGTACTCGCGGCTGGCGCTGCTCAAGCGCTTCGCGGACCTGGGGATCGCGGTGCACCCGATGCGCACGGCGCGCCCGGCGGGCGCCGACGCGGTCGCCCTGGGCGGTCCGCTCGCCGGCGCCGACACCCTCGTCGAGGGCGTCACCACAGTCGTCGACGCCGGCTCGCCGCAGGCCGCCGACGAGTTGTACCGGCAGCTCGACGCGCTGCCCGACGGTCCCCGGATCCACGTCGTCGGCGACGCGAACGCCCCCCGCACGGCCTTCGAGGCCGTCTACGAGGGACGCATGGCGGGTGCGTTCCTCGGCCGCTACGACACCGCGTCCGCAGATCGCGTGCGGTACGCCCACTGACCCGTCCATCCCGGTCGCGGCCCGCCGCGGACCGGTCCTCCCCCACCTGAAGAGGAGACACGCATGCTGGACATCGAGGAGCGCCTCACCCTGGATGAGCGTTCCGCCGTGGACTTCGTCCTCGGCCTGCGCAAGCGCTGGGCGGACACCGTCTACCCGGCGCTGCGCGAGGAGTACGGCGCCACCGGCGCGGCGGCCACCACGGTCGGCGACGCGAGCCAGGTGCTGCGCGGCCTTCCGCTCTACCCGTGGTTCAGCCACCTGGAGCGGGTGCAGCAGAAGATGCTGTGGAAGGTCGCCGGCGACGCGGTGCTCAGCCGCCGCGAGGAGCTGACCGACCAGCTGACGTCGGTGCCCGAGCAGCCGAAGGGCTCGCTGGAGCTGAACCCCGACCTGGAACTGCCCGACTGGTACACCGACTACGACATCCACATCCAGCCCGGCAGCTTCTTCTCCGACGACATGTCGGCCTACGTGTACGAGTTCGGGGCGCGCATCGTCATGCTGCGCGACAACGACGGCTACAAGTTCCACACGCTGTTCGCCAAGACCGCCCTGCCCGAGCTGCCCGCGGCGACCCGGATCGTCGACATCGGATGCGGCTTCGGCAAGAGCACCCGGCCGCTGCCCGCGAAGTACCCGACCGCGCAGGTGATCGGCGTGGACCTGGCCGCGCCGGGTCTGCGGCTGGCCCACGCCGAGGCCGAGGCGACCGGACTGGCGATCGACTACCGGCAGGCCGACGGCCGGGCCACCGGCATCGAGTCGGGCAGCTGCGACGTGGTCACCGGCACGATGGTGCTGCACGAGATGCCGGCCACCGCGATCCGGGAAACGATCGTGGAGGCGGCGCGCCTGCTCAAGCCGGGCGGCTCGCTGCGCTTCCTGGAGTTCATGCTCACCGGCGACCCGCTGCGCGACGCCACCGTCTACGAGCACGCCGAGCGCAACAACGAGCCGTTCTTCCACGACCTGTTCGGCTCGGACCTGATCGAGGTCTGCGCCGAGGCGGGCCTGACCGACGTGTCGTGGACCCCGTTCGACGAGCGCCGCAACGGCGTCCAGCCGCAGGGCTGGGGCGACCGTCCCGAGTGGCACTTCCCCTGGGCCGTACTGGCCGCGACCAAGCCGGAGGCGTGATGAGCACCGAGTTCGACTACTTCGGAGACCCCAAGGTCGGCAAGCTGCTCGACCTGGTGCTGCAGCTCTCCACCGAGCTGCACGTGACCCGGCAGCGGGTACGTGTGGTCGAGGCGCTGCTGACCCGTTCCGGCGTGCTGACCGAGGGCGCCGTCGACGGGTTCGCCTCCACCGAGGAGGAGCAGCAGGTCCTCGACCGCGAGCGGGACGCGCTGCTGGCCCGCCTGATGCGCATCCTCACCGAGCACGGCCCCGCGGAGCACCCGCTGCGGGACCAGTGGGAG
Source organism: Micromonospora sp. II (assembly GCF_001709195.1). Lineage (NCBI taxonomy): Bacteria > Bacillati > Actinomycetota > Actinomycetes > Micromonosporales > Micromonosporaceae > Micromonospora > Micromonospora sp. II. The sequence goes on along the minus strand of NZ_LYXF01000024.1, from coordinate 399,084 downwards.
GCGGCGCTGAGCGAGAAGACCGGCTGATGAGCGCACCGGACGCGCCCGGCCTGATCGACAGCTACCTGCAGCTGTGTGAGGACCGCCGGCTCGACGAGGCCGGCGCGTTCCTCGCGCCGCAGGCCCGGCTGGTCTTTCCGGGCGGCCGGGAGTACTCCTCGCTGCGGGAGATGGCGGCCGCCTCGACCGGGACCTACCGGTGGGTGCGCAAGCACCGGGACCGCTACCTGGTGGGTGACGACAACGGGCGGGTCACCGTGACCTCGCTCGGGCGGCTGTACGGGGAGTGGCTCGACGGCACGCCGTTCGAGGACATCCGCTACGCGGACGTGTTCGTGCTCGACGGCGCGCTGATCGTCGAGCAGCACGTCTACAACGACCTGGCACTGGTCGCGTCGCTGCGCGACGCCTGAGGGCACTGGGGCGTCGCCGCGCGACGCCTGACGGCAACTGTCGCGCCGCGCCGCGACGCCTGATACCCCGCCTCCGCCGCCACGGCGGCGGAGGCGGTCTCCCCCGACTCACGACGAGGTGTGTGCATATGAAACGGAAGTGGGCACTGCTCCCGGCGGCGCTGGCCGCCACGCTGGTTCTCTCCGCCTGCGGCGGCGGCTCCGACGACGAGGCCGGCGGCGAGGGCAAGGAGGCGAAGCTGACCATGGCCATCGCCTCGGCCGTGATCGGCCCGAAGGAGGAGGTGGCCGTCTACGCGGTCGCCAAGGAACTCGGCTACTTCGCCGAGGAGAAGCTGACCGTCGAGACGATCAACGCCGACGGCTCGGTCGCCGCCCTCCAGGCGGTCGCCTCCGGCAGCGGCGACATCACCCCCGCCGACGCCGGCTCGGCGCTCGGCGCGGTGGAGAAGAACGTGCCGATCAAGGCCATCGGCGGCCTGGTGCAGAACTGGCCGTGGGTGATGGCGGTGAAGCCGGACTCCCCGATCACCGGCGGCGCGGACCTGCGCGGCAAGAAGATCGGCGTGATCAGCCTTGCCTCCGGCTCGGCCCCGTACGCCCGCGCCTACGTCAAGGCCGCCGGGCTGGACCCGGCCAAGGACGTCGAGCTGCTACCGGTGGGCGTCGGCGCGCAGGCCGCCGCCGCGCTCAACGACGGCAAGGTCGACATGCTGGCGCTCTACACCCAGGCGTACGCGGTCATCGAGAACGCCGGCACCCAGCTGAAGTACCTGACCAACCCGGACGTGTTCACCGGCATCCGGTCGCTCACCTTCAGCGTCGGCGCCCGTGACTTCGACGCCAAGAAGGACTCGTACGAGCGGTTCCTGCGCGCGGCGTACAAGGCGATGCTCTTCTCGGCCAAGAACCCCGAGGCCGCCATGAAGATCGGCTACAAGGTCTTCCCGCAGATCCTCGCCGGCAAGTCCGCCGACGAGCGGCTCAAGGCGGACACCGAGAGCCTCGCCGCGTGGCTGAAGACGGCCACGCCGGCCAGCGGCGAGCCGGAGCAGTTCGGTGACTGGGGCGCGATCAGCGACGACGAGTGGGCGAAGACCCAGGCGTACACCAAGGAGGCCGGCCAGATCTCCGGTGACGTCGACCTGAAGAAGCTCTGGGACCCGAGCCTGCTCTCCGGCGCGAACAACTTCGACAAGGCCGCGGTGCTCAGCAAGGCCGCGAACTACACCGCCTAGCAGCGGACAGCGGAAGGGATTTCGATGGCCATCAAGGCGACGGCCCGCCGGGCGCAGACGCAGGCTCCGGCATCGGTGTCGGAAGACTCCTGGATCGAGATCGACGGGCTGGACAAGGAGTACCGGCCCCGGAAGTCGGCACCGACCCTGGCGTTGAGCGACATCAACCTGACGGTACGTCGCGGCGAGTTCATCTCGGTCGTGGGACCGTCCGGGTGCGGCAAGACCACTTTGCTGAAGATCCTCGCCGGGCTCAGCCCGAAGACCGGCGGCGCGGTACGGATCGCCGGGCGGGACGTGACGAAGCCCCTTCCCGAGGTCGGGATGGTGTTCCAGGCACCGACGCTGCTGCCCTGGCGCACCATCTTCGACAACGTGATGGTGCCGGCGGAGATCCAGCGACTGGATCCCCGCCGGCACCGGGAACGCGCGCAGCAACTGCTCGAGATGGTCGGTCTCAACGGCTTCGAGCAGAAGTACCCGCACGAGCTCAGCGGCGGTATGCAGCAGCGGGCCGGCATCTGCCGGGCGCTCGTGCACGACCCGGCGGTGCTGCTGATGGACGAGCCGTTCGGCGCGCTCGACGCGATGACCCGCGAGTACATGAACGTGGAGCTGCTGCGGATCTGGCAGGAGAGCAACCAGACGATCGTGCTGGTCACGCACTCCATCCCGGAGGCGGTCTTCCTCTCCGACCGGGTGGTGGTGCTCAGCCCCCGGCCGGGCCGCATCGCCGAGGTCATGGACATCGACCTGGAACGGCCGCGTGAGCTCGGCATCATGTCGTCCGACCGGGCCGGGGTCTATGTGGAACGGATCCGCCGACACTTCAACGCCGCCGGCGTAATCGACTGACGAGGGACAGCCATGGCAACAAGCAACCTGGTCCGCAAGCCGGCCCAGCCACCGGCGCCGTCCGCCCGGCCCGCCCGGCGCAAGTTCGACCTGCGGGAGAAGCCCCAGCTCTGGCTGGTCCCGACGGTCTTCGTCGTGGTCGTGCTGGCCTGGGAGTACGGCGTCCAGCTCCTCGGCGTGGACGAGTACGTCCTGCCGCTGCCGTCGAGCGTGGTCGAGTCGCTGTGGCAGCAGCTCGGCGACGACCAGTTCTGGGGTCACTTCTGGGTGACCACGCAGGAGGCGCTGCTCGGGTTCGTGATCGGCGTCGGCGCCGCCCTGGTGCTCGGCACGTTCATCTCCCAGATCAAGATCGTCGAAGCCACGCTGATGCCGTACATCGTGGCCTTCCAGACCGTGCCCAAGGTCGCCCTGGCCCCGCTGTTCGTGGTCTGGTTCGGTTTCGGCCTGACCAGCAAGGTGGTCATGGCCGCGGTGATCTCGTTCTTCCCGATGCTGGTGAACGTCATCGAGGGTCTGCGCGCGGCCGACGCCGACAAGATCCAGATGCTGACGGTGTTCGGCGCGAGCAAGGCGCAGATCTTCCGGATGGTGCGGCTGCCCAGCGCGCTGCCGTTCATCTTCGCCGGCCTGGACATCGGCATCGTCTTCGCCATCCTCGGCGCGGTGGTCGGCGAGTTCATCGGCGCCAAGGAGGGCCTGGGCTACCTGCTGCTGCAGACCAACTACAACTTCGACATCGCCGGCATGTTCGCCGTGCTGGTGGTGCTGTCGCTGATGGGTCTGGTGGCGCACTTCGTGATCCGGCTGCTGCAGAAGCGGCTGGCCTTCTGGGCCGAGGACACGAAGGTGATCGGCGCGTGACGGCAGTGGACGGGACCGCCGTCACGTGTTGGGGGCACCGGTCGGGCGTGCGCAACGCCCGCCCGGCCGGTGGCCGGACCGGAAAGGCAGGACACGCGACATGAACACCGACCCGAACCGGTTCGACGGCCGGGTGGTAGTGGTGACCGGGGCGGCCCGCGGCATCGGGGCCCGCATCGCGGCGACGCTCGCGCAGCGCGGGGCCACCGTGGCCCAGGCCGACCTGCTCGACGACTGGAGCGAGGCCGAGCTGTCCGGCGGCGCGCACACCCGGCACCGGGTCGACGTCCGGTCGGCCGGCTCCTGCGCCGCGCTGGTGGACGAGGTCCTGGACTCCCACGGCCGCCTGGACCTGCTGGTGAACAACGCCGGGATCGTCCGGCGCGGGCCGGCGGCCACGATGTCCGAGCAGGACTTCACCGACGTCCTGGACGTCAACCTCACCGGCACGTTCCGGATGTGCCAGGCCGCGTACCCGGCGCTGCGGCAGACGAGCGGCGCGGTGGTGAACATCGGCTCCACGAACGGGCACATCGCGGTGCTGAACACGCTCGGCTACTGCGTGAGCAAGGCCGGCGTGATGCACATGGCGCGCGTGCTGGCCCTGGAGTGGGCGCCCGACCGGATCCGGGTCAACGCCGTCGGACCGACCATCGTGCCCACCGACATGACCTCCGACGTACGTGGCGACGAGGCGTACCTCGCGGACAAGATGGCGAGCATCCCGCTGGGCCGGATGGCGCAGCCGCAGGACGTCGCCAACGCGGTCGCCTACCTGCTGAGCGACGCCGCCGCCATGACCACCGGCCAGACGATCTTCGTCGACGGCGGCGTCACCATCCACTGACTTCCCCCTCTCCGACCCCTTCTGTGAGGACCACCATGCCCAAACCGGATACCGCGGCCGCGCTGGCGGCCGTCGACGCCCACTTCGACGAGTTCGTCGAGGAGCTCCAGCAGCTGTGCCGCATCCGCAGCCGCCGCCAGGAGCCGGAGCAGATGGAGGCCACCGCCGAGTTCATCGCCGGATCGGTCCGCCGCTGGGGTGGCGAGGCCGAGATCATCCCGTGGGAGCAGTCGTACCCGTACGTGCTGGCCGAGGTGGCCGGCGAGGGCGACAAGGCGCTGCTGCACTTCACGCACTACGACGTGGAGGTCGAGCCGGCCGGTGACGACGCCGACTGGATCAGCCCGCCCTACGCGGCGGAGATCCACGACGGCCGGCTCTACGCCCGGGGCGTGGCCGACGACAAGGGCGTCATCATGTCCCGCATCCACGCGGCGGCGGCCTGGAAGCTCGCCGGGCTGACTCCGCCGGTGACCAACCGGATCATCTTCGAGGGCAAGAAGTGGCTGCACAGCCCGGGTCTGGGCTCGTTCGTGCAGGCGCACGCCGACCGGCTCGCCAGCGACGCGGCGCTGTGGGAGAACTCCTGGCTCGACGGCGAGGACCGGCTGCTGCTCAAGCTGGCCGAGAAGGGCGTGCTCTACCTGCGCCTCACCGCGCAGACCCTGCCGCGTGACCTGACCAGCCAGAACACCGCGCTGCTGCCGGCCGCCACGGCGCGCCTGGCCGCCGCCCTGGCGCAGCTGCAGCGGCCCGACGGCACCGTGACGATCCCCGGCTTCGCCGACGACGCACGGCCGCCGACGGACGAGGAGCGGGCGCTGCTGGAGAAGGTGGCGTTCGACGGGGACTTCCTGCGCAAGCGGGCCCAGGTCGAGCGGTTCACCGGCGACCTGGACGACCAGGCCGCGGCGGTGGCCATCCGGACCGTGCCGACGCTGACCGTGGCCGGCATCGCCGGTGGCGACATGCGTGACGACGTGACGCTGGGCATCCCGTCGACGGCGTCGGCGAAGCTGGAGATCCGGCTGGTGCCGGGCCAGGACCCGGAGCGCGTCCTCGGGTGCGTGCGCGACCACCTGGCCGCGACCGGCTTCGGTGACCTGCGCATCGAGGTGATGGCGACCAGCCGGCCCAACCTCACCGACCACCGGGACCCGTTCGTCGCGCTCGTCGCGGACGCGGCCCGCCGGGTGTACGGGACCGAGCCGGTGATCGAGCCGTACACGCAGTGGATCGGCAACCAGGGCGTGATCGCCGACCGGCCCATCGTCGGCGTCGGCGTCTCTCGGGCCGACTCCGGTGTGGACGGCCCGAACGAGAACATCCGGCTGGACGACTACAAGGCCGGCATCAAGCACGTCATCGAGGTCATGGCGGCGCTGGCGGTGGCCGAGTGACCCGGGCCCGCGGCGTGGCCCGCCGCGCCTACGTCGACGTGCCGTGGGGTCAGGTGCACTACCGGCACGGCGGCGACGCCGACGCACCGGTGCTGCTGATCCTGCACCAGTCCCCGCTCTCCTCGGCCACCTACGACGCGGTCATCGAGCCGCTGGCCCGCCGCGGCCTGCGGGTGATCGCCCCGGACACGCCGGGCTTCGGGATGTCCGACGCCCCGCCGCGCCCGTGGTCCATCCCCGAGTACGCGGCCGGCGTGTGGCAGTTCGCCGACGCCCTCGGACTGTCCAAGGTGCACCTGCTCGGGCAGCACACCGGCGCGATCGTCGGCGCGCAGGCGCTGATGTCGGCGCCGGAGCGGGTGCACCGGCTGATCCTGCAGGGCATCCCGCTCTACGACGAGCAGGAGCGGGCGGAGAAGAAGCGGTCGTACGCGCCCGGCTACTCCCCGGACCGCGACGGCGGGCACCTGAAGGTGATCTGGGACCGGGTGTACGGCCTGTACCCGGCGCTGACCCCGGAGGAGGCGAACCGCCAGGTCACCGAGTACCTGCTGACCGGCCCGGATTACGCCACCGCGTACCGGGCGGTGTTCGACCACCACGTCGACACGGCCGCCCTGGACGCGCTGCCCATCGTGCTGCTGCACGGCGCCGACGACCTGCTGGACCGGATGACGCCGCAGGTGCGGGCCGCGCTGCCCAGCGCCGAGCTGGTCACCATCCCCGGCGGCACCGACTTCGTGGCCGACGAGCAGCCGGAGGCGTTCGCCGACGCGGTCGCCGCGCAGGTGCACGCGGACCTGGGAACGGAGGTGCCGGCATGAACGTCGGCACCCCGGCGTCCGAGGCGAAGGTCGTACCGGCGAACACCGTCTACACCGCGAAGGTGGAGGTGTCCGGCGGCCGGGGCGGAAGCGCCCGGTCGCTGACCGGGTCGCTGCGGGTCGACCTGACCCGTCCCGCCCAGCGGGGCCCGGACGCGCCCGGCACCGACCCGGAGGAGCTGTTCGCCGCCGGCTACGCCGCGTGCTTCGACAGCGCGCTCGCCGTCGCCGCCCGCCAGGCCGGCGTCAAGCCCGGCCCGACGACTGTCACCGCCTCGGTCTCCCTCGGGCAGACCGACGACGGCCGGTACGCGATCGCCGTGGTGCTGGACGTGTCCGCGCCGCAGTGCCCGCAGGCCGACCTGGAGCGCGCGGTGGAGCTGGCCGACCGGATGTGTCCGTACTCGAACGCCCTCCGGGGCAACACCGCGGTGGCGATCCGGGTAAATGGACACCGCTGACCTGACCCGGCCCGCGGCGGCCCGCCACCCGGCGGATCCGCCGCGGCCCGCCGGCCCGATGGCCCTGGCCGTCGGGCTCGGCGCGGTCTACCTGATCTGGGGCTCGACCTACCTGGGCAACCGGGTGGCCCTGGACAGCATTCCGCCGCTGGTGGCCACCTCGGCCCGGTTCCTGGCCGCGGCGCTGTTGCTGTTCGCGGTGGCGGCGCTGTGGCGGGGACCGGCGGGGCTGCTGCTGCCCCGGCGGCAGTGGACCGGGGTGGGTGCCAGCGGGCTGCTGATGGTCGGCGCCGGCAGCGCGCTGCTGGCGCTGGGCCAGCTGTACGTGCCGACGGGTCTGACCTCGCTGCTGGTGGCCGGGATGCCGCTGTGGGTGCTGGTGCTGCGGCTGGTGGTCGGTCCGCGGCCGTCCCCGCTGGCGGCCGTGGGCGTACTCGGCGGTGTGGTCGGGCTGGCGCTGCTGTTCGCGGTGCCGACGCAGGGGTGGCACCTCGGCGGGATGCTGCTGGTGGTGCTCTCCACGATGGTGTGGGCGCTGGGCTCGACGCTGTCGCAGCGGCTGCGCATGCCGGCCGACCACCTGGTCGGCACCGGCTGGCAGATGCTCGTGGGCGGTCTTGCGGTGGCGGTGGCCAGCGTGGTCAGCGGTGAGCTGAGCGGGTTCCGCCTGGCCGACGTGACGGGCCGGTCCTGGCTGGCGTGGACCTACCTGATGCTCGTGTCCACGGTGGTCGGCTTCAGCGTCTACACGTGGCTGCTGCGCAACGCGCCGATCCAGCTCGCGTCCACCTACGCGTACGTCAACCCGGTGGTGGCGGTCCTGCTCGGCATGATGGTGCTGGATGAGTCGTTGTCCGGACGTCAGGTGCTCGCCGGCGCCGTGGTGCTCGCCTCGGTGGCACTGGTGATCGCGCGGGAGCGACCCCGGCAGCCGGACGGCCTGCCGCCCGGGAAGACTCCGGTCGCGCCCGCCTGAGGCCCGGCGATCCCGCCCTACGTCGACAGTGGAGGAGAGAAGATGATCACCACAGCGGTTGTCGAGAGCGCCACCGCCGGCCGGACCCGCTCCGGCCTCGGACGCGCCCTCGACATCGTCAACATCATCGCCGAACGGGCGCCGGAGACCCTCGGCGTGTCGACGATCGCGCGGGAGCTGGGACTGCCCAAGGCGGTCGCGCACCGGATCCTCAAGGAACTGGTGGCCGACAGCTTCCTCACCTTCAACGAGGAGACCAAGCGGTACCGGCTGGGCAGCGGCGCGCTGGCGGTGGGACTGGCCGCGCTGCGCGCGCTGGACGTGCCGGACATCGCCCGCCGGTACCTGGTCCGGCTGGTGCGCGACAGCGGCGAGACCGCGACGCTGTCGGTGCGGCAGGGCTGGACCCGCGTCTACATCGACCAGGTGCTCTCGCCGCACGAGGTACGCATGTCGGTGTCCCTGGGCACCAGCCACGCGCTGCACTCCGGGTCGTCGTCGAAGGCGATCCTCGCGGCGCTGCCGGACGCGGAGATCGAGGACTACCTCGACCACCACCCGCTGGACGCGGTCACCTCGGCCACCATCACCTCCACCGCGAAGCTGCGGTCCGAGCTGGGCCGGGTCCGCCGCCAGGGGTACGCGGTGAGCATGGGCGAGCGGCAGAACGGCGCGGGCAGCGTGGCCGCGCCGGTGCGCTACGCGACCGGGCAGGTGTTCGGCTCGATCTCGCTGTGCGGGCCGCAGAACCGGTTCACCCCGGAGGTCTGCGCCGCGCACGGCGCGCTGGTCGCCGCGGCGGCGGCGGAGATATCCGCCGAACTGGGTTTCCGGCCGCCGGCGCAACGTGCCGCCGGACGGACGGGTCAGGAACAGAACTGGGGAGGTGGAACAGGTGAGTGACGGACCGCTGACGGGCCTGCGCGTGCTGGACGTCTCGACGATCCTCGCCGGACCGCTGTGCTGTCAGATCCTCGGCGACTACGGCGCCGACGTGGTGAAGATCGAGCACCCGACCATGGGTGACAGCATGCGCGGCCACGGCAAGACCAAGGACGGCCATCCCCTGTGGTGGAAGGAGATCTCCCGCAACAAGCGGCTGATCGGGCTGAACCTGTCCGCGCCGGACGGCGCGGCGCTGCTGCTGCGGCTGGCCGAGCGGGCCGACGTGCTGGTGGAGAACTTCCGCCCGGGCACGCTGGAGCGCTGGGGCATCGGCCCGGAGGAGCTGCACCGGGTCAACCCCGGCCTGGTGATCGCCCGGATCACCGGCTTCGGGCAGACCGGCCCGTACGCCTCCCGGGCCGGGTTCGGCACGCTGGCCGAGGCGATGAGCGGGTTCGCCCACCTGACCGGCACGGCGGACGGCCCGCCGACGCTGCCGGCGTTCGGGCTGGCCGACAGCATCTGCGGCATCGCCACCTCCTCGGCGGTGATGATGGCGCTGTGGCACCGGGAGCGTTCCGGCGGCCGGGGCCAGGTGATCGACATGAGCCTGCTGGAGCCGATCATGACCGCCGTCGGCCCGGGTCCCACCGTCTACGACCAGCTCGGCGTGGTGGAGCAGCGGCAGGGCAACCGGTCGACGAACAACGCGCCCCGCAACACGTACCAGACCAAGGACGGGTCGTGGGTCGCCATCTCCACCAGCGCCCAGGCGATCGCCGAGCGGGTGCTGCGGCTGGTGGGCCACCCGGAGGTGATCGACGAGCCGTGGTTCCGTACCGGCGTCGGCCGGGTGGCGCACGCGGACCTGCTCGACGAGTACGTCGGGTCGTGGATCGGCGAGCGGACCCGCGACGAGGTGGCCGCGGCCTTCGCCGAGGCCGGCGCCGCCGTCGCACCGGTCTACAGCGCCAAGGACATCGTCGAGGACCCGCACGTGCAGGCCACCGAGATGATCACGAAGGTCGACGACCCGGACCTGGGCCCGATGCGGATGCACAACGTCATGTGGCGGATGTCGGAGACGCCGGGCCGGATCCGCTTCACCGGCCGCTCCCCCGGCGCCGACACCGACGCCCTGCTCGTCGAGGAGCTCGGCTGCGACCCGGCCGAGATCGCCGACCTGAAAGCCCGTGGCGTCGTCGCCTGACGACGCCGACAGCCGAAACGCGAGGAACCCCGTGGGCACCACTGCCAGAACCGCCGACCGCCTGCTCGACGCCGTGCAGGCCGGCGTCACGATCTACGACCTGGGCCGGCGGCTGACCGTCGGCATGCCGCAGTCACCGAACCACCCGGCGTTCGGGCTCACCCTGCCGCGCCGGCACGGCGACATGGTGCGCGCCGACGGCGGCTCCGCCGCCAACGACCTGCTGGTCATGGGCACGCACGTCGGCACGCACGTCGACGCCCTCGCGCACGTGTCCCAGGACGGCCGGCTGCACGGCGGCGCCGACGCCGCCGCGGCGCAGGTCGGCGGCCGGTTCGACGAGTTGGGCGTGCACACCGTCGCGCCGATGGTCCGCCGCGGCGTGCTGCTGGACGTGCCCGCCACGCTGGGCCTGGAGGGCTGCGAGGCCGGCTACGAGATCACCCCCGCCGACCTGGACGCCACCGTGTCCCGGCAGGGCACGCCGGTGGGCGCGGGCGACGTGGTGCTCATCCGCAGCGGCTGGGGCCGGCTGTTCGACCACGAGGACCGCAACCAGTACATCGGCAAGGACTCCGGCGTACCAGGGATCGGCGCGGACGGCGCCGGCTGGCTGGCGCAGCGGGGCGTGCACGCGGCCGGCGCGGACACCATCGCCTTCGAGTGCCTGCCGCCGGGCAAGGGCCACAGCACGCTGCCGGCGCACCGGATCCTGCTGGTGGAGCACGGCATCTACCTGATCGAGACGATGGCGCTGGAGGAGCTGGCCCGCGACGGGGTGCACGAGTTCACCTTCGTCATGGCCCCGCTGCCGCTGTACGGCGCCACCGGCTCCCCGGTGCGTCCGCTGGCGGTGGTCAGCCGTGGCTGAGCCGACCCTGGGCCGGCACCTGGCCGCCTTCGCCGCCGACACCTCCGCCGCGACGCTGCCCGACGAGGTGGTCGCCAGCGTCCGGGCCCGCGTGCTGGACGTGCTCGGGCTCTGCGTGGCGGCGCAGCCGCTGCCGACCAGCCAGGCCGCGCTGGCGTACGTCGCCGAGCAGGGCGGCCGTGGCCAGGCCACCGCCGTCGGCGTGGACGAGAAGGTCCCCGCCGCGCTGGCCGCGTTCGCCAACGGCGTGCTGGCGCACTCCCTCGACTACGACGACACGCACCTGCCGTCGGTGCTGCACCCCAGTGCCACGGTGGTGCCGGCCGCGCTCGCCGCCGCCGAGCTGTCCGGCGCCTCCGGGCAGGAGACGGTGGCCGCGATCGCGGTGGGCCTGGAGGCGTGCGTACGCCTCGGCATGGCCGGCTACGACCCGGCGGCCGGCAACTCGGTCTTCTTCGAGCACGGCCAGCACGCCACCTCGATCTGCGGCACGCTGGGCGGGGCGGTGGCCGCGGCCCGGCTGCTGAAGCTGGACGCGGGCGGCACGCTCGACGCGCTCGGGGTGTCCGCCTCGATGGCGGCCGGGCTGATCGAGTCCAACCGCAACGGCGGCACCGTCAAGCGGATCCACTGCGGCTGGGCGGCGCACGCGGCGGTCAGCGCCGCGCAGCTGGCCCGGCACGGCGTGACCGGCCCGCCGACCGTGCTGGAGGGGCGCTTCGGCTTCTTCCAGGCGTTCCTGCGCGGCGAGTTCGACGGCGACGAGATCGTCCGCGGGCTCGGCTCCGAGTGGGCGGTGCCCGGCATCTTCTTCAAGCCGTACCCGGCGAACCACTTCACCCACGCCGCCATCGACGCGGCGATCGCGCTGCGCGAGCGCGGGCTGCCGCTGGACGAGATCGAGTCGATCACGCTCGGCGTGCCCACGCCGACGGTGCGTACCATCGGCCAGCCGATCGAGCGCAAGCGCGCGCCGCAGACCGGCTACGAGGCGCAGTTCAGCGGCCCGTACGCGGTCGCCGCCGGCCTGATCGGCGGCGGCGGTCTGGGCGTGGAGCTGGCCGACTTCACCGACGCCCTGGCGCACGACCCGCAACGGCGGGCGCTGATGGCGCGGGTCGACGTGGTGGCCGACGAGCGGTGCGACGAGATCTTCCCGCACCAGTTCCCGGCGGTGCTGCGGATCGTCACCCGGGACGGACGCGAGTGGGTGCAGGAGGTCCTGGCCAACCGGGGCGGCCCGCAGCGTCCGCTCAGCGACGCCGAGCTGGCGGTGAAGTTCCGCACGAACGCCGCGTCCCTGCCCGAGGCCACCGCCGCCCGCATCGCCGACGAGGTCCACCGGCTCGACCAGGCCCCCGACGTCCACGGCCTGATGGGCCTGATCAACCGCCGCTGAACCGAGCACGAGGAGCAACACCATGAGCACCTACGACCTGCTGTTGACAAACGTCCGCGTGGTCCGGCACGACCGGCCCGAGCCCGAGCTGATGGACATCGGCGTCACCGACGGGCGGATCAGCCGCGTCGCCCCGCAGATCGACCGGGCGGAGGCCGCCCAGGTCGTCGACGGCGGCGGCCGGCTCGCCTTCCCCGGCGTGGTCGACGCGCACCAGCACTGGGGCATCTACAACCCGCTGAGCGAGGACGCCGTCTCGGAGAGCCGCGCGTCGGTGCAGGGCGGCGTCACCACGGCGCTGAACTACATGCGCACCGGGCAGTACTACCTCAACCGGGGCGGCCGGTACGCAGACTTCTTCCCCGAGGTCCTGGCCGCGACCGAGGGCCGCTCCTACATCGACTACGGCTTCCACCTGGCGCCCATGTCGCGGGAGCACATCGGCGAGGTGCCGTCGCTGGTGGAGGAGCACGGGGTCACCTCGTTCAAGATCTTCATGTTCTACGGCAGCCACGGCCTGCACGGCCGCTCCGCCGACCAGAACTCGTTCCTGATGATCCCGGAGGGCGAGCGGTACGACTACGCCCACTTCGAGTTCGTGATGCGGGGCGTCCAGGCGGCCCGGGAGCGCTTCCCCGAGCTGGCCGACGAGATCTCGCTGTCGCTGCACTGCGAGACCGCCGAGATCATGAGCGCGTACACCAAGCAGGTCGAGCAGGACGGCACGCTGCGCGGGCTGGAGGCGTACCACGCGTCGCGGCCGCCGCACTCCGAGGGACTGGCCGTGTCGATCGCGTCGTACCTGGCGCACGAGACCGGTCTGCCGAAGATCAACCTGCTGCACCTGACCTCGGAGAAGGCGGTCGACGCGGCGCTGCGGATGGCGCGGGCGTTCCCGCACATCGACTTCCGCCGCGAGGTGACCATCGGCCACCTGGTGGCGGACATCGACACCGCGCACGGCCTGGGCGGCAAGGTCAACCCGCCGCTGCGCCCGCGCGCCGACGTCGAGGCGCTCTGGGGGTACGTCCTGGACGGCAAGATCGACTGGGTGGTCAGCGACCACGCCTGCTGCAAGGACGAGGTCAAGTTCGGTGAGCCGCGCGACGACATCTTCGTCGCCAAGTCCGGCTTCGGCGGCGCCGAGTACCTGCTGCCCGGCCTGGTCACCGAGGGCAACCGGCGCGGCCTGTCCTACCAGCGGGTGGCGGAGCTGACCTCGTGGAACCCGGCCCAGCGCTTCGGCCTGCGCAACAAGGGCGCGATCGCGCAGGGGTACGACGCCGACATCTGCCTGGTCGACCCGAACTCGACCTGGACGGTGCGCGCGGAGGACTCCGAGTCGACGCAGGAGTACACGCCGTTCGAGGGCTTCGAGCTGACCGCCCGGGTCACTGACACCTTCGTCCGCGGGCAGCACGTGCTCGTCGACGGCAAGGTGACCGGCGAGCCGGCCGGCCGCTACCTCGCCCGCCCGCAGCGGTAGGGGAACGACTGATGGCGGCGGTGGCGCGCAGTTACCTGTACGTGCCGGGCGACCGGGCGGACCTGCTGGACAAGGCGGCCGGGCGCGGCGCGGACGCGCTCGTGCTCGACCTGGAGGACGCGGTCACGCCGGCCCGCAAGGAGCACGCCCGGGAGACGGTCGCCGGGTACCTGGGCGCCGCCGCGCCGGCCGGCCCCGAGCTGTGGGTGCGGATCAACAGCGACCAGGTCGCGGCGGACGTCGAGGTGCTCTCGCCGGCGGCGGCCGGGGTCTGGGTGCCGAAGGCCGAGCCGGAGCTGCTCGCCGAGGTCGACGCCGCGCTCACCCGGGTGCAGCGGCGGCTCGGCCCGGACGCCCCGGCGTTCCGGGTGGTGGCGCTGATCGAGACCGCCCGGGGCGTGCTCACCGCGCCGCGGGTGGCCGCCGCGCCGCGGGTGCTGCGGCTCGGCCTCGGCGAGGCGGACCTCGCCGGTGAGCTGGGGTTGCAGCCGGGGCCGGACCGGGCGGAGTTCGCGCCGATCCGTTCCCAGGTCGTGGTCGCGTCGGCGGCTGCCGGCATCACCCCGCCGGTGGGGCCGGTGGAGACGACGCTGCGCGACCCGGAACGGCTGGAGCTGACCACCCGGGCGCTGCTGCGGCAGGGCTTCCGGGCCCGCAGCGCCATCCACCCCGGGCAGATCGCGACGATCAACGAGGTGTTCACCCCCACCGAGGCCGAGGTGGCCTCGGCGCGGGCCGTGCTGGCGGCGCTGGAGCGGGCCGAACGCGGCGGCTCCGGAGTGGCCACCGACGCCGACGGGCGGCTGCTGGACCGGGCGGTGGTGCGCGCCGCCGCCGAGGTGGTACGCCGCGCCGAGGCGTCCACCGACTGAAACCGCGAGAACGACCGGGCGGGGCGCCCCACCGCGCCCCGCCCGATCCGTTCCCGGCGCCCGGCCCGCTCAGACCACCGCGGGCTGGGCCTCGACGGCCATGGCGAGCGAACCGAGCAGCGCGGCGTCCTGCGCGAAGTCCGACAGCACGATCTCCGGCGGATACGGCAGCGTGTGGGTGAGCCGTTCGGTCAGCAGCGCCCGCACCAGGTCGTTGCCGGCGACGCTGCCCACCAGCACGATCCGCTGCGGGTCGAGCACGAGGCAGCAGGTGACGAGGTGGCGGGCGAGTTCGTCGACGCGTCGGCGGAGCTGTTCGCGTACCTCGCCCGGCTGTTGCGCGGCCGCGCACAGACCGGCGGCCCGGCCGTCCACGCCCAGCCGCTGCGCCAGCTCGTCCAGGGCCCGGCCGGAGAACGTCGCCTCCAGCATCGGTTCCAGCCGGGGCGGCCAGCTGTGGTCGGTCAGCCCGTAGGCGATCTCCCCGGCGGCGCCGTGGCGGCCCGGCAGCACCTCGCCGTTGACGGTGACCGCCGCCGCGACGCCGGTCCCGAGCCCGACGACGAGTCCCGGGTCCGCGTCGCGCAGCGCCCCGAGCCGCAGCTCGGCGTGGGCGGCTGCCTTCAGGTCGTTCGTGACCCGCACGTGCGCCAGGTTCAGGTGGGCGCGGACCGCGTCGGCGAGCCGCAGCTGCTCCCAGCCGGGCACGTTCGGCGCCAGTTCGATGCCCTCGTCGTGGACCACGCCGGGCGAGGCGATGCCCGCCGCGACGAGCGTGCCGCCGGTCTGCTCGGCGAGTTCGCGGGCCCGGTCCAGCGCCCGGGTGAGGGCCTGCTGCGCGCCCTGCTCGGCATTGGTGGGCAGGCGCTCGGAGACGAGCAGCCGGCCGTCGGCGTCGCCCACGCCGATGGCCATCTTGGTGCCGCCGAAGTCGATGCCGAGCAGGCGCGGATTTGCCGGTCGTTCCATGGTGATGTCAGATCGCCCTTCGGGCCGTCGGTCCAGATCACGTGGTCGCCGCGACACGACGTCCGCGACCACGGCCAGCTGCGTCTGTCGCCCCGTCACGGGCCTACCCTCGCCGCGACCGCCTCGGCGAGAGCCGTGTCGGCACGGGTCAGCCGCTCGCGCAACGCCTGCGCCCGCTCCTGCACCGCGTCGAGCATTGTAGACAGTCGTCCGACCTGGTCCCGGACGGCCGCCTCGCCGGGGCCGTCGGCCTGGGCGCGGCGCAGCACGAGTTCGGGGCGGACCGCGGCGGCCAGCAGGTCCCGCACCGCGGCGTCGTCGAGCGTCAGACCCAGCTCGGTGGCGGTGGACCGGACCAGGTCCCCGGTCCAGGTGGCGGGCGCGCCGCCGCGTACCAGCCGGCCCAGCAGCGAGTGGGCGCCCCGGAACGGCAGGCCGTGGCGGGCCAGCGCGTCGGCCGCGGCGGTGGTGGTGGCGCCGGAGGCGACGATCTCCTCACCGGACGGCGGGCGCAGCGGATCCAGCTTCGCGATCAGGCCGCCGAGCAGCGAGAAGAACCGGTACGCCCGGTCGTCGCCCTCCCAGAGCCGGGACTGCACGTCGGTGGTGGCGTTGTTGGAGTCCTCCCACCAGGCGGCGCCGACGTTGTTGAGCACGCTCGCGGCGTCGGCCGCGGCGGCGCCGGCCATCGAGACGAGGTGCTCCAGCACCACCGGGTTGCGCTTCTGCGGCATGATGCTGCTGCCCTGGGTGAACTCGCCGGGCGTGACCACCCAGCCCCAGCTCAGCCAGTCCATCAGCGTGCGGGCCAGCCGGGCCCCGGTGGCGAGCGCCTGCGCGTTGAGCGTGGCGACCCGGACCAGGTGGTCCGCGCCGGCCACCGCCTCGTACGAGTTGACGATCAGCTGGTCGAAGCCGAGCAGGTCGGCCAGCCGCCGGGGCGAGATATCCAGGTCGGTGCCGGCGAACGCGCAGGAGCCCAGCGGCGAGCGGTTCATCTCGTCCAGCAGGTCGGCGTACGCGGCGGCCTCACCGGCAAGCGCCTCGGCGTAGCCGGCGAAGACGTGCCCGATGCTGGTCGGCTGGGCCGGGCGGCGGTGCGTGTAGCCGGTGACCACCACGTCGGCGTGCCGGTCCGCGCGGTCCAGCACGGTACGGCCGGTGGCCAGCAGCGCGTCGAGCACCTGGAGCAGCTGGTCGCGCAGCACCATCCGGAACACGCCGGCGTCGAGGTCGTTGCGGCTGCGCGCGAGCTGCACGCTGAGCTGCGACGGCTCGATGCCGGCCGCGGCGGCGAGCCGCTTCTCCAGCGTGTAGTAGACGTCCTCGACGCTGCCGTCGTACTCCAGTTCCTCGGGCCGGTCCCCGGTGAGGGTGACCAGGCCGCGCAGCATCGTGGCGGCGGCCTCGTCGGTGATCAGTCCCTGCTCGGCGAGCATGACGACGTGGGCCTTGCTGGCCGTGACCATCGCCGGGTAGAGGTGGGCGACGTGGTGGTCGAACACCACCCGGAGGTGGTGCTGTTGATAGACGGTCAGTGACGGGCTCATGGTGGCCTCCCGAGGTGGTGCGTTGTCGTGCGGCGTGCCGCGCGTGGTCATCCGGTCGTCTGGTCCGGCCCGTCGGCGCCGGGGGGCCCGGGCAGCGGCGCGGCGAGCCACGCCCCGACCAGCTCGCGCAGGCGTGCGCCGGCGGTGGCGCGGATCCGGCCGCCGGCCTCCTCCCCGGCCAGCGAGACATGGCCCGACCAGCCCTGCCACGGGTCGGGCCGCGACTCCACGAGCACGTACGGGTACGGGGTGGGCAGTTTCGGCTTCGGCGGCAGGTCCGGCGCGGCGTCCAGGCGCACCGCGTCCGGGTCGAAGCCCAGCACCGCGGAGCTCTCGTACGCGCCGCCGTGCCCCCGGGCGGGCAGCTCACCGAACATCTCGGTGGTCTCGTCCGGGCCGACGAGCTGGAACCAGTTCACCAGCATCATGCTGGCCCGGTGCCGGCCGGAGACCCACTCCATCGCGGCGCGGACGGTGGACATGTTGGCGTCGTGCCCGTTGACCACGAGCACCCGGGGAAAGCCCGCCTCGACGATGCCGGCGAGCACGTCGGCGAGGTAGCCGACGGCGATCTCCGGTCGCAGCGCCACCGTGCCCGGCCACGGCCGGGTCTGGCCCGGGCAGGCGGCGTACGGCGTGGCCGGGAACAGCACCGCCCGGGCCGGCCCGGTGGCCAGTTCCCCGGCGAAGCCCTCGGCCAGGATCAGGTCGGTTCCGATCGGCAGGTGGGGGCCGTGCCACTCGACCGCGCCGACCGGCAGCACCGCCAGGTCGGCCGCCTCGGTCACGGCGGCGAACGCGTGCCCGGGTACCCGGGTGACCGGGAGCAGCCCTCCCCCGGTCCGCCACCGCTCGATCAGTTCGTCCACTGCTCGGCCCTCCGGGTCGCGGTCCGGCTGCTCTCCAGCCGACCGGAGAACCACATCACCACGAAGATGAGCAGCACCTGGAGCATGCCGTAGGCGGCCGCGGTGCCCAGCTCGAAGCTGTACATCCGGTTGTTGATGGCGACCGAGATCGGCACCGTCGACGAGGTGTAGATGAGCACCGAGGCGACGAACTCGCCGACGCCGTGCACGAACGCCAGCAGCGCGCCGGCGAGCACGCCGGGCAGCATCAGCCGCACGGTGATCGTGTAGAACGCGCGCAGCCAGGAGGCGCCGAGGTTACGGGCGGCGTCCTCCAGCGACGGGTCGATCAGCGCCAGCGTCGCGGAGCTGGACCGGAACACGATCGGCAGGAACCGCACGAAGTAGGCCAGCGGCAGGATCCAGAACGTGCCGACCAGCACCTGCCCGAAGCTGAACGCGTTGCCGGTGCTGAACGCCGAGATCAGGTTGATCGCGACGACCGTGCCGGGCAGCGCCCAGGCGATCATCACGGCCACGTCGAGCAGGCCGCGCCCGACGAACTTCAGCCGCCGCACCGCGTACGCGATGAGCACGCCGATCACCACACAGCCCACGACCGCGATCAGGCTCATCTGCACCGAGTTGAGGATCGGCTCGAACGCCTTGGGGTCGGTGAAGATGGTCACGAAGTTCTCGAACGTGTACGTCGGCGGCAGCACCTCGGTGGTCCAGGACCGGTCCTCGGAGAAGGCGACGAGCGCGATCGCGGCGACCGG
The DNA here is from genome assembly GCF_001709195.1 of Micromonospora sp. II. Classification (NCBI taxonomy): domain Bacteria; kingdom Bacillati; phylum Actinomycetota; class Actinomycetes; order Micromonosporales; family Micromonosporaceae; genus Micromonospora; species Micromonospora sp. II. Next base: position 380,337 of record NZ_LYXF01000024.1, on the reverse strand, counting down.
GGCGAGCAGGACCAGCGTGGCCAGCACCGAGGCGAGCGGCGCGAGCCAGCGGCCGATCGGGTTGGTGATCTCCCGCCGGACCGCCGAGATGCCCTTGGACTGCGACTGGTAGTTGCGCCGTCCCTCGTACCAGCGCATCGCCAGCAGGAAGATGATCGAGACGATGCCGAGCACCGAGGCGTACGCCGAGGCCATCGGCAGGTCGCCGTTGGTGCGGTTGATGTAGATCTGCATCGTCATGGTCTGGCTGACGTTGAACAGCAGCGGCGCGGTGTACGACGCCAGCGACGTCATGAAGACCAGCAGCGACGCCGAGATCAGCGCGGGGGTGAGCATCGGCAGCAGGACCGTGCGCCACACCCGGAACCGGCCCGCGCCGAGGTTGTACGCCGCCTCCTCGACCGACGGGTCCATCCCGGCCAGCGCCGCGGAGGCGGCCAGGAAGAAGAACGGGTACATGGTGAACGTGTGCACCACGAGCACACCGGCGATGCCGTCGAAGGCCAGGACCGGCTTCTCGGTGCCGAGCAGCGCCTGCAGGCCGCGCGGCACGATGCCGATGTTGCTGTAGAGCAGCTGGAAGGACACGGCGCCGATCAGCGGCGGCAGGGCCGCCGGCACCAGGATGAACGCCTCGATGAGCCGCCGGCCGCGGAAGTGGAACCGCTTGAGCAGGAACGCCATCGCCACGCCGACGATGCCGCAGAGCAGCACGCTGGCGGCCGAGATGAACAGCGAGGTGAACAGCGACTCGCGGGCCACCCCGGAGGAGGAGAGGAACTGCAGGTAGTTGTCAGAGCCGTTGGCGCTGACGCTCTCGCGGAAGGTGGCGAACATCGGCTGGACGACGAAGCCCCAGAGCACCAGGACCAGCGGCAGCACCAGCAGGTACGGGAACCAGCGGGAATTGGCCCCGCCGGACAGACGCCGGCCGAGGGCCGCCGCCCAGGCGGGGGCGGTCCGGGTCGCAGCGGTCACGGCTTGACCACCCAGAGGCGCTCCGGTACGAGCCGCAGTCCCACCACGTCGCCGAGCTGCAGGCCGGCCGGCGCGTCGATCAGCGCCGCCATCACCTCGTTGCCGTCCACGTCGACGCTGATGTTGGTGGCCATGCCGGTGAACTCGACGTGGCTGATCCGGCCGCGCATGGCCGCCGTGTCGTCGTCGCCGCCGAGCGCGATGTGCTCGGGGCGCGCGGAGACGAGCGCGGTGTCGCCCGCGCCGAGCCCGTGCCCGGCGGGCGCGCCGACGTCGATGGTGGCGCCGCCGGGCAGGCGCACCGCGACGCTGTCGTCGGTCGCGCCGGTCACCGGCAGGCTCAGCACGTTGCTGCGCCCGATGAACCGGGCCACGAACGCGTTCGCGGGCTTGTAGTAGATCTCGTGCGGGGTGCCGACCTGCTGGACCCGGCCGGACTCCATGACGGCGATCCGGTCCGACATCGCCATCGCCTCGGCCTGGTCGTGCGTCACGTAGATCGAGGTGGTGCCGCTCTCCCGCTGGATGCGCCGGATCTCGGCGCGGGTCTCCTCGCGCAGCTTCGCGTCGAGGTTCGACAGCGGCTCGTCGAGCAGCATGGTGCGCGGGCGGATGACCAGGGCCCGCGCCAGCGCGACCCGCTGCTGCTGGCCGCCGGAGAGCGCGTCGATGCGCCGGTCGCCGTACCCGGCGAGGTGCACCTGTTCGAGCGCCTCGGTGACCCGGCGGGCCTGGTCGGCGCGGGAGACCCGGCGGACCTTGAGCCCGTACGCGACGTTCTGCGCCACAGTCATGTGCGGGAACAGCGCGTAGTTCTGGAACACCATGCCGGTGTCCCGCTTGTTCGGCGTCCAGTGGGTGACGTCGTCGTCGCCGAAGTGGATGTGACCGGAGGTCGGGAAGTAGAAGCCGGCCACCATGCGCAGCGTCGTCGTCTTGCCGCAGCCGCTCGGCCCGAGCAGCGTGAAGAACTCGCCGGCTCCGATGGTGACGGTGACGTCATCGACCGCCGCGGAATCGCTCGACTTGGCGAAGCGCTTACTGACCGCCGTCAGTCGGACATCGATCATTTCGTGGGTCCTTCCAGGACGAAGCCGGGCCGTGCCGCAGCACGGCCCGGTTCCGAGCGTCTTAGCCCTTGCCCTTGATCTGGGCGTTCCAGTGGGTGATCCAGGCGGTCTCGTTCTTGCCGATCACGTCCCAGTTGACGTCCATCGGCTTGAGGTCGAGCTTGGTCAGCCACTCGGGCTTCTCGGCGATCTCGACCGCGGGGATCTGGAAGTAGTCCTTGGCCAGGCTGGCCCGCAGCGAGTCGTCGAAGAGGAACTCGAGGAACTTCTTCGCGCCCTCGGTGTTGCCGCCCTTGACCGCGGCCACGCCGTCGACGAGCACCGGCGCGCCGGAGGCCGGCATGACGTAGCCGAACGGCATCTTCTCGTTGGCCTGCAGCAGGATGTCCTGGAGGTTCCAGGCGCTGACCACGCCCTGCTCACGCGACATCTTCAGGTAGAGGTCGCTCGGGTTGGCGGCGTACTCGACGGTGTTGGCGTCGAGCTTGCGCAGCCAGTCGTAGCCGGGCTGCGGGTTCGACCCGTCGGGGGTGTAGCGCTGGATCATCGAGGCGTAGATCGAGCGCATGGTGCCGGAGGCGGCCACGTCCCGGATGATGATCTTGTCTTTCCACTTCGGGTCGACCAGGTCGTCCCAGTCCTTCGGCGCGGTCTCCGGGGTCAGCGCCTTGTTGTTGTACATGATGACCTCGGGCAGCAGGATCTCGCCGAACCAGCGGCCCTCGGCGTCCTTGTACCGCGCGTCGATCTTCGAGGCGAACGACGGCTGCCAGGACTCCAGCAGCCCCTCGGACGCGCCGGCGGCCAGCCCCTGCTGGGTGCCGCCCCACCAGACCGACGCCTGCGGGTTGGCCTTCTCGGCGCGGACCCGCTCGAGCACCTCCTGGGCGCCCATGTTGAGCACCTCGACCTTGCCCTTGTACTCGGGGTTCTTGGTCGTGAACTGCTCCACGACGTAGTCGGTGACCGACTTGTCGCGGGCGCTGTAGATGACGACCTTCTCGGCCGGCGCGGCGCCGGAGGAGCCGGTGTCCTTGTCGTCGTCACTGCTGCCGCACGCGCTGACGGCCAGCAGCGCGCTGAACGCGACGGCCAGGGCCAAACGACGTTTCATTGGTACCTCCATTTTGCGGGGGAACTATCGGGAGCGGAGAAAGACGGTGTGCGGTACCGGCCCGGGGACGCCGGCGGGTTCGCCGGCCCCCCGGGCTCGGGGTCGAAGGTCCGCGGGTCGCGCCCGGACCGGGGCGCGCCGCATCGCGCCGCGACCTGTCGTCCGGGATCCGGACGCGGTCGCCGCGACGGTGACGGTGGGGTGTGGTGGGTGGGTGTCGGGGTCGGGGTCGGGGTCGTCGGGGGCCGGGGTCGGGTGGTGGTCAGGGAAGCGAGGGGCGGGGCACCGCGGCCGAGAGCGCGTAGCTGATCGCTCCGTGCAGCACTGCCTGGTCACCGAGGGTGGCCCGGCGCACCTCGGTGGGGGCCGGGGTCCGGGCGGAGACGAGGGTCTGAAGCTGGTCGAGGGCCGCGTCGTCCAGTTCCGCGGCGGCGCCGCTGAGCAGCACCAGTCCCGGATCGACGACGCAGGCGCAGGAGAGGATGAGCCCGGCCCAGGCGCCGAGGACCTCGTCGAGGTACTCGCGGGCGGGCGCAGACGTCGCGGCGAGCCGGCTCAGCTCCCGTACCGGCGACTCGGGCCGGCGGCCCGGGTTGAGCGCGACGACCCGCTCCGCGATGGCGTTCACCGACCACCGGGCCTCGAAGTCGCCGACACCGCTGTAGCGACGCTCGGTCGTGCCGCCCAGCGGCAGGAAGCCGACCTCGCCGGCGGCTCCGCTGGCGCCCCGGCGGACCTTGCCGTCGAGCACGAGGCCGGCGCCGATGCCCTCGGCGACGTGGATCAGCAGCAGGTTCGCCACGTCCGCGCCGGCGCCGGCGACGCACTCGCCGGCGGCCATGAGGTTCACGTCGTTGTCGACGACCACGGGTACGCCGAGCCGCCGTTGCACGGACTCGCCGATCGGCCACGCCTCGACCAGTCCGACCGACGGCGCGAGGCGTACCGCGCCGTTGGTGGAGACGCCGGGCACCGCGATCGCGACGCCGCGCAGCGAGGGCAGGTTGTCGCCGACGAGGTCGAGGACGAACTCGCAGACGGTCTCCACCACGTTCGCGCCGAGCCGCGCGACGCGGTGCGCGATGACCGCGCCCTCGCTGTCGGCGATCTCGCAGCTGATCCGGGGTGGCTCCAGCGACACCGCCGCGACGAGCTCGGCGCGGGGGTTGAACTCGAGCATCTCCCGGGGCCGGCCGGTGGTGGGCGCGCCGGGCCCGCGTTCGATGAGGTAGCCCTCGGCGACGAGTTCCCGCACGAGCGCGGTGACCGTGGCCGCCGAGAGGCCGGTCATCTCGGCCAGGTCCACTCGGGACAGCCGCCGGGCCTGCCGGGCGGCCAAGATCACCGAGAGACGCTTGATCTCACGGGACCGCTCACGGCTGACCGGGCTGGTCGGGGCTTTGTCAGACACGCTTTCTTCCTAGTGTGAAAAAAATGAGACGTCAAGTAACGAGATGATCTCGGAGCTCCGGCCAGCGGAAATTTGGGAAGTGGCAAGCCGGACGCGCCAGGCCACCCCGACATGGCGCGCAAAACCGGGCCCTCGCGTCCACATTGGGTGCCCAAAATAGGGCAAAGCGCCCCCTCCGGCTGATGCAGGCCGAGCAGCCGGGCCACTGAGCTGCGGGGATTGTTTCTTCGAATAAGGAAGAAAGTCGTCCGGGCCTATTGACGACGCCTCCGCAAGATCCCTAGGTTACGGCCCGAAGGCCTTCCGGTGGACCGATCCGTCGCCACCGTGTGCACCGCTCACGCCGTGACGGTGCGCGTACACCATCACCCCGTTGTCGAGCACCACGACCAGCGAGGACCCGACAGTCCTCAATGGACAGCTGTCCGCGTCACGACCCGGCGCGCGCCGGGCCCGTGACCCGTCCCCCAGCCGCAGCACTCTCGCTTCGAGACGAAGAGGTATGCCCATGAGATGGCGCACCACGGCAGCGATCGCCATGTGCGGTCTTCTGTCGTTGGGCCTGGCCACTCCGGCCCAGGCCAACCCCCAGAACGCAGCACCGAAGCCACAGGCCAAGAAGTCCGACAAGCCCGTCGACCTGGACATCATGTTCATCGGCGCGCACCCGGACGACGAGGCAGGCCAGCTCGGCATGCTCGGATACTGGAACGAGTATCACGGCATGAAGGCCGGCGTCATCACCACCACCCGCGGCGAGGGCGGTGGCAACGCCACCGGTCTCGAGGAGGGCCCGGAGCTCGGCATCCTGCGGGAGGCCGAGGAGCGCAAGGCCGTCGGCTGGGCCGGCGTCGAGCACATCTACAACCTGGACGCGCTCGACTTCTGGTACACCGCGAGCGCCCCGCTGACCGAGGAGGTCTGGGGCCACCAGGAGACGCTGTCCCGGATCGTGCGGGTCCTGCGGACCACCAAGCCCGAGGTCATCCTCACGATGAACCCCTCGGCGACGCAGGGCAACCACGGCAACCACCAGAAGGCGGCCATGCTGGCCGTGGAGGCCTTCTACGCGGCGGCCGACCCGAAGGCGTTCCCGGAGCAGATCAAGAAGGAAGGGCTCAAGCCCTGGCGGGTCTCCCGCATCTTCCAGACCGGTGGCAGCGGCACCACCGGCACCAACGGCCCCGCCTGCGAGACCACGTTCACGCCGGCCGAGGCCAGCAACGTCATCTTCGGCACCTGGCAGGGCTACGAGTCGGCGCGGCACGACGGCAACCGGTGGAACACGGTCCAGACCTGGGCCCGCCGGGAGTACGTGTCGCAGGGCTGGGGCAACAGCTCCTTCCCGACGACCAACCCGGACGCCATCGGCTGCAACCGGCTGACGCTGATCGACACCCGCACGCCGTACCCGGACCCGAACGTGGGCGCCGGCACCGGCGCGCTGCAGGGCGCCACCCTGCGTGCCCCGGGCGGCCTGCCGCTCGGCACCGAGATCCACGTGCGTCCGCGCACCTGGGAGGCCGTCGGCGGCCAGCCCATCAAGGTGGACACCGTCCTGTACGCCGAGAAGGCCATCCCGGGCGCCAAGGTCGCCCTGGACGTCCCGGCCGGCTGGAGCGTCAGCGGCAACGGCAACGTCGGCACGCTGACCCCGGGCAAGGAGGTCGTGAAGACCTTCACCGTCACCCCGCCCGCGCAGGTCGAGGTGGGCACCCGCTTCCGGCTCAACGCCACGCTGACCAGCAAGAAGGACGGCAGCGGCGTCAGCAGCGCCCAGGTGCAGGGCACCGCTCCGGTGCGCGGCACCCTGGAGCCGCTGGAGGAGATCGCCGACTTCCGCGCCTGGACCGTGCGGAACAAGACCCAGCAGCTCGACGCGCTCATCGAGTCCCTGCTGAACATCCCCAGCGGCGGCACCCGCAGCGTCAAGGTCAACCTGACCAACCACGGCACCCGGGTCGAGTCCGGCTCGGTCAAGCTGAACGTTCCCGCCGGCTTCTCGGTGGCCGAGCAGCGGGTGCCGTACAGCGGCCTGCGGCCGGGCGCCACCACCTCGGTGACGTTCACCGTCAGCAACACCGACACGTCGCTGCCGACGGCCAACCGGGCGCCGGACAACGGCGCCTACCGGGTGCAGATCGAGACCAGCTACGTCGGTGGCAGCGCCACCGAGCCGGGCGCGTTCAACCTGGTCCCGACCACCACGATCCCGAAGGCCACCACCGCGCCGACGGTGGACGGTCACGGGCACGACCACGAGTACACCGGCGAGGTCATCGACATCTCCACCCGCTGGGAGGGCACCGCCGCCCCGGCGTCGGACATCTCCGGCACCGCCCAGCTGACCCACACCGACGACGCCCTGTACGCCATCTTCAACATCACCGATGACGTGCTCGGCACCGTCCTGCCGCCGGAGGACTGCAAGCGTCCGCGGCGTAACGACAACATCGAGTTCGGCATCGACCCGCGCGGCAACTCGGCGAACACCTCCACGGTGTTCAACATGGCGCTCTTCCCGGCCACGAACGACCCGGCCAACGGGAACCCGCCGTGCTTCGCCCGGGAGCGGGACAACCACCAGGGCGGCCCGGAGACCGCGCCGGGTGTGGAGATCGCCTCCGTGGTGACCAGCAACCCGTACACGGGTTACCGGATCGAGGTCAAGATTCCGTTCAGCGTGCTGCCGGACACCATCGACCCGAGCCGGATGGGCCTGAACATCCTGGTCAACGACTCGGACACGCAGGACCTCAGCTCGCAGACCCGGGTCGGCTGGTCGACCTGGAGCGGCGTGCGGGCCGACCCGTGGCGCTGGGGCAACGCGCTCCTGCCGGGCCTGCCGGCGCAGCCGTCGGCGCCGAAGGCTCCGATCATGCCCGACACCGCGGCGCTGAGCGTGGACTCGCCGCAGACCCTGCTGCAGTCCGTCTCGGACGGGGTCGCACCGGGTGGTTACGCCAAGCTGGCGGACAACACGGTGAAGCTCAAGAAGGTCACCCGCACCGCCAACAAGGTCTCGGTGCAGCTCCAGGTGAAGAAGGCCGGCACCGCCCGGGTCTTCGTCTGGGACGGCAGCCGGGTCGTGGCGCAGACCCAGGCCAGCCTGCGGAAGGACGGCACGCTCGTCCTGCCGCTGAGCGGGTCGCTCCCGGCCGGCACCTCGCTGCTCGTCTCGTACGAGAGCGGTGGCGCCACCACCGCTCTGGCGAAGAAGCTGTGCTGACCGGACGGTGAACGCGTCGACCTGACGCGCTGACGCGATGGGCCGGGCCGTGAGGTCCGGCCCATCGTGCCGTATCCGGGCCGTTCAGCGTTTCGCCGCCGGCACCGGCAGGGGCCGGTCCGGAGACGCCGGGGCCGGCCACCAGCGGCGCGAGGCCAGCGCGGCCAGTCCGGCGCCGGCGGTGTTGAGCAGGACGTCGTCCACCGAGGACACCCGGTCCAGCCGCAGGACGTACTGCGCGACCTCGACCAGGACCGAGCAACCGGCCGCGAGCGCCAGGATCCGCGGCACCGACGCCAGCGCCGCGAACCGCATCGGGCCGAAGAACCCGAGCGCCGCGAACACCAGCAGGTTGCCGACGATCTGGACCGCCACCGTCAGCGGCCCGCTCGCGAGGACGGTCAGCAGGTCCCGCAGCGGCACCAGGCTCACCCGGCCCGGAACCACACCGACGCCGTCCCCCGGGAGCATGATCATCCAGACCCACGGCGCGGTCCCGTAGACGATGCCGACCTCGGCCAGCGACAGCCGCCAGGCCGGCCCGCCGCCGCGCCGGCGCGCGAGGAGCCACACCACCAGCGCGGCCAACGGCAGCGCGGCCACCGTGACGAGCACGACCCCGTTGATCGTGCCGAACCAGCCGTGCCACCCCTCGACCACGCCGCCTCACCTTCTGTCCGCCCGGGGATCCCGCCAGGTCCGACCGGCGCGGACCGGCGCCCCGGCCCGCTCAGGGTGCCATCCTGCCCGCCACCCCGCGGGCCCCCGCCCCGGGCGGCCCGCGCGGACGACAGCCCGGCGCACGGGCACGACGCGGACCCCCGGCCGACCCACCGCCGCCGACCGGCGCGGGCGCACAATTCCGTGTACGGAACCGGCGCTGCGGAAATTCGATTTCCGCCCCGGGCGGCGAAACCAATTCCCGGCTCCGGAGCGCCGATTTCCGCACATCAATTCACCTCCCCGATCCGGCGCATGACCCTCGGCGCGCTCCAGGCCGTTCGCCGGACCGCACCCTGCGCTCGGACCAGCGCGGACGGGGCCAGCGCACGCCCACCTCGCACCGGCAAACAAAGGCTTTCCTTACAAAGGTAAGCCTCATCTTCGCCCGCCCGGGAGTTCGCGCGGGATCGACGGTTTACCGCCGCCGACGCCGCATTCCGCTGCTATGGTGAGCATGATCCTCACTTCGGGCGGACAGGTTTGAAGCCCCGCTCGCAGGGCCAATACCGAATGGCATTCGAGCACCACGAGGCCGGCCGTCGCACCGCCGGCCCGCATGACTTGGAGGCACCATGAAGACGCTGTTGCAGTCTCCGCCGGTACGTGAGTGCGCCGCCACGGCGTGCAGTTTCAACGACAACGGTTGTCACGCGCCCGCGATCACCGTGGCGGCGAGCGCCGACGCGGCGTCCTGCGCGACGTTCGTCGAGTCGTCGCTGAGCGGCGGGATCGCGGAGGTCACCGGCGCGGTGGGCGCGTGCGCGCGGGCCGAGTGCGTGTTCAACACCAACCTCGCCTGCACGGCCGAGTCGATCACGGTGGGCCCCGGCGCCACCGTCAGCGACTGCCTGACCTACCAGCCCGCCTGACAAAGCGGACACCCACGCCCGTACGGGTCACGACGGTCACCGTCGTGACCCGTATGCGTCTCCGGCACCCGACCCGCCGTTGCACAGGTAAGGCTTACCTACTACCGTCTGACCTGGGCCGACTTCACCCCTTCCGGCCGAGGAGACAGACATGGCGTTGCACCCCGCCGGGCGCCCGGCCCCGTCGACCGGCGTCACCCCGGTCGCCGCCGGGCCGTCTCCGGTCACCTCCACGCCCCGCGACGCCGTCGCCGCCCGGTGCGTGCTGAGCGCTGCCTTGTCGCTGCGGCTGACGCTCGGCGACACCACCGCCGACCTCCTGTCCGCCCACGCAGTCCTCCCCGACGGCACGATCGTCCTCGCGGTCGACGCGATGAGCCGCACCGGCGGCCTGCTGGTGGCCGCGCGCGGTCACCGCGGTGCGGTACGCGTGGACGTGACCCACCTCGCTCCGGTCGCCGTACGCTCGCGGGTGCGGGACCGGCTGCGGATCCTGGGCACCGCCCGCCGCTTCGACCCGGCCGCGCTCGACGCCTGCGACCCGGCCACCGTGATGTCGCTGCTCGACCTGCCGCCGGTGGCGCTGTGGGCGATCGAGCCGGACGAGATCCTCCTCGACCGGGCCACCGAACCCGTCGCGGTGGACCTCGGCACGTACCGCGCCGCCCGCCCGGACCCGATCGCCGTCGACGAGGCCGCCCACCTCGCGCACCTGACCCGGTGCCACGGCGACCTCCTGGACCGGCTCGGTGCGCTCGTCGACAGCGCCGTCAGCGCCGGCGCGACGCGGATGGTCCCGGTCGCGCTCGACGCCGAGGGCATCGTGCTGCGCGCGGAGCGGCCGGACGGTCACGCCGACATCCGGTTGTCCTTCCTCCACCCGGTCACCGCCGGCGCCGGCCTCGCCGGGGCGCTGCGGACGCTGCTCGGCTAGGGCTGCCCGCTTCCTACCGAGCGCATCGCGGCGGCGGCGAGAAGGCAGGCGGTGGTGACCGCGGCCAGCAGGAGGTGGAGGGTGGCGTACCCGATGGTGCTGGTGACGGCGAGGGCGGCGACGAGGCGCCACCCGTGACGCCCGCCGGCCGTGGGGCCGGCGGGCGCCGTCGTGGTGGTCATCAGCTGGTGCAGCAGCCGCCGGTCTCACCGTTGGTCGGGGTGTCGAGGCTGACCAGGCTGAGCGGCGCGGAGAGCAGGCCCCCGGAGATTCCGGTCGCCAGCCCTTGTGCGGCCGGCGTGGCCGCCGGGTCGGGGCCGCAGCAGCCGTCCGCGCCGGTGGAGTCGGCGGGGTTGCTGTTGCAGACGCCGGTCTCGGGCAGGTCGAGCTGGACGTCGCGGGCGGCGTCCCAGTCGCCGGCGAGAGCGGCGACGACGGAGCGGACCTGCTCGTAGCCGGTGGCCATCAGGAACGTCGGCGCGCGGCCGTAGCTCTTCATGCCGACGGCGTAGTAGCCGACCTCGGGGTGCGCGAGTTCGGCGGCGCCGTGCGGCGGGACGGTGCCGCAGGAGTGCTCGTTCGGGTCGATCAGCGGGGCGAGGGCGCGGGTGGCTCCCATGACCGGGTCGAGGTCCAGGCGCAGCTCGGCCGCGATGGAGTGGTCGGGGCGGAAGCCGGTGGCGGCGACGACGCGGTCCACGGTGACGGACTCGTCGGTGCCGTCGGCGTGCCGGACGGCCACGGTGACCCGGCCCTCGGCCGGGGTGAGGGCGTGTACGGAGAATCCGGTGAGCAGCCTGATCCGGCCGGCGTCGACGTGGTCGCGCAGCCGGGCGCCGAGCGCGCCGCGGGCGGGCAGAGCGTCGGCGTCTCCGCCGCCGTAGGTGCGGGCGGGGCTGGCCGAGCGGATCGCCCAGGTCACCTCGGTGCCGGGTTCGGCGGTGGCCAGCTCGGCCAGGGAGAGCAGGGTGTTCGCGGCGGAGTGGCCGGCGCCGACGACGAGGGTGTGCCGGCCGGCGAAGCGGTCCCGGCCGCTGCCGAGCACGTCGGGCAGGGCGTGCTCGAGGAACGCCGCGGCGTCCGTCTCGCCGCGGGCGGGCAGGCCGGAGGCGCCGAGGACGTTGGGGGTGCCCCAGGTGCCGGAGGCGTCGATGACGGCGCGGGCGAGCAACTCGTCGCCGCCGGCGAGGCGGATCAGGAACGGCGTCTGTTCGCGGCCGGCGGTGCGCAGCCGGTCCAGGCCGAGCCGGCTGATCGCCTCCACCCGCGCGCCGTAGCGCAGGTGGGGCTTGAGCTGCGGCAGGTCCGCGAGCGGCTGGAGATAGTCGGTGACCAGCTCGGCGCCGGTGGGCAGGGCATCCTCGACCGGGGCGACCCAGCTGGCGTCGTCGAGCAGCCGGCGGGCGGCGGGGTCGACGTTGTAGCGCCACGGGGAGAACAGCCGCACGTGCCCCCACTGCCGCACCGCCGCGCCGGTGGTGTCCCCGGCCTCCAGGACGAGGAAGGGCAGCTCACGCTCGTGCAGGTGGGCGGCGGCGGCGAGACCCACCGGGCCCGCGCCGATCACCACGACGGGCGACTCGTCCAGGACACTCATCGGGAACTCCTCGGTGTTGAGAATGGCGGATCAAGAGGTGCGGGTGACGCCTGCCTCAGCAGGCTCCGACCGGATCGGGGGCCGGGCGGCCCATGACGACGTCGGCGGCGGACGGGAAGCACCCGACACAGGCGTCGTTGATGCGGTAGTGGCGTGCGGTGCCGACCGGCTCGACGAGCACGAACCGCACCTCGGTGAGGATCTTCAGGTGCTGGGAGACGGTGGACTGGGCGAGCCCGACGGCGGCGACGATCTCCCCCACACTCATCGGCCGGGCGTGGCGGGCCAGGTACTCCACCACCTGCACCCGCGTCGGGTCCGCGAGGGCCCGGAACCACGAGGCATAGGTCTGCGCGGTGTCGCGGTCGAGGAGGTCCCCCATCATCTCTCCCTCCATCGTTAATCGCCGATTGACGATGGAAGCCTAGCAGGCGCCGGAGCGGGCGATCCGCAGGGCAGCGGTCCCGCTTCTCAGCGGGGTGCCGTCAGCGCGTAGGCGGTGGTGCGGGCGCGGTCGCGGAGGCGGGCGATCCTCTGCGCGGGAGTGGACACCCGGGCGCAGGAGTCGCAGAACCGGACCCCTGCCACGGATGACGGCCGGCGACGCGGGAAGCCGAACATGACGAGCCTCATTTCCTGGGAGCACCTTGTCTTGACATATGTCTAAACAGAGAGTTGCACGCTGATTAGATGGATGTCAACCTAGGGGCATGCCGAAGCGCCAAGCGCCGATCCCCCTCGTCGACCTCGACGCCGACGCGCCGTGCTGCCCCCCACTGGCGCAGCGCCGGGTCCCGGCAGAGACGGCCGCGATCCTCGCGCCCGCGTTCAAGGCCCTCGGTGATCCGGTACGGCTGCAGCTGATGTCGATGATCGCGTCCGCCGACGGCGGCGAGGCCTGCGTGTGCGACCTGACGCCGGCGTTCGACCTGACCGGGCCGACGATCTCTCATCACCTCAAGACCTTGCGCGAGGCAGGCCTGGTGGACGCCGAACGGCGGGGCACGTGGGTCTACTACCGGGCGCGGCCACAGATCCTGCGCCAGCTCGCCGGCCTGCTGTCGATCGAGCCGACCGCCGCGGCGACTCGCGCTCCCGGGGGATCCGGCCGCGCCGGCTTGACGCCTCCAGATTAATCAGAAATTATTGAGTCAATGGACATTGAGTCTTACTCGCTGGTCGAGCGCGCGCGGGTCCATGCGGCGTTGGGCGACCCGGCCCGCCTGGCCATCGTGGACGCGCTCACCCTGGGCGACGCCTCACCCGGGGAGATCGCACACACCCTCGCCATGCCGACGAACCTGGTCGCCCATCACGTCAAGGTCCTCGCCGACGCGGGCCTCGTCGTCCGGGGCCGGTCGGAGGGCGATCGGCGACGCATCTACCTTCGACTCCGACCGGCCGCCCTCTCCGCCCTCACGCCGCCACCACTGGCGGGCGCGCATCGGGTCGTCTTCGTCTGCACCCACAACTCCGCCCGCTCGCAACTGGCCGCGGCCCTGTGGAGGCAGCGCGCCAACGGCGACGCCGCATCCGCCGGCACCAGGCCGGCGCCGCGGGTCCATCCCCGCGCGCTCGCCGTGGCCCACCGCCACGCCCTCGACCTCGACCCGGCCGGCACCGCACACGTCGACGACGTCGTCCGGGACGGCGACCTGGTCATCGCCGTCTGCGACAACGCCCACGAGGAACTCACCGGGCCGGTCCGCCCCCGCCTGCACTGGTCCGTGCCGGACCCGGCCCGCGTCGACACCGACGAAGCGTTCGAGGCGGCCTACGCCGACCTCGCCGACCGCGTCGATCGCGTCGCCCCGCACACCGCCGCACCCTGCGGGAAGCCGGCCTGATCACCGCCTCAGTCTGCGGGCGCCCGACGCAGCCGCCCGGCACAGGGCGACCCCACCCGACGCGCACGCGCCGGCACCGACGATCCACGGGAGCAGACCGATGAGCACCGCCACCAGAGCCGAAGACGCCCCACCGTTGGTGGCACGCCTCTCGCGCCTCGACCGGTTCCTGCCGGTCTGGATCGGCCTGGCCATGGTCGCCGGCCTGCTGCTCGGCCGGATCGTTCCCGGCCTGGACGACGCTCTCGACGCCGTCCAGGTCGGTGGCATCTCCCTGCCCATCGCCCTCGGCCTGCTGATCATGATGTATCCGGTACTGGCCAAGGTCCGTTACGACCGCCTCGACACCGTCACCGGTGACCGGCGCCTCCTGGTCTCGTCGCTGATCCTCAACTGGATCGTCGGTCCCGCCGTCATGTTCGCCCTGGCCTGGATGTTCCTGGCCGACCAGCCGGAGTACCGCACCGGTCTGATCATCGTCGGCCTGGCCCGCTGCATCGCGATGGTCATCATCTGGAACGACCTGGCCTGCGGCGACCGGGAGGCGGCAGCGGTCCTCGTCGCCGTCAACTCGGTGTTCCAGGTCCTCGCGTTCGGCCTGCTCGGCTGGTTCTACCTGTCGGTGCTGCCGGGCTGGCTGGGTCTGGACGGCGCCGCGCTGCAGGTCTCCGGCTGGGAGATCGCCGGCAACGTGCTCGTCTTCCTCGGCATCCCCCTGCTCGCCGGCTACCTGTCCCGCCGCCTCGGCGAACGGACCAGGGGCCGCGACTGGTACGAGCGGCGATTCCTGCCCAGGGTCGGGCCCGTCGCCCTGTACGGACTGCTGTTCACCATCGTCGTCCTGTTCGCCCTGCAGGGTGAGGCCATCACCGACCGGCCGGTCGACGTGGCCCGCATCGCCCTGCCGCTGCTGGCCTACTTCGCCCTCATGTGGGCCGGCTCCTACCTGCTCGGCCGGGCCATCGGCCTGAACTACGAACGCACCACCACCCTGGCCTTCACCGCGGCGGGCAACAACTTCGAACTGGCGATCGCGGTCGCGATCGGCACCTTCGGGATCGCCTCCGGCCAGGCCCTCGCCGGCGTCGTCGGCCCGCTGATCGAGGTTCCGGTTCTCGTCGGCCTGGTCTACGTGTCGCTGTGGGCCCGTGCCCGCCTGTTCCCCGCGCCGGGAACCCGGCCATGAGATGCCCCGACCGCGCCGCGGCACGCCACGGCAACCATCAGGATCATGGAGACCCGATGAGCGACAAACCCAGCGTCCTGTTCGTCTGCGTGCACAACGCCGGCCGTTCCCAGATGGCCGCCGGGTGGCTGCGCCACCTCGCCGGCGACACCGTCGAGGTCCGCTCCGCCGGAAGCGCGCCCGCCGACCAGGTCAACCCCGCCGCCGTCGAGGCCATGCGGGAGGTCGGCATCGACATCACCGACCAGACCCCCAAGCGCCTGGAGTACGAGACGGCGGAGTCCTCCGACGTCATCGTCACCATGGGCTGCGGTGACGCCTGCCCCGTCTTCCCGGGCAGGCGATACGAGGACTGGAAGCTGGAAGACCCCGCGGGCAAGGGCGTCGACGCGGTACGCCCCATCCGAGACGAGATCCGCGCCCGGGTGGAACGGCTGCTCGCCGACCTGCGCCCCGCCGCCTGACACCCCTGTCGTGCGACTCACCATGATCCGGTCCTGGTTGCACCGTCATGCGGCGGCCGTTGATGCAACGATGCAAGCGTGGGAACTGCGAAAACTGCCACCCCTGCCATCTCGCCGCTGACCGGCGAGCCGATCAAGCGTGCCGATGCCGAACGCCTCGCGGGAGTGCTGAAGGCGTTGGCCGACCCGGCCCGGCTGCGCCTGCTCAGCCTGATCCAGTCCGCTCCGGAGGGCGAGGCGTCCGTCAGCGACCTCACCGCGCCGCTCGGGCTCTCCCAGCCGACCGTCAGCCATCACCTTCGGATCCTCACCGAGGCCGGTCTGATCGAGCGGGAGAAGCGGGGTGTGTGGGCGTACTACCGTCTGGTGCCGTCCGCGATCTCGGCGATCGCCGAACTGCTGACGCCACCTCGTAAGCGACCGACGAGGAAGGTCCGCTGAGCAGGCGACCGCGGGGCTGCCGCGAGCACCCGCCGACCTGACCGGGTCGCCCCCGCCGGCCCCCTTGAGGAGCGCCGTCCGGCCCGGTAGAAACGGCGGGACCGACGGGAGATCAGCTATGACCGATGCCGACGGGCAGTTGTCCGCGACGCCCCGCACGAGCCTGCGCCGGATGAAGGAGAAGGGGCACCGCGACCGCGCCGCCCTGTTCGACGTGCTCCGGGCCGGGTTCGTCTGCCACCTCGGCGTCCTGGTGGACGGTCACCCGATGGTGGTGCCGACCGTCTACGGGTTCGACGACCGCCACCTCTACCTGCACGGCTCGGTGGCCAGCCGGAGCCTCACCACCGACACCGACGTCTGCGTCACGGTCACCGTGGTCGACGGCCTGGTGCTGGCGCGCTCGGTGTTCGAGCACGGCGTCAACTACCGCAGCGCGATGATCTACGGCCGGCCCCGGTGGGTGACCGGCACCGAGGAGAAGCTGCACGGACTCCGCCTGCTCACCGAGCACGTCGCCCCCGGCCAGTGGGACCACGCCCGCCGCCCGAACCGGCGGGAGCTGGCGGCCACGGCCCTGCTGGCGCTGCCGCTGGCCGAGGCGTCGGTGAAGACGCGCAGCGGCCCGCCGGACGACGGCGACAGCCCGGACGCCGCGCTCGGACTCTGGGCCGGCGAGCTTCCGCTCGTGGCCCGCTGGGAGCAGCCGGTGACCGACCCGGCGCTCCCGCCGACCGCGCCGGTGCCGGCCCACGTGGCCGCCCGCGCCGGCACCCGCGCCGACCGGCGCTGACCGGGGCGCCCGCGCCGCGCGACCGCCCCGGTCCGCCGGTCCCTACCGCAGTTGGCGGGCCACCTCCGCCAGCGGCAGCCGGGGCGCGACGGCGGCGCGGGCGGCGACCACCGCCAGCGCCCGGGGCACCCCCGCGCAGTGGGCGATGATCTGCCGTACCGCCTCGCGTTCGGCGGTGAGGCGACGCTCGCCGAGACGGGCCGCCAGCAGCTCCCACGCCTCACCGGCCGCCAGCTCGTCCACCACGACCGGACGCGCGGCCTCGCCGACGACCAGTCCGGTGAGGCGGTCCCGGCTGGTCACCACCACCATGCAGCCGGGGACACCGGGTAGCAGCGGCCGGACCTGTTCGGCGTCGCGCGCGTCGTCGAGCACGATGAGCATCCGGCGCCCGGCGAGCACGCTGCGGTACAGCCCGGTGCGCGCGGCCGGACCGCAGGGAATGCCGCCGGGCACGTCGAGCGCCTCGATGAGGCCGGCGAGCGCCTCCGCGGGCGCCACCGCCGGCCGGCGCGAGTCGCTTCCGCCGAGCTGGACGTGCAGCACCCCGTCGACGAACCGTGCGGCGGACCGGTGGGCCCAGCGCAGCGCCAGCGCCGTCTTGCCGATCCCGGAGCGTCCGGACAGGACGCAGACCACCACGCTGGACATCCGCCGCGGTCCGCCGTCGAGCAGCCGGTCGAGTTGCCGTAGTTGTGCCGAACGGCCGGTGAAGCCGGGAATCTCCAGCGGCAACTGCATGGGGCGGATCCGGGCCGGCGCCGGGTGGGCCGGCAGGCCGAGCACGTCGCGCAGCAGCCGCACTGTCGCCGGGCGCGGGCGGGTCACCCGCGACGACTCCAGGTTGCGGATGCTCCGGACGCTCAGTCCGGTGCGGGCGGCCAGTTCCTCCTGAGTCAGGTTGGCTCGTCGCCGAGCGGTAGCAATTTCGTCACCCAACGTATCCATGTAGCCGATCACAGCGTCGTCTCCGTACCGGTTCTGGTGGATTCGTACAGGCGGACCACCACTGCGCGGCCACTGAGCGGGCAATCAGTAGCGCCATTGCCGGTGATCTGCCGGTGTAGCTCCTGTTGGCCAGCCGAGGTTAGGTCCACAGTGGGTCCGACGCTATCGACCGAAGTCGAATTGCCACTCCGGCAGGCGGTTGGCTCTGCGTCGCAGAAGCACCACTTCCGGTCACTCTCCGCAAACCCAGATCCGTCCGGCGCGCCCGACGGGCATCGCGCCGACCAGGAGGACGAACATGCGAAGGTACGTCAGCGACACCGCCGAGCTCACCGACGAGTACGGCATCCAGATCGGCCGCTGGACCCAGTACCGCGATCTCGGCCCGTTGCCGTTCGACGCCATGTGGTGCGTGATCCCGCCCGGCGGCAGCAGCACCGAGGACGTCCACCCCGAGGTGGAGTTCGCCGTGGTGACCCGCGGCACCGCCATCTACGAGGCGGGCGGCGAGAAGGTCGAGGTGCCGACCGGCGGGGTGATCCTGCTCGAACCCGAGCAGCGCCACGTCATCCACAACCCCTCCCCCGAACAGCCGCTGACCATCCTGAGCGTCTACTGGATGCCGCGCCCCGAGACCGGCCGGACGGACGCGGGCGACGGGACCGGCCGTGGCTGACGATCCGGCCGGGCGGGGCGCGGTGCTCCTGGTCACCCCGCCGCCCACCCCGAACGGTCCGCTGCACCTCGGGCACCTCAGCGGCCCGTACGTCGCCGGGGACGTGGCGGCCCGCGCGCTGCGCGCCGCCGGCCGGCGGGTGGTGACCCAGTGCGGGCTGGACGCCCACCAGAACTACGTGCTCGCCCGGGCGGAGGCGCACGGCGAGACGCCGGCCGACACGGTCGCCCGCTACGGGTCGCTGATCCACGCCGCGTTGCGCGCCGCGCGGATCCGGTACGACGTGATGGCCGACCCACTGGCCGACGAGGCGTACCGCCGGGCGGTGGCCGGCCTGCTCACCGAACTGGTCGAGGCGAAGGTGCTCGAGGTCGCGCCGGTGTCGCTGCGCGCCTGCGCGGCCTGCCGGCGGACCCTGCACCACGTGCGGGTCGCCGGGCGCTGCCCGGCCTGCGGTGCCGGCGCGAACGGCGGCACCTGCGAGGGGTGCGGCGGCTTCTGCACCGCCGCGAACCTGGTCGACGCGCGGTCCACCTGCTGCGACGCGCCGCCGGAGCCGGTCACCCACACCGTGCCGGTGCTGCGGCTGGACGAGCACCGGGAGCGGCTCACCGAGTTCTGGTCCGGGGCGGTGCTGCCGCCCCGGCTGCGCCGGCTCGTCGCGTCGTACCTGGACGGCGGGCTGCCGGAGGTGCCGCTGGCGTACCCGACGGACTGGGGCATCGAGTGGGACGACGGCCTGCGCATCGACGTCTGGGCCGAGATGGCCCTGGCCAACCTGCTGCTGCCCGCCCGCCACCTGCGGCCGGACGCGGACACCCTGGCCGGGTACCTCGACGCGTGGCGGGACGTGGGCGAGCAGTGGATCTTCCTCGGGGTGGACAACGCCTTCTACTACGCGCTGCTCATCCCCGCCCTGCACCTGGCCGCCGGGCTGCCCGACCGGCCCACCGGCCTGGTGGTGAACGAGTTCTACCGGCTCACCGGCGCGAAGTTCTCCACCAGCCGGGGCCACGCGATCTGGGCGCACGAGTTCCTCGCCGACGAGGACCCGGCCGTGGTGCGGGCGTTCCTGAGCTGGGACCGGCCGGACCGCTACGAGTCGGACTTCCGGCCCGAGGTGTACGAGGCGTTCAAGGCGCGCTACGCCGCCACGCGCGCCGGGGCCGTACCCGGTCTGGACGGTGTGCTCGCCGACGTCGAGCTGACCCGGGGCGAGCAGGCCCTGCGCCCGGCGCACTTCGACAGCGCCACCGTCGTCCGGGCGGCGCTGGCCGCGTACCCCGGTGACCCGGACCGGGCGGCCCGCCTGCTCGACGTCGTCGGCGGCGCGGAACCGGCGGCCTCCGGTGGGTGAGCCCCGCGTGCTCGTCGTCGGCGCCGGCCTCGCCGGTGTCCTGCTCGCCCGGCGGCTGCGGGACGCGGGCGCCGAGGCGGTGCTGGTCGGCCCGCACGGCGGCGGTCCGGGCGGCGGGCACGCCGACGCCACCGCCGCCTCCGGTGGCCTGGCACGCGCCTTCGAGCCCGATCCGGCCGCCCGGGCCCTGGCCACCGCGAGCCTCGCCGAGCTGTGGGACGACCCGGCGCTCGCCGCGGCCGCCGGGTGGCGGGCCACCGGCTCGCTCTACCTGCTCGACGCCGTCGACGCCGGTGCGGCGGCCGGCGTGGCCGGGGCCGAGGTGCTGACCCGCGACGAGGTCTCCCGGCGGTTCGGCTTCGACCGGCTCCCGGACGGCACGGTGGGGGTCTGGGAACGCCGGGCCGGCCACCTCGACCCGGACCGGTTGCGCCGCAGCGTCCTGCGGGGCCTGGACCGGACCGAGACCACGCCGGTGGCCCGCCTCGGCGACGGCGCGGTCGACCTGCGCGACGGCCGCCGCCTCACCGGTGACCTGGTCGTGGTGGCGGCCGGGGCGTGGACGCCGGGCCTGCTGCGCGCCGCCAGGCTGCCGAGCACGCTGCGCACCAAGCACATCCAGTACGCCCACCACCGCACCGGCCGGGCCGACCTGCCGTGTTTCGTCGACGAGACGAGCGGCCTGTACGGGCGGCCCGCCGGTCCGGGACGTGTCCTTCTCGGCCTGCCCAGCGACCGCTGGGACGTCGACCCGCCCGCGCCCGCGCCGGACACCGGGCTGGCGGCGCGGGTGCGGGCGGTCGCCGCGCGGCGGCTACCCGGCCTGGACCCGCGCCCGGACGGCCCGCCGGTCAGCGCCGTCGACTGCTACAGCGACCCGCCCGGCCTGGCCCTGCGCGCAGTGGCCGGCGCCGTGCACACCTTCACCGGCGGCAGCGGCGGCGCCGCCAAGACCGTCCTGGCCGCCAGCCGGCTCGCCGCCACCGCCCTGCTGAACTCCCGATCCGCGATCCGTGTCCCGCACGGCTAGACACAGAGGCAGACTGATGACGCAGACCTATCACACAGTGGGAATTGGCGCGGGGCCGGCGAACCTGAGCCTCGCCGCGATGTACGACGCGCTCGCGCCGCACGACATCGCGCTGTTCGAGGCGCGGGACCAGCCGGGCTGGCACGACGGGATGCTGCACAGCGGCGTACGCATGCAGACCGGCTGGGTCAAGGACCTGGTCTCGCTCTACGACCCGACGCACCCGCTGTCGTTCCTCAACTACCTGGTCACCACCGGCCGGGTCTACGCCCTGCTGGGCGCCGGTTTCGACACCATCCCCCGGATCGAGTACCAGCAGTACCTGGTGTGGGCGGCGGAGCAGTTGCCGCGCATCACCTACGGCGCCCGCGTCGACCGGGTCGAGTTCGACGGCGCGATCGTCACCCGCAGCGGCGGCGTCGAGGTCGCCCGCTCCCAGCACCTGGTGCTCGGCAGCGGGACCGTCCCCTTCGTACCGGACTTCCTGGACGCCCTCGACCCCCGGCACCTGTTCGTCGCCGACGAGCTGAACCGGCGCCTGGCCGGCGTGCCCGACGAGCCGGACGTGCCGTGGGTCGTGATCGGCAGCGGCCAGACCAGCGCGGAGTGCGTCGCAGCGCTGCTCGCCCGCGGCTGCCGCGACATCAAGTGGATCGGCCGGCGGTCCTGGTTCGCGCCGCTGGAGGACTCCCCCTCGGCGAACGACCTGTACCGGCCCGCCTACCAGGAGGCGTTCCTCAACCTGTCCCGCGACGTGCGGGAACGGCTCGTCTCCGGGCAGATCCTGACCAGCGACGGCATCTCCCCCGGCACGCTGCGCGGCGTCTACCAGCACAACTACGAGGAGCGGCTGCGGACCGGGCGGTTCCCGGTCACGATCATGCCGAGCCGTACCGTGACCGGCGCCCGGCAGCTCGACGGGGAGGTGGAGCTGGAGTGCCTCACCGCCGGCAGCGGTGAGGAACGGCACCGGGCGGTGAACGTGATCGTCGCGGCGGGCCGGCGGCTCGCCCCGCTCCCCTTCGATCCGGAGCTGTCCGCGCTGATCGACGTGGACGAGCGCGGCGAACCGGTGATCGAGTCGGACTACTCGATCCGGTGGAAGCACGCCGACGACCACAAGATCTTCGTGCTGAACCGGGGGCGGTACGTGCAGGGGCTCGTCGACTCCAACCTGAGCATCCTGCCGATCCGCAGCGCGATGATCCTGAACTCGATCGCCGGCCGCACGGTCTGCCGGTTCCGTGACGACTACGTGAGCACCCGGTGGGCGTGAGCGCGATGACGACATTCGACTACGACGGCCGCGTCTTCGTCTCCGTGGACCACGCCGGTGACGGCGCCGAGCCGCTGCGGGGGCACTACCACCAGCGCGGCGACCTGGTCTGGGCGGAGATCACCGGCGGCCCGGTCCGGCACGGCCGGCTCGCGGGAACCTGCGACGCGCAGGGCGTGGTGCGCTTCGCCTACCTGGAGGTGCTCACCGACGGCACCATAGTGGTCGGCGAGTGCGAGTCCCGGCCCGAGCGGCTGCCGGACGGCCGGATCCGGCTGCGGGAACAGTGGCGCCGGCACGGGCCACGCCAGGACAGCGGTGTCTCCGTCATCGAGGAGGCGGCGCCGGCGCTCGCCGCAGGACAGGAGAGCCGGCGTCGTGTCTGACATCCAGATCATCAGTTTCGTCGCCGCCAGCCTGCTCATCATCATCGTGCCGGGCGTCGACTTCGCGCTCGTCACCCGGCAGACCGTCAGGTACGGCCGGCGGGCCGGGTTCGTGGTGCTGGCCGGGCTGTTCGTCGCCGCGCTGGTGCACGCGTCGTTCGCCACCGCCGGCCTGTCCGCGCTGCTGGTCTCCTCGCCGACGCTCTACACGGTGCTGCGCGTCGCCGGCGCGCTGTACCTGCTCTACCTGGGCGGCACGATCCTCTGGGCCACCCGGCCGCGCCGGACGGCCCCGGCGGCGCAGCCGGTCCCGGTCGGCGCGGGCGGCGCCGGGCCGGACCCGGAGACCGGCCCCGCGCCGGTGCCGGAGGCCCCGGCCGCCGACGAGCCGCACGTGGCCCGCCGCTCGTTCGTCATGGGCGTCACCAGCCAGCTGTTGAACGTCAAGGTGGTCGTCTTCTACGTCTCGTTCGTGCCGCAGTTCGTCAGGCCCGGCGACGGGGCGGCGGCCCGCACGGCGGTGCTGGCCGCCACGTTCATCGGTCTCGCCGTGCTCTGGTGGGCCTGCTACATCATGCTCATCGACAGGTTGCAGCCCTGGCTGACCCGGCCGTCAGTGCTGCTGGTGATCGAACGGCTGACCGGGCTCATCCTGATCGTCCTGGCGATCCGGATCGCGCTGAGCCGGTGAGCGGCGACGGTGCCCGCCGGCAGCGGCGGGCGCCGTCGGTCTCACTGGTTGCGGGGGCGGTGGGCGACGGTGAGGACGTGGGTGGTCGGCCAGTCCAGCGGCCGGCCGTCGAGGTCGGTGAGGGACGCGACCGGTGCGATCCGGTTGTCGATCACCCACTCGTTGCGCACCGGCGCCGACGCCGGGCCGATCTCGAACCCCGCCTCGGTGAGCAGCGCCGTCCAGTCGGCGAAACTCAGGCCGCAGAACTGCTCCTGCGTCTCCGACAGCCAGTTGTCCGTGTAGTCCTTGCGGGTCAGGTAGTCCATCGCCGCGCCCAGCGACAGGCGTACCGCGCCGTCCGGAAGCGGCTCGTGGTCGAAGCCGAACGCGAAGTCGACGGCGAACTGGTCCAGCCGCGCCCGCGTCGACAGCCCGCCGACGTAGCGCCGGACCTCCGCCGAGGTCAGCTCGGCGAGATCGCCGCGGGGCGCGGCCGGGTTGTCGCCGTCGTCGGCCGACAGCCGCAGCAGCACCTGCCGCCCGGGGTCGTCCGGACCGCACACGTCGCTGTTGATCCAGACGCCGCCGGGCACCGTGTGGTCGTGGATGCGGCGGGCGAACTGCAGCAGCGACTCCCGCTGCCGCCCGTACGACCAGATCTCGTGGGTCAGCGCGAACGTGAGCGTGGTGTCGACCGAGCGGTCCTTGAACACCGCGCCGCCGAGGACGTTGCGGTGGAAGAAGTAGACATTGGCGTTGCGGAACACGCCCTGCGCCTTCTTGTGCAGGCACTCCTGGTAGAGGTGGCGGGCGACCTCCACGCCGATCAGGTCGCTCTCGCGCAGCGCGGCCTCCCGGTCGGCCAGCTCCAGGACCGCGCCCGCGCCGCAGCCGATGTCCACGATGCGGCCGGGCTGCACGTACCCGCGCACCGAGTCCCACTTGCGCTGCGCGGCAGTGGCGAACGCCTCCACGTAGGTGCGGTAGTCGCGGGTCACCGTGAGGCCGCCCTCGGCGCCGACGAGCGGGTCGTTCACCACCGACCGGATCGACTCGACCAGGCGGTAGCGCTCGAACACATCGATGGTGGCCGGGTGGGTGAGCGCGCGCCAGGTCTCGTCCCCGGCGGCCAGGCGCAGCAGCACGTCCCACGGCCGTTCGGGCGGCTCGGGCAGGTCCGGGTCCGCCTCGACCGGCGCGATCCGGAAGCCGAGCCGCTCGTACAGTTTCGCGACCTCCGGCGTGGAGCAGGCCAGCAGCGTGTCGGCGGGGGTGAGTTCGAGCCCGGTGGCCACCGCGATGGATTTCAGCGTCACCTCGGCGAACGCGTCGGTGTACGCGGTGTCGAAGATCGGCACCACCATCGAGCGCAGCCCGCTCAGCACGCTGAACCGCTCGATCGCGGCTTCCCGCCGGTGGTACGGCACCGGGTTGCGTCTGGTGTTCTCGTGGTTGGCCGACGTCACCGCCCAGACCACTGTGGCCTCGTCCCCGGCCAGCCGGCACAGGTAGTCGGCCTGGAACCGGGTCAGCAGGTGGTGCCGCCCCGGGAAGAGCACGAAGCGGGCCGGCGCGTCGGTCATGTTCCCCTCACCTGGGTCGATGGGCGGTGCGCGGTCATACCGGGACGCTCCAGGAGCGCCACAGACGCCCGTACCGGCCGTCGGCGGCGAGCAGTTCCGAGTGCGTGCCCTGCTCCACGATCCGCCCGTGGTCGAGCAGGACGATCCGGTCGGCGGCGACCGCCTGGCTGAGCCGGTGCGCCACGATCAGCGTGGTCCGTCCCTCGGTGGCGGCCAGCGCCGCCCGGTCCAGGTCACGCGCTCCGGCGCTGCCGGCCTCGGCGGTCGCCTCGTCCAGCACGGCGACGGCGGGCGCGGCCAGCACCAGCCGGGCCAGGGCGACCTGCTGGGCCTGCGCGGCGGTGAGCCGGTGGCCGCCCTCGCCGACCGCCGTGGCCAGCCCGTCCGGCAGCGCGCGCAGCCAGGTGGTGGCGCCGACCCGGTCCAGCGCGTCGAGCAGTTCCGCGTCGGTGGCGTCCGGGGCGGCCAGGCGCAGGTCCTCGGCGAGCGGCCCGGCGAAGACGTGCACCTCCTGGCTGACCAGCGCGACGTCGCGCCGCACGGCGTGCTCGCCCCGCTCGGTCAGCGGCACGCCGCCCAGGCGTACCGACCCGTCGGTGGGCGCGATGATCCCGGCGGCGATGCCGGCGAGCGTGCTCTTGCCCGCGCCGCTGGCGCCCACGAGCGCGACCCGCTCACCCGGGGCCAGGCGCAGCTCGACGTCGGCCAGGACCAGGGGGCCGTCGTCGTCGTAGCGGTGCCGGCGGACCGTGACGTCCAGCGCCGCCGGGCCGCGCCGCCCGGCCGCCGACGGCGCGGACGGGGCGGTGTCGGGCAGCGTGGCCACGCCGACCAGCCGGGCGAGGCTCGCGCCGGCCTGCAGCACCGAGTCGGACTCCATCAGCAGCAGGCCGATCGGGTTGAACAGCCGGTGGAAGTAGAGCGCGGCGGTGGTCGCCGCGCCCACCGTGACCAGGTCGGCGCGGACCAGGAAGAACCCGGCGACGAGCACCGCGGCCAGGCCGAGGAACTCCGACCTGTTGATCCGCAGCCCGAAGCGGGTGTGCAGGTTGAAGATCTCCAGCGACAGGTCGCGCGCCACGCCGGAACGCTCGGCGATCGCCGCGACGTGCGCGTCCTCGGTCCGGTACGCGCGCACTGTCGCCGCGCCGCGCAGCGCGCCGGCCATGGCCTGTGTCCGCTCGCCGGTGGCGACGCGCTCACGGGCGTAGTACGGCGCGGACCGGCGCAGGTACCAGCGCAGCGCCAGCGCGTACGCGGGCGCTGCCACCAGCCCGGCGAGGCCGAGCCGCCAGTCGAGCGCGACCAGCCCGAACACGGTCAGCACCACGGACAGCAGCGCGCCGACGAACGCCGGACCGCTGACCGCGATCACGTTCGTCACCACCGCCACGTCGTCGCCGACCCGGGCCAGCAGGTCACCGGTGCCGGCCCGTTCCAGCGTCGCCGAGGGCAGGTGCAGCGCCCGGTCGAGCACCCGCTCGCGCAGCCGGGCCAGCACGGTCTCGCCCAGGCGGGACGCGAGCGCGGCCCCGGCGGCGGTGAGCAGCCCGGTGAGCACTGCCGCGCCGGCGATCACCGCGACCCGGCCGGCGATCCGGGAGACCGGGGCATCGGCGATGACGTCGTCGACGAGGCGGCCGAGCACCCAGGGCGCGACCAGCCCGCCGGTGGCGGCGGCGACGAGCACGGCGGTCGCGGCGGCGCTGAGGCCGGGCCGCCGCCGGAACTCCGCGCCGAGCGTCGTCCAGGTCCGCCGGGCGGTCGCGGTGGGCAGCAACGCCCGGCCGGGTTCGGCGGTACGCGGGTCAGCGGTCACCGCAGTGTCTCCTCGCGGTAGCGGGCGTCGGTGGCCAGCAGGTGCTCGTGCGTCCCTTCGGCGGTCACCCGGCCGTCGGCGATCACCACCACCCGGTCGGTGATCCGCAGCAGGGCGGGGCTGCTGGTGACCAGCAGCGTGCCCCGGGGCGCGTCGCGGCGCGCACCGGCCAGTCCGTCGGCGAGTTGGGCCTCGGTGGCGGCGTCCACTGCGGTCGTGGGGTCGTGCAGCACGAGCACCGGCGGGTCGGCGTGCAACGCCCGCGCCAGCCCGAGCCGCTGGCGCTGGCCGCCGGAGAGGTTGGCGCCGCGCTCGACGAGCCGGTGGCCGAGGCCGCCGGGGTGCGCGTCCACCACGTCGTCCGCCGCGGCCGCCCGGACCGCGGCGCGCAGGCGTCCCTCGTCGGTGCTGCGGCCGGCGGCGAGGTTGGCGGCCACGGTTCCCTCGAACAGCGTCACGTCGTGCGGCTCGACCAGCACGGCGCCGCGCAGCGCGTCGATGTCCAGGTCGTCGGCGGGTACGCCGTCGACGCGTACCGCGCCCCGGCGCCGGTCCGCGGGCACCCGTCCGGACAGCAACGCGACCAGCGCGTCCGCGTCGGCCGGGTCGTACGCCAGCACGCCGACGATCTCCCCCGGGTCGACGCGCAGGCACACCCCGTCCAGCGCGGCGTGCCCGACGTGGTCGAGGACGAGCCGCGGCCCGTCCGTACGGTCCGGCCGGGACGCGGCGCCCGGCCGGGTCAGCGGCTCGGCGCCGAGCACGCGCGCGACCCGGGCCGCGGAGGCGCGGGCCATCGCGAACAACTGCACGCAGTAGCCCAGCGTCTGCACCGGCTCGGCGACGAACTGCGCGAGCCCGACCACTGTCACCAGTTCACCGATGGTGAGCCGGCCACGCAGGGCGAGCCAGCCGGCGGCACCGGCGACAGCGGCGAGGAAGAGGCCGTTCGCGGCGGTGGTGAGCCCGAGGTGCAGGCCCTTGGTGTTGGCGGCGCGCAGCGTCACGGCGAGGGCGCGCCGGCTGGCGGCGGCGTACCGGCCGGCGGCGTGGTGCTGGGCGCCGATGCCGCGCAGCACGCGCAGGCCGGAGACGAGGTCGACGGCGAGCGCCGTGGTCTCGGCGAGGGCCTCCTGCTGGGAGGCGCTGCGCCGGGACAGCAGCGGCGCCATCCGTTGCAGCGCCAGGACCAGCACCGGTACGCCGATGAGCACGCCGAGTCCGAGCGGGACGTCGATGACCAGCAGCGCGACGGCCGCGACGGTCAGCGCGCTCACCGCGGCGACGCCGAAGCCGGCCACCCGCACCACGTACGCGGAGAGTTCGGCGTCGGAGGCGGCGACCGAGAGCAGTTCGCCGTCGCGTAGGCCGGAGCGGTGCCCGCGCGGGTCGAGCGCGCGCTCGGCCAGTTCCACCCGTAGCAGGTGCGCCTCCCGCTCCACGGCCGCGAACGCCTGGCGGGCGCCGTTGCGGTAGGCGAACGCCAGCACGGTGAACAGGGCGGCGAGGCCGGCGACGGAGTACGCGAGCGCCCACGGGTCGCCGGTCACCACGGCCCGGTCGATGATGACGCCGATCGCCACCGGCACGAGCGCCTCGGTGACCTGGTGCAGCCCGAGCAGGGTCACGCCGATCAGCACCGGGCGGCGCTGGCGGCGCAGCGCCTGGCGGAGCACGTGCCGGGCGGTGACGGCGCTGCCGGGGGGAAGCGGGGACACGAGGGGATGCCTCCAGTGCTTGAAGTGAGGACAGCCTAACCTCAGCTTCGCGGGCAGCCGAACCGCCGGGGGGTGGCCGGGCTCACCACGCGCTCCGCCAGCGGCGCGCGATCACCGCCGGTAATGTTGATCAGGCCGAGAGTGTACGCAAATGTCCACTGCACCGAGGAGTGACAATGTTCGATCACGCAGCCGGCCGCATCGACATCGCACGCCTGCGGGAAACGCTTGACGGCCGGTGGGCCGACGTCCGCCGGGCGCACCGCGAACACCTCGACGAACGCTTCCTCCCGGTGTACGGCGAGACCGGTGACCAGGCTCGCGAGCGCATCACCCGGCTGCTGTCCGAACTCCCTGTCGAACTGGGCATCGCCTCGGGCTTCCCCGTCGAGTACGGCGGCCGCGGCGACGTGGGCGCCTCGATCGTCGCCACCGAGATGCTGGCCCAGGTGGACCTGTCACTGATGGTGAAGGCCGGCGTCCAGTGGGGCCTGTTCGGCGGCGCGGTCGCCGCGCTCGGCACGAAGCGGCACCACGACGCCTACCTGCCCGACATCGTCGCGGGCCGGCTCTTCGGCTGCTTCGCGATGACCGAGACCGGCCACGGCTCGGACGTGCAGCAACTGCGCACCACCTGCGTGTACGACCCGCAGACCCAGACCTTCGACCTGCACACGCCGCACGAGGCGGCGCGCAAGGACTACATCGGCAACGCGGCCCGGGACGGGCGGATGGCTGTGGTCTTCGCCCAGCTCGTCACCGGCGGGCGCCGGCACGGCGTGCACGCCTGGCTGGTGCCGATCCGCGACGAGCACGGCCGGCCGATGCCCGGCGTGACCATCGGCGACGCCGGACCCAAGGCCGGCCTGCTCGGCGTGGACAACGGGCGGCTCAGCTTCGACCACGTGCGGGTGCCGCGGGACATGCTGCTGGACCGGTACGCGCAGGTCGCCGAGGACGGCACGTACTCCAGCCCGATCGAGAACGACTCCCGGCGCTTCTTCACCATGCTGGGCACCCTGGTCCGGGGCCGGGTGAGCGTGGGCGGCGCGGCGTCGGCGGCCACCAAGGCGGCGCTGGCCATCGCGGTGCGCTACGGCGACATCCGCCGGCAGTTCAGCGACGCCGACGGCGACCGCGAGGTGCTGCTCAACGACTACCTGGCGCACCAGCGCAAGCTGCTGCCCGCGCTGGCCACCACGTACGCGCTGACCTTCGCCCAGGCGGAGCTGGTCGCGGCGCTGGACGAGATCCAGGGCGGCGACGGGCCGGTCGACGAACACCGGCAGCGGGAGCTGGAGTCCCGGGCCGCCGGGCTGAAGGCGGCGCAGACCTGGCACGCCACCCGCACCATCCAGATGTGCCGGGAGGCGTGTGGCGGCGCCGGCTACCTGTCGGAGAACCGCCTGCCCAGCCTCAAGGCCGACACCGATGTCTTCACCACGTTCGAGGGCGACAACACGGTGCTGCTGCAACTGGTCGCCAAGGGGTTGCTGACCGGTTACCGGGACGAGTTCGGCTCGCTCGACGGCTGGGGACGCGCCTCCTTCGTCGCCGAGCAGGTACGCGAGATGGTGCTGGAGCGCACCGCCGCCCGGGCGCTGATCGCACGTCTGGTCAGCGCGGTGCCGGGCCGCGACGACGAGGTCGCGGTCACCGACCGGGGCTGGCAGCTCAAGCTCTTCGAGGACCGCGAGGAGCACCTGCTCGACAGCGCGGTGCGCCGCCTGCGCGGTGGCGCGTCGACCAAGAAGGACCGGCCCTTCGACATCTTCAACGACGTCCAGGACCACGTCCTCGCCGTCGCCGCCGCGCACATCGACCGGGTGACGCTGGAGGCGTTCGTCGCCGGGATCGACGCCACCGCCGACCCGGCGGTCAAGGAGCTGCTGTCCCGGGTCTGCGACCTGTACGCGCTCACCGTGATCGAGGCGAACAAGGGCTGGCTGCTGGAGCACGGCCGGCTCACCCCGGCCCGCTCGAAGACGATCACCAGCGTGGTGAACGGGCTGCTCAAGGAGCTGCGCCCGTACATGCGCACGCTCGTGGACGGGTTCGCCATCCCGGACGCCTGGCTGCACGCCGCGATCCTGCGCGAGGAGCCCGGACGCCAGGAGGCGATGGCCGCGCACGACACCGCCGCCGACCCGCAGGCCGTGCCGGCCTAGCCGGCCGGCGCCGCGGCCTCCGGGTCCGCCTCCGTGGCCGGCTCAGGTCGCGGCCGGGCCGGTGCGCCGGGCGCCCCGGCGGGGTCGCCGTCGACGGGCGGTGAGGTGGCGGGGTCACCGTCGGCCGCCCGCGCGGTGGCGGGGTCACCGTCGGCCGGCCGCGCCGCCGCGTACCCGGCGGCGCCGAGCGCCAGGTACAGCCCGCCGAACAGCCAGAAGGCGGCGAACAGGAAGCCGCGCTCGGCCATCGCGAGGATCATGACCAGCGCGCCGGCCAGCGCGGTCACCGCGTACCCGGCCCGGAATCCGTAGGCGCACAGCGCACCGGCCGCGACCGGCCCGGCGATCCACAGCGCCGCGCCCACCCAGCCGACACCGACCGAGCCGCCGGCCGACGCGACCGCCACGAGTACGCCGGGCATCGCCACGATCCCACCGGCCAGGACGTGCCACCACCGTCCCCCGGCGCCTCGCCGCACGGCCCACGGCACGAACGCCGCCGCCCAGGCCACCAGCGCGAGCGGGAAGTAGTACAGGCCCGTCTCGCCGGCCGCGCAGGCGAACATGGTCAGCGCGATCGCGCCGGCGAGCCGCGACCCGGCGCGTACCCGGGCGGGCGCCACGAGCGGCGCGGCCGCGACGAGCGCCGGTAGCAGCGTGAGCAGCGCGATTCCCGGACCGAGCCGGCCGAGGACGCCCTGCTCGCCGGCGTCGGCCTGGATCGGCTCGACCGGCACTGTGGACGGCAGCAGGAAGCTCACGCACACGGCGATCAGCACGCCGACCGCCGACGCGACCAGGGACAGCGTCCGGCCGACCCGCTCCGGGCGGTCCTGGTCCGGTAGCCCCAGTTCCTCCCGCGCCTGCCGGGCCACGTCCGGCGCGGCACCCAGGCCGGCGAGGACCTCGTCGGCGCTCCGCCCGCTGTCGAGGGCGTCGGCGATGTGCGCGCGGACATCCGCGACGATCTCCTCCGCCGTGCCGGACGGGACGTCCGACAACTCCGCGTCCAGCGCCCGCAGGTAGGCCCACGCCGCCTCCGGGAGGCCGTCGTCGCTCATCCTTCCTCCCCCATCAACTCGTCCACGTGCGGCTGGATCTCCCGCCACACCGTCGCGAACACCCGCAGGTGCGCCCGCCCCTGGTCGGTGATCGCGTAGTACCGCCGGGCGTGCCCCTGCTCGGGGGCCACCCACCGGGTCTGCACGGTGCCGGCCTGCCGCATGCGGGCGAGCAGCGGATACAGGCTGCCCTCGCTGGCGGTCAGGCCGCGCACGGCGAGCCAGTCGGCCAGTTCCAGGCCGTACATGTCGCGCCGTGAGAGCAGCGCGAGCACGCAGTACTCCAGCACGCCCTTGCGGATGTTCGTGGTGATCCGCTCACGTGCCCCGTCCATGCCTCGCAAGATACCTTGCTATGCAAGACATGTGGTGAGGGGGTCGGAACGCGCGCTGCCGGCCACGCCCGAGGGCATGGCCGGCAGCGCGGACCGGCACAGCGGGGATCAGCGCCCGTTCAGCTTGCGCTGGACGAAGTCGAAGGCACGGTCACCGAGCTGCGGCGCGTACTGGTCGACGGCCGCGACCGAGGCGGGGAAGTTCTCGCCGGCCCAGACCCGGCTCTGCCCGCACTCGGCGGCCCACTCCGAGTAGCTGTTCCAGGTCAGCATCATGTCGGCGGCCGGGGTCACGCCCGGCTCCACGATCGAGGAGCCCTTGCGCACCGGGATCACCACGGTCAGCTTGTCGGTGCCGGTGAACCGGCGCGCGACCTGGGCGTAGGCGACACAGACCGCCGCGTTTACCGACGGGTACTCCGGAGCGGCGATGGCGACCGAGCTGAGGTAGCTGCGCCATTGGGTGCCGGTGATGTCATTGACGGTGCCCCGGCCCGGGCCGCCCCACGCGGTCAGCTTCTTGTTCGGGTACAGGTGGCGGATCGCGCTGAACGGCTGCACCGAATCGTACTTGCGCATGTAGTACCAGGAGGCGATCGCCACGTCGAACCCGGCGACGTCCGTCATCACGATGAACCGGACGGAGTCCTCGGTGTTGTACCGGCCCCGCAGCAGCGTGTGCGCGATGGCGCCGTACGGCGTGATGTTGTCGCTGAAGATCTCCGCGCTCATCTTCTTGCGGTCGTCCAGGCCGGCCGAGGCGCGCAGCACCTCGTCGGCCTGCTTGCGGTAGCCCTTCGGGTTCAGCAGGTGGTGGTTCGCCGGCGGGGTGAGCCGGAACTGCTCGGGCCGGTCGAAGGTGATCGGCTTGACCCGGCCGAACTGGGGCGTCGCGAACTCCTGCGTGTTGACGACCTCGCGCTTGGAGATGGTGTTCGGCTGCCAGCGCGACGGGAAGCGCAGCTCGTACGGGCTGTTGACCGGCCGGTAGCCGGTGTGGTCGGCGTACGGCTCGCGGTTGTAGCGGCGGCCGCCCGCGTCGCCGTCCCGGTTCGTACCGTCGTTGCGGCGCGCCGCCATCGCGTTCTTCGCGGCGAGGATGCCGATGCCGCTGGCGGTGGTGCGGTCCTCCGCGGTGACCGCCGGGTCCAGGCCCGCGGTGGCCATCATCCGCTGCCAGGTCGCCTCGTGCTGCGGGTAGAGCTTGCTGAGCGAGGTGTAGGCCGAGTAGATGACGGCGATGTTCTTGTTGCGCGTCGTGTGCTCCTCGGCGGGACGGCGGCCGATGGTGGAGAAGATGCCGACCGCGGTGGGGTGGTACGCCGCCAGGGCGTCGAACCACGGCAGTTCGATGAGCATGGCCCGGTCCGCGGCCCAGGACCCGGGCCGGCCGCTGTACTCGACCCGCGGCTCGGTGTTGAGGGCCGGGTAGATGACGTCGGTCAGGGCGTTCCCGTGGTCGAGGTCGAAGGTCGCTGCCTGCGGGGCCGCCGACACACCGTTTGTCAGCGACACCACCAGGGCGATCGCCGCGGCGACGGCCGCGGCACCCCCGAGATGCCGTTTCCGCGGCCGCCTCAGAATCTTCACCGGGAATTCTCCTCTCCATTGGACCGCCGCACAAATGTGCTCACCGAAAATGAGGGCAGCGGATCGAAGGAACATTAACGCGCGTTATTCACGCCGGTCCACTACTCGATCGGGTAGTGGCGACGGCAGCGGAATTCGACGCGCTGTCGACAACCGCCGCAAATATGCGGACCGCCGTTTTCACGCCCGGTCCTCCAACTCCTGGGCGAACGCCAGCCAGGCGGCGGCGCACGAGCGGGCCAGCTCGGCCACCGATGTGCGCCAGTACGGCGGCACGGCGTCGACGAACTCGCGCCAGGCGGCCGGGTCGACCACGTGCCCGTCGGCCCACCGGACGAAGGCCCGGCCTACCTCGGCGTACTTCACCGCGGGGTCGCGGATCAGGTTGCCGCGTACCGCCGGCCAGTCGACGGGCGGCGCCGGGGCCTGACCCGGCCGGCGCCTGCGCGCCTCCGACCCGTCGTCGGCGGCCGGCTCGGGCTCGGCCGCCGGCCGCTGCGGGGTCAGGACCGGGTCCCGGCCCGCCTGCAGCCGGGCGCGCACGTCCCGCGCCGTGCCCACCGACACCCCGGCCTCCTTCGCGATGGCACGCAGGGGCGCGTCCGGCCGGAGCGCGATGACCGCGCTGGCCCGCCGCCGGCCCGCCGAGCCGTCCAGCGGGCGCACCCGGCCGTCCCGTCCCACCCGGCTGCCCTCCCGCGCCGCCGGTTGCAGCAGGCGGCGCCGGATGCCGCTGACCGTGGTCGGGGACAGCCCGGCGGCCGCGGCGACGGCGCGGTCCGACCACTGCGGATACAACCGCAGGATGCGGGTGGCGGCGGCCTCCCGGTCGGCGCGGGACAGCGGCAGCCCGTGTTTGATGTTGGCGTCGACCGAGAGCAGGAACGCCGCGGCGTCGTCGCCGTCGAAGAACGTCACCCGTACGGTCTCGTCGCCGCGCAGCTTGGCGGCCCGCAGCCGGTGCATGCCGTCGATCACCCGCATCGTGCCGCGCTGCACGAGGATCGGGGGGAGGTCGTGCATCGCGGCCAGCAGCCGGATGTGCTCGACGTTCTCTCCCGCCAGTCGCGGGGAGTCGCCGGGCAGCAGCGCGGAAACCGGAACCGTCTCGCCAAGCACAGACCGATCCTCCGTAGCTGCGTCCGGCAGGGGAAATCTCTCGTCGTTGCCCTTCACTTCCAGCGTGTTTGAGTTGCCCCACATTGGAAACACTCGCTTCAGCCGAGACAGGATTCCGTGCGGATAAGATGAGGTGCGCGCGTCACCGATCGAAGGATTACACCTTCCCACACATCATTGCGATGGGATTCCTGCTGGGCAACACCACTGACGGTCCCGGCACGGGTAGTAGACACTACCCACGCAGGTAGTGGACGACGAACTGCGGCGCGGCTAGCCTGGCCGAATTTGCTCCGGCAGGTCTCCTTCTGTCAATTTTCCCGCAGTTCGAAAACGGTCGGCACCTCAGGGCCGCCGCGGCGCCGGGCCGACCGTCGCGGTGTCCTTGGCCCACGCTTCGATCAACTCGGTGGCCTGCCCCGGGTTGAGCCGGGGGTCGCACAGCGAGGTGTAGTGACGCGCCAGGTCGTCCTCGCCGGCCACGGACCCGCCGACGCACTCGGTCACGTCGGTGGCGGCGACCTCGACGTGCAGCCCGGCGGCGTGCTGCCGCTGCCGGTCGAGGATGTCGCGGAACCGCAGCGCCTCGGTGACCACGTCGGAGAGGTGCCGCGTCTTCAGGCCGACCGAGGCCTTGACGGTGTTGCCGTGCATGGGATCGCTCAGCCAGAGCACCGGGTGGCCCGCGTTCACCACCGCGCGGACGATCGGCGGCAGGGCCTCCCGGATCCGGTCCCGGCCCATCCGCGGGATCAGGACGAGACGGCCGGGCTCGCGCCGCGGGTCGAGCGCCTCGCACACCCGCAGAACCTCGTCCGGGTCGGCGTCCGGCCCGATCTTGCAGCCGACCGGGTTCGCCACAGTGGACAGCATGGCCACGTGCGCCTCGGCGGAGCGGCGGGTCCGCTCCCCCACCCACGGCAGGTGGGTCGACGCCAGGTAGCGCTCACCCGTGTCCGGGTCCCGGCGGATCAGCCGGGACTCGTAGTCGACAACGAGGGCCTCGTGGCTCGACCAGGGCCCCTCGGTCCGCGCGGCCCGCCCGGCCCCCTCCCGGTGGGCGCGCAGCACCCGCTGCACCCGGTCGCTCGCCTCGTACGCCCACCACATGCGGCGCGGGTCGGCCTTGCGCGTACCGGGCGCGGCCAGCTCGGAATTGATCATGTGGCCGCGGAAGGAGGGGATACTCAGCGCGTCGTGCCACTCCGTCGCCTGCGACCGGGGCTTGGCGAACTGCCCGGCCATCCGGCCCACCCGCAGCACGTTGCGCCCGGTGAGCTCACTGAGCCGGTCCCCCAGCCGGTCGATGACCTCGATCTTGTCGGAGGTGTGCCGGGGGGTGCACTCGTAGAGGCTCTCGGCGCAGTCGCCCAACTGCAGCAGGAGCCCGCCGGCCGACGCCAGCTCCGACAACGCCTGCCGGAGCCGCCGTACCTCCCCGGGCGGGACCAGCGGCGGGGCCGCCGCCAACGCCGCACAGGTCTGGGCGTACGCCGGGTGGTCCTGCCAGTCCGGTTGCTGGACCGCCGGCTTGCCCTCCCACGGCCCGAGTGGGCTGCGTTCCGCCGTTGAACCGGATTGCTGCATCTGTCCTCCAGTCGAGAGTCAGCCGGACCGCCGGTCGCGTGTGCGCGTGACCCGGCCGCCGGTGACGGCACGTCGCGCCTATCCGCCACCCCGTACGCGCTGGACCACGGCGTCGGGGTCCGGCGGCGCGGTGTTGCCCCGCCAGGCGACGTGGTGGTCCGGCCGCAGCAGGACGAGGTCGCGTTCCCACAGCTCGCGGGCCCGGGCGTCGGTCACCACGGTGTGGGTGACCGGCAGGCCCCGCGCGGCCGCCGCCGCCAGCAGCGGATCGGCGGCGCCGTCGCCGGTGAAGTCCACGAGGGTGAACGAGGCCGGGTCGAACCGGTCGAAGATCTGCTGCCCGCCACTGAGCAGGAGGCTGGGCGGGCGGGCGCCGGGCCAGGTCGTCGGGGTGTACGCCCGCGGGTCGTCCGGGGGTTCGGCCGGGCCCTCCGGCCGGAGCACCGGCGAGCCGGCATAGCGGTAGCCCAGCTCGATGCCCCGGTACTCGTTCTCGCCCCGCTCGGCGTCGAGGAAGGCCGCGACGGACGGCAGCGGGGCGCCGTCGCGCAGCAGTTCCCCCGCCCGCAGGTGCACGCCCAGGTGCCGGTGCGAGGTGTGCATGTTGCGCCGCCCCACCGGGCGGCGTTCGGCGTCGTAGCTGTCGAGCAGCGCGGGGCCGCCGAAGCCCCGGAGCACCGCGGCGAGCTTCCAGGCCACGTCGACGGCGTCACCGATGCCGGTGTTCATGCCGTACGCGCCGGTGGGGAACATCCGGTGCGCCGAGTCCCCGGCGAGGAGCACCCGGCCGGCGCGGTACCGGTCGGCGAGCATGAAGCCGGGACGCCAGCGCGAGGTGAGCAGCACCTTGTCGATCCGCAGCTCGGTGCGGATCGTGTCGAGCAGGAACGCCTCCGGGTCGGCCGGTGGCTCGTCGAACTCGTTCGGGTCGATCCCGTTGACGTGCGCGGTCCAGGTGTCCACCTCGTCCTGCGCGATGATCACGTACCGGAACGCGAAGTAGTGCCAGAACCGGCCGTGCCGGTGCAGGCTGTCCAGGTCCCGGCTGGTGAAGTGCACCATGAACGCGCCCGGCAGGCCGGGCACGTCGAAGCCCTCCTCGCCGATCCCCACGGCCCGGCGGACCCGGCTCGACGCGCCGTCGCACCCGACGACGTACCGCGACCGCAGCCGGACCTCGCCGCCGGTGTCGTCGGCCAGCACGCTGGTGACCCCCGCGTCGTCCTGGGTCAGCGAGTCGAACCGTACGCCGAGGCGCAGGTCGACGAGCGGTTCCCGCCGGCAGCGCGCCCGCAGGACCGGCTCCAGGTCGATCTGGGAGATCCGCTGGCCCGGCTCGGCCGGCTGGGTGCCGTCGTTGTGCTCGGCGATGCGGCGCCACTCCTCGGTGACCGAGGGCAGGCCCCACCTGGTGATCGGCTCACCGGCGAGGCCGGTCGACCAGATCACGTCGGACCGGTGCTCGGGCGCGACCCCGGCGGCACGCACGTCGTCGGCGAGGCCGAACTGCCGGAAGAACTCCATGCTGCGGGCGTTGACGTAGTCCAGCTTGGGATGGACGGACGTCTCGAAGCCCTGGTCGACGAGGACGCAGGCGACGCCGTGACGGGCGAGCGCCAGCGCGGTGACCATGCCGACCGGGCCCGCGCCCACGACCAGAACCGGTACCGGATCCACAGTTGCCTCCCGAGGGGGTGTGGGACGGCGGAGGGGGCCGCCCCACACCGTGGCGGATGGTCAGCTCACCGGGCTGGGCGCCCGGTCCTGGCGGCCGTCGCGGTCCTCGTCGTCGACGGCGGCCGGCCGCGCCGGTCCCGTGGCCACCGCGCCGGTGAGGGACCGGACCTGCATCTCGGCGAAGGCGGCGTCGTCGCGCTCCCGGCTGGTGAGCGAGCCGAGGTAGCCGAGCAGGAAGCCGACCGGCACCGTGATCAGCGCGGGCTCGACGTCCACGAACTTGAAGTTGCGGTCCGGGAAGATGGCGTCCGGCTCGCCCGAGACGCCGTTGGAGAACAGCACCAGGAACGCGGTGAGCGCGAGGCCGCCGTAGACCGTCCACTGGAGGCCGCGGGTGTTGAATCGGCGCCAGAACAGCGCGTAGACGACGATCGGCAGGACCACCGCGCCGGCCACGTCGATCGAGGTCGGGATGAAGATGTGGGTCCGTACCGGCAGCATGGCCACCGCCAGCAGGACGGAGCCGACGCCGATGATCAGGGTGTTGCGCTTGATGTCCTTCAGCTCGGCGGCCGGGTCCAGCCGACGGCCCCGGAGCACGTTCAGGTCCTTGGTCACCGTCGTCACCGCGCTGTGCAGCAGCGGCGCGAACACCCCGACGATCGTCAGGACCGCGACGCCGGCGAGGGAGCCGACCATCACCGGTCCGCCGAGCTCGTCGGCGAGCTTGGGGAAGCTGATGTCGCGGTGGGCCTTGATGACGCCGATGTTGTCCCGGCCGAGGATCGCGACCGCGCCCAGCCCGACGACGGACAGGCACAGGTAGAACCCGACGATGATCATCGACGCCCACCCGGTCGACCGGCGCGCGTCCCGCCCGCTGGTCACCGCGAAGTTGCGCATGAACAGGAACGGGATCGCCGCCACCCCGACCGCGATGGCGAACAGCTTCGACAGGTGCACGAGCGTGGTCGCGCCCTCGCCGAACAGCCGGCCCGGGCCGAGCAGGTCGCTGCCGCTGGGCACCGGCGCCGCGTTGGCCTCGGCCCGCTCCAGCAGGCTGAACAGGTTCAGGTCGAAGCGGGCCAGCACCCAGGCGGTCAGCACGCCCACCACGACCACCGACAGCACCAGCTTGAACACCAGGATGCGGGTGACCCCGAGCATCCCGCCGAGGTACACGTACCCGACGGTGACCAGGCCGACCACGAAGACCGGGAGGACCAGGCCGACGAGCGCGTCGACGCCGAACCAGCGGTTGAAGATGAACGCGATGGCGGCCATCATGATCACGGTCAGCATGACGTACGTCAGCAGCGTGAGCACCGCCGAGGCCATCCGCGCCGGCCGTTCCCGGACGCGCACCGCGAGCAGGTCGCCGAGCGTGTAGCCGCCGACGTTGCGCACCGGCCCGGCGAAGAGGAACAGCGCGAGCATGGTGCCCATCGTGAAGGCGGTCATCAGCAGGATGGCGTCGTAGCCGCTGAGCGCGATGTGGCCGGTGATGATGTACATCGTCGAGTACATCAGCGGCGCGGAGGCCACCGCCAGCGCGTTCTGCACCGGCCCGATCCGCCGGTCGGCCAGCAGGAAGCCGTCCGCGGTGGTGGTGCTGGCGCGCGCCGAGCGGACCAGGTAGAGCACCGCGAGCGCGAGGACGACGGTGACCGGGACGGCGATCGCGGGCGTCGCCCACGTGTTGTCGACCGGGGGTGGCGGGTCGGCGAGGACGACGCTCATCGGGACGCTCCTTCCAGGTCGGCGCGGATCTTCTCGCTGAGCGGGTCGAGCCGCGTGCGGGCGTAGCGCAGGTAGAAGGCGGCGAGCGTCACCACGAAGGCGAACGACAGGAAGACGAAGAGCAGGCCCACGTTGACCGGGCCGGCCACCTTCTCCCGGAAGAAGTCCGGAGCGTAGGTGGCGAGCAGGCTGCCGAGGAACCACCACCCGAAGAAGGCGACGCTGGCCCAGAGCGTGACCGTGCTCGATCGTCGCCGTAGTTCCCTGAACTCTGCGCTGTGATGGACGGCGAGGTAACGACCGCCGTCCGGTGCCGGAGCTGCCGTGTCCATTGCTCTCTCCCCCTGGTGAGAACGTCGCAGACGATGCGGAGATGGCGTGCGGCGTCAGTCTCGGCGACCGCTCACGCTGCGGCATGGCTTAATCACGGGATTTCCGGGAGGCTGCCGGCGCATTGGCGTGCCCGGCCCGGCCGAACCGCGTGAACGGGTGATGCCCGCGCCCGGCCGGCGTCCGATGGTGGCTGCATGACGTCGGCACTGAGAACCAGCGCGTGGACGTACGACGACTTCACCGGCCGCGAGCTGGACCCCGCCCGCTGGGCAGTCATGTCGATCACCGGCGCGGACGGGCAGACCCACAGGTACCAGGACCGCAACGCCCGCGTCCGCACCGGCGACGGGCGGCTGGAGCTGACCGTCGACCCGTTCACCCGCTTCCACGACACCGATCCCCGGCAGAACAACGCCAAGCAGATGTACCGGTCGGTGCGACGCTTCGCCGTGCCGGCGGAGGGCACGCTGGCCGTCGAGGTGGAGATGGGCGTGCGGACGTACCGGCAGATCCCGCACGACCTGCTGGACGCGTTCGGCACGGTGGCACTGTTCGACCTGGAGACCGGCGTCGTGTTCAACGCCGCCGCGACGAACGACACCGTGTACGCGACTGTCGAGCGCCTGGTGCTGCCCGGCGTGACCCAGCCGCACGAGCACTACGTCCACCGGGTGGTCCTGGATGTGCCGACGGAGCCGGGCCGGGCGCACGGCTACGCCATCACCTACCGGGCGCCGACGTCGGAGGTGGAGTTCCACGTCGACGGCCGGCTCGCCTACTGGGCGCGGGTTCCGGTGCCGGTGACCGGATTCCACGCCGGCATGGCGCTGTTCTCCGCCCGCGACCTGGCCCGGTACTCCCGCGAGCAGCGGGAGCACGGGCAGGGCGCGACCGGGTGGTGGGGGCCGTGGCGGATCGCCGCAGGCGTCAGATGAGCACGTCTCCGCCGTCGATGTTCAGGTTGATCCCGTTTATCGCGCGGTTCGTCAGCAGGAAGTCGATCGCCTCGGTGCAGTCCCGCATGGTGACCGGCCGCCGGGTGAGCGCGCGCGTCGCGGCGGCCTCCCGCGCGGCGGGCTTGTCGCTCCAGAACGGCGTGTCGGAGACGATGCTCGGGTGCAGGGCGTTGACCCGGATCGGCGAGAGTTCCACCGCCAGGGTCCGGACCAGCGCGCTGATCCCGCCGTTGGCGGTGGTGACTGTGGTGGAGCCGGGGTACGGCCGGTGGCTGGCCAGGCCGCCGAGCAGCACGACAGCGCTCTCGTCGGTCATCCGCGGGGCGAGGGCGTGCAGGACCGCCGTGTAGCCGACCAGCTTGACGGTCAGCAGCCGCGCCGCGTCGCCCGGCCGGTACGCGCGGACGGTGTTGTGGTCGCGGTCGAGCGCCGCGATCACGAGCCGGTCGACGTGCGGCACGTCGGCGAGCGCGTCCGCGATCCGCTCCGGCTCGGCCAGGTCGAGGGCGAGTCCCCGGGTCCGCCCGCCGATCTCGTCCGCGACGGTCTTGGTCCGGGCCGCCGAACGGCCGGTGATCACCACGTCGTCTCCGCGTTCGGCGCAGAACCGGGCGAAGTGCCGCCCGATCCCCGAGGTGCCGCCGACGACCACGACCCGGGTCCGTTCCGACATCGATGCTCTCCTCATCGTTTGATGCTGCTCCGATCCGGACGCGCCGCGCCGGCGGCGCCCGCCAGGCCGTCCAGCACGTCCGCCGTCCACAAGGGCACCGCGCAGCGGTCCGCGGCGTAGCGCAGCGCCATCAGGTGGTCCGCACGCGACAGGTCGGCCAGCGCGTCCGCCACCAGGAACGCCTCGATGTCGCGGCTGAACGCGTCGCAGGCGGTGATCAGGCACCCCATGTGCGCGTACACGCCGCAGACCACGAGCTGGTCCCGCCGGGCGCCGCGCAGTCGCTCCTCCAGGTCGCTGCGGAAGAACGCGCTGTAGCGCCACTTGGTCAGCACCGCGTCGCCCGGCTGCGGGGCGACGTCGTCGACGATGCCCCGGTCGTCCTCGTCGCTGCTCATGCCGGGGCCCCACAGGTCGTGCAGCAACCCGCGGTCCCGCCGGCTCATGCCGCCGGGCTGCGCGGTGTACAGCACCGGCACGCCGGCCGCCCGCGCCGCGGCGAGCAGCTTCGCGACGTTGGGCAGCAGCTCGGCCATCGGGGACTCCCCGGCCGCGAACGGGCGCAGGAAGTAGCGCTGCAGGTCGTGCACCAGCACGGCGGCCCGGTCCGGGTCCGGACGCCACGGCAGCGTGGTGCCGGGCAGGTCGCCGTCGCCGGGCATGCGGTACGGCGCGATCGGGGTCATGGCCATCGGTTCTCGCCTCCGGTTTCCGTGCCACGGCGTCACACGTGCAGGGCCGCGCCGCCGTCGACGTACAGGTCGTGCATGGTCACGTGGCCCGCCTGGTCGGACACCAGGTAGGCGACCGCCTCGGCCACGTCGCGCGGCTGGGCCAGCTTGCGCAGCGGGATGCCGACGCGGTACGCGCCCGGCGTGCCCTCGATCACCGCGCTCGGGTCGGCGCCCTCGCCGAGCATCGCCCGCAGCATGGGGGTGTCGGTGGAGCCGGGCGAGACCACGTTGCACCGGATGCCGTAGCCGGACAGCTCCAGCCCCAGGCAGCGGGTGAACTGGGCGGACGCGGCCTTGGAGGCGGCGTACGCGGCCATCTCGGTACGCGGCACCCCGGCGGCGTTGGACGCCACGGTGACGATCGCGCCCCGGCGGCGGCCGACCATCCGCCGCGCCACCGCCCGGGACACGTGGAACACGCCGTCGGCGTTCACCGAGAAGGTCCGGCGCCACTGCCGGTCGGACAGCTCGACGACCGGTCCGGTGTGCAGCACGCCGGCGGCGTTCACCAGGATGGCGACCGGGCCCATCTCGTCCTCGACCCGCCGCACCAGCGCGTCCACCGCGTCGCTGTCGCACACGTCGACGCAGTAGGCGCGCGCCGAGTCGCCCTCGGCGGCGAGCTTCGTCACGACTGTGGTCAGCGCCTCGGCGTTGCGGTCCACCGCCGCCACCTGCGCGCCCGCCCGGGCCAGCACACCGGCCACGGCGGCGCCGATGCCCTGCGCCGCGCCGGTGACCAGGGCGACCCTCGACTCGATTCCGGTCAGTTCCATCAGGTGCCTCCGCTGGTCGTGGTGGCTTTCTCGGCGTCGTACCCGAAGAGCCATTCGTGGCGGTCCAGGCCGGACGAGGACTGCGCGGCGACGTCCCGGCGGCGCTGGTCGGCGCCGTCGGCCAGGTGGAACGTCTCGGCGTTGGCCCGGGACTGGCGCTGGATCCGCGTGGTCCGGGGCAGGCGGATCCGTTCGTAGCGGCGCAGCGCGGCACCCAGGCCCGCCGGCTCCACGCCGGCCAGGCAGACCGCGAGCACCACCGCGTCCTCGACGGCCTGGTTCGCGCCCTGCGCCTGGAACGGCAGCATCGGGTGCGCGGCGTCGCCGATCAGCGTCACCCGTCCC
Organism: Micromonospora sp. II; assembly: GCF_001709195.1. Taxonomy (NCBI): domain Bacteria; kingdom Bacillati; phylum Actinomycetota; class Actinomycetes; order Micromonosporales; family Micromonosporaceae; genus Micromonospora; species Micromonospora sp. II. Next base: position 337,121 of record NZ_LYXF01000024.1, on the reverse strand, counting down.
GCGCTGAGCCGGTCGATGCCGTCCCGGTCGTGCAGCGCCCACCTGCCGACCCGGTCGGCCGCGGCGATCAGCCGGGTGACGTCCGGGTGCCAGCCGGCGTACGCGGCCGCGAGCTGCGACACGTCGCCCCGGCCGGACCACGACTCCTGCCGCCAGTCGGTGGCCGGCACCGTCGCGCCGAAGCTCACCTGCCGGCCGGCGGACACCGGGTAGCAGACGCAGTGCTGGTCCGGCCCGAGCCACAACTGCACCCGGGGTTCGGTGAGCAGGAACGGCACCCGCTCGGCCGGCACCAGCCCACGGTAGATGGACTGCCCGGAGAAGCGCGGCCGGTCCGCCACGATCTGCTCGCGCGCGACCGAGTGGATGCCGTCGGCGCCCACCACGAGATCCGCCGCGACGGTGGTGCCGTTGGACAGGTGCAGGTACGCCTCGTCGGCGGTCTGCGTCACGGCGGTGAGGCGGGCGCCCAGGTGCACCCGGTCGGGCGGCACCAGCGACAGCAGGCTGCTGTGCAGGTCCGCGCGGTGCACCACGTAGTACGGCGCGCCGAAGCGGCGTCCGCACGCGCTGCCCAGCGGGGTGCGTTGCAGCAGCGTGCCGTCGTCCCAGCGGCGCATCTCGATCGCCTGCGGCGCCACCGCCACCGTACGCAGGCGGTCACGCAGGCCCAGCCGGTGCAGCAGCCGGGTGGCGTTCGGCGCCACCTGCACGCCCGCGCCCACCTCCGTCAGCTGTTCGGCCTGCTCGTACACGTGGCAGTCGATCCCGGCCCGGCGCAGGGCGGCGGCGAAGGCGAGCCCGGCGATGCCGGCGCCGGCCACGGCGACCCTCATCTGCGGCATGTCGGTTCCCTCAGTAGTAGAGGAGCGCTTTGCTCCAGTCCTCGTCCGGGCCGAACAGGCTGCGTGGCTTCACCACGTCCGGCATGCTGGTCAGCGCGTCCAGCGGGATCAGGCTCCCCGGCGCCAGGCCGGTGACCTCGCTGTCCACGCCGAACGCGGCCCCGATCGCGTGGGTCAGCTCCGCCTCGGCGGCGACCCGGTGCGCGGCGGCCACCTCGATCTGGACCCGCAGCAGCGCCGGTTCCGCCTTGGCCCGCCAGAACATCACCCGGTACGCCTCGGGGAGGGAGAAGACCAGCTCCTCCAGCCGGTGCTGGGTGATGGTGGCGCCGCCGACCCGGTAGCCGAACGCCGACCGGCCGAGCACCCGCACGGTGGGCAGCTTCCAGCCGCACGCGCAGTCGTCGTAGGAGACCGACACGTTGTCCTCGAGGTTGTACCGCAGCAGCGGCATCGCCTCCCGGAACAGCGGCGTGACCACGAGCTGGCCGTCGCCGTCCGCGCGGACGGTCCCGGTGGCCGGGTCGTACACCTCGAACAGCGCCCGGTCGGCCCACAGGTGCAGGCGGCCCTCGGGGCACTCCCCGGCCAGGCTGCCGGTCTCGGTCGAGCCGTACTCCTCGATGACCGGCACCCCCCACAGGCGGCTGATCCGCCGCCGGCGGGCGTCGGTCATCGGCTCGCCGCCGACGAACAGCGCGCGCAGCGCCGGGAAGTCGATGTCGGGCCGGTGCCCGGCCGCGATCGCCGCGGCGGCCCAGATCAGGCACTCCGTCGGCACCGACCAGGTGAGTGTGACGTCCAGGTCGTGCATCACCCGGACCACCCGGGCGTACGGCATGGCCAGCGACCGGTTGTCGCCGGGCACCACGGTGGCCCCGCGCAGCCGGGCGGCGGCGTGGGCGAGGTGCCCGGTCAGCAGCAGCGCGTACGGCGTGCGGACCAGGAACACGTCGTCGGCGGACATGCCGATCCACTTGCGGGCGAAGCGCTCCGCCAGGTCGGTCCAGTCCTCCTCGGTGTAGTAGGAGGGGGTGGGCTTGCCGGCGGTGCCGCTCGACTCGTGGTAGGTCGCCAGCCGCTCGCGGGGCACGGCGAGCATGCCGAAGGGGTAGTTGTCCCGCAGGTCCTGCTTGGTGGTCAGCGGCAGGTCGGCCAGGTCGGCCGGGGTCACCGGCGGCGCCCCGGACGTCAGCCGCGCCCGGTAGAACGGCGACCGGGCCGCCCAGGTGAACGTCTCCGCCAGTTGCTTCTCCTGAAGGCGCCGCAGGTCCTCGGGGCCGTGCCACTGGCCGAGCCGGGGCAGGGTCGAACTCGGCTCGCTCACCGCTTCTCCTCTCCTAGCAGTCGATGCGCGTTGTCCCAGGCGACCCGCCGCCACTGGTCCGGCGGCAGTCGCAACGCCTGGAACTTGGCCAGCTCCACGGCCGGGTGCTGCAGCGGGTACTCGGAGCCGAACACCACCCGGCCGTCGCCGAGGCGGCGCAGCGCCGCCTCGGCCACGCAGGTGTAGCCGCCGGAGGTCTCCAGCGAGATGTTCGGCTCGTCCTGGATCAGGGTCAGGGCGTAGAGGTCGATGTTGCCGATGCCGCTGTGCCCGAGCACGAAGCTCACCCGCGGGAACCGGCGGCTCAGGCCGACCAGGTCGGCCACGCCCGCGCCGGGACGGTCGAGGCAGACCACGTACACCGGATGGTCGAACTCCGCCGCCACGGCCACCAGGCCGGCGACCCGCGGGTCGGTGAGGGCGACGCCGTGCACGGCGGGTGAGATCTCCAGGCCGCGGAACTCGGCGGCCCGGGACCGGTACGCCTCGGCCGGCCGGTGCGGGTTGGCGAAAAAGAACGGCACCAGCCGCCCGTCGGTGCCCGCGCAGGCCGCCGCCACCGCGTCGTTGTCGGCGTCGGTCTCGACGTGGCCACCGGTGACGAGCTGGCGGGACAGCCGGTCCAGGTCGATGGTGCCGCCCGCGCACACCACCGCCCGCGCCAGCCCGCACTCGCCCAGCGCGTCGAGCAGCCGCTCCCGCGCGCCGGGCCGGGGCGCCAGGCGTACGTGGAAGTCCAGCACCGGCTGCGCGGTCATCGCCCCGCTCCCCTTCCCGCCGCCGCTCACTTCTCGATGCAGAACTCGTCGATCGGGTAGCCGACGTGCCGCTTCTCCACCGGCAGGTAGCCGAGCACCTTCGTGCCGGCGGTCAGCTCGGTGACGTTGAGGACCGTGCCGCCGGGCCCGAGCACGCGCACGTGCCAGTCGTCCTGGACGATGAGGTTGACAGGTGTCCCGGAGGGGGAGACCGCGTCGATCGCCAGCAGCGGGCGCGTCTCGATCTTGACCCGTCCCACGGTGACGACCCGGGACTTCCCCTGCGAGTCGACGGCCAGCACCCGGCCGCCGGAGACCAGCTCGCTGAGGTAGTTGGTCCGCCCGCCGGCGGACAGCGTGTACGAGTGCAGCGCGCCGGCGTTGACCCGGAACGGCCGGGTCGGCATGTACGGCAGCGGATGCGTCTCGCTGCAGCACAGGATCATGCCGGTGGAGTGCGAGCCGACCAGGATGCCCTCGTCCAGGCGGAAGTTCGTGCAGGTGTCGACGCAGGCGCGCTCGCCCATGCCCACCCGCCGGATGCCGGTGACCTCCAGCTCCACGAGCGACAGGTCCGCCGCCGTGCTCACCGCCGCGGTCCGCAGCTCGGTGGCCTCCCCCACGGCGCGCGGCGCCAGCATCACGCCGTCCGAGCCGTGCTCCAGCACGCCGAAGACGATCTCCGCCTCCTCGACGTCGGCGACCTGGGTGATGATGCTGCCCGCCGCGCCCGCCGCGGCGGCCAGCACGATCTCCAGCGGAATCTTGGTGGGGTCGCGGAAGTACAGCAGGCTCCACCGGTCGTGGCGCGCGGACCGGCAGGCGTCCTCCAGGCTGTCCGCGTCGACGATCTCGACGTACCGGCCGAACTCCACGTCCGGGTACCGGGCCGCCAGTTCGGCGGGCTCGCCGTGCCGGGCTGGTTCGACGATCACCAGGTCGGCCGGTTCCAGCTTCTCCGGCAGCGGCCCGCCCTGTGGGAACAGCACCTTCCTCACCGTCGGGGGGAGCGTCTCCAGGTCGGCCGGATCGGCCGCCACGACGGCGTCCACCCGCTGGTGGACCGCCTCCTCGACGATTGCCTCCTTGGCGCCGTTGACGTTACGGATGTCCAGCCAGCACAGCTTCACGGGTTTCTCCTCGGTGGACGGTCAGGGAGTCTCAGGACGTAAGGGCGAGCCGGTCGTCGACGTCGTACCGGTCCGGGACGTGCCGTGGTTCGTGCACCAGCCGCGCCACGGCGGCGGCCATCAGGCCGGGCTGCTCGGCCTGGAACACGTTGCGGCCCATGGCCATGCCGGCCACACCGGCGCGCAGCGCGTCCGAGACGTGGGCGAGCACCGTCTCGGTGTCGGCCGAGCGCGGGCCGCCGGCCACGATCAGCGGAATCGGGCAGCCACGCACCACCTCGGCCATCTGCTCGGGCGTACCCGCGTAGTCGGTCTTGACGATGTCGGCGCCGAGGTCGGCGGCGAGCGTCGCGGCGTGCGCCACCAGTTCCGGCGCCCGGGAGTCGGTGATCTGCGGCCCGCGGGCGTACACCATGGCCAGCAGCGGGACGTTCCAGCGTTCGCACTCCCCCGCCACCGCCGCCAGGTCGGCGATCTGCCGCGCCTCCTGGGGCGAGCCCAGGTTGACGTGCACGCTGACCGCGTCGGCGCCCAGCCGCAGCGCCTCCTCCACGTGGGCGACCAGGTACTTCGCGTCCGGGTCCGGCGCGTGCCGGGTGCTCACGCTCAGGTGCACGATCAGCGACATGTCGCCGAACCAGCGGTGGTCGACGTGCCGCAGGCTGCCCTTGTGCAGCACCACGGCGTCCACGCCGGTGCCGGCCAGCTCACCGAGCAGCGAGTTCAGGTCGCGGCGAAGTGGCCCGTCGGTGACGGAGTGGTCGAGCGGGACGACGAGCAGGCGTCCGTCGCCGCGCCGGAACAGTCGGCGCAGACGCAGGCCACGAGCGAACGAAGCGTTGAGTACGGCCACGGTTTCCTACCTCTCTCAGGCGGTGGCGGAACGACGGGAGGTCAGGGACGTGGCGTCCGCCGGCTCGGACCGGTCGAGGCGGAACGCGCGGTGCAGGGCTTCGACGGCGTCCACGGTGCGGTCCCGCGACACGATCACCGACAGCCGCATCTGGGAGGTGGAGATCCAGCTCGTCGAGATCCCGGCCTCGGCCAGCGCCGCCATCAGCCGGGCCGTGTGCTCGGGGCGGCTGAGCAGGCCCATGCCGACCACCGACACCTTGCCGACGTTCTCGTCGAAGTGGACGCCGCCGTCGAAGGACGCGGTGAGGTCGTGCAGCGCGGTCCGCACCGCGTCGGCCTGGCTGCGGCGGATGGTGAACCCCATCCGGAACTCGCTCTCGTACGGCCCGGACCGGGCCACCAGGTCCGCCACCGCGCCGTGGGCGGCCAGCACCTCGAACACGTCGGGCGCCATGTCCCGCCGGCCGTCGCGGCAGTGCACCAGCACGCGCACCACGTCGGTGTCGTGGGTCACCGCCACCACGGCCCGCCGGGTCTCCAGCGGCCGGTCGTCCGGACGGTCCACGACTGTCGTTCCGGGCGCCTGCGACGCCGCGTTGCGCACGCGCACTTCGACCCCTTCCATGGCGGCCAGCTCGATGCATCGGGTGTGCAGGACCCGCGCGCCGGCGAACGCCATCTCCGCCATGACGCCGGGCTCGACCCACGGCAGGCAACGCGCCGCCGGAAGGATGCGGGGGTCGGCGCTGAACACGCCGTCCACGTCGGTGTAGATCTCGCACGCCGACGCGCGCAGCCGGGCGGCGAGCGCCACCGCTGTCGTGTCGGAGCCGCCGCGTCCGAGCGTGGCGACGTCCCCGGCCCGGTCGATCCCCTGGAACCCGGTGACCACGGCGACCTCGCCGCGGCCCAGCGCCGCCTCGACCCGCGCCGCCCCGATCCGCGAGATCAGCGCGTCGCCGTGCCGGTCGGTGGTGTGGATCTCCGCCTGGTGCCCGGTCAGTGAGACGGCCGGCACGCCGAGCCCGGTCAACGCCAGCGCCATCAGCGCCGCCGACTCGGACTCGCCGACTGCGAGCAACTGGTCGAGTTCCCGGGACGGGCCGGCGGCGCCGACGTCGGCCGCGAGCCGCAGCAGGTCGTCGGTGCGGCTGCCGCGGGCCGACACGACAACTGTCACGGCGGACCCGTCCCGCCGAGCCGCGGCGATCCGCAGCGCGGCGTGCCGTACGCGGTCGAGGGTCTGCAGCGAGGTGCCCCCGTATTTTTGGACCAGCACGTCCACAGTCGTCTTCACCGCCCTCGTCGTATCGGCATTGCGGTCGACAGTAATCGCGGTCGATCTGCGTGGGCACTACTCGCCCGAGTAGTAGCCCGCCGATTCAGTCGTTCACGCCATAACGTCGGCGCGTTACCGGAAACACGTGATGCCGTCGGCGACAACACGTCATGCGCGACGCCTTTTGCCGGACGCACTATCGACAGGCGATCTCTAGGGCAAAGGGAGCGACATGGACGGGACGGAATCGAACGTGGCCGGATTCCCGGATCTGCTGTCCGGTCTCGGCGGCGACGGGCGTGCCTTCGCCCTGCTGCACCGGCCCGGCACGGCCGGGCGCGCGTACGTGGAGGTTCTGACCGGCGAGGTGTGCCAGGTGGACACGCTCGCCGAGCTGCCCCTGCCCGCCGGGCCGGCGACCGGTGGGCGGCACGACCTGCTCGTCGCGGTGCCGTACCGGCAGGTCACCGAGCGGGGGTACGACTGCCACGACGACGGCGCTCCACTGCTCGCGATGCGCGTCCACGAGCAGTTCGGGCTCGACCGCGAGCAGGCGCTGGCGGGCCTGCCCGAGCGCGCCGTACCGGTGACCGACGCCGACTTCGACCTCAGCGACGAGGACTACGCGGCGATCGTCAAGCGGGTGGTGGGCGACGAGATCGGGCAGGGCGCCGGATCCAACTTCGTCATCCGGCGCACCTTCACCGCGCGGCTGGCCGACTGCTCGACCGCCACCGAACTGGCGATCTTCCGCCGGTTGCTGACCGGTGAGCTGGGTTCCTACTGGACGTTTCTGTTCCACTCCGGCGCCGGCACGTTCATCGGCGCGTCACCGGAACGGCACGTCAGCATGATCGACGGAACCGTCTCGATGAATCCCATCAGCGGGACGTACCGGCATCCTCCGAACGGCCCGGCGGTTTCCGGTCTGCTGGAATTCCTGAACGACCCGAAAGAGGCGAACGAACTCTACATGGTGGTCGACGAGGAACTGAAAATGATGGCGCGGATGTGCGCCTCCGGCGGCCAGGTGCACGGCCCGTTCCTCAAGGAAATGGCGCGGGTGACGCACTCCGAGTACATCCTGACCGGCCGCAGCGACCTGGACGTACGCGACGTGCTGCGGGAGACGCTGCTCGCGCCGACCGTCACCGGCAGCCCGATCGAGAACGCGTTCCGGGTCATCACCCGCCACGAGACGACCGGCCGCGGCTACTACGGCGGCGTGCTCGCGTTGATCGGCAGTGACCCGGCCGGCAGCCGTACGCTCGACTCGGCCATCATGATCCGCACCGCCGAGATCGACCACGACGGCAGGCTCCGCCTGGGCGTCGGCGCCACCCTGGTGCGCGACTCCAAGCCGGAGTCGGAGGTGGCCGAGACGCGGGCCAAGGCGGGCGGCATGCGCGCGGCGCTCGGCCTCGGCGTCGACCCGGCCGGCCCGGACGGCGGGCCGGCGACGCCCGTGCGGGCACGCTCGTCCCTGGCCACCGACCCCCGGGTACGGCGGGCGTTGCGCGAGCGCAACGCCACGCTGTCGAGGTTCTGGCTCGACGGCGCGGAGCGGAGAACCCCGAACCGGGCGCTGGCCGGGCGCCGCGTGCTCGTCGTCGACAACGAGGACACCTTCATGGCCATGCTCGACCACCAGCTGCGGGCCCTCGGGCTGCGGTCGAGCATCGTCCGGTTCGACAGCCCGCTGCGGCCGGACGGATACGACCTCGTCGTCGTCGGCCCCGGCCCCGGCGACCCGGGCGACCTGAGCGACAGGCGAATGCGGACTCTGCGCGGGCTCACCCGCGACCTGCTCGCCGGGACGGTGCCGTTCCTGTCCATCTGCCTGGGCCACCAGGTGCTCGCCGCCGAGCTGGGGTTCCCCCTCGCCCGGCGCGCCGTGCCCAACCAGGGCGTGCAGAAGCGGATCGACCTGTTCGGCCGGCCGGAGCTGGTGGGGTTCTACAACACCTACACGGCCCGTTCCGCGCACGACGTGGTGGCCGGCGGCCGGCGGGGCCCGATCGAGATCAGCCGCAGCCCGGACAGCGGTGACGTGCACGCGCTGCGCGGCGCGGGCTTCCGGTCCGTCCAGTTCCACCTGGAGTCCGTCCTCACCCAGCACGGCCCGCGGATCCTGGGCGATCTGCTGGTCTCCCTGCTCGCCGACGGCACGGCCGCCGCCGCGGCCGAGGCGGCGGGCCGGCGCGGGACCCGGCCGTGACGCCCCGGCGTTCAACTGTCCACGATTGACTGTCGCCGTGGCGTCCCCGCATTCTCCCGAGAACACATCGAGGCACCGGACCGGAGGCGACGCCGTGGATGAGGCCACTCACCGACCCCCCGTCGCGGCGCGGTCGAACCGGTCGCCGGCCACCACTCCGGTGTGGCTGGTCGGCGTGCTGGCCACCCTCGCCGGGGCGGTGGCCGCGGAGGCGTTCACGCTCGCCGCCCGGGGTCTCGGCGTGCCGATGGAGGCGGCGGGGGTCTGGGAGGAGCAGGCGCAGGCGATCCCGGTGGGCGCCATCGCCCGCAGCGTCGTGCTCTGGTCGATCGGCGGGATCGTCCTGGCGGTGGTCGCGGCCCGGCGGGCCCGGCGGCCCGTACGCGTCTTCGTGGCCGGCACTGTCGCGTTCACAGTGCTGTCCCTCGCCGCGCCGGCCTTCGCCCAGGACACCGCCGTGTCCACGCAGCTCGTTCTGGCCGGCACCCACGTGATCGCCGGCGCGGTGATCATCCCCGTCCTGGCCGCCCGGCTCTCCGCACCCACCACGAACCGGTACTGATCCCGCCACCGTCCCTCCCGACCTCCGCGATCTTGCACTTTCGGCCCCCGCAAAAGGGATATCCCCGGCACTGGAAGGGCGGTAAGTGCAAGATCGGCGCGGACGGTCCGGGGTAGACGGGAGGCGGTCGGGTCCGGTGGCTCAGCCGCGGGCCGTCGGCTCGAAGATCTCGACCAGGTTGCCGGCCGGGTCGGCGACCAGGAACTGACGACCGCCCGGCCCGGACACGATGTCACTGCGCAACGTCACCCCGGCCCGCTGCAGCCGCTCCCGTTCCGCGTCGACGTCGTCGACGATCAGGTGGATACGGTTGCGCCCGCACCCGGCCGCGTCCGCCGGGGTGACCCGGGCGCCCGAGCTGGCCGGACCGGACAGCAGCAGCCGCAGCGGCCCGCGCACCACGTCCGCGAAGGCCGGCGGGAACGCGGTCGACACCGTGAAACCCAGGTGGGCGGTGTAGAACTCGATCGCCGCCGGCACGTCGTCGACGACGTAACGGACGCCGGCCAGGGCGTGCACGTCTGCGGTCATGGCAGTCCCCCTCAGTGTGCGTGGCTCGTGCTGTCGAAGGGCGTGGTGACACCGTCGTAGACGAGCCGCAGCATCATGCCCTGCTCCTGGTGCGGCAGGTTGTGGCAGTGGTTCATCCAGACACCCGGATTGTCCGCCCGGAACGCCACGTCCCAGACCTCTCCCGGCCGTACGTCGAAGGTGTCCATCCACAGCGGGCTGCCGGAGTAGCGCCGGCCGTCGCGGGACAGGATCAGCACCGGATGACCGTGCAGGTGCCACGGGTGGGTCTCCAGGCTCCGGTTGACCACCGTGAAGCGCACGACGTCACCCTCCCGGACGAGCTGGTCCGGGACGGAGGGGTGCGCGCGGCCGTCGACGGCCTGGGCATAGGCGGGCTTGCCGTCGACCATGGCCAGGGCGCGGTCGAGGACGATGGTGAAGTGCCGGTCGGCGTCGTCGCCGTCGAACGGCACGGGTGCCGGCTCGCCGTATTCCAGCAGGTCCAGCTCGGGCCAGTCGCCGGTGTCCGGCAGGGTGCGGTCGCCGCCGCCGGCGCCGGCCGGGCGCAGCAGGACGCCCTGGTCGGGGTCGTGGTCGAGCAGCAGCGTGACAGTGGCGTCCGGCATGGTCAGGACCACGTCGTACCGGCCACCGGCGGGCAGGCGGAGGCCGACCTCGCGTACCTCGCCCGGCTGGTTGAGGTCGCGGCCGTCGACGGCCACCAGCCGGAACGCCGAGCCGGCGACGGCGAACCAGTGCGGGTTCGAGTCGGTGTTGATCAGACGCAGCCGCACCGGCTGGCCCGGGCGGACGTCGTGGACGGCGCGTCCCTCCTGGTCGCCGAGGATCACGACGTCGTCGAACGTGTGCACCGGCAGCGTCAGGTCCAGCCCGCGCTCCGCGTCCGGCCGGTCCTCGCGCGGCGTCACGACGAGCGTCCCGTACAGCCCCTTGCGCACGGCGGGGTGCGACGCCTGGTGGGTGTGGTACCAGTACGTTCCCACCTGGTCCGCCTGGAACCGGTAGACGAACTCGCCGCCGGGTCGCACCGCGTGCTGCGTGGCGCCCGGCGCACCGTCCTCGCCGCACGGCACGTCGTACCCGTGCCAGTGCAGGGTGACGCCGTTCTCGATGTCGGCGTTGCGGAGCGTCACCTCGATCAGGTCGCCCTCGGTCGCGGTGATGGCCGGCCCGGGCAGCCGGCCCTCGTAGCTCCAGGCGTCGATCGGACGCCCGGCCGGCAGCGTGACGGTGCCCGTCCGGGCGGTGAGCACGTGGCGTCGCGCGGTGCCGCCCGCCGCCGGAGCGCCGGGGCCGCGCAGGTCCGCCACGGAAACCTTCGGGCCGGCGCCACCGGCGTGTCCGGGGCCGCCTCCGGTGACCATCGCCTCGGGCTCCCGGAAGAGCAGGCCGACGCCGGTGGCGCCGGCGCCCGCCGCGACGACGCCCCCGGCCACGCCGAGGAACCGGCGACGGGACAGCGCCGAGGCCCCGGCCGCCACCGGCGCTTGTTCGGGAGAGCCCGCGTCAGCCGCCGCCGAGCGTTCGGCGGAAGCCGCGTCCGCCACCGCCGAGCGTTCCGGGGCGCCCGCGTCCGCGCCCTGCCCGGTGGGTCGTCCGACCACCCGGGCGGTGAGCAGCGCGCCGGCGCAGACGACGGCGACGGCGATCAGCGAGGTGCTCAACGTCAACGGGTAGCCGGCGGTGAACGTCACCACCAGGCCGGCCAGCGCGGCGTAACCGGCGGTCAGCAGCGCGACGAGCCCGCCGGCCGGCAGGCCCGTGGCCGGCGACTGCCGGGCCGCGAGCAGCCGCGGGCCGGCGAGGAGCACCGCGACGATCCCGGCGGCGAAGAGCAGCGGCAGCCCCAGCAGAACCTTCTCCTGGACGAACCACCAGCCGCGCCCGGCCAGCAGCGCCACGGTGCCCAGCCGGGTGATCGTCACGAGCACCGCGGCGACGAGCAGGCCCAGCGCGAGGCGGTTGCGGCCGAGCGCGGCGGTCACGCCTGCCGCGAACCACGTCGCGACACCGAGCAGTGCCACGACGTGGTCCACGAGGATCCATTGGAGCGTGCTCATGAGGCCGTTCGCGCCGAGTCGGCCGCCGGGCCGGTCACAGTGGTGTCCACGCCGGGCGTGGTCGTCGTGTCCGGCCCCGGCCGGACGCTGCGCAGGATGACGCGGGCGACGGCCACCATCACCAGCCCGTTGACCGCGTGCAGGCCGAACACGTACCGGCCGACGGCCGAGTCGCCGGCCGAGTCGCCGAACGCCTTGGCGATGACCGCGATCAGGGCCTGCAGGATCCCCAGCCCGGCGACCAGGCCGGACAGGCCGATGATCCGGCCGGGCATCCGCATCACCGCGGCGGCCACCGTCAGCACCACGGCGACGAGGATGCTCCCCAGACCGAGGATCCGGTGGGGGCGGAACGCCTCCTCGTTGGCCTCGTTGCTGAACGCGCCGCTGGCGGCCAGGAAGAACTGCACCACGAGCACGAGCAGCAGGAACGCTGCCAGTCCGGCGAACACTTTGCGCATGGGACTCCCCTTCGGGTCGGTTGGGTCACCGGGGTGTTCGGTCGGCGGCGCCGGTCAGGCGGCGCGCCGGGAGCGGGTGAATGCCAGACCGCCGACGGCGATCCCGATCAGCGCCAGCACGACGGACACGATGGCGCCGCCACGGCCGTTGCCGCTGCCGACACCGCCGTCGGAGCCGGCCAGGGCGACCACACCGGCGATCAGGCCGGCCACCGCGAGCACCAGCGCGGCGATCGCGTTGCCACGACCGCCGCCGCGCCCCGCGGAGCGCAACGCCCACACGCCCAGGACGAGGCCGAGCAACGCGAGCGCGAGCGCCAGCACGGACCCGGCCCGGCCGGAACCACCGTCACCGTCGGCGGCCGTCACCTGCGCGGCCGCCGGCGCGACGAGTGCGAGCCCACCGAGGACGCCGGTTGCGGCGGCGGTGAGCAGACGACGGATGAACATGGGAGCCCCTTCGGCTGCGGGAACAGGCATCTGCGCCAGCGTAGGTAACGACGCCGCTACGGGTCGTCATGCCGATGGAGACAATCGATCTACTGCGGTGACGGTATTCCCGCGGTGCGGCGTCTGCGCGCGGAGCAGCCGTATACCGCAGTCGCAGCACTGCGAGCGACAGACCGGGCCGTGCCGCCCGGTCAGCGATTGCCGGGTGACACCAGGCCGGACTCGTAGGCGAACACCACCAGCTGTGCGCGGTCACGGGCCTGGAGCTTGGTCATGGCGCGGTTGACGTGGGTCTTCGCGGTCAGCGGGCTGATCACCATGCGATCGGCGATCTCGTCGTTGGACAGGCCCCGGGCGGCCAGCGCGACCGCCTCGCGTTCCCGGTTGGTCAGCTCCTCCATGCCGGGCGTGACGTCCGCGCAGAGCGGCTCCGACACGTACCTGTTGATCAGCATCCGGGTGATCGACGGCGCGAGCAGCGCGTCCCCGCGCGCGGCTACCCGCACGGCGTGCAGCAGGTCGTCCGGCTCGATGTCCTTGACCAGGAAGCCGGTGGCGCCGGCGCGCAGCGCGTGGAAGACGTACTCGTCGAGGCCGTAGTTGGTCAGGATGACCACGCGCACCCCGGCCAGCGCCGGGTCCGCGACGATCTGCCGGGTCGTCTCGACGCCGTCCATGACCGGCATCTGGATGTCGATCAGGGCGAGGTCGGGCAGGTGGTGCCGGGCCAGGGCCAGGCCCTCCCGGCCGTTCCCGCCCTCGGCCACCACCTCGATGTCGTCCTCGGCGTCCAGCAGCGCGCGGAACCCGCTGCGCAGCAGCGGCTGGTCGTCGAGCAGCATGATCCTGATCATGGGACGCGCACCACCGGTAGTTCGGCCTGGACGGTGAACCCGCCGCCGCTGCGGGGTTCCGCCCGGAGCCGGCCACCCAGCGCAAGGACCCGCTCGTGCATCCCGAGCAGTCCGACGCCGGGCACCGGGGCGGCGCCCGGCCGGGCCGTGCCGTCGTCGTCGATCCGGATGCTCAGCGCGTCCGGGCGGTAGTCGATGCGGACCGCGGCGGCCGCGGCGGAGGCGTGCCGGGCCGTGTTGGTGAGCGACTCCTGGACGATCCGGTACGCGGTGCGGCCCACCGCCTCCGGCACGTCCCGCTGGTCACCCTCGATCGTCAGCGTGGTGGCCAGGCCGATCTTCTCGGCCCCGGCCAGCAGTTCCGGGAGGTGGTCGAGACCGTGCGACGGGGACTTGGTCAGGTCGCGCAGCGTCTCCAGGGTCGCGCGCAGCTCCCGGGTCGCCGCCCGGCCGGCCTCCTGGATCGCCAGCAGCGACTCCGGCACCTGCTCGCCGCGCTTACGGGCCAGGTGGACCGCGACCTCCGCCTGCACCTTGATGATCGAGATCTGGTGGGTGAGCGAGTCGTGCAGCTCCCGTGCGATGTGCAGCCGCTCCTGGGTCGCGCGCAGCCGGGCGGTCTCCTCGCGGGTGCGCTCCGCCTCGTCCGCCCGCCGCTCGGCCTGCCGCAACGCCTCACCGGCCGCCGCCGCGGCGACCAGCCAGGCCAGTTCGAGCACGCCCCGCGACTGCGCGAGCGCCTCCTTGAGGGCGCCGTCCGCCGGCGAGACCATGATCGCCAGCGGCAGCACGACGAGCAGGGCCGCGCTCACCCCGAGCGTGACGAGCCGATGCCCGGCCCGGACCGCCGCGTACACCGCGAACAGGTACGCGATGGCCGGCACCCCGAAGCCGACCGCGTTGTAGCCCACCACGCACAGCCCGGTGGCGACCAGCACGGCGACCGGAGCCCGGCGACTGGCGGCCAGCGCCAGGCCGCTCGCCACCACCAGCGCGTAGCCGAGCAGCCCGAGGCCGTCGGGGGCGGGATGGTCACCGGCCAGCGCGCTGATCAGCAGCACCGCCGCCACACCGACCGCGATGACCCAGTTCTTCACCCGGGCCCACACACTGGACAGTCCAGTCCTCATAATCGCACTTTAGCGGAGGGTGCCAGGGTTGAGCCCCGAGCGAACAGGCATTGATCCCGGTGCCGCCGGCCGGGCGGCACCGGCGGGTGTTCAAATGAAGTTCACCGCGCCCGGCTTCCATTTGTAGTGCGACTCGAGTTTGTAGTACTCGCCCTTCGGGGTCAGCGCCACGCCGTAGACGAACTTGCGGTCCCCGCCGCCGTACGGAACGCTTTTCACGAACTTCTCGATCTCCGGTTCCACGGGTACGGGAAGCGTGGTCAGATCCGTTGTCGCCGCGGCGTAGCAGATCCGTTCGATCCCCGGGGAGTCCCAGCCCAGCGTCACGTAGAGCCCGAACGCCCCGGCGCCGAGCCGCAGCATCTGCTCGCTCGGCTCGGCCATCCCGGTCCGCCGCAGCGTCGACCGGATCGTCTCCGGCTCGAAGCACTCGCGCGGTACGTCGTTGAAGTAGACGTTCACGGTCCGGGCCGGGTAGTCGAAGCCCAGCACGCCGACCCGGTCGTCGAGACCGTGCCGGGTGAAGAACCCGGCGTTCGCGGCGAGACTGCGGGGCATCGCCGGGATGCCGGCGAGCGCGGAGGCCACCTGCAGCTCGTCCGGGGCGAAGGCCGCGTAGATCTTCTTGAAGCCGCCGACCACCCCGAAGTCGATGCCGTGGCTCTCCACCGGGCAGCGCCGGTGCACCTCGGCGAGCAGGCCGCCGATGGGGTGGTCGGTCCGCGGGGTGAGGCCCCGGGCGATCGCCGAGGCGTACGGGTCCCGGTCGTCCGGATGCGTCCGGAACCGGCAGTCCAGCTCGCCCGCGTGACGCAGCGCGGTCGCCACCCGGAAGGCGACCACCGCCTCGGGATGCGCGAACGCGTCGCCGTACGCGGACAGGACGGGCCAGACCCGGTCGCGCGAACAGGGCACGTCCAGCTGCCGGGCCGATTCCTCGATGGTCGAGTAGAGCTCGGCCACCTCGGGAGTTCCGGACATCGATCCTCCAAGCATGTGTCGTTCGGTCGGGGCGCCCGGCGTGGCCGGTCGCTATCGCGGCTCGTAGACGCGCTTGTGGCCGGAGAGCCCGGCCAGCCGGTACGGGCCGGTGGTCACCGCCGGCACGGGATAGTCACCGCCGTCGACCGGGAAGGCGTGCTCGTGCAGCTCCCGGTACGTGTCGTAGTCGACCTCCTGCCGCCGGTCGATCGCCGCGCGGTGCTGGTCGGGTCGCGTGTGCTCGCGGTACCCGGGCACGACGGTGCCGGCGAAGAACTCGGCGACGCTGCCGGACCCGTAGCTGAGGAAGCCGATGGTCCGGCCGCTCAGGTCGTCGGCGGTGTCGAGCAGCGCCGCGAGCCCGAGGTACATCGACGCGGTGTAGCTGTTGCCGATCTCGGCGTTGTACCCGGTGGTGTGCCCGATGGCGCCGGCGACCAGCGCGTCGTCGACGTCGCGCCCGCAGTAGTTGAGCAGGTGCCGGTGCGCCTTGTCGGCCATCCTGGGGAACGGCTGGTGGTAGCAGAACGCGCCGAACTCGTCCAGCGCGCGGCCGCCGCGCTCGGTGTAGTCCTTCCACGAGCCCTCCACCGCCTGCAGGTAGGCGGAGATGGACTCGTGCCCGTCGACCAGGGCGGTGGTGCGGTAGTTCGGCCGCCAGAAGTCCATGACGTCGGCGGTGAACATGCCCGACGGGTCCTCGACGCGTACCAGCGCCGGGTCCGCGCCGACGAGCATGGCGACCGCCGCGGCGCCCTGGGTCGCCTCGCCGGGCTCGCCCAGCGCGTACTTCGACACGTCGCTGGCGATCACCAGGACCTGCTGCGACGGGTCGCGGTGCACCAGGCCGACGGCGAACTGCAGTCCCGCCGTACCGCCGTAGCAGGCCTGCTTCAGCTCGACCACCCGGGTGGCCGAGGGGAAGCCGAGCAGGGAGTGGACGTGTATCCCGGCCGCCTTCGCCTGGTCGACCGACGACTCGGTGGCGAACACGATGGTCCGGATCCGGTCGGTGCCGTGGCGGGCGACGACCGGCGCGGCGGCGGCAGCGGCCATGGTCACGATGTCCTCGTCCGGGGCGGGCACGCTCATCGCCCGCAGGCCGATGCCCCGGTGGTACTTGGCCACGTCGGTGCCGTTGGTGGCGGCCAGCGTGGCATGCGTCAGCACGTGGTGCGTCGTCGCGGCGGACAGGTCGTGGATGCCGACGGCGGGTCTCGCGGCCATCGTCAGGCTCCGATCTTCGTGGTCTCGGTCGGGCGTTCGAGCCGGACGTGCGCCCGCATCAGCTCGCCCGGGTTGGTCTGCGCGGCGAGCAGGGACAGTTCGCCGCAGAGCACCGTCGCGGCCGCGATGACCGCGAGCCGCCGGGCGTTCTCGCCCGGATCACGCGCGGCGCGGCAGCCGAGCCGTTCCAGGTTCTCCGCCACGAAGCCGAGACCCTTGCCGTTGCCGACGGTGCCCACGATCAGGTTGGGCAGCGTGCAGGAGAAGTAGAGGTCGCCGTCGCGGTCCTCGGCGACCGTCACTCCCTGGGAGCCCTCGACGATGTTCGCGGCGTCCTGCCCGGTCGCCAGGTAGAACCCGAGCAGCATGTTCGCGTAGTGCGCGTTGGCCGAGCGGACACCGCCGGCGAGCAATGTGCCGATCATGTTCTTGTGCACGTTCAACTGGGCGATCGCGGCCGCCGTCGTGTGCAGTCTGTCGTGGACGATCTCCCGTGGCACCACCAGTTCGGTGACCACGTTCTTGCCCCGGCCGAGAATGCCGTTTATCGCGGTGGCCTTCTTGTCGGTGCAGTAGTTGCCCGAGATCGAGCCGTACGAGATTCCGGGAATGGTGTCCAGGATGTGCTTCAGCAGCGCGTCGGCGGCCAGCGTCGCCATGTTGTGCCCGGACGCGTCGCCGGTGGTGAAACTGAACCGCAGGAACAGCAGATTCGCGGTGATCTCGTGGTGGAACCCGATCAGCTCGACGAACCTGCCGCAGGTGCGCACGATGTCACGCAGCTCGTCGAACCGCGCGTCGACCTCCAGCGAGGCCAGGTAGGCGGTCTGCGCGTCCCTGGCGCGCACGAACACCGAGCGGGTCATGCGCTCGTCGACGAGCGTGGCGACGATGCCCGCCTCGACCAGCCGGGAGATCTTCGCGCCCCGGCCCACGGACGGCCACAGCGGCGACTCGTACGTGGCGAGCGGGACCTCCGTCTCGACCTGTGCCACGTTGCCCGAGATCCGCACGGGACCCACCCATTTCATGGGCACACCGGCGATGGCGTCGTTCATCGAATGCCTCCGATCATCTCGTGGGTGGCGCCGGAGCGGGTGGCGAGGCGGTGGGTGTCGATGCCCCGGGCCGCGCAGAACGCGCTCAGCCGTCCGTGGATCAGCAGGTCGCACCGGGTCAGGTCGGCCGGCGTGCGCGCGCCGAGGGCGGTCATCAGGGCTTCGATCTGGTCGAGCCAGGTGGAGATCAGCGACAGCAGCGCCGGCACGCCGCCGTCCAGGAGCGTCCGCAGGAACAGCCCGGACACCCCGGCGGCGCCGGCGCCGAGCGCCAGCCCACGGACCACGTCGAGCGGGTTACGGACCCCGCCGGAGGCCAGCACGGGCAGGTCGACGCCCTGGGCGTCGAGCAGGCAGGCGGGTGTCGACTGCCCCCACCCGTCGAGGAAGGAGTAGTCGGCGGCGTCGCGCCGGTCGTTCTCGATCCGGGCGAAGTTCGTGCCGCCCCGGCCGGCGACGTCGGCCACCCGGACACCCATGTCCCGCAGCCGCAGCAGCGTCTCGCGGCTGAGCCCGAAGCCGACCTCCTTGACGATCACCGGGACACCGACGCCGGCGACGATCTGTTCGATCCGCGGTCCCCAGGCGGCGAACGACCTGTCGCCCTCCGGCATCACCGTCTCCTGGATGGTGTTCAGGTGGATCTGCAGCGCGTCGGCCCGCATCAGGTCGACGGCCCGCCGGGCCCGCTCGACCGTGGCGGTGGCGTTGACGTTGGCCATGATGAACCCGTCCGGGTTCTCCCGGCGCATCACGCTGAACGTCTCGGCCACCGACTCGTCGGCGAAGTAGGCGCTCATCGACCCGGTCGCGACGGGTACGCCGGTCTCCCGGGCCGCGATCGCCAGGTCCCGGTTGATCAGGCCTGTCTTGGTGCTGCCGCCGGTCATCGCGTTGATGCACAGTGGCACCGGCCAGTCGATGCCGCCGAACGAGGTGGCCAGCGAGACGTCGGACCGGTCGATGCCGGCCAGTGCGTGGTGCACGAACGACACGTCGTCGAACTCGTGGTGACCGCCGAGCCGGTCCTGCTGCTCGGCGGCGAGCCGGACGTGGTCGTCCTTGCGGTTGGCGATCATCGCGCGCTCCCGTTCGTCTGGTGGACCTGGACCGGCATGGGGAGCACCCCGGCGGCGGCCCACTGCTCGCGCAGCCGCGCGGTCTGCGTCGCGGCGGCGGCGTCCAGCAACGCGATGCCGCAGTCGCCGCCGCCGGCGCCGGACGGTTTGGCCGCGCCGCCGACGGTCTCGGCGGCGTCGCACAGCGCCGTCAGGCGGGGGGTGAAGATGCCGAGCCGGACCTCGTCGTCCAGCTCGGCGAGCACGTGCCGGGCCCGCCGGACCTGGTGCAGCAGTTCCTGGTCGTCGCCCCGCTCCAGCGCGTCGATCGCGGTGCGTACGCACTCCTGGCTGCGGCTGGTGAAGCTCCACCGCGCGGCGCTGCCCCGCCACCGGGAGGCGGCCAGCCGCCCGGTCAGCGCGCTGCTGCTGGCCGGCTCCCCGGTCCAGCCCACCTCCAGCGCGAGGCCACGCGGTGGCGGCAGCCGCCGGACCCGCAGGCCCGGCCAGGGCGCGCGCATCGTCTCCTCCACGCCGCGCCGCCGCGCCATGTCGCGTACGGCGGCGCGGTCGGGCGCCTGGTAGGCGATCCAGCCGCCCCAGACGCTCGCGGCCAGGTCACCGCCGGAGGCGTCGGCGCCGTCGCGCACCGTCGCCAGCATCGCCAGCCGGAACCGCGATTCGAGCGACAGCTCCACCCCGTGGTACGCGGCCACGGCGGTCACCGTGGCGACGCTCACCGCCCCGCTCGACCCGAGCCCGAACTTCGTCCCGGCCCGGTGCAGCCGGCTGCTGATCGCCACCCGCATCGGCAGCGGGCGCAGTCCGCGCCCGGCCAGGAGTTCACCGACCACCTCGATCGCGGAGGTCACGGCGCCGAGGTCGGCGGGCGCCGGCTGCCCGTCGTCCGCGGCGACGAGCCGGCCGTCCTGCCACCGCAGGCGCGCCCGGTCCGGGCGGAGGTCGGAGTCGACCACGAGGTGGGCGTCGGCGCCGGAGACGGTGACGTCCACTCCCCTGTCGACCGCCACCAGCAGCGCCGGGTGACCCGGCTCCAGCACCGCGTACTCACCGGCGATGAACAGCTTGCCCGGCGCGTGGTGGCGCACGGCGCCCGGCCCGGTCACGGCCGGCTGCCCGGGTCCGGCGCGGCCGCCGGGCCCGGTCCGGCGACGACCACGGCGCAGCCCGGCGCGACGTCGCGCAGGGTGTCGGCCACCCGGTCGGCGTCGGCACGGCGGCAGAGCACCTTGACGTTCGGTCCCGCGTCCATGGTGGCGTAGGCGCCGACGCCGTCGGCGCGCAGGCGCAGCACGCTGTCGAGCACGGCCACCGTGACCGGCGCCAGGTAGCGCACCGCCGGCCGGGCCGCAAGCATGGTGGCGTGCATGCCGAGGGCGTTGCGTTCGGCGATCTCGCCGACGGCGTCCAGGTCGCCCCGCAGCAGCGCGGTCCGCATCTCGGCCAGGTCGGCCCGGCCGGAGGCCACCCACGACGGATAGAGCGGCGAGGTCCGGACGGTCCGCCGCATCCCCTCACGGCTCGACACCGCCTTCGGCCCGGCGTCGACGATGGCGACCACCAGCGCGACGTCGAACGGCGCGACCGGCACCGGCTCGGCGTAGGAGCCGAGGTCCGCGGCGGCCCCGGCGCCGGGGCCCGCGTGGCAGATCGCGAAGCCGCCGAAGACCGACCGGGAGGCCGACACGGACCCCCGCCGGGCCAGCCGGGACAGCGCGGTGGCGTCCAGGTCGAGGCCGTACGCGGCGGCGCCGGCGAGCGCGAGGGCGGCGAATCCGCTCGCCGAGGACGCCAGGCCGGCGCCGGTCGGTACGGAGTTGCGGGTGTCGACGTGGGCCCGTTCCGTGCGCCCCGCCAGTTGCCGCAGCAGGTCCAGGAAGGTGACGACGCGCTGTCGCCGCTCGCCGCCGGCGGGTGAGCCGTCGAGGACCACCTCGTCGGCCGGCGCGCCGCTGTCGATCCGGACGGTGGTGGTGGTCGGGAAGATGTCGAGCGTCATCGACAGGCTGTCGGCGTACGGGATCATGAGCTGCTCGTCGCGCTTGCCCCAGTACTTGATCAGTGCGATGTTCGGATGGGCCACCGCGGTCGCCCGCCGGTCCAGCGCCGGCGTGGGCTGCTGCGTCCGGTGGTCAGTCGTCATGGCCGGCGAACCTCCCCATCGGGACGACCCAGGTGCGGACGGCGCCCGCCTGCCGGACGCCGCGCACCACCGCCGCGGACTCCCGGCGGTCCCCGGCCAGCGCGATCATGCAGCCGCCCAGCCCGCCGCCGCTGATCTTGGCGCCCGGGCTGCCCGCGGCGAGCGCGGCGTCGACCATCCGGTCGATCCGGTCGGTGCTGACCCCCACGTCACGCAACAGCCGGTGGTTCTCGGTCAGCCGCGCGCCGAAGTCGGCGACCCGGCCCTGGAGCAGGTCGTGCGCCGCCGCCTCGGTCAGGCTGGTGACCCGGCTGACGAACTCGTCGCGTGTGCGCGGGGAGCGTTCGAAGGCCCCACGCAGCAACTCCACCGCGTCCCTGGTGCTGCCGCTGACGCCGCTGTCCGCGATGACGAGCACCGCGTCGAACCCGGCCGGGTCGGACAGCCGCGCGGAGCCCGCCATCGCGACCGGCAGTTCCCGGCCGACGCCGTTGCGGAAGATCAGCGGCGCGGTCGCGCCGGTGGCCAGCGCGTCGATGCCGCTGGCCCGGCCGTGCGCCACGTTCTCCGAGGCCTGCACCAGATCGAACACCGTGCCGGCGTCGAGACGGCGGTCGAACGCGTCCGCGAGGGCCAGCACCGCGGCGCGGGCGCAGGCGGCGCTCGACCCGAGCCCCCGGCCCTGCGGGATCGCGCAGTCCACGAGCACGTCGACGCGCATCGGCTCGGTGACGGCGGCCCGCTGCCGGAACTCCGTCACCAGGTGCTGCAGACCGTCGGTCGGCAGCGACGTCACCTCCGGGCTCTCCAGCCCGGCGATGGCGAACGAGATCTCGTCCGGGCCGTCGCCGCCGACCCGGCGCGCCTTCGCCACGGCGGTCAGTTGCGGCACCGGGACGGCGAGCGCCGGCGCGCCGTACACGACGGCGTGCTCGCCCAGCAGGATGGCCTTGCCGTGGGCGCGGCCGGCGCCGAGGCGGACCGCTCCGTCACCCCTGTCGTCGAGGACGCGGCGGGCGACGACGGTCACCGGTTCCGTGGACATCACTGGGCCCGCTGGGTGGCCTTGATCGCCATGTCGGCGAGCTGATGTTTCGCGGGGGCGGTGGCGCTGCTGGCCTCCAGCGCGGCCAGCGCCCGGTCGGTGCGCAGCGAGATCTGCCGCTCGATCTCCTCGACCGCGCCGACGTCGCGGAAGATGCCACGGATGCGGGCGATCTCCTCGTCCGCGAGGTCGGTGCCGACCTTTGCCCGCAGGTAGGCCGCCGCGTCCGGGTCCCGTTCGTCGGCGCGCTTGAGCGCCGTGGCGAGCAGGACCGTCCGCTTGCCCTCCCGCAGGTCGTCGCCGGACGGCTTGCCCGTCACCACCGGGTCGCCGAACACGCCGAGCAGGTCGTCGCGGAGCTGGAACGCGATGCCGATGTCGGCGCCGAAGGCGCGGTAGGCGGCGAAGAGGTCGTCGTCCGCGCCGGCGATCGCGGCGCCGAACTGCAGTGGGCGCTCCACCGTGTACGAGGCGGTCTTGTACTGGTTGATGCGCAGCGCCGCGTCGACGTCCTCGCTCCGGCTGACCTGGCTGATCAGGTCGAGCAGCTGGCCGTACATGACCTCGGAGCGCACCGCCGACCACACCGGCGAGACCCGCACGTGCGCGTCGGCCGGCAGGCCGGAGGCGCGGACCAGGACGTCGGCCCAGATCAGGACCAGGTCGCCGATCAGGATGGCGGTGCCGGTGCCGAACGTGCCCGGGTCACCGGAGAAGCGCCGCGCCCGGTGCCGTTCGGCGTACGCGACATGCGCGGCGGGATGGCCGCGGCGGGTCTGGGACGCGTCGATGATGTCGTCGTGGATCAGGCCGGATGCGTGCAGCAGCTCGAACCCGGCGCAGGCGTTCAGCACCGCGCCGGCCACCGGGTCCTCCGGGTCGCCGCCGGCGCCGATCCAGCCCAGCCAGGCGAAGGCGGGCCGGATGCGTTTGCCGCCCCGCAGCACGTAGCTCTCCAGCTCGGCGACCAGGGCCGCGAAGTCGTCGCCCAGCTCGCGGGCCTCGGCGCGGCGCTCGGCGAAGAAGTCCCGCAGCGCGGCGTCGACGGGCGCCGAGTCGGTGACCGTCCCGAGATGTCCGACGGTCATGCCCGGGTCTCCCGATCGAGGCGGCATTCACCATTACACTCACGCATCTCGGACTCCCCTGGATTCGCTGGACCAGTCACGTCGAGCCGCGATCAGTCGATTCCGTTCCGGACGGTCGCGCCGGCGCGGAAACGACGCCGATCTCCCCATCGGCGCCGCCATTTCGTCCGCGCCGGCATGCCGATTCCGGCATGGCCTGACAGTAATCGCGCTCCGTCACCGTGCCCACTACTCACGCGAGTAGTGGGCGCTGCCAGCGACGTCGCCGACGAACGGCCGCAGATCCCGTATAACTGAGTAGCCCGCACCGATCCGGCGTTCAACTGTCCAGAACGGACGGTCGAACGCCCGAGGACCTCGACTCGCGGCGCGCGTCGGACGATTCAGCAGAGGAAAAACGGGATGGTCATCATGAATCGCATGGCGGGGCGCGAGCGGGAATTGTCCTCATTGGGGGAACTGCTCGACGCCACCGTGCGGGGTTCCGGCGGCTGCGTCGTGGTCGACGGGCCGTTCGGCATCGGCAAGACCCACCTGCTGAAGGTCACCGGCCTGGAGGCGGCAGCCCGCGGGCTGACAGTGGTGGCCGGGCGGGCAAGCGTCACGGACCAGCCGGTGCCCGTTCACCTGCTGGTCAATTTCCTGCGCCACGCGATGCCCGGCGAAGCGGCGGTCGAGCAGCTCGCCGTCCCGGGCGCCAACCCGTTCTGGCTGATCGACCGGGTCGGCGATCTGGTCGAGGTCGCGGCGCGCCGGCGTCCGCTCGTGGTCGCCCTGGACGACGCCCAGCGCATCGACGACGTCAGCGCCCTCGCCCTGCGCGGACTCGTGCCGCGGCTGGCGTCCTTGCCGGTGCTCTGGCTGCTGGCCCGACGGCCGGTCGCCGCCGGGTCGATCGCCCAGCACGCCGTCGACTGGCTGGCCGAGCACGTCGCGGTACGGGTACGGCTGCGCGAGCCGGGCGAGGAGGCGGTGGCCGACCTGTGCGCCGGCCTCCTCGGCGCCCGGCCGGACGCCTCCGTCCTGCGCTGGGCGGCCCGCTGCGGCGGCAACCCGAAGGTGATGGAGAACGTGTTCAGCGCGTTCATCAAGGCCGGCCAGATGATCATCGTGGACGGCGCCGCGTCGGTGGTGTCCGACGGGCTGCCCGACGGTGTCCTCACCGCCGTCCACGGGCTGCTGGAGGAGATGCCGCCCCCGCTGCGGCGTCTGCTCGCGGCCGCCGGCCGGCTCGGCCACACGTTCCCCGCCGACCGGGTGACGGGCCTGCTCGACGGGCCGGCCGCCGACGTGTCCGCCGCGATCGACGAGGCGGTACGGGTCGGGCTGCTGCGGCGCGACGGCGCGGAGCTGACCTTCGCCCACCAGGTCGTCGGCGAGGCGCTTCGGCACGCCGCGTACCCGCGACCGGAGCGCGCCGAGCCCGCCACCGCGCCGGCGGCGGGCGACGCGGCGGACGGCCCGGCCCCGCGCGGGCGGCTCGGTCCGCCCCACTCCCCCGCCGGCGTACGTGTCGCCCGCTCCGCGCCGGAGGCGGCAGTGCCCGTCGCGGCGGCCGGGCCGGCGCCGCGCTCCGGCCGGTGCGGGTGCGACGAGGTGGTGGCGGAGGCCGTGTCCCACCTGGAGAACAGGTCCGCCGAGGCGCCGCGGGCGCTGGCCCGTGCGCTGCGCCTGCTGGCCGGGGCGGGACGGCCCACCGAGGCCGGCCGCCTCGCGGAGGTGATCCTGCGCCGCGACCTCCCGGCGGACGTCGAGACGCAACTCGTGCTCGAACTGGGCCACGGCATGCGGGCCGCCGGCAACCACCGCCTGGCGGCCGGCTTCCTGCGGCGCACGCGCGCCCGCCACGACGTGTGCGAGCTGGACCGGGCCAAGCTGGACCGGGCGCTCGCGGACGTCACGAAGCGCCTGGGCGGCGCGTCGCCCGCCGGGCCGGAGCCCGGGACCCCGTCGCCGGGCTGCGCGCCCGGCGGGCGGCCGCTGTGGACCTGGCTGGTCCGGGCACTGGCCGCGGCCGATCAGCGCGACGAGGCGCAGGCGGTGCTGGACACCGTACGGCCGACGACGCGGGAGTCCTGCCACACCGGCTCGGAGACGCTCCGGCGCGGCCACCGGGCCGAGCTGCTGACGGCGGCGGGACGGCTGGAGGAGGCGCGCGCCGAGGCGGAGGCGGCGCTGCGAGCCGCCGATCGCGCCCGGCCGGCCGACTGCGTACCGGCGCGCCTGGTCCTGGCCCACCTGAGCGTGCACCGCGGTGACCTCGCCACGGCCAGCGACCAGTTACGGGCGGCCGAGCGGCTGGCCGGCGCCGACGACACGGCGCGGATGGACTGGGCGCTGGCCCGGTTCCACGCGGCCAGCGGCCGTCCGGCGATGATGGTGCAGACGTTGATCAACGTCGCCGGGCAGGTCGTACCCGATCCGCTGCTGTTCACCGAGGCGCCGGCCGCGGCGGCGGCGCTCGTCCGCCACGCCCGCCGGGCCGGGCTCGACGCGGAGGCCGAGCGGGCCGTGGAGGTCGCCCGGCGCGTCGCCCGCGGCAATCCGTTCGTCCAGTCGCTGGCGGCGGCGGCCGAGCACGCCGCGGGTCTGCTGCGCGACGATCCGGCGGCACTGCTGCGGGCCGCGGATCTGCACCGGCTCGCCGGCCGTACGCTGGCCGCGGCCGGCGCGGTGGAGGACGCGGCCCGCGGCACCCGGGACCGGGCCGAGGCCACCCGGCTCCTCGAAGCCGCGGCGGACGCCTACCGCGAGTGCGGCGCGCGACGCGACCTGGACCGCGTGGAGGCCGAGCTGCGTGGTGTGCCCGCGCACAACGTCCGCCCGCTGGTCCCGGACCGGCCCCGGTCCGGGTGGGAGAGCCTGACCAGCGCGGAGCTGCGGGTCGTGCGGGCCATCGTGGACGGGATGACCAACCGTGAGGCGGCGAGCTCGCTGTTCCTGTCCCCGCACACCGTCGACAGCCACCTGCGGCGCGTCTTCTCCAAGCTCGACATCAACAGCCGGGTCGAACTGACCCGCTGCTTCATCGCGCACGAGGCGGTCCGGCCGGCGCTGGCCACCCCACGCCAGCCGGCGTCCGCGGGCTGAGCGGGCCGTCCGGCGGACGGGCGCGGTTCAGCCGGCGGACGCCGGAGACGCGGTTCAGCTGGCCTTGCCGGTCACGGAGCCCGTGTCCCAGTCCGGCTCGCCGGTCATCGAATAGATCGCCGCACGGCTGGAGTAGGTGGCCGCGGCGTGCGCCAGCTCGGCCCGGGTGTTGAAGCCCAGCTTCCGGTAGACCTTCCGCAGGTGGTAGTTGACGGTGTGCGCGGACAGGTGGACCTGCTTGGCGATCTGCCGGTTCGTCAGGCCCACGCTCACCAGGTAGGCGATCCGCTGCTCCATGTCGGACAGGGTCGACCAGCAGCTCGCCGGTGGGACGCCGGTTTCCTCGGCGCGGGCCGGCGTCACCGGCCGTCCCCCCGCCTGGGCCTGCGCGGCGTAGAGCTTGGCGAGCTCCTCGGTGGCCAGCGCCACCGAGATCGGGTCCCGTGACTGCACGATGATGAGCGCCAGAGCCGCCGGGGCGCTGTTCGCCAGCGCGTGGGCGTGCATGGCGGTGAGGCTGACGACCTGGATCCCGGGATTGTCCGCGGCCAGCCCGTCCACCGTGGCGAGGACGCGGCGTTCGAGGTCACGGTCGTCCACGTCGCGGGCGAGCAGGACCAGGAAGGCGGCGGCGCTCGGCACCTCGACGTACAGGCGGCGTCGCGTCGGCAGGCGGCGGTGCTTGCCCGCCAGCAGCCGGGCGGCGGCCCGCGGGCCCTCCTGCTTGACCGTGATCAGCACTTCCGTCCACGAGTACTGCACCGAGTCGAGGACCACGTGGCGGTCCGCGTCCTCCTGCCCCCGCCTGAGGTACTCGATCGCGGCGGGCACGTCGCCCATGTAGAAGGAGGCGGTGCTGAGCACCGCGTAGGCGAGGGGCCGCAGCATGGGCACCGCGTCCCCGGCCACGGCGGCGGTGGCCAGCGCCGCCTCCCGGCGCGCGTCCCCGATCCGCCCGGCCTGCAGCAGCAGCCGGGACCGCATCACCGCCGGCGCGGCCGTCCAGATCGGCGCGGGCAGTCCGCGCAGGCCGGCCTCCGCCTCGTTGATCAGCGCCTCGGCCTCGTCGAACTCACGCAGGTTCGCGAGTTTGCCGGCGAGCGCGAGCTGGGCGTGCAGACGCCACACCGGTTCAGCCTCCGCGCCGGCCCGCACCGCCGCCCGTCCCAGCTCCAGGCCGTCGGCCAGCTTTCCCGCCGACCACAGCCCGGTGGACCGGGCGGTCAGCGCCATCGCCAGCGCGGCGTCACCGGACTCGGCGTCGCGTTCCCGCAGGATCGCCTCGGTCAGCGGATCGGTGCCCTCGCCGCCGAGCAGGAGATCGGCCAGCACCAGACACGCCTGCGCGTCACGCCGGGCGGCGGGCGACGCGGCCGGGCCGGCGAGAACCGCCTCGGCGACACGGACGCCGGCCTCGGCGTTCCCGCTCATGATCAGGCGGTGCGCGCGGGAACAGGATCCGGTGGCGTCCTCTCCGGTCGCGCTCACCGGCGCGGCAGTCGCGGCGTCCATCCGGCGATTCCGGTCGGCCACCGGGCTGCGTCGCCCGGAAAGGCTCATCGCCTCACGTCGTAAGGCGTCGCGGGCCGGCCCGGGAATGGCCTCGATGATGCCGCGCAGCAGGAAATCGCTCTGAAAGGCGAGCTGATGCTCGGCGGCCACGACGAAGCCCGAGGCGATCGCCTCGTCCACCGGCGGGAGCAGGGCCGCCGACGATCTGCCCAGCATTCTCGAGACGTCCTCCAGCATGAAGGATCTGCCCAATGCGGCGGCAACCTTCAGAAACTGCTGGCAGCCGGCGCTCACGTCATTCAATCGCCGCATGACAAAACTCAGCACACGCCGGGGAATTCGACGGGAAACCAATTCCGCCCGACCATTTCTCTCCCGGATCAATCCCTCTTCGGCGAGCCCGCGCGCCAGTTCGGCGACCAGGTGCGGATTTCCGCCGGCACCGCCCGCGAAGTCAATCAGCTCGCGGTGCACGTCGACCCCGAGGATCTCGCGCAGGACCTGCTCGTCGCTCCCTCCGCCCCCCGGCTGGGACACCGGCCCCCCGGCGGCGCACACCGGATTTCGTGCTGCGGCTGTCGCCTCGTTCTCCCGCGGCCGTCCCGTTGTCATAATCCCCCCGGAATATGCGCACACAGCTCAAGAAAAGCCTGGACTCGGTCGATGACGCTACCCCACAGCAACCACATTTGCCATCGATCACCGTCGTCGCTCATCATAACTATCCGGCAGGCCCCGGCGCAGCCGTCATATATCAGGCAGCATCCCGCTGATATCGGACTTACCTAAACAATGCCACGATTGGCAGAACTCGCACGCATGACCGAAACAGCCCTCGCCGCGGACCGTCCCGGACTGGCCGGCCGAACGTCCAGCACCATCGTGACCAGGTGAAACAAGCTCCGACCGGAACACGGCGTCACTCCTGCCCGGTCCGGACGCGACCGCTCCCGCGGGCGGTCGACGGCGGCTGGTCACGGCACCGCTCTGCCGACAGAGAAAGCGCAGGATACGGCGCTGACCGGATACCGACAGGTGTACTGCAAATGGAGTACCGCAACCGTGGTAGCGACGTCCAGGAAGTGCCTGCATCCGTACGGCGACACAGAAGTGCCTGTTCACGACCATTAGGTAGAGCGCTTATTGACTTGAGGAGAAGATGATGCCTACCGAGACTCCCCGCACAGACGGAGCTCTGGCGGGATTGGCGCGGTTCTGTTACCGGCGTCGTCGACTGGTGCTCCTGACCTGGATCGTCGGCGTCATCGCCCTGGCGTTCCTGGGCTTCCGCTACGGCGCCGCCCCGGACAACGTCTACTCCGGCGGGGACTCCCATTCCGCACGGGCGCAGGCCCTGATCGAGAAGCACTTCCCCGAGCAGCGGGGCGACACGCTCACTCTGGCCATCAAGGCCGAGCGGGGCATCGACGACCCGGCGGCGCGGCAGAAGATCGAGAAGGTCATCTCCGACCTGGACGCCTCACCGGTGACCGGGCCGATCGTCTCGCCCTACGACGACCGCAACCTGGTCACCGCCGACCGCCGCATCGCCCGGACGACGATCCCGCTGACCTCGATGGACGTGGAGAAGGCCGAGGCCAAGCCACTCGTCGACACGGTCAAGGACGCCTCCGGCGACGGCGTGACGCTGGGGCTGGGCGGCGAGCGGGCGGAGAAGGCGGAGACGCCCCCGCAGGGACCGGCCGAGGCGGTCGGCGTGGTGACCGCCGCGGTGATCCTGTTCCTCGCGTTCGGCTCGCTGGTGGCGATGGGCCTGCCGATCGTCACCGCGCTGCTGGCGGTGCTCGGCGGCGTCGCGCTGATGAAGCTCGTCGGACACCTGGTCCCCTCACCGGACTTCACGGTGCTCATCGCCGTGCTGATCGGCCTCGGCGTCGGCATCGACTACGCGTTGTTCATCCTCACCCGCTTCAAGGACAGCCTGGTGGAGGGGGACGATCCCGAGAGCGCCACGGTCAAGGCCATCACCACCGCCGGTCACGCGGTCCTCTTCGCGGGCACCACCGTGATGATCGCGCTGCTGGGCCTGATCGCCATGGGCCAGAAGATGATGAACGGCGTCGCGCTCGGGGCCTCGGCGACGGTGCTGGTGACGATGATCGCCGCGGTCACGCTGATGCCGGCCTTCCTGGGCTTCGCCGGCTACAAGATCCAGGGTCTGCGCGTACCGCGCCGGGGCCCCCTTCGGCAGGCCGGCTCCGACGCGCCGAAGCAGGAGCGCCGCACGCTCGCGGAACGCTGGGCCGGCGTGGTGCAGCGCCGCCCGGTCATCGCCGCGCTCGGGGCAACCGCCATCCTGCTGGTGCTGACCGCGCCGCTGCTGTCGATGCGGCTGAGCCTGCCCGACGCCAGCGTCCAGCCCCGCGACCGCAGCAGCTACACCTCGTACGAGATCCTGTCCGAGGGCTTCGGCCCCGGCTACGGCGCTCCCCTGATCTTCGCCGCCGAGGTCGGCGACGGAAACAGCGACCTCGGTCCGGTCGTCGCCGCGGTGAGCGGCACCGAGGGCGTGGCGTACGCGACGCCGCCCCGGATCAGCCAGGACGGGCAGGCCGCCGTCTTCATGGCCTTCCCCCGCACCGGCGCCCAGGACGAGGCCACCGCGGACCTGGTGCACAAGCTGCGCGACGACGTGCTCCCCGCGGCGTCCGGCGGCCGCGAGGTCTATCTCGGCGGCCCGAACGCCGGCGCGATCGACCTCGCCGAGGAGACCAGCTCCCGGCTGCCCGTAATGATCACCGTGGTCATCCTGCTGTCCCTGCTGCTGCTCGTCGTGCTGGTGCGGTCGGTCACGATCGCGCTGCAGGCGGCGGTGATGAACCTGCTGTCCATCGGCGCCTCGTTCGGTGTGCTGGTGGCGATCGTGCAGTGGGGTTGGCTCGGGTCCGCCCTCGGCTTCCCCACCTCCATGCCGATCACGACATGGGTGCCGATGATGATGTTCCCGCTGCTGTTCGGCCTCTCCATGGACTACGAGGTCTTCCTGATCTCGCGGATCCGTGAGGAGTACGAGCGCACCGGCGACACCCGCCGTGCCGTGACCCGCGGTCTGGCCCGTACCGCCAAGGTGATCACGGCGGCAGCCGCCATCATGATCGCCGTGTTCACCACCGGCATGCTCGGCCCCGACGTCTCGGTCAAGCAGGTCGGCCTGGGCATGGCGGTGGCGGTGTTCGTCGACGCCACCATCGTCCGGATGATCCTCGTCCCGGCGGTGATGGAGCTGTGCGGCAAGGCCAACTGGTGGATGCCCGGACGGCGGGCGAAGACGGCCCCGGTTCCCCCGGCCGGGGTCGAGGAAGCGGCCCGGATCTGAGCCCTTCCCCCACAGGGTGCGGGGAACCCCTGGACGGGGTTCCCCGCACTCGCTGTCGTCCGGAACCGACGTAGGGTCACGCCATGACCGAGCTGCTCCCTCCCCTCGTGGTCGCCCCGATGGCCGGAGGTCCGTCGAACCCGGCGCTGGTCACCGCTGCCGCCCGGGCCGGCTCGGTCGGCTTCCTCGCCGCCGGCTACCAGACCCCCGAGGCCGTCGAGGACCAGGTACGCGCGACGCGCGCGGCCGGCGTGCCGTACGGGCTCAACATCTTCGTGCCGACCCCCGCCGAGCCGGACCCGGCGCGGGTGGAGGCGTACCGCCGGTTGTTGCTGCCGGAGGCGCAGCGGTACGGGGTGGACCTGCCGACGCCGCGCCGGCACGACGACGACCACTTCGCCGCGAAGGTGGACCTGGCGGTGGCGTACGCGGTCCCGCTCGTGAGCTTCGCGTTCGGCGTACCGCCGGCGGGCGTGGTGCGGGCGCTGCGCGACGCCGGATGCCACGTGCTGATCACCGTCACCTCGGCCGACGAGACCCGCCGGGCGGTCGCCGCCGGACCGGACGCGCTCGTCGCGCAGGCGGGCACGGCGGGCGGGCACGCCTCGACCACCGATCCGTCCGGCTACCGGCCGCGCGGCGAGGCGCGGGACCTGCTCGCCGCCGTACGGTCGGTCACGGACCTGCCGGTCGTCGTGGCCGGCGGAACCTCGTCCGCCGAGGATGTCGCGGGGCTGCGCGCGGCCGGCGCGGCGGCGGTGCAGAGCGGCACCGCGTTCCTGCTCGCCGACGAGGCCGGCACCCGGCCGGCGCAGCGCGCCGCGATGCTCTCCGGCGACTTCCGCCGGACCGTTGTCACCCGGGCGTTCACCGGTCATCCGGCGCGGGCCCTGGCCAACCGCTTCACCGACGCCTACTCCGCGGCGGCGCCGGTCGCCTATCCGGCGGTGCACCACCTGACCGCGCCGATCCGGGCCGCGGCGGCACGTCTCGGTGACGCCGAGGCGCTGAACCTGTGGGCCGGGACCGGTTTCGCGTCCGCCGCGCCGGGCCCGGCCGCCGACATCGTCGCCCGATTGACGGGCTGACCGTCCGGCCGACCGGTCACCGGCGCCGCTGCGGCCCGGTGTCGACAGTGGTCAGGGTGCGGTGGGACCGGCGGCGCCCAGTCCGGCGGGGTTGCTGATGACGCAGCGCCAGGCGCCGTCCGCGCCGCGCCGGAGCACGTCGACGGCGGTGCCCTCGATCCGGATCGGGGTGCCGTCGGGTCCGGTTCCCTCGTGGACGTAGTCGTTGATCACCAGGGCGATGTCGCCGGTGACGTACTGGTGGCGGACGGCCACCTTGATCGGCAGGAAGTGCTGCTCCTCCCGGCTGCGCGCGCGCCTCTGGTCGCCGGTCAGGACCGTGCCGGGGGCGAGGATCAGCAGGGCGTCCGGCTCGTAGAGCCGCTCCAGCTGGTCGAGATCGCGGTTGTTGAACGCGCGCTCGAACAGGGGCAGGAGCGCGGCGGGGTCGGTGGGTGCGGCGGGCGGTTCCGCGGAAGCGTTCGACATGGGCGCAGCACACCCGGACCGGGACGGACCGGTCAACGACGACGGGCCGGTTCTGTCAGGTCGCGGCCCCGGCGGACATCGAGGTGACTAACTAAGATCCGCGCCGTTTGCCGGGCGGGGCGCGGCCGACAGGATGCCCGTAGATGGTCCATGCGATGCCCAGGCGCATCGACTCGTGAGGAGCGTTCCTGTGATCAAGGTGGCAATCATCTTCCACTCCCGCAGCGGGAATACCTACCAGATGGCCGTGGCAGCGGCGGCTGCGGCGGTGAAGGCGGGCGCGGAGGCGCAGCTCTACAAGGTGCCCGACCTGCCCAGCCCGATGGTGCTCGACCACAAGGCGTACGCCGAGCTCAACGCCGAGACCGCGGACGTCCCGGTGGCCACGCTCGCGGACCTGGTCGCGGCGGACGCCATCATGATCGGCACGCCGGTGCACTACGGGCTGCCGGCTCCGCAGATCCTCGACTTCATCGACCACTCCGGACCGGTCGCCATTCCGGGTGACCTGGCGAACAAGGTGGTGTCCGTGTTCGCGTCCGGCTCGATGCCGCACGCCGGGCAGCAGGCGGCCATCCTGGCGCTGCACAACTGCATCTGCCACTGGGGTTCGCTGATCGTCCCGAACGGCTCCAGCGTCGAGGTGCTCGGCCTGCCGAACAACGGCGCGCCGTACGGCACGTGCAGCGTCTCCCGGCACGAGGCGAACAACGTCCACGAGGACAACCTCGCCGCCCTCGAGTACCAGGCGCTGCGGCTGGTCGAGGTGGCCACCGCGTACAAGATCGGCCGCGAGCAGACCACGTCGGCGATCAGGTACGTGGACCGCCGGCTGCTGGCGGAGAAGTTCGGCCTCTGACTCCGACATGAACCGGCCCGCCCGGCGCGGGCCGGTTCGGCGTGTCCGGCCTCAGGTGGCGCCGGCTGCGGCGCGGGCGGTCAGACCGTCGAGCACGTACGCCAGCCCGAGCGCGAAGTTCGTGTCCCAGTCGTCGTCGAGCAGGTGCCGCTGCGCGGCCAGTGTGGGATAGCTGGCGCTGTGCCGCTCCAGCATCAGCTGGCCCTCCCGGCGTTCGGCCGCCGACCACCGCAGCGTGGCCTGGCTGGCCGCGGAGCCCTGGACGTGGCTGTAGAGCACCCAGCTCGCCGCGGTGACGTCCCGGGAGGTGAACCCGGCGCGGGTCAGGGTGGCCTGGAGGAACTCCATCCAGGACAGGAAGCCGGGGCCGACCGCGGGGCGTCGTCGCATCACCGCCGACCAGGGGTGCCGCAGCAGCGCGGCACGGCGCTCGGTCAGCAGCGTCGTGACGTCCGCCCGCCAGTCGTCGCCAGGTGGCGGTGGCGGCGTGGCGGCGAACACCGCGTCGACCGCGAGGTCGATCACGTCCTCCTTGGTGTCCACGTGCCAGTAGAGCGTGGTGGTGCCGACGCCGAGGCGGTCGGCGAGGCGGCGCATGGTGAGCTGCCCGACGTCGTCCTCGTCCAGCAGCTCGACCGCGGCGGCGGTGATGCGCTCGACGGTCAGTGGCGGGTCGGGCCGCCCGGCCGACGTCGTCCGCAGCCACAGGCTCCGGCTCCGCTCCGCCATCCCGTCACCCGCCTCGCCCGAAATCTGCCTGTTCCGCCCGTGAGCGTAGTACATTGGTCGGGCACCGGAACGTTGTTCGACTGCTGGACCGTCGTTCGACCCTCGCGCCGACGAAGAGGTGGGGCCAGATGAGACTCGTGGTGTTCGGCGCGAACGGCCCCACCGGCCGGCTGGCCACCGAGCTGGCGATGGCCCGGGGCCACGTCGTCACAGCAGTGACCCGGCGTCCGGAGTCCTTCCCGGTGCGGGGCGAGAACCTGCGGGTCGTGGGCGCCGACGTGCTGGACGCCGCGGCTGTCGACGCCGCCGTCGCCGGCCAGCAGGCGGTGATCTCGACGCTGGGTGTGCCGTACACGAAGGAGACGGTGCGAACCTACTCCGAGGGCGCCGCCAACATGATCGCCGCGATGCGGGCCCACGGCCTGCGCCGGCTGGTCTGCGTGACGTCGACCGGCACCAGCGGCGAGCACGCCGAGGGCGAGACGTTCACGTTCAAGAAGATCATCGCACCGATCCTGCTGCGGATGGGACGCACCGTCTACGAGGACATGGCGCGGATGGAGAAGGTGGTGTCGGAAAGCGGTCTGGACTGGACCGTCATTCGTCCGGCCGGCCTCT
Organism: Micromonospora sp. II; assembly: GCF_001709195.1. Lineage (NCBI taxonomy): Bacteria > Bacillati > Actinomycetota > Actinomycetes > Micromonosporales > Micromonosporaceae > Micromonospora > Micromonospora sp. II. The sequence goes on along the minus strand of NZ_LYXF01000024.1, from coordinate 302,336 downwards.
TCGACGGTGACGGCGTCACCGACTACCGGGCCGAGCCGCGCCGGCTCCCCGGCCGGTTCACCTCCCGCACCGACCTGGCCGACCTGCTCGTCCGGGAGGCGACCGAGGACCTCCACGTCGGCCAGTTCATCGACGTGGTCACCACCACCGGCGCGCCGACCTTCGCGCAGATGTTCATCCGGGAGGCGCTGCACATCGGCAAGTGACGCCCGCCCCGCGGGCCTCCCGGCGACCTGCGCCTCGGCCAACCACTGTGGCCCCGAGGGCGGTGCCGCCAGCACCTCGACCATCCTCGCCGCGGGTTCCAAGCTCGTGTGCATTCGCCGCCGCGCCGCGAGGAGGCAGGATGCTGCTGGACGAGGACCTGACGGATCTGTGCGACGACATCCTGGCCGGGCTGCCGCGCAGCGATCAGCGACGGCGCGGCCGGGAGTACGTCCGCGGGCTGCTGCTGGCCCGGGGACGCAAGTCGATCCGCAACATCGCCGCGATCTCCACGGAACCCGCCGCGGAGCAGGCGCTGCACCATTTCGTCAGCGACTCCACCTGGGACTGGATGCCGGTCCGGCGGGCGCTCGCCCGGCACGTCACGCGCCTCTGCGGGGCCCGGACCTGGGTGCTGCAACCGACCCTGATCCGCAAGGCCGGGACGCACTCGGTGGGCGTCGGCCGCCGGTACTCGCCGGGCCTGGGGCAGTCCCTCAACGCGCAGCACGCGGTTGGTCTCTGGGCGGCCTCGACGAGCGTCGTCACGCCGGTCAACTGGCGGCTGCACCTCAACGAGGACTGGTTGTCCGACGAGAAGCGCCGCCGGCGCGCGGCCATCCCGGACGACCTGGTCGCCCAGTCGCTGGGCGCCTGCACCGTCGAGGCGTACCTGGAACTGGGGGCGCCGGCCGGCGAGCTGGTCGTGGTGGACGCGCGGGAGATGGACGTCGAGGCGGTGGTCCGCCGGTTACGGGCCGCTGGAGCGCCGGTGCTGGTCCGGGTGCCGGCCGGCCTGCGGCTGGTCCCGGCCGCCGGCGCCACCGCCGAGCCGGCCGGCGACCTGGCGGCGACCGTACGGCACCAGCGCCGGCCGGTCTTCGGGCTCACGGCGCGCCCGCCGGTGCTGGCCGGCACCGTCGCGGTTCGGCTGCCCAGCACCCGAAGCTACGATCCCCTGCTTTTGGTGGAGCTGAGCGCGCCGGGGCGCGGTGAGCCCGGCCAGCTGTGGCTGACCAGTCGCGGCGACATCGGCCTCGCCGACCTGGTCGGCCGGGCGGCGCTGGTCCGGCGGGTCACCGACGACCTGGAGTCCACCGGCGACCAGGTGGGGCTGCGCGACTTCACCGGCCGCTCGTACCGGGGCTGGCACCGCCACGTGACGCTGGCGTCGGCGGCGCACACGGTGCTCGCGACGCACGGCCGGCCGGAGCCGGCCCTGCGGCGCACCTCCTGACGCGCGCCGGGCGCCGGTGACCACCGGGCACCGGCGCCCGCCCGGACGGTTCAGCCGGCCTGGAGCAGGGTCATCCCCATGGACATCCCGCCGCCGAATGCGGTGAGCAGCACGAGGTCGCCGACGCGGACCCGGCCGGAGCGGCACAGCTGGTCGTAGGTGATGGGCACCGCGGCGGCGCCGGTGTTGCCGTAGGCGGTGTACGTGCTGGCGACGCGGTCGAAGGGCAGCCCGAGCCGCTCCGCCATCGAGGCGAGGATCCGGCCGTTGGCCTGGTGCGGCACCAGATGCCCGAGCCGGTGCGGCGGCACACCGTGCTCGGCCAGGAACTCGGCGATGCCGGCGACCACGTACGTGTCGATGAACTCGCGTACTCCCCGGCCGTCCATCCGGAAGTGGTGCGAGCCGTCGCGGAGCGTCTGCTCCGAGGCCGGCAGGCGGCTGCCACCGGCCGCCACTCCGATCAGCCCGCGCGCCTCGGCGAAGCTGAGCAGCCGGGTGGCCACGACCCGGTGCGCGCCACCGACCCCGATCACCGCGGCGCCCGCGCCGTCGCCGAACAGCACCACTGTGCGGCGGTCCTGCGGCGACAGGATGCGCGAGTAGACGTCCGCGCCGATCACCAGCGCCGGCCGGTCCCCCGCTGCGGTCACCAACCGCTCGGCGACCGCGAGCCCGTAGCTGAAGCCGCTGCACACCGCGTTGACGTCGAACGCGGCGGTACCCCGTCCGGCGCCGATCTCGTGGGCGACGACGCTGGCCGTGGGTGGTTGCGGCGAATCCGGCGTCGACGTGGCCACCACGACGAGCGCCAGGTCCGCCGCGTCGACGCCGGCGTCCGCGAGCGCGATGCGCGCCGCTCCGATCGCCAGGTCGGAGGTCGCCTCGTCCGGCTTGGCCCACCGCCGCTGCCGGATGGCCGTCTTCTCGTACACCCAGTCGCCGGTCACGCCGGCGTGCTCGGCCGCCTCGTCGTTAGTCACCACCCGGCCGGGCAGGTAGGAGCCGGTGCCGAGCACACCGATCGGCCGGTCGCCACGCGAATATGTGAGCATGCGCCAGGTCCATTTCTTCACCAGCCGTCGATCGCGAAAATTGCGATAAGGACGGGCACCGACTTCGCGGCGAATAGTGTCGACGGTCCTCCAGACCAGACCTGCGGTCAATGTATGGCACCCGCAACGGGCAGGGCAACCGCCGGAACCGACGTGACATATTCACCCGCACCGCCTTGGCCGGGCGCGCTCCGGTCACCACTATGCGGATGTGGACGCCAACCCCGTAAACGGTCCGGCCGGGTCACCGTGGATGGACGCCATCGACGTGCACCATCACATAATTCCCGATTTCTATGCGGCCGAGCTTCGCGAATTGGGCGGTTCCACTGTTCTTTCCGGAGTCGACCGCCCCACGTGGAGCCGGGCGGGCAGCCTCGCCATGATGGACCGGCAGGGAATACGCGCCGCGATCGTCAGCCTGTGGCCGGGCGTACCCCCGCTGGACCGCGCCCGCAGCCGCGCTCTCGCGCGGCGGCTGAACGAGTACCTGGCCGAGTTCGTGGCGGCCGGCGACTGCCGCTTCGGCGCGTTCGCGGTGCTGCCCTTCCCCCACCTCGACGACTGCGTGGCGGAGTTCGTCCACGCCATCGACGTGCTGGGCCTGGACGGGCTCGGGCTGCTCACCAACTACGACGGGCTCTACGTCGGCGACCGCCGGCTCGATCCGCTGCTGGCCGAGGCCGAGCGGCGGCGTACGCCGATCTTCGTGCACCCAGCGGTGCCGCCGGCCACCGGCCAGCCCGCCTTCGGGCTGCCGCTGTCGCTGTACGAGTTCCCGTTCGAGACGGTGCGGCTGGTGGCGCAGCTGCTCTACAACGGCACGCTGGAGCGGTTCCCCGAGCTGCGGATCATCCTGCCGCACGGCGGCGGCGGGGTCACCTACTACGCCGACCGGCTCACCTACGGCCCGGTCATCAACCGCGATCTCGCCGACCGCCTGCCGGACGATCCCCTCGCCGTGCTCCGCCGCCTCTACTTCGACGTGGCGATGTGCGGCCGGCACGCGCTCGCCTCGCTGCGGCTGTTCGCCGATCCGGAACGGGTCCTGGTCGGCTCCGACTACCCGTTCATGCCGGAGTCCTTCGGCGCCTCGATCGGTGCGGGAGTGGCGCGCCACGCGGACCTCGATCCGGGGTGGTGGGCCGCGGTCAACCGGTCCAACGCGGCGAAGCTGTTCGCCCGTTTCCCCTCGACAGGAGAGTGACCACATGCTCGACGACACGCTTGTCGACGCGTACCTGAACCGCATCGGTGTGGCCCGGCCGGAGCGGCTCGACGCCGAGTCGCTGCGGCTGCTGCACGCGCAGCACGAGCTGACGGTGCCGTTCGAGACCATCGACTACCACCTCGGCAAGGAGATCTTCATCGACGAGCGGGTGGTCGAGAAGATCGTGTACCAGAACCGCGGCGGCGGCTGCGGCGAGATCAACAACGCGTTCCACTACCTGCTGGAGGCGCTGGGCTTCGACGTCACGCTGCACCAGGGCCGGGTCTGGCTCGGGCACGAGTTCACGCCGCCGTACAACCACTCGGTGACCACGGTGCGCATCGGCGAGCAGCGGTGGCTGAGCGACGTCGGCCTGGGTCGCAGCAGCCGCTACCCGCTGCTGCTGGAGTCGCCGCAGCCGCAGGAGGACCCGCACGGCACCTTCTCCACCAAGCGGGTCGCCGACAACGCCACCGACGTCTTCCGGGCCGACGCGCTGCAGTACCGCTTCTACGACGAGCCGGTCGTGGCGGCCGACGGCATGCAGGTGCTGTGGTGGTACCGCACCTCACCGGACTCGCCGTTCCTGCAGAACCTCTCCTGCACGCTGCCGACCGAGAACGGGCGCATCATCCTGCGGGAGAACAAGCTCGTCGTGATCGACGGCGACGAGCGGCGGATCGAGCGGCTCACCAACGACGACGACCTGCTGGCGGCGTACGACAAGTACTTCGGCATCAAGCTGGACGCGCCGCCGAAGCCGAGTCCGCACGTCAAGAAGTCGATGCGCATGTCGTACGAGCGGGACTGAGCCGTGCTGACCGACGAGCAGGTGCGGGGCTACCTGGACCGGATCGGCGCCGCCCGCCCCGAGCGGCCGGACCTCGCGGCGCTGCGCGACCTGCAGGAGCGCCACACGTTCACGGTGCCGTTCGAGAACCTGGACTACCACCTGGGCCACGAGATCTACATGGACGAGCGGGTGCTGGACAAGGTGATCCGCCAGCGCCGCGGCGGCGGCTGCTTCGAGATCAACACCTCGCTGTTCTTCCTGTTGCGGGCGCTGGGTTTCGCGGTGACGCTGCATCAGGGGCGGGTTTGGCTCTCCGGGCGGTTCAACGGCCCGCACAATCATCTGATGCTGACCGTGGACCTGCCCGAGACCGGCTCCCGCTGGCTGGTCGACGTCGGCTTCGGCAAGAACAGCCGGTTCCCGTTCCGGCTCGACGCGGCCGAGCCGTACGGGGACCCGCACGGCCGGTTCGCCACCCGGCGGGTCGAGCCGGGGGTCGTCGACGTGTACCGCAACGACGCGCTGCAGTACCGGTTCTACGACGAGCCGGCCGACCTGGCCGACTTCCGGCAGAACCTGTGGTGGTACCGCACCTGCCCGGACTCGCCGTTCCTGCGGAACATGTTCTGCACGCTGCCCACCGCCGACGGCCGGGTCACGCTGCAGGGCGACGTGCTGACGGTCATCGCCGGCGACCGCCGGAGCGTCGAGACGCTCACCGACGACGACGCGCTGCTGGAGGCGTACCGGCGGTGGTTCGGGATCGTCCTGGACAAGCCGCCGACGCCGAGCCCGTACGCGGACCAGTCGTCGCGCATGGCGTTCTTCCAGAACGACGACGGCGGGCCGGCCCGCCGATGACGACAGTGCGGGCCGCCTACGTCGACCGGCTGGGCCCGGCCACCGAGATCCGGTACGGCGAGTTGCCCGCGCCCCGGCCGGGCCCCACCGACGTGCTGGTCGACACGCTCGCCACCACCGTCAACCACGTCGACACGTTCGTGCGGGCCGGCACGTACCGTACGCCGGTCCCGCTGCCGTTCGTGGTGGGCCGGGACGTGGTGGGCGTGGTCGCGCACGCCGGTGACGGCGTGGCCGGCTTCCGCCCCGGCGACCGGGTCTGGTGCAACAGCCTGGGCCACGGCGGACGTCAGGGCGCGGCCGCCGAGCAGGTGGTGGTGCCCGCGGACCGGCTGTACCCGCTACCGGCGGCGGCCTCGGTGGAGGCGGTCACCGTGCTGCACCCGGCCGCCACCGCCTACCTGGCGCTGGCGGTGCACGGCCGCCTGCGCCCCGGTGAGACGGTGGTGGTGGGCGGTGGCGGCGGCAACGTCGGCTCCGCGTTGATCACGACGGCGAAGGCGCTCGGCGCGCGCGTGGTCGCCACCGCGGCGCCCCGGGACGAGGCGTTCTGCCGGGCCGCCGGCGCGGTCGAGGTGGTCGACTACGCCGCACCGGATCTCGGTGACCGGCTCGCCGCGTCCTGCCCGGAGGGCGTCCACGTCTACCTGGACACCTCCGGGACCAACGACCTGGACCTGGCGGTCGGGCAACTCGCCGTACGGGGGCGGATCGTGCTGCTCGCGGGCGCGCGGACCCGTCCGGCGCTGCCCGCCGGTGAGCTGTACACGAACGACAGGTCGATAGTCGGTTTCGTCATCTCGCTCGCCACGACCGCGGAACTGGCGGAGGCGGCCGGTTTCATCAACCGGCTGCTCGCGGCCGGCCGGCTGCGCCCGCGCGAGGTGGTGCGCCTTCCGCTGTCCGCGATGCGGGAGGCGCACCGGATGGTGGAGGACGGCGAGATGCGCGGACGGCGGGCCCTGGTCGTCCCGGACGGCGCGGCGTCACAGCTCGGTGAGCAGGCGGTGCAGGCGTAGCGCGAGCTGGATCTCCAGCGCCCGTGCCGGGAGTTGCCAGGTCGGGCCGAGCAGGCGCTTCACCCGGTCCAGCCGCCGGGTGACCGTGTTCGGGTGCATGTGCAGCAGTTCCGCCGCGTTGGTCGGGCTGCGGCCGGCCTCGAAGTACGCGTCGAGCGTGCGGGCGAGGTCGCCGTCGCGGTGCCGGTCGTAGTCGAGCACCGGCTGGAGGGTGGCGTCGATGAACTGGTCGATGCCCTCCCGGCCGGCCAGCAGCATCGGCAGGAAACCCAGCTCCCGTACCGACACGCCGCGACCGGCCAGCTCCATTGAGATCATGACGTCGAGGCAGCGCAGCGCCTGCCGGTAGCGCACCGCCACCCGCTCCGGCCCGGAACCGCTGTCGGACGCCGCGGCCGTCACCGGGCGGCCGAAGAGCGCGCCCGACTCCTCCGCCGCCGTCCGGGCGATCTCGGCCGGGTCGGCCTCCCCCGGCAGCAGCAGCACGATGTCGTCGTCGTGCAGCGCGGACAGACCGTCACCCCGGGCGGCGAACGCCGCGCTCCACATCGACGCCCAGTGCGGGCTGACGCCGTCCGGGCGCAACACCACCACGACGTACGGCCGGTCCAGCCGCACGCCCAGCCGCCGGGCCCGTTCGACAAGCGTGCCGGTGGGCTGCGGCGTGGTGATCAGCTCGTTGAGCAGGGCACGGCGGGCCTGGCTCTCCCGGCTGTCGTCGAGCTGGCGCAGGATCACCGCCGCCGCCTGGGCGATCAGGAGCAGGAGCTGCCCGTCCGGGTCGGCGAGCGGGCTGTCCATCTCCAGCAGCAGGTCTCCCATCCGCCGGTCGCCGGCCAGCACCGGGACGACCATGCGGCGGCCGTCCGGCACGCCCGGCTCCGGTCCGGCGGCGGCGGACCGGCTCGCGGCGACCACCAGACCGTCGTCGGTGCACAGCCGCACCGACGCGCCGAGACGCCGGTCGGCCTCCACCACGAAGGCGCGCGCGTCGCCGCGGGCCACGGCCAGGTCGATGAAGCCGTAGTGCGCGGAGCGCAGCGCCCGCATCCGGTCCAGGTCGGCGGCGGTACGGGCGGACTGCTGCTCCAGCCCGTAGAGCCGGGCGATCGCGACGTCCAGCAGTTGCGTCTTCTCCATCGCCGCGCCGGCGAGCCGGGCGAACGAGGTCAACTGGACGCGCTCCCCCTCGGTGACCGTCCGGGGGCGCCGGTCGGCGAGGTACAGCGCGGCGACGGACCGGCGGGGGGCGTATCCGCGCAGGTGGCCCAGACGTACCGCGACCACCGCGTGCAGTGCGCCGTCGTCGTCCGATCCGGACACCGGCGCGGCGGCCGGGGCGGATTCCGCGTCACCGCACCACAGCGGCGATCCGTCCAGCAGCGCCGCCCCGGAGGGATGGTGACCGGGCAGGTCCAGCCGGCCGTCCTCGTGGGGGCCGTCCGCCGCCCGTACCGTGATCGTCGGTCCGTCCTCGGACACGACGGCGACGAAGGCGGCCGGCGCGTCGAGCAGCCGCCGGCCCTGCCGGGCGATGTCCCGCAGCAGACCGCCTTCGTCGTGCGGCACCCCGGCGTCGTCGGCGGAGCCGGGCACGGCGGCGCCTTGTTCCGTGCTCCCCCCCATGGCTCTTCCCGTGTCCTTAGTCGCGTCGCGGATCTGCGCCGGATTATAGGCGTCCCGGCCACGAAAGACGTCGAACCTGATGAATCAGAGTCGAACACTTTGACCCTTCGGGAAGCCGATAACGACGATTCTCCGCATGGCCGAAACCGATACCACCACGCCACTGTTCGAATCGCAGGCGGAAATCGTCGTCGACGCCACTCCGGACGAGGTCTACGCGCTCGTCAGTGACCTTCCCCGGTGCCGGGAGTGGAGCACCGAGTGCACCGGAGGCGAGTGGATCAGCGGCCGTCCCGGCGCCGCCGGGGCGGTGTTCCGCGGCCACAACGTCCGTGGCGAGGACGTCGTCGCCTGGGCGCCGGTCGTCCGCGGCGTCTGGACCACGGAGTCGCAGGTGCACACCGCGATCCCCGGCGTCGAGTTCAGCTGGGCGATGCGGGACAGCCGGGGGCGCGCCCAGAGCAGCGTGTGGGCCTTCCGGATGAGCCCCGAGGGCGCCGGCTGCCGCCTGACGCACCACTTCCGGATGGACGAGCCCACCGAGGGCATCCGCAAGATCACCCGAGACATGGACGACGACGAGCGCCGGCGTTTCGTCACCGAATGGGGCGCCAAGGTCGGCGCCGATCTGCACGAGACGCTGCGCCGACTCAAGTCGATCATCGAGACCGAACGGTAGGAGCCGGACATGTTGCTGCAGACGATCGCCAATCGCGGCATCCGACTGGGCACACTCTTCGACCGGGCCGCGGCCCGGCACCCGGACAACAGCATCACCCTCGACCACGACCTCGACGTGGCGCCGGAACTCGGTCGGCGGCTCACCGTCGGCGCGGTCGCCGGCCTGGTCGCCGACCTGGCCGCCCGCCTGCACGCCGCCGGCGTACGACCGGGCGACCGCGTGGTGGTCCACAAGTCGCACAACTTCGACATCACGCTGAGCGCGTGCGCGCTGGCCCGGATCGGGGCCGTGCCGGTGCTGCTCTCCCCCCACCTCGACGCCACCACGGTGCTGCACCTGATCCGCCGGGCCGGCCGGCCGTACCTGCTGACCGACCGCGCCACCCTCGACGGGGAACTGGCGGACACCGTGTTCCCGGCGGTCGCCGGGGTGCTGCTCGCCTCCGGTGACCATCCGTCGGCCACCTCGCTGCGCGCCCTGACCGGTGTGCCGAGCGTCCCGCCGATCGTCATGTCCCCCGACCACCCCACCCTGGTCACCCACACCTCCGGCACCACCGGGCTGCCGAAGCTGGCCGTGCACACCGGACGGACGCTGCAGGCGCGCTACCGCCCGCAGGCGTCGGTCGCCGCGCTGGTGCGGCGCCGCTGCCCGGTCGCCATCCACGTCTCGTTCGTGCACTCGCGCCTGTTCACCGCGCTGGCCATCACGATGCTGCGCGGCTTCCCGCTGCTGGTGCTCGCCGACAACGACCCGGACCAGGCCACCGACCTGTTCCTCACCCATCGTCCGGGCGTGCTGGAGACCCACCCCAACTCGTTCCTGCGGTGGGAGCGGCTGGCCGACGACCCGCGCGCGCCGCTGGCCACCGTGCGCTACTTCAGCAGCACCTTCGACGCCATCCACCCGCGCACGGTCCGGCGCATGCTCGGGGCCTCCGCGCATCCCAAGCCGGTGTTCGGCCAGCTGTACGGGCAGAGCGAGGTCGGCCCGGTCGCGGCCCGCGCGTTCACCCGCCGCCGGCCCGAGGACGCCGACGGGCGCTGCGTCGGCATGCCGTTCCCCGGCATGACCGACATCCGGGTGGTCAGCCGCAACGGACGCCCGCCCACCCGCGACAACCCCGGCTACATCGAGGTACGCACCGACGGGCGCATCGTCACCTACCTCGGCGAGCAGCAGCGGTACGAGGGTCAGCGCCACGGATCGTGGTGGCGGATGGGCGACCTGGGCTACCGCACCCGGCTGGGCTGCCTGCACCTGCTCGACCGCGAGGTCGACGAGATCGACGGGTTCGGCAGCACGCTGGCGGTCGAGGACACGCTCTTCACCCGGCTGGACGAGCTCGTCGAGGTGATCATCCTGCCGGCGCCGGACGGGCCGCCCGTGCCGGTGATCTGCACCAGCGAGGACCTGCCGATCGACATCGACCGCTGGGCCGGCGCGGTCGCCACGCTGCCGCCGATGGCCCGCCCGGTGCAGCGGCGCCTGGCGGATCTCCCGCAGACCGCCACCACCAAGATCAAACGGTTGGAGCTGGCCCGGCAGCTGCTCGACCGGGACAGCGCGGCCGGATGAGCACCCGGACGCCCGTGCGCGTGGTCGTGGCCGGGGGCGGCATCGGCGGGCTCGCCACGGCACTGGCGGTCGCGGCGCACGGCCATCACGTGACGGTCCTGGAACGCCAGCCCGAGTTCACCGAGCTGGGCGCGGGCATCCAGCTCGCCCCCAACGGCCTGCACGCGCTGGACGCGCTCGGTGTGGGACCGCAGGTGCGGGCCACCGCGGTCGCCATGGCGGAACTGCGGTTCATGGACGGCGTGACCGGCGCCCACGTCACCAGCATGCCCTTGACCGAGCGGTACCAGCGCCGGTTCGGCAGCCCGTACGTGGTGGTGCACCGCGCCGAGTTGCACCGCCGCCTGCTCGACGCCGCCCGGCGGCTGCCCCGGATCACGCTGCGCCCGGCCGCCTCGGTGGCCGGCTACGACCAGAACGCGGCCGAGGCCACCGTGCGCCTGGACTCCGGCGAACGGATCCCCGCCGACATGGTGGTCGGCGCCGACGGCATCCACTCCCGCATCCGCCGCCAGCTCGTCGGCGACGGCGAGCCGCGCAACTCCGGCATCACCGCGTACCGCGCCATAGTCCCCATGTCCCAGGTGCCGGCACGGGTACGCCGGGACGCGGTCACCTGGTGGGCCGGACCGGACTGCCACTTCGTGCACTACCCGATCAGCGGCGGGGCGTACCTGAACATGGCCGCCAGTCACGCCGACGGCGCGCCCACGCTGTTCGCCGGCCGGCCCACCGACGGCGCACTGGTCCGGGCCGCGATGTCGCGCCTCGGCGCGGTCGGTGACCTGCTGCGCCTCAGCGACGAGTGGCGGGCCTGGGTGCTCGTCGACCGGCCGCCCGTCGACGACTGGGCCGACGGCCGGGTCGCCCTGCTCGGCGACGCCGCGCACCCCATGCTGCACTACGCCGCGCAGGGGGCCTGCCAGGCGCTGGAGGACGCGGTGGTGCTCGGCGACCTGCTCGGCGACGGCGCCGAGCCGGTGCCCGAGGTGCTCCGCCGCTACGTCGCGCAACGGCGGGAGCGGACCGCCGCGGTGCAGGCCGTCTCCCGCGACAGCATCCGGCTCTGGCACGCCGCCGGGGACGCGGCGACGGCCCGCAACCGGGCGCTCGCCGCGATGACGCCGCAGGAGCTGCACACGGCGGTGGCCTGGATGCACGCCGCCCGGGTGCGCGGCGAGCGCCCGAGCGAGGCCGTGCGATGACAGGCCCGCGGCATCTGCGGATCTGCATCGTCGGCGCGGGCCCGCGCGGACTGTCCGTCCTGGAGCGGCTCTGCGCCCAGGAACGGCACGACCGGGCCTGCGCCAGCCTCACCGTGCACGTGGTGGACCCGGCCGCGCCCGGCGCCGGCGCGGTGTGGCGCACCGACCAGTCCCGGCTGCTGCTGACGAACACCGTCGCCTCACAGATCACCGTCTACACCGATCCGAGCTGCCGGCTGGCCGGGCCGATCGAGCCCGGGCCGAGCCTGTACGAGTGGGCCCGGAGCGTGGCGTCGGCGGGCCCGTGGGGCGCGCTCGACCCCGACGTGCTCGACGAGGCGCGCGCCCTCGGCCCCGACGACTATCCGACCCGGGCGTTCTACGGCCACTACCTGCGGGCCAGCTTCCGCCGGATCGTGCGCCGCGCGCCGCCGCACGTCTCGATCCGGTGCCACCGCTCCCGCGCGGTGGCCAGCGCCGACACGTCGGGCGTGCCGGGCGGTCCGCAGGGCGTCCGGCTGGCCGACGGCACCCGGCTGCACCACCTGGACGCCGTGGTGCTGGCCCTGGGACACGCCGCCGCCCGGCTGGATCCCCGGCAGGCACGCACGGCGAGCCTGTCCCGGGTGCACGGACTCACCTATCTCCCCCAGGCCAACCCCGCCGACGTCGACCTCGGCCACATCCCGGCGGGCGCGCCCGTGCTGCTGCGCGGGCTGGGCCTGACGTTCTTCGACCACCTGATCCTGCTCACCGTCGGCCGGGGCGGCAGCTTCACCGAGGAGAGCGGACGGCTGCGGTACCGCCCCAGCGGCGCCGAACCGAGGTTGTCCGCCAGTTCCCGCCGGGGCATCCCGGCGCAGGCCCGGGGCGACAACCAGAAGGGCGTGACCGGCCGGCACCTGCCCCGGCTGCTGACCGCGCAGGCCGTGGCGCGGCTGCGCGCCCGCCGCGCCCGCGGCGAGTCGATCCGGTTCCGCCGCGACGTGTGGCCGCTGATCGCCGCCGAGGTGGAGAGCGTCTACTACGCGACGCTGCTGCGCCGCACCGGGCACGCCGGCCGGGCCGAGAGCTTCACCGTGCGCTACCTCGCGACACCCGCCGAGCGGCGGCCGGCGCTGCTCGACGAGTACCCGATACCGCCGGCGCGGCGCTGGGACTGGGACCGGCTGGCCCACCCGTACCGCGGGCGCGAGTTCCGCGACCGGGACGACTTCCGCGCCTGGGCGCTGGACCACCTGGCCCGGGACGTTGCGCACGCGCGGGCCGGCAACGTCGACGGGCCGCTCAAGGCAGCGCTGGACGTCCTGCGTGACCTGCGCAACGAGATCCGCCTGGCGGTCGATCACGGCGGGATCGACGGCGACTCGTACCGCGATGAGCTGACCGGCTGGTTCACCCCGTTCAACGCGTTCCTCTCGATCGGCCCGCCGGCCCGGCGCATCGAGGAGACGATCGCGCTGATCGAGGCCGGTGTGCTGGAACTGACCGGGCCGGACACCCAGATCGTCATCGACACCGAGACACCCGCGTTCGAAGCGACGTCCCGGACCGTGCCCGGTCCCCCGGTCCGCGCCGGCGTCCTCATCGAGGCGCGGCTGCCGGAACCCGACCTGCGCGGCACCGCCGACCCGTTGCTGCGCCACATGCTCGACACCGAACAGTGCCGGCCGTACCGGATCCCCTACGACGGCGGCACGTACGAGACAGGAGGACTCGCCGTGACCGAACGTCCCTACCGGGTCGTCGACGCCCAGGATCAGCCACACCCGCGCCGGTTCGCGTTCGGTGTGCCCACCGAGTCGGTGCACTGGGTGACAGCGGCCGGCATCCGGCCGGGCAGCGACTCGGTGATCCTGGCCGACGCCGACGCGATCGCCGCCGAGGTGCGCTCGCTCGCGCCGGCCGGACATGCGGTGGCCGACCGCGCGGCCACCGGGGCGGCCCGCTTCCCGGGGGTGATCGTGTGATCGACACCCTCGAAGTGGCGGTGGACAGCGGCCTGCTCTCACCGGTGCGCGCCGGCACGAGCATCGAGCCGGTGGTCGGCGACCGGGCCTGGCTGCAGGCCATGCTGGACGCCGAGGCGGCGCTCGCCCGCGCCCAGGCGCGGCTGGGCACGCTGCCCGTCCAGGCCGCCGCGGTGATCACCCGGACCGCCCGGGCCGAGCTGTTCGACCTGCGGGGCGTCGCGGTGGCGTCCCGGGACACCGCGAACCCGGTGGTGGCGCTTGTGGCCCAGCTGACCCGCGCGGTCGCCGAGCTGGACCCGGCCTCCGCCGAATACGTCCACCGTGGCTCCACCAGCCAGGACATCCTGGACACCGCGGCGATGACAGTCGCGCACCGGGCGCTAACCGTCATCGACGACCACCTCGCCGCCGCCGTCGACGCGCTCGCCGGGCTGGCGCTGACCCACCGCGACCTGCCGATGGCCGGGCGGACGCTGGCCCTGCACGCCGCCCCCACCACGTTCGGGCTGAAGGCGGCCGGCTGGCACCAGTTGCTGTGCGACGCCCGGGTGCGGCTGTGCCGGGTACGCGACCAGGGCCTGCCGGTGTCGCTCGGCGGCGCGGCCGGCACGCTGGCCGGCTATCTGGAGTACGCGGCGCTGGACGGCGCGGCCGAGCCGGACCCCGGCTACGTGGACCGCCTCGTGGCGGCGTTCGCCGAGGAGACCGGCCTGAGCCGGCCTGCGTTGCCCTGGCACACGCTGCGTACGCCGCTGGCCGACCTCGCCGCGGTGCTCGCGTTCGTGACGGGCGCGCTCGGCAAGATCGCCGTCGACGTGCTCTCGCTGGCGCGCAGCGAGGTGGGCGAGGTGGCCGAGCCGGCGGCCAGCGGGCGCGGCGCCTCCTCCGCGATGCCGCACAAGCGGAACCCGGTCCTCGCCACGCTGATCCGCAGCGCCGCCCTCCAGGTGCCGCCGCTGGCGGCCGGACTCGCCCAGGCGCTGCTCAGCGAGGACGAGCGGTCCGCCGGCGTGTGGCACGCCGAGTGGCTGCTGCTGCGCGAGTGCCTGCGGCTCACCGGCGGCGCCGCGGAGGCGGCCGTGACACTGACGCGGGGGCTCGTGGTGCGCCCGGAGCGGATGGCGGCCAACCTGGCGCTGACCCGGGGCCAGCTCACCTCCGAACGGGTCGCCGCCCGGCTCACCCCCGTCGTCGGCCGGGACCGGATCAAGGAGGTGCTGACCCGGGCCGCCGCGGAGGCCGACGCGACCGACCGCCCCCTGTACGACGTCCTGGCGGAGACGCCGGAGCTGCGCGGCCGCTACACCGCCGAGGAACTGGCCCGGATCGGTGATCCGGCCGGCTACCTCGGCGCGGCGGGCACGCTCGTGGACGGCGCGGTCGTCGCCCGGGCGGAGCCGGCCCGGCGCTGACCGCTGGTCCCGCGCGCACGAGCCGCGGTCGGACGCGGGATCGGGTCAGCCGATGCCGTCGACCGCGGCCCGCAGCGCGCTGATCGACGGATCCCAGGTGAAGTTCAGGACGGGGATGCCGGAGGCGGCGGCGTTGCTGTCGCCGCCGAGGACCACCGCCCGCGGTTTGCCGGTGCCCTGGGGGACCACGAGATACCAGTTGCCCTTCACGTTCGCGATGAACACGTCGTCTGCCTCCTGGTCGGGCGGGTTCGGGTTGGTGACGTCTCCGGCCCAGCTCTCGAAATCGGCTGTCGCGCGGAAATCCGTCGGACTGGCGGTGTTCAGCCAGAGGCTGGTGTGCACGTGCGGCCCGACGCCGGACTCGCTGCCGTTTGCCGAGGCGCCGGAGTACGCGATGGTCTGGCCACGCGACACACGTTGACCGGGTGAGACGGCGACCGCCGACAGGTGCAGGTGCCGGGTGTAGTTGCCGTCGTCGTGGGCCATCCCCACGACCCGCCCGGTGGCCGTGGACGTGTCGGCCTTCACGAACCGGATCGTGCCGTTCGCCGCCGCCATGACCGGGGTGCCGGCGCCGACCGCGTAGTCGGTGCCCGGCTCGGCCGAGGGCGCCGTCCGGTTCCGGTGGTCCTGCCAGGAGCTGGAGATGCGGACACGTCCGCACGGCCGCTGGTAGCCGCCGGCGGCCCGGGCGGAGCCGGGCAGCAGGGCGAAGGCGGCCGACACCCCGGACGCGGCCAGCGCGGCGCCGGTGAGGAGCCCGCGTCTGGACAGTCCGCGCAGGTAGGCGATGCCGCCGAGGTCCTCGGGCGGCGGAGCGCCGTGGCCGACGTCCCGGGACGACCCGTCACTGAGGATCATCGATGTAAGGTACGGCCGGTTCGGACGCGGGGCAAGCGCCTCGCCCGGACGCCACGCACGCCCTCGCCGGTCGTCATTCCGTCGATGGACGCCTATTCGAAGAACCCGTTTCCGGCACTAGGCTGACGACATGTCTGACGAGCTTTCACCTTCGGCGCAGCAGTCTGCGCTGTCCGGAATCGGCCTGCGCGGCATCGACCACATCGGCCTGGCGGTGAATGATCTGGACGAGGCGATCGAGCGGTACGAGACCGTCTTCGGCATGCGGTGCGTACACGTGGAGGAGAACGCCGAGCAGGGAGTCCGGGAGGCGATGATGTCGATCGGCCCCGACCCCGCCCATGGCCGGCTGCAGTTGCTCGCCCCGCTGACCCCGACCTCGCCGATCGCCCGCTTCCTCAGCCAGTCCGGCCCGGGCGTGCAGCAGATCGCGTGGACCGTCGACGACGTCGAGAAGACCTCCGCCGAGCTGCGTGAGCGCGGCGTACGGCTGCTCTACGAGCAGCCCAAGCGCGGCACGGCCGGCTCCCGGATCAACTTCGTCCACCCGCGTGACGCGGGCGGAATCCTGGTCGAGCTGGTCGAGCCGGCCGCCGCCTGAGCGGGCCGCCCGGCCGCCCCGAACGGCCGGTCCCGCCGGATCGTGCCGGTCCGGCGGGACCTCGACGGCGCCGCGGTCAGTGCCGGGTGCGTGGCAGGATCCGGTCCAGCCAGCCGGGCAGCCACCAGTTTCCGCGACCGATGAGCCGCATCAGGGACGGGACCAGCAGCAGCCGGACGATCGTCGCGTCGATCAGCACGGCCAGGGCCAGCATGAAGCCCATCTGCTTGATCTCGAGGATGCGGGTGAACATGAACGACGCGAAGACCACGACCATGATCGCCGCGGCGGCGGTGATCACCTTCGCGGTGCGGGTCAGTCCGAGCTGGACGGCGGCGGCGTTGTCGCCGGTACGGTCCCACTCCTCGCGCATCCGGGAGAGCATGAACACCTGGTAGTCCATGGAGAGCCCGAAGACCAGGGCGAACGCGAACAGCGGCAGGATCACCTGGATGAACCCGGTCCGCTCGACGCCGAGGAGGTCGGCGCCGTGCCCCTCCTGGAAGACCAGCACCGCCGCGCCGAAGGCCGCGCCCGAGGTGAGCAGGTTCATGAAGATCGCCTCGAACGGCAGGACCAGCGAGCGGAAGGCGATCAACAGCAGCAGCCAGCTCGCCGCCAGCACGGCGCCGATGACCAGCGGCATGGCCCGGGAGCTCTCGTCGGTGATGTCCACGATCTCGGCGGGGCCACCGCCGACGTGAGCGGTCAGCCCGGTGCCGGCGAACGCGCCACCGGCCTGAGTACGCAGCTCGCGTACCAGATCGGCCGTCTCGTCGGTGTCCGCGCCGTGCCGTGGACGGACGGTGACCACAGTGGTGTCCCCGTCCCGGCTCACCAGCTCGGCCAGGGCCGGGCCGGCGGCGCGCGTCGCGGCTTCGAGGTGGGCGGTGGTGTGCCCCTTGGCCTGGGCGTCGAGCACCCGGGTGACGCTTACGACGTCAGCGGTCTCCCGGTTGCCGGCGGCCTGGTCGCTGAACCGGGCGACGGCGTCGAGCTGCGCGTCGGTGAACCGGTCGCCGCCGGCCGAGACGACAACTGTGATCGGGGCGAGCACGCCGGGCGCGTACGCCTCGGAGACGATGCCGTACCCCTTGCCCGGCGGCGACTCGGCCACCGCGCCGGCGCCGAGGTCGACGCCGTACTGGAGGTGGAAGACCGGGATGGACAGGGCGCCGAGCAGGACGGTGCCGAGCGCGGCCACGAGCAGCGGACGGCGCATGACCACGGCGATGGCCTTGGCCCAGCCGGAGTGCTCCGGGTCCGGGTGGGCCAGCGACCGGCGGGCCCAGGGCAGCGCGAAGCGGTTGATGCGGGGGCCCAGAAGACCGAGCAGGGCGGGCAGCAGGGTGACCGCGATGAGCATCATGACCAGCACGGCAACTGTCATGCCGACGGCCATCGAATAGACCTTCGCGGAGCGGACCAGCCAGAGCCCGGCCAGCGAGACGACGACGGTGATGCCGGAGAACAGGACGGCCTGCCCGGCGGTGGCGACGGTGCGCCCGATGGCCCGGGCTCGTTCCGGACGGCCGCTGTCACCTGCTTTCGCCAGTTCCTCGCGGAACCGGGTGACGATGAACAGCGTGTAGTCGATGCCGAGCGCGATGCCGACCATGCTGACGGCGGTCTGCACGAACACGTCGAAGGTGGTGAAGTGGGTGGCGATGCCGAGCGCGCCGAACGCGGCGAGCACGGCGACGACACCGAGCAGGAGCGGGATGGCGGCCGCCACGAGCGACCCGAACGCGAGCAGCAGGACGATGGCGGCGGCCGGGAAGCCGATCGTCTCGGCCATGGACAGGTCCTCGTTGCCCTGCTCGACGGCGGCCGCGGCGAGCGGCGAGACGCCGGTGAAGTACGCCTCCACCTGGCCGGTGCCGAGCCCTTCGGCGATCTCGCCGAGCGGCCCGGCCTGCTCCTGGAGCTTTTTGTCGTCGCCGTCGAGACTGACCGGCACGAGCGCGGTCTTCCCGCCGGGGGCGATGAGCCGGTCCGGCGCGTCGTACGGGCTGACCACGGTGCGCACGTCCGGGGCCTGGCGGTAGCGCTCGACAGCGGTGCGGACGACCTCGCGGAACGCCGGGTCCTGCGCGTCGATCGAGGTCGAGTGCAGGACCACGAAGTCGGTCTCGCTCGGCGTGTCGGGGAACTCGGCGCTGATCAGCTCGGCGGCCTTCTCCGAGTCGGAGCCGATCACGGAGTTGGTGTTGCCGGTCAGGTGCGAGGTGAAGTAGCCGGCCGAGACGGCCGCGCCGGCGAGCAGCACCAGCCAGACCAGGATGACCTTCACTGGATTGAGCGCCGCCCAGACGGCCCAGCGGTAGAGGAAGCCTTCCTCCAGCGGCCGGTGTTCGCCACCTCGGCGGGTGCGCGACAGCGTGTCGGTCATCGAATCCCTTTCGCGGTTGGCACTGATGTCCGCCGGCCACTGCGGTACGGCTGCCGGCGCCCCCTTCCGGCGCCGGTCAGCCTACCGTCCACTAGAGGCCGTTTTGTGGACCTTGTGAACGTCGAAATCAGTTGAGTACGGCGCCGGCGTCGTCCCGGAACTCCCGGCTCCGCCGGTTGTCCAGGTGCACGTAGACCCGGTGCAGCCAACGGTCCCGCCCGTCGAAGCGGGGAGTGAACTCGGACCGGCCGTGCAGCACCAGCCGGTTGTCGATGAGCGCCATCATCCCGGTCTGCAGCACCAGCGGCGTGGAGACGTCGGTGAGGATCCGCTTCAACCGCGCCATCACCTCGCCGGCCTCCTCGTCCAGCGCGGTGGTCGCGTTCAGGTCGAGGCAGATGTTCGAGTCCTCCACGCTGCCGGTGAGCACCGCGTGCGGCGTGGTGCGGTCACCCTGGCGGAACGAGGGCGGCGGCGCGGTGACGAACCGGGGCTCGCGCAGCACCTTCCGGTCGGTCTCCTCGATCAGCGGCAGGGCCTGCCGGATGCAGGTGACCAGCGTGCCGGCCCGCTTGGCGTGATCGTTGCGCAGGCACAGCAGGCCGACGTAGTCGGGGCGTTCCCGGTGGAACGCGTTCTCCACATGGAACTCCAGCGGCACCGACCCGGCGTTGCTCTGGGAGTCCTCCAGGCCGCGCACCGGGACGACGTTCTGCACCAGGGCGCCGCTCTTCTCGCTGCGGTAGGCGATCACCTCGCCGAGGTGCAGGCCGACGAGCATGGCCAGGACGGCCGGCACGGTGGTCGCCCGTTCCACCGACTCCCGGACGGTCGGAGTGCTCGGCAGGTCGCGCTCGTCCACCGGAAGGCCGGCGAGCACGAGTGAGCCGGTGGCCCCGGCGTCGCTGCGGAAGTCGCGCAGCGTCTCCATCAGCCGCAGCGGCATCCGGCAGCTCGCCTGCCGGGCCTGCGTCACCCAGGACAGGTCGTCCAGCAGGCGCGGCGACGCGGCGACGAGTTCCTCGGCCAGCGCCCGCAGGGCGGTCCGTTCGTCGTCGGCGAGGTCCAGCCTCAGTCCCTGCGCGCCGCGCGTCGACCGGTCAGATGTCGTGGTCATGGATTCGTCCTCTCGTACGGCGTGCGCGATCGTCCCGGCGCACGGGGGCCGGTGTCGGCACGGAGGGGATTCGTGGGAGCGGATCAGAGGGCGGGCAACGCGCGGCTGTCCACCTTCCCGTTGGTGGTGAGCGGAATGTGGTCGATGGCGACGACGTCCGCCGGGATCATGTAGTCGGGCAGGTCGACGGCGAGGTGGGCGCGCAACGCGGCGGCGTCCACCGCCGCGCCGGCGGTGAGCACCACGTACGCCGCCAGGCGCTTCTCGCCGGGGCTGGGCTCGCGGGCGAGCACCACGGCGTCACGGACGCCCGGATGGGCGGCGAGCCGGGCCTGGATCTCGCCCAGTTCCACCCGGTAGCCCCGGATCTTGACCTGGTTGTCGATGCGGCCGAGGAACTCCAGCGTGCCGTCGGGCAGCCAGCGGGCCAGGTCGCCGCTGCGGTAGAGGCGGCTGCCCGGCGGGCCGTACGGGTCGGGCCGGAACCGGTCCGCGGTCAGGTCCGGGCGGCCCAGGTAGCCGCGCGCCACCCCGACGCCGCCGATCCAGACCTCGCCGGGCACGCCGACCGGCACCGGGTCGAGCCGCTCAGTCAGCACGTACATGGTGGTGTTGACGATCGGGACGCCGAGCGGCACCAGCTCGGTGGCCGGCGGCTCGCTGATCGGCTGCCCCGAGTTGCCGATGGTGATCTCGGTGGGGCCGTACTCGGTGGCGACCTTCGTGCCGTCCGGCCCGGCCAGATCCAGCCAGCGCTCGGCCAGCGCCGCGGTGAACGAGTCCCCGGCCGCGATGACCATGCCGGCCAGGTCCCGCGCCTGCTCCCCGGTGAGCTGCCAGGTGAGCAGGTCCAGGTGGCCCGGGGTCATCTTGATGAAGCTGTACGGCGCGCCCGTGAGCAGGTGCGCCCCGAGGTCGGCGGTGTCCAGCGGCTCGGGCAGCAGGTGCGCCGGCTCCCCGGTGATCAGCGGGGTGAAGATGTTCGGGATGCCCAGGTCGAACGAGATCGAGGAGAAGACCGGGGCGCCGCCGGGGCCGTGCGCGGCGTACGCGCCGACGGTCCAGAGCAGATAGTTGGCCAGGCCGGCGTGCGGCACCAGCACACCCTTGGGCCGCCCGGTGGAGCCGGAGGTGAAGATGACGTAGGCGAGCTGGGCCGGGTCGATCGGCACGGTCGCCGGGGTGTCGGGCCGGGCCGCGACGGCCGCCGCGTCCGCGTCGACCAGGACCAGGACGCCGTCGTACAGGCCGGTGAGGGTGGCCTGCTCGACGGTGGAGGTGACCACCACCGGGCTGCCGGCCGCCTCGATCATGTAGCGCAGCCGTTCCGCCGGCAGCTGCGGATCCAGCGGCAGGTAGCCGGCCCCGGACTGCCAGACCGCGATCAGGGCGGGGATGAGGTCGGGTGTGCGGCCCAGGCACACGCCGACCAGGGTGTCCCGGCCGGCGCCGAGGTCGAGCAGGTGGTGGGTGAGCCGGTTGGCCCGCCGCATCAGCTCCCGGTACGTGAGCCGCGTGTCGCCGACCCGGACGGCGATCCGGTCCGGAGTGGCGTCGGCCTGGGCCCGGATCAGGTCGACCACGGTCACGTCGCCCCGGTGCGCCGTCTCCGCGACGGCCCAGTCGCGCAGCACCGCGTCGCGCTCGTCCGCCGGCAGGTAGGTGCGCCCGGCGTCACCGTCGGGGTCGGCGGCCATCGCCACCAGCACCTCCCGGTAGAGCGCGGCGAGCCGGCGGGCGTACCCGGGGTCGACTGTCTCCCCGGCGACGCGCAGGCGCAGGCGGTCCGGCCCGGCGGTGACCCGCAGGCCGTACCCGTCCCGGTCGGCCGGCAGGCCGGGCAGCGGCTCACCGGGCAGGCCGGCGGCCGGGTCCCACTCGAAGAGGGCGTGCTGCCCCTGCCCCGGCCCGCCGGTGACCGGGCGGTACGCGAGCCGGTGGGTCCACGCGTCGTGCTCGTGGGCGGCCACGTCGCGCACCAGCGCCCGCCAGGTCGCCGCGCGGGCGGCCGTCGGCACGGGCCGCACCACGCGGTGCAGCAGTCGCTCGCAGTCCGGGCGCGCGGCGCCGCCGTGCGGGGTGAGGGTGGCGTCGGTGTGCCCGGCCGGTTCGGCGCCGAGCATGCCGAGCACGGTCTGGTGGGCGGCGAACAGCACAGTGGACAGCGGCGCCCCGGCGGCGTCGGCGAGCACGGCCAGCCCGGCGGACATCCCGGCCAGGTCGACGGTGAGCTCGGTGCTCCCGGCCGCGCCGCCCCAGCCGCCGGGCAGGGCGCAGGAGCCGCCGGCCAGCGTCCGGGTCCAGTACTCCTCGCCTTCGAAGTCGGCGGCGGCGTCGAGCGCGTCCGCGACGCAGGGCGCGTGCCGGGTGGCGGTGACCGGCGCCGCGGCGTAATAGGCGCGCAGCAGCTCGGCGAGGATGCCCGCCGGGTCGGCCACGCAGCTCAGCGCCCGGGGCGCGGCGACCAGCAGCGTCCAGTTCTGTTCGGTCTCCAGGATCACGGTCAGCCGTAGCGGCCCGGCGGCGGCCGGGTCGAACGGCGTGGCCCGTTCGGTCTCCAGCAGCGCGGCGAGCATCGTGTCGCGCTTGTCCGCGTCGACGCTGCGGTGGTCGTGCCGGGCCAGCGGGACCGTGGCGTCCGGATGCGCCAGGTACAGCGGCTCGGTGCCGCCGGACGGGTCGGTCGAGCAACGGAGCAGTTCGTGCGCGCGCACCACCGCCTCGACCGCCGAGGCGAAACGCTCCGGCGCGAACGGGGCCGGGTCCTCGATCCGCCGGCCGTCCAGGTCGACCTCGGTGAACGCCGACGCCTGCGCGACCAGGTCGGCCGGCACGTCGGGCAGCGGATAGGCGTCGCTGACGCCGGCCGGGACGATCGCCCGGTCCCGGGGACTGAGCAGCGTGAACGGCTCGATGTCGGCCGCGTCCACCGCCGGGTCGAGGGGGGTCATGTCTCGTCTCCTGGGTTCCGGTCCACCGGCGGCCCGCTCCGGGCGGGTACGGCGGCGGCTGTGGTCGGGGGCGGTCGGTGGTGGTACCGGTCGGCGGCGCCGGACACCCAGGGCGGCGGTACGACGGCGGCGAGATCCCGCGCCACCGTCGCCACCACCTCGGCCCGCGCGCCGTGGAGGAAGAAGTGGTTGCCGGGGAACAGGCAGAGCCGCGACCGGGCCGAGGTGTGCCGCCGCCACCCGTCGAGCGCCCTCGGCGGCACGATCCGGTCCCCCCGGCCGCCCAGCACCGTCAGTGGCGTCGCCAGTGGCGGCTCGGGGCGGTGCTCGTACGTCTCCAGCACCGAGAAGTCGGCCCGCAGCACGGGCAGCATCAGCCGCATCAGGTCGGCGTTGTCGAGCACCTCCGGCGGGGTGCCGCCCAGCTTCGCCAGGTGCGCGCGGATCTCGTCGTCGGCGGCGCAGTGCAGCAGCGGCCGCGACGACGGGGAGTCCGGCGACGCGGCGGCGGAGACGAACACGTGCTCCGGCTGGCGCACCGGGCGGCGGCGCAGCGCCCGGGCCAGCTCGAAGGCGAGCAGGCCACCCATGCTGTGCCCGAACAGCGCGTACGGCCGGTCCAGCGCGCCGGTCAGCGCGTCGGCGAGGGACCGGATCAGCGGGGTGAGGCGCAGGAAGGGCGCCTCCTGCAGCCGGGTGCCCCGGCCGGGCAGCTCCAACGCCACCACCTGGACTCCGGGTGGCGCGGCGCGCTGCCAGCCCCGGAACGCCGCCGCGCCGCCACCTGCGTACGGCAGGCAGAACAGGCGGACGTCAGCATCCGGATTCCACACCTGACCGCCCAGCCACCGACTGTCCACGGGGAACCTCCTCCTCCCTGATCTGGCCGTAGTCGAGCCGGACGAGCCGGTCGGCGGCGTCGAAGTAGCGGTCGTCGTGGCTGATCACCACGACGGCCTTGTCCCGGTCCCGCAGCTCCGGCAGCAGTTCCCGGTAGAAGAAGTCCTTGAAGACCGGGTCCTGGTCGGCCGCCCACTCGTCGAACAGGCAGAAGGGGCGGTCCTCCAGGTACGTCACCAGCAACGCCAGCCGTTTGCGCTGCCCGAGCGAGAGCGCCGTGGTGGAGAAGCGGTCCCCGTCGACGCGTACCTTGTGGTCCAGTTGCAGGCGCTCCAGGTACCGCTGCGCCTTGGCGGCCTGTTCCCCCGCCGGCAGCCCGAGCAGGCTGTCGAAGAGGTGGAAGTCGGAGAACACGGCGGAGAACAGGTTGCGGTAGTCCTCCCGGTTGGCCGCGGTGACCTGGGTGCCGTCCACCTGGATCGCGCCGCTCTCCGGCTCGTACAGGCTGGTGAGCACCTTCGCCAGGGTGGTCTTGCCGCTGCCGTTGGCACCGACGACGAAGAGGATCTCGCCGCGCCGGAACTCGAAGTCCAGCGGGCCGAGCACGAACTGCTCGCCTTTCGGTCCGGGGTAGACGTGGCTGACCCCGCGGAAGGCGATGCTTCGCCACCCGGCGAAGACGTTGCCCGCCCGGCCCACGGCGGCCGGAACCCTGCTGTTCGGCACGGCGGGCGCCCGCCCCGCGCCCGGCCCGCCGAGACCCGCGTCGAGCTCCGCGAGCCGCTCCTTGATCTTCCCCAGGGCCACCGACGCCCGGCCCAGCGCGGGGAACCAGACGAGGACACCCTGAAGGCTGGAGACGGCGAAGAGCAGGATCAGCACGCACGACGTGAGCGTCTGGTCGGACAGGGCGAACCAGGCGGGGAAGGCGAACAGCAGCAGGCCGATGAAGGCGAAGAAGACCGCCTGGCCGCCACCTGTGGCGCCCTCGTAGACGGAGAGGCCGAAGACGCTGTGCCGGCGGTAGGCGGACGCCGTGGCCGTCAGCTCACCGTCGATCAGCGCGGCCCGCCGCTCCCGGTTGAGCTTCAGCTCCTTGAGCCCTTCGGTGACCGAACGGAAGTGACCGAACAGCGCGTCCTGCTCCCGCCGCGCGGCCTTGAGCGCGCCCAGGCCGGAGGCGGAGACGAGCAGGTAGAGCAGCACGCCCACGACGACCGTGGCGCCGGTGGCGAGCGCCACCGCCGGTGAGACGATCACCAGGTACGCGATGGCCACCAGCACGAACGCCGCGCCCGAGCAGATGCCCGGCAGGCCGGGCAGCGCGTCGGCGATCACCACCACGTCGTCGGCGAGCGCCGAGTAGAGCTGCGCCGTGCCGGTCCGCTCCACGGTCCGCAGCGGGGCGTCCAGGATGCCGTCGATGAGGCGGCGGCGCAGGTGGTAGACGGCGCCCTGGGACAGCCGGTACAGCATGCTCTGGGAGACGAACTTGGTGACCAGCGTGGCCAGGCAGAGCGCCACGTATCCCCAGATCAGCCGCTGCGAGGGCGCGGCGTCGGCGGCCAGCGCCAGGTTGACCATGGCGATGAAGGCGGCGCCGGTGCCGCCGCTGACGATGCCCGCCGCGATGGCCAGCAGGAACGGGCCCCGGCTGTAGCGCAGCAGGTAGGCGAAGAGGCTCATGCGCCCACCTCGTCCAGCCAGGCACGGAGCGTGGTCAGCGGCGCCGCCGGTGAGTCGGCCAGCCGGCCGAGCAGCACGTCCCAGCGTCGCATCAGCGCCTGGAGCGCCCGGGCGTCGTGGACGTCGGTGGAGAAGATCCAGGTGCCGTGCAGTTCCGCGCCCTGTTCCCGCATGATCAGCGCCAAGTCGACCTCCGCCGGTCTGAGGTTGGTGCCGAGCACCTCGGAGAAGACGTAGTCGTCACCGATTTCCAACGAATCGACCCGCAGCCCGGGCAACGCGAGTTCCGGCACCTCGGCGTTGAGCAGGTTGAACAGGGTCCGCGTCGGGTCACCGTCCGCGGTGGCCGGCACCGCCAGCCACGGCGGCACGGCCCGGTTGGCGTACGCGTCGAGCGTCCGGTCCCGGACCTGCCGCACCAGCCCGGCGAACGTCGACACGGCGGTCAGGTCGGCGCGTACCACGAGCGGGTGCACGAACCAGCCGATCAGGTCGGCCGTCTCGGCCCGGTCCCGGCCCGCCTCCGGGAAGCCCACCGGGATGTCGTCGCGGCCGGAGCAGGCCGCGAGCAGCAGGTGGTACGCGGCCAGCAGCGCCATGAACAGGCTGGCCCCCTCCTGCCCGGCGAGCCCACGCAGCTTCTCCGTGACCGCCGGGTCGACGCGGAACGCGCGGGTGAAGCCGTCGGCGGCGGTCGTCCCGGTGGCCGGTGGCCGCAGCGTCAGTGCCGGTGGCAGGCCGGCGAGGGCGCGCCGCCAGTGGTCCACGTGCGCGTCGAGCGCGCCGCCGGCCAGTTGCCGGCGCTGCCACGCCGCCACGTCGGGGTACTGCACGGCCAGCTCCGGCAGCCGCGGCGCCCGGCCGGCGGCGTGGGCGCCGTAGAACTCGGTCAGGTCGCGCACCAGCACCCCGTAGGACCAGTTGTCGGTGACCAGGTGATGCATGGTGAGCACCAGCGCGTGCCGGTCCTCGCCGAGGCGGGCCAGCAGGCCGCGCACCATCGGCTCCGCGTCGATGCGGAACGGCCGCCGTCCCTGCTCCTCGATCAGCGCGCGCAGCTCGCCCGGCTCGGCGTCGCTGAGGTCCACCGCCGTCAACGGCCAGCCGCCGGCCGGTTCGATCCGCTGCGCCGGCCCGTCCGGGCCGTCCACGATCCGGGTCCGCAGCGCCTCGTGCCGCCCGACGACGTCGTCCAGGGCGCGGCGCAGCGCCGCCTCGTCCAGCGGTCCGGTCAGCCGCAGCGCGGTCACCACGTTGTGGATCGGGTCGGCCGGGCCGAGCGGGTGGTGCCGGATCAGCCGTTCCTGGCTGAACGACAGCGGCAGGTCGCCGTCGCGGCCGACGCGCGGGATCGGGGCCGGGCCGGTGTCCGCGCCGGTCGCGTGCCGCCGGACCTGCCCGGCCAGCCAGCCGACGGTCGGGTTGCCGAAGAGGTCGCGCAGCGCGAGCCGTACGCCGTACCGGGCGTCGATCTGCGCGGCGAGTTTGGTGGCGAGCAGGGAGTGCCCGCCCAGGGTGAAGAAGTTGTCGTCCCGGCCGACCTCGTCGATCCCGAGCAGCTCCCGCCAGATGTCGGCGATCGCCGCTTCCACCTCGTCGCGGGGCGCTTCGGCAGCGGCGGCGGGCTCGCCGGCGGGCGGCTGCGGCGCGGGCAGGGCGGACCGGTCGACAGTGCCGGCCGGGGTGCGCGGCAGCTCCGGCAGCGCCACCCAGGCGGCCGGGAGCAGATTCTCCGGCAGCCGCTGCCTCAGGTACGCCGCCAGCTCACCGGCCCCGGCCTGCCCCACGACGTACGCGACCAGCCGGTCGTCGTGCGCCACCACGGCGGCCTCGGTCACCGCGGGATGCCCGGACACGATCGACTCGACCAGGTCCAGGTCCACCGGGAAGCCGCGCAGCCGTACCTGGTGGTCGAGGCGGCCCAGGTACTCGATCACGCCGTCGGCGCGCATCCGGGCCCGCTCGCCGGTGCGCAGCAGCCGCGCGCCGCGCGCCGTGCCGAACGGGTCCGGCGCCAGCAGCGCCGCCACACCTCCGGCCGGCGCCGGAAGCGGGTCGCCACCGACGTACAGCTCCCCCGGCACACCGGCCGGGAGTGGCTGACCGGCCCGGTCCAGGACGTGCGCCCGGGTGCCCGGCACCGGGCGGCCGACCGGCATCAACTGCCGCTGCCCGCCGTCGGGCGTGGCCGGGTCGGCGGGCCCGCCGTCGGGCCTGGCCGGATCGGCGGGCTCGCCATCGACGGCGCACAGGTGGGCGGTGACCGGCGCGGCCACGTCCGGCGGCACGAGCACGTGGTGCAGGGCCGCCGGCGACCGCTCCGCGAAGCGCGCCACCAGGTCCCGGGACAGCGGCGCCCCACCGCAGAACACGTGCCGCAGCGCGGCGCAGCGCTCCACCCCGCGCTGGTCGAGCAGTTCGGCGAGCAGGTCGGGCCGGAAGCAGGCCACGCTGACCCGCTCCGCCCGGATCAGGCCGACCAGGTGGCGGGCGTCGCGGTCCCCGCCGGGCCGGGCCAGCACCACGGCCGCGCCGCTCAGCAGCGGGGCGTACAGCTCCCAGACCGCCGCCGGGGCGGCCAGGGGCGCCTGCTGGAGCACCCGGTCGTCGGCGGTCAGCCCGGCCGCCTCGGACAACCAGCGCAGCCGGTCGCGCAGCGCGGCGTGGCTGTGCACCGTGGTGCGCGGCGCACCGTCGGGCGGACAGGTGACGTAGGCCGGGTCACCGCCGGTGACAGTGCCCGCGCCGGCCGGCGCCGCGGCGTCCGGCACGAGGGCACCGGGCACGGCGGCGCCGCGCACCGCGCGCGGGTCGGCGGACGGGTCGTCCACCAGGCAGGTCGGCCCGGACCAGCGCGGGACGCCGCCCTGCGGGCGCGCGGTGAGCAGCAACGCGACCTCGGCCGCCGTCAGCAGCGCGGCGGCCCGGTCGGCGGGCAGCGCCGGGTCCACCGGTACGACCACCCCGCCGGCCCGCCAGACGGCGAGCGGCGCGGCCACCAGCTCCACGCACCGGTCCAGCCGCACGCCGACCCGGGTGCCCCGGCGCACGCCCGCTGCCCGCAACCGGTCGGCGAGCGCGCCGACGAGCGCGTCCAGCTCGCCGTAGCCGACCGTACGGGAGCCGAACCGCACCGCCGAGGCGGCCGGGTCACGGCGGACCGCCGCGGCGAAGGCGTCACCGACCAGCGGACGGCCGGCGTCGGTCGCCGGACCGGTGGCCAGCGCCAGCAGCTCGTCCCGCTCGACCGGGCCGACGAGCGGCAGCACGCCGATCGGGGTGTCCGGGTCGTCCAGCAGGCCCCGCAGCAGACGGTGGAACATGCTCACGTGACGGCGGGCGGTCGCCTCGTCGAACAGATCGGTGCTGTACTCCAGCCGCCCCCAGATCGTGTCGCCGTCCTCGAAGAGGTCCAGCAGCAGGTCGAACTCGGCCTTGCGGGCGTCCAGCGAGACCGGCTCGACCCGCAGCGGCCCGTCGTGCCAGGACGGGAACGGCACGTTCTGGTACGAGAACAGCACCTGGAAGACCGGGGTGCCGGCCGCCGACCGTTCCGGCTGCAACTGCTCGACCAGCCGCTCGAACGGGATGCCCTGGTGGTCGTACGCGGCCAGGCACACCGCGCCGACCCGGCGCAGCAGCTCCCGGAACGACGGGTCGCCGCGCAGGTCGGTACGCAGCGCCACGGTGTTCATGAACAGCCCGATCAGCGGTTCCAGCTCGACCAGGCGCCGGTTGGCCACCGGCGAGCCGACCACCACCTCCTCGTCGCCGGTGAGCCGGTGCAGCAGCACCGCGAAGGCGGCCTGGAGCACCATGAACAGCGTGGCGTTCTCCTGCCGGGACAGCGCCCGCAGCCGGGTCACCACGGCCGGCGGGATCTCCACCGGCACCGAGTCACCCCGGTAGCTCTTCTCCCTCGGCCGGGGCCGGTCACCGACCAGGCCGATCTCCGGTGGCGCGCCGCCGAGCTGGCCCGTCCAGTACGCCAGGTCCGCCGCCCACGCCTGCTGAGCGTCCGGCTCCTGCTGCCAGAGGGCGAAGTCGGCGTACTGCACCGGCAGCTCGGGCAGGCCGTGCGGCCCGCCGGTGAGCAGGGCGCGGTAGCAGTCGATCAGCTCGCGCAGCAGCACCCCCATCGACCAGCGGTCGGACACGAGGTGGTGCAGGTTGAGCAGCACGCCGGTCACCTTCGGGCCGAAGCGGAGCAGCCGGACCCGCACCGGCGAACCGGCGGCCAGGTCGAACGGCCGGCCGATCAGCTCCTCCTCGCGGCGGCGCAGCTCGGCGTCGACCTCCCCGGGCGTCACCCCGGGCACGTCCTCGACCCGCACGTCCGGCGGCAGCTCGGCCCGCACCTGCTGGTACGGCCGTCCGTCCCGCTCGAAGAAGACCGTCCGCAGCGACTCGTGCCGGCGGACCACCTCGGCGCAGGCGCCGGCGAACAGGTCCGCGCGGAAGTCGCCGTGCACCCGCATCGCCGTGGAGATGACGTACGCGGAGGTGTGCGCCGCGAACTGCTCCAGGAACCAGATCCGGCTCTGCGAGAAGGTCAGCGGCACCGGGGCGTCCCGGTCGGCGCGCGGTGGCACGGTCCGCGCCGGGGCGCGGGCGATGCCCTCCTCCTGGAGCAGGTTGCCCAGCAGCGCGAGCCGCTGCGCGGACAGGGCGAACCGCCTGGTGCTCATGCCTGCGTCCTTCCGTCGGCGCGGTCGAGCGCCTGCTGCACCTCGTCGTCGGACAGGTCGCTGAGCCGGATCAGCAGCTCGGCGGTCTTCTCCACGACGGTCCGCTGCGCGGGGTCGGCGGTCAGGGCCCGGGTGAGCCCGGCGACCGTCGGGTCGGTGAAGACCTTGTGCAACGGCACGTCCACGCCGAACGCCTCCCGGACCCGGGCCACCATCCGGGTGCTGAGCAGCGAGTGCCCGCCGAGGGCGAAGAAGTCGTCGCCCACGCCGACCCGGTCGACGCCGAGGGTCTCGGCCCAGATGCCGGCGATCACCTCCTCGACCGGTGTACGCGGCGCCACGTACGCCGATGTCACCTGCCGCCGGCCCGACTCGGGCGCGGGCAGCGCCTTGCGGTCGACCTTGTTGTTCGGGGTGAGCGGCAGCGCGTCGAGGAAGACGTACGCCGAGGGCGCCATGTAGTCGGGCAACTGCTCGCCGACCGCGGCCCGCAGCCGCGGCAGCAGCCGCCTCGCCCGGCGGCCGAGGGCGTCGTTGACGAACGAGTCCCAGCGCGGCTCGGCGGCGGGCGGCCCGGCGAGCCGGGGCAGCGGCGTCTCCGGCCGGCCGTCGCCGGCCAGCCGGCGCAGCACGACGGTCAGGTCACCGGCCGGTCCGTGACCGGACCAGTCCAGGTCCAGCCGGTAGCCGGTCTCGTCGGCGAGCCGGCGCAGCTGTTCCGGCTCGACGGCGGCCGGGTCGACAGGGGACGCCACCTCGGCCCGCAGGTCGGCGACCGTGCCGTCCGCCCCGGCGAGCGCCGTCGCCGCCCGCGCCCAGTGGTCGACGCGGGCGTTGGGTACGCCGCGCAGCGCGAGCAGCGCCGGACGGTCGGCGGTGAGCCGCTCGCGCAGCCCGGCCGCGGTGAGCCCGCTGTCGCGCCAGTCCAGCCACGTCACGTCCCCGGCGTCGACGACGTCGCCGTCGACGGTGAGCCGTACGTCGTAGCGGAACCGGGTCAGCTCGTTGCTCACCGAGCCGAGCTTCGGCATCACCCGTACCCCCGTCAGCCGGGGGAAGCGGGCCGGCAGCGCGGTGAAGAAGCCCGGGTCGAAGACCAGCTCCCGGTCGTCGGCGACGGCCCGGCGCACCCGCTCGCGCAGTTGCTCGGCGCTGTCCTGCGCCTCGGCCCGCTCCACCTGCACCGAGGTGTGGAAGGTCTCCAGCAGCGGCAGGCTGCGGATGTCGCCGAGGAAGAGCGAGCCGCCCGGGGCGAGCCGGGGCAGCGCGCCCTCGATCACCCGCAGCAGGTAGTCCTCGTCGGCGAAGTACTGCGCCACCGAGTTGAGCACGATCACGTCGAAGAGCTGGTCGGGCAGCGCGTCCAGCTCGTCGGCGGCGCAGCCGAACAGCTCCACCCCGGACAGTCCCCGCGCCGGCACGTCGGCGCGCAGCCGGTCCAGGGCGACAGCGGAGATGTCGGTGCCCCAGTAGCGGCGCACGTGCGGGGCGACCCGGTAGAGGATCAGGCCGGTGCCGCAGCCGATCTCCAGCACCGAGCGCGGGCCGTCCTGGAGGATCCGCTCGGCGGTCGCCTCGGCCCAGCCGCGCATCTCCGCCACCGGGATCGGCGCTCCGGTGTAGCTGCTGTTCCAGCCCCGGGTGTCGAACGTCGGGTCGACCTCGCCGGTGTCCGTCACGTCGTACGCGGCGTCCCAGACGTCGCGCCACTGCTCCACCTCGTGCGGCCACTGCGCCGCCGCCTCGGCCCGGGCGTCGGCGCCGGCCACCACGTACGCCACCAGCCGCTGGTCGCCGAGGGTGTCCTCGCGTACGGTCACCACCGCCTGGTTGACCTGCGGCTGCCGCTCCAGCACCGACTCGATCTCGCCCAGCTCGATCCGGAAGCCCCGCAGCTTCACCTGGTGGTCGAGCCGGCCGAGGAACTCGATGCTCCCGTCGGCGCGACGGCGGACCAGGTCGCCGGTGCGGTAGAGCCGGTCGCCCAGCCCGATCGGGAAGGGGTGCCGGACGAACCGCTCGGCGGTCAGCTCGGGCCGGTCCAGGTAGCCCCGCGCCAGGCCGGCGCCGCCGATGTGCAGCTCGCCGGGGACACCCGGCGGCACCAGGTGGCCGCTGCCGTCGAGCACGTGCAGTTCGGTGTTGGCGATCGGCTCGCCGATGGAGATCGGGCCGTGGTCGACCCGCGCCACCGCCGACCAGATGGTCGTCTCGGTCGGGCCGTACATGTTCCACAGCTCGGCGCACCGGCCGAGCAGGCGCTGGGCCAGCTCGGCGGGGAGCGCCTCACCGCCGGCCAGCACCCGCAGCCCGGCCTCGCCGGTCCAGCCGGCGTCGAGCAGCATCCGCCAGGTGGACGGGGTGGCCTGCATGACCGTCGCGCCGAAGGCGTCCAGCGCGGCGGCCAGCCGTTCCCCGTCGGCGGCGACCTGGCGGCTCACCACTGCCACGCAGGCGCCCTCGACCAGCGGCAGGAGCAGCTCCAGCCCGGCGATGTCGAAGGAGAGCGTGGTGACCGCCAGCAGCACGTCGTCGGCGCTGACGCCGGGGCGCTCGCCCATGGCGAGCAGGAAGTTGCCCAGCGCCCCGTGCGGAACCTGCACGCCCTTGGGCCGGCCGGTGGAGCCGGAGGTGTAGATGACGTACGCCAGGTCGTCGGGGCGCACGTCGACGTCCAGCGGTTCGGCCGACTCGGCGGCCAGCTCGTCACCGAGCAGGTCCAGGCAGAGCGGCTGCGCCTTCACCCCGCCCAGGCCCGCCAGCACGTCGCTGCTGGTGAGCAGCACGGACAGGTCGGAGTCGGCGAGCATGAAGGCGATCCGGTCCGGCGGGAAACCCGGGTCCAGCGGCACGTACGCGCCGCCGCTCTTGAGCACGGCGAGCATCGCCACGACCATGTCGGCCGAACGCTCCAGGCAGATGCCGACCGTCGTCTCCCGGGCCACCCCGAGCCGCCGCAGCCGGCGGGCCAGCCGGGTCGAGCGCCCGTCCAGCTCGGCGTAGGTCAGGCTCTCCCGGTCGGTGCGCAGCGCCGGGGCGTCCGGGGTGGCGGCGGCCCGGGCGGCGAAGCGCTGCGGTACGCACACCGGCTGCGGCCAGTCCCGGCGGGTGTCGTTCCACCGCAGCCGTAGGTCACGCTCCTCGTCGGCGCCGAGCATCGGAACCTGGTCGATCGGCCGGTCCGGGTCGGCGAGCAGGTTCTCCACCAGCTGCGCGAGGTGCCGGGACATCCGCTCCACGGTGGCCGGCTCGAACAGGTCGGTGTTGTACTCGAACCAGCCGGTCAGCCCGTCCGGCCGGTCGAAGACCTGCAGCTCCAGGTCGAACCGGGCGGTGGAGCTCTCCACGTCGACCGGCTCCAGCCGCAGCCCGGCCACGTCGAACTCCGGCATCGGGATGTTCTGGAAGATGAAGTGCACCTGGAAGATCGGCGAGCGGGACAGGTCCCGGCGCGGGGCCAGCTCCTCCACCAGCCGCTCGAAGGGCACCTCCTGGTGGGCGAACGCGCCGAGGCAGGTCTGCCGGACCCGCCCGACCAACTCGCGGAAGCTCGGGTCGCCGGACAGGTCGGTGCGCAGCGCCAGGGTGTTGACGAAGTAGCCGACGAGCCGTTCGATCTCCGGCCGGTTCCGGTTGGCCACCGGTACGCCGACCACGATGTCGTCCTCGCGGCTGTAGCGGTGCAGCAGCGCCTGGAAGGCCGCGAGCAGGGTCATGAACGGGGTGGCGCCCTCCCGCTGGCTCAGCGCGCGCAGCCGGGTCATCACCGGCTCGGGCAGGGCGAAGGGCCGGGAGCCGCCCCGGGTGCTCTGCACCGCCGGGCGGGGCTTGTCGATGGGCAGTTCCAGCGCGGCCGGCGCCCCGGCGAGCGTCTTCTTCCAGTACTCCAGGTCGGCGTCGAGCGCGTCGCCCTCCAGCCGCTGCCGCTGCCAGACGGTGTAGTCGACGTACTGGATCGGCAGGTCCGGCAGGGTCGACTCGCGACCGGCGGCGAACGCCCCGTACAGCTCGACCAGCTCGGCGATGGCCACGGACATGGACCACAGGTCGGCCGCGATGTGGTGCATGGTCAGCAGCAGGATGTGCTCCTGCGGGCCGAGCCGGAGGAACCGCACCCGCAGCAGCGGCCCGCCGGCCAGGTCGAACGGGCGGGTGAACTCCTCCCGGGCCAGCTCCTGGATGCCCGCCTCACCCTGCGGTCCGCGCAGGTGGGCGCAGTCGACCACGGTGAACTCCGGCTCGCAGACGGCGTTGACCAGCTGCCGGGGCTCGCCGTCGACCTCGGTGAACGTGGTCCGCAGCGCCTCGTGCCGGCGGGTGATCTCGTTGCAGCAGCGCCGCCACACCTCGAGGTCCAGCGGGCCCAGGATGCGGACGGCGCCGGGGATGTTGTACGCGGCGCTGCCCGGCGAGAGCTGCTCCAGGAACCAGAGTCGTTGCTGGGAGAAGGAGGCCGGGAACTCCCGCCGCTGCTTCTTCTGCCGCAGCCGCTCGGCCAGCAGTGCGCGCTTCTCGGCGGCTGACAGGCTGCCCAGGTCGGTGGTCGTCACTGGCGATCATCCTCGGTGTGTGGGTGAGCTGACACGGCTGCGGACAGGACGTGCGGCGCTCGCGTACGGCGGGCACGCGCCGCGGCGGGCGGAAGCGGCCGGCTCATGCCCGTCCCCCGCCGTCGTCCTCGGCCAGCAGGGCGGCGAGCTGCGCCTCGATCTCCTCGTCGGACAGCTCGTCGAGGCCGGCCAGTTCGTCGTCGGGCACGTCCCGGCTCACCACTTCGATCCGGTCGGCGCCCCGATCCCCCGGCCCGCCGGGGTCGGCCAGCACGGTCACCGTGTGCGCCACCGTCGGGCTGTCGAAGAAGCCCCGCAGGTTCAGCTCCACCCCGAACCGGCCGCGGATCTTCGCGCCGATCTGCACGGCGGCCAGCGAGTGTCCACCGAGGGCGAAGAAGTCGTCGTGCACGCCGACGCGGTCCAGGCCGAGCACCTCCTGCCAGATCTCCGCCACCGTCCGCTCGGCCTCGGTGCCCGGCGCCACGTACGGGGTGTCCAGATCGGGCCGGGGGTGGCTGCCCCGGGGCGGGGCGATCTGCTCCACCTCCCCGGCGAGCAGCGCGGGGGTGATCGAGGCGGCGAGCCGGCGCAGCCCGGAAAGGTCCCGGCCGGTGACCACCACGTGCTCCGGCAGCTCGGGCGCGGCGAGCAGCCGGTCGAAGGCGGCCATCCCGTCGGCAGCGGTCATTCCCTCGCTGAGCACGTGCAGGGTGCCCGGCGTCGCCTCGCCCGCGCCCGTGCCGGCGGCGGTCACCGCGCCGTCGCGCACCTGTTCCAGCAGGCCGTCGATGTCGTTGATCCGCTTGATGGTGAAGTCGGTGATCCGGGCCAGCAGCTGTCCCTGCGGGGAGATCAGCTCGATGCTGACGGTGAGCGTCTCGCCGGAGTCACCGGCCTCGTCCACCTCGACGTGGCAGTGGACCACCCGGGTCAGCGGGGCGAAGACCCGCAGGCTGCGGTAGGTGAACGGCAGGTAGAACACGTCCCGCGCGCGGATCCGGGCGGACGCGCCGGCCACGTCCAGCAGCGCCGGGTGCAGCGGGTAGCGCTCCAGGTCGGCGGCGAACTCCTCGGCCAGTTCGAGCGTGACCATCAGCCGCCGCTCGCCGGCCTCGATGCGGCGCAGGCACCGCCAGCGCGGGCCGAAGGAGAACTGCAACCGGCCGCCCTGCTCCACCCGGTCGAGCTTCAGCCGCCGCTTCAGTTCGTCCTCGGTGTCGATCACCTCGGTGACGGCGCAGTCGCGGCGCAGCCGGTCCAGGTCCCGGGCCGTGTCCGCCGGCCGCTCGTGGAAGGCCACGGTGCCGCTCGCGTGCTCCTGCCAGCGGCCGGACTCCCCGTCGACGCGGCTCTGCACGCTGAACCGGAGCTGCCCGTCACGCTCCTGCACCGTGGTGAACAGCTCGCGGCTCCGACCGTCCGGCACGATCACCGGCATCAGGAACAGCACGTCGTTCAGCTCCACCACCCGGCCGGCCGCCCGGTCGGCCACCGCCGCGTGGACCAGCTCCAGGTACGTGGTGCCGGGAACGAGGCCGTGGCCCATGATCCGGTGCTCGTCGACGATCCAGCTGTCGGCCGTGCTGAGCGTGGTGGCGTACGTCCGGGACGTGCCGGTCGAGGAGACGAGGCGTTGCAGCAGCGGGTGCCCGGTCAGCGCGGCGCCGCCGTGCAGCCGCTCGACCAGGCCGGCGGCCATGCCGGTGTTGCGCCAGGTGTCCCAGGCGACAGCCGCGACCGGCGCCCCGGTGGTGGCTCGCCGCCACTGGGCGTAGACGTCCAGGAAGGCGTTCGCCGCGCAGTAGTCGCTCTGCCCCGGCCCGCCGAGCAGCGCGGTCAGCGACGAGCAGAGCAGCAGGAAGTCCAGTCCGTCGGCGTCGCAGACGGCGTCCAGGTGCAGCGTGCCGACGGTCTTGGCGGCCAGCACGTCGGTCACGTCCCGGCCGGACTTGACCGCGATCAGTCCCCGCGACGGCAGGCCGGCGGCGTGGACGACGCCGTGCAGGCCACCGCCTTCGGCGCGCAGCCGTCCGACCGCGTCGGACAGGGCGGCCCGGTCGGTGACGTCGGCGTGCAGCACCACCACCCGCGCCCCCAGTTCCCGCAGCCGCTGCACGCCGCGGATCCGCCGGCTGGTGTCGTCCTGCTCGCCGTGCTCGGCCAGCCAGTCCGGCCACCGCGTCGAGTCGGGGAACGCCGAGCGGTGCAGCAGCCCGAGCACGGGGGCGTCGACCGAGCGGGCGATCTGCTCGGCCAGCGCCAGCCCGACCCCGCCGAGACCGCCGGTGATCAGGTAGACGCCGCCGGGCCGCAGCCGGCCGCCCGTCCCGCCGGCGGCGTCGGCGGGCAGGGCCTCGAA
Source organism: Micromonospora sp. II (assembly GCF_001709195.1). Classification (NCBI taxonomy): domain Bacteria; kingdom Bacillati; phylum Actinomycetota; class Actinomycetes; order Micromonosporales; family Micromonosporaceae; genus Micromonospora; species Micromonospora sp. II. The sequence continues at coordinate 265,430 of NZ_LYXF01000024.1, read as the reverse complement.
GTCGCGTACCCACCAGTGCCGGCCGCGCAGCGCCAGTTCCCGGTCGGCGGTGGGCGCGGTCAGCCGGGCCAGCACGGTCGTGGGGCCGGGCGCCGGGTCGGCGGCGGGCAGGTCCAGCACGCGGCAGGTGACGTCCGGGACCTCCTGCGGGATGACCGTGGTGGCGCCGAGCAGCGGGGCGTTCTCCGGCTGCAGGGCCTCCTCGCCGGTCACCGCGAACAGGCCCCGGCTGAGCACGTCGATCTCCACCGGGCCGGCGGGCTGCACGTCCCCGATCGCCTGGGCCAGGGCCAGCAGGCTGTCGAACCCGACCCGCCGGGCGCTGTCGATCCGGTCCGGATCCGGGCCGTCGCCCGGCTCCACGGTCAGGCTCCACAGGTGCACCACCCGGATCGTCCGGCCGGCGTCCACCTCCAGCGACTTGAGCAGGCCGGCGTGCTGGTCCCGGCTGGCCGGGTCCAGCGACCAGGCCCGCTCGCCGGTCTCCCGCAGCTCGTCGCCGGCGCTGACCCGCAGCACTGTCGCACCGTCGTCGGCCAGCCGCCCGGCCAGCGCCACGCCCAGCGGCAGCTCGGCGCCGAGCACCACCCAGGTCGCCCCGTCGGTGGTCCCGGCGGCCGGCGCGGTGAGCCGCCGCCAGCCCGGCACGTGGAACCACTGCGCGTCCGGCCCGGTCGCCGCGACCGGCGCGGGCCGGACCGGGCCGGGCCGCGGCTCGATCCAGTAGCGCTGGCGCTGGAACGGGTACGTGGGCAGGCGCAGCAGCCGCCGCGGCGTGTCCCCGGCGCGGGCGGCCCAGTCCACCGGCGCCCCGGCGGCCCAGAGTTCCCCCAGCCCGGCCAGCAGGTACTCCTGGTCGTCGCGCGGTTCGTCCGGGTGACGCACCGATCCGGCCACCGTGCGCCGCTCGTGCCAGGCGCGGTGCTGGCGGACGAAGTTGCGCAGCGTCTGCCCGGGACCGACCTCCAGCAGCACCAGCTCCTCGTCGGCGAGCAGCACGTCCAGGGCGTCGGCGAAACGCACCGGCGCGCGCAGGTGTCGTCCCCAGTACTCCGGGTCGGTGGCCTGCTCGTCGGTGATCCAGGCGCCTGTGACGTTGGAGACGAACGGGGTGGCGGGCGGGCGCAGGGCGACCCGGCGGACCGCGTCGACGAACGGCGCGACAGCGGCGTCCATGCTGGGTGAGTGGAAGGCGTGCGAGGTGCGCAGCCGGCGGCACGCCACCCCGTCCGCCGCGAGCCGCTGCGCCAGCGCGTCGACCTCGGCGGTCGGGCCGGCCACCACGCACAGGCCGGTGGAGTTCACCGCCGCGACGCACAGCCCGCCGGTCAGCCGGCCGGTCACCTCCGCCTCGGGCAGGAACACCGCGAGCATCGACCCGGCCGGCATCGACTGCACCAGGCGCCCCCGCGTGGCGACCAGCGCCACCGCGTCCTCGAGGGAGAACACCCCGGCCAGGCAGGCGGCCACGTACTCGCCGACGCTGTGCCCGACCATCGCCGCCGGGCGGACGCCCCACGAGATCCACAGGCGGGCCAGCGCGTACTCCACCGCGAACAGCACCGGCTGCGTGACAGCGGTACGCGCCAGCGCCAGCGCCGCGTCGCCGGTCTCGTCGTCGGCGGCGAACAGCGGCACCCGCAGGTTCTCGCCGAGGTGGCCGGCGAACAGGTCGGCGCAGCGGTCCAGCTCGGCGGCGAACACCGGCTCGCTGCGGTACAGGCCCCGCGTCATGCCCACGTACTGCGCGCCCTGGCCGGGGAAGAGGAACGCCACCGGCGCGTCCCGTCCGGCAGGCGTGCCCGTGCCGGCGTCGGCGGCCCGCCGCAGCGCGGCGACCAGTTCGGCGCTGTCCCGGCCGGTCACCGCCGTACGGTGCTCGAAGGCCCGGCGGCGGGCGGCCAGCGTGTACGCGACGTCGTCCAGGTCCAGGTCGGGGTGGGCGGCCAGGTGGTCGGCGAGCCGGCCGGCCGCGGCGGCCAGCGCCGGCGCGGAGCGGGCCGACAGCGGCAGCACCCGGGCTACGGCCGGTGCGGCGGGCGGCGCGGCGGCCGGCGCGGCCGGGGCCGGCGCCTCCTGCAGGATCACGTGCACGTTGCTGCCGCCGATGCCGAACGAGCTGACCCCGGCCCGGCGCGGCGTCTCCTGCCGGGGCCACTGCCGCAGCTCGGTGTTGACGAAGAACGGGCTGGTCGGCAACGCCAGCTCGGGGTTGGCCCGGGTGTGGTGCAGGGTCGCCGGGATCGCCTCGTGGCGCAGCGCCAGCACCGCCTTGATCAGGCTGGTCACCCCGGCCGCGGCGTCGAGGTGCCCGACGTTGCTCTTCACCGAGCCGATCGCGCAGTAGCCCACCCGGTCGGTGTGCTTGCGGTACGCGCGGGTCAGCGCGGTGATCTCGATCGGGTCGCCGAGGGCGGTGCCGGTGCCGTGGGTCTCGACGTAGCCGATGCTGTCCGGGTCCACGTCGGCCACGGCGAGCGCCTCGGCGACGACGCGGGCCTGCCCGTCCACGCTCGGCGCGGTGTAGCCGACCTTCAGCGAGCCGTCGTTGTTCACCGCGGTGCCGAGGATGACCGCGTCCACTGTGTCCCCGGCCGCGTGGGCGTCGGTCAACCGCCGCAGCACCACCACGCCCACACCGTTGCCGGCGACGGTGCCCTGCGCCTGCGCGTCGAAGGGCCGGCAGTGCCCGTCCGGGGAGAGGATGCCGCCCTGTTCGTAGCGGTAACCGCCGCGCAGCGGCACGCTCACCGACACGCCGCCGGCCAGGGCCAGGTCGCACTCGCCGTTGAGCAGGCTCTGGGCCGCCAGGTGCACCGCAGTCAGCGAGGTGGAGCAGGCCGTCTGCACGGTCATGCTCGGCCCGGTCAGGTTCAGCTTGTACGACACCCGGGTGGCCAGGAAGTCCTTGTCGCTGGAGATCAGCGTCTGGTAGCTGCCGGCAGCGTCCACCGCCTGCTCGTTGGCGAGCAGGTTGAACAGCAGGTACGAGTTCAGGCTCGACCCGGCGAAGACGCCGATGCGCCCGTCGAAGGTCTTCGGGTCGTGGCCGGCCGACTCCAGCGCCGTCCACACGCACTCCAGGAAGACCCGGTGCTGCGGGTCGAGGACCTCGGCCTCGCGGGGGTGGTAGCCGAAGAAGCCCGCGTCGAAGCGGTCCGCGTCGGCCAGGACGCCCTTGGCCGGCACGTAGTCGTCCCGCGCGGCCACCTGCGGGTCGACGCCGTCGGCGCGCAGCTCCTCGTCGGACAGGCGGGCGATCCCCTCCCGGCCGGCCGTGAGGTTCGCCCAGAACTCGTCCACGTCGGCAGCGCCGGGGAACCGCCCCGCCATGCCGATGACGGCTATCTGGTCGAGGTTCTCGACGTCGTCTGACATCTGTCTCACCTACCGTTCATGCCTGCGCGGCCGACGAGCGGCGGCGACGTCGACTCAGTGACTGCCGGCGGGTGGCCGCCCGTTCCTGGGCGTCGCCCAGGCCGTCGCCGTCCGCGCCGGGCCGGTTGAGGTAACCGGCGAGCGCGGCGACGGTCGGGAACTGGAACAGCTCGACGAGCGTCACGTCCCGGCCGGCCGCCGCGACGAGCCGCAGGCGGGCCTCGGCCATCAGCAGGGAGTGGCCGCCCAGCTCGAAGAAGTTGTCGTCCACCCCGACCTGCTCCACGCCGAGCAGTTCCCGCCAGATGCCGGCGACGGTCCGCTCCAGCTCGTCGCGCGGCGCCACGTACGGGCTGCGCAGCTCCGGGCGGGCCAGGTCGGGTTCGGGCAGGGCCGACCGGTCCACCTTGCCGTTCGAGGTCAGCGGCAGGGCGTCCAGCGTGGTGAAGACCGCCGGCACCATGTAGTCGGGCAGCCGTTCCTTCAACCGGCCGATCAGCTCACCGGTGGCCGGCACGTCCGGCCCGGCCAGGTACGCCACCAGCCGGGTGTCGCCGCCGTGCGCACGCGCCACCACCACCGCCTCGGTGACGCCGGGGCAGGCGGTCAGCGCCGCCTCGATCTCGCCCAGCTCGATCCGGAAGCCGCGCAGCTTCACCTGGTGGTCGAGGCGGCCCAGGTACTCGATCGCGCCGTCGGCACGGATCCGGCCCAGGTCACCGGTCCTGTAGAGCCGGGCGGGCGGCCGGTCGTCGTCGCGGTCGCCGGTGACGGCCGTGCCGCCGGCCGGCGCCGGTGTGGCGAACGGGTCGGCGACGAACCGTTCGGCGGTCAGCTCGGGCCGGTTCAGGTAGCCGAGCGCCACGTTGACCCCGCCGATGTGCAGCTCGCCGGGCACACCCACGGGCACCGGCTGCAGATGGCGGTCCAGCACGTACACCTGGGTGTTCGCGATCGGCCGCCCGATCGGCACCGGCCGGGGGTCGTCGCGGCGGCAGGCCCAGGCGGTGACGTCGATCGCCGCCTCGGTCGGGCCGTACAGGTTGTGCAGCTCGGCGGCGGACCGGGTGAAGAAGCGGTCCTGCAGGTCGCGCGGAAGCGCCTCGCCACTGCAGATCACCCGACGCAGGCTCACGCACCGCTCGACGTCGGGCTCGCGCAGGAACGCCTGGAGCATGGAGGGCACGAAGTGCACGGTGGTGACCTGTTCGGAGCGGATCGTGTCGACCAGGTAGGCGCCGTCGCGGTGCCCGTCCGGGCGGGCCACGACGAGCGTCGCGCCGGTCATCAACGGCCAGAAGAACTCCCAGACCGAGACGTCGAACGAGTACGGCGTCTTCTGCAGCACCCGGTCGCCGGGGCCGAGGCCGTAGGCGTCCTGCATCCACAGCAGCCGGTTGCGGATGCCGGCGAACGTGTTCGGCACGCCCTTGGGCCGGCCGGTCGACCCGGAGGTGTAGATGACGTAGGCGACGTCGGTGCCGCGTACCGGGGTGGGCCGGTCGTCGGCGGCGTCCGCGGGCACGTCGTCGGTGAGCAGCTCGTCGGCGTACCACAGCGGCCCGTCCCAGGACAGCTTCTCGCCGAGCCGCCGCTGGGTGAGCACCACCGCCGGGTCCGCGTCGTCGAGCATCAGCGCCACCCGCCCGGCCGGCAGGCCCGGGTCGACGGGCACGTACGCGCCGCCGGCCTGCCAGATCGCCAGCAGGCCGACCACCAGCTCCACCGAGCGTTCCAGCACCAGGCCGACCCGCACGCCGGGGCCGACCCCGGCGGCACGCAGCCGGCGGGCCAGCCCGTTGGCCCGGCGCAGCAGCTCCCCGTAGCCGACGGTGCGGCCGGCGAACCGCACCGCCGGCAGTTCCGGCGTACGCCGGGCCCGCTCGGCGATCTGCTCGTGCGCCCAGCCCGCGCCGGGCCACCGCCGCGCCTCGCCCCGGGACAGCGCCAGCACCGCGTCCCGCTCGTCGGCGTCCAGCAACGGCAGTTCGTCGACAGCCGTGTGCGGGCCGGCGACGGCCAGCTCGACGATCCGCCGGTAGTGCCCGGCCATCCGGGCCATGGTGGCGGGTTCGAACAGGTCGCGGTCGTACTCGAACCAGCCGCTGACCCCACCGGCGTCGTTGAACAGCTGCAGCTCCAGGTCGAAGCGGGCGCCCTGGGCGCGCAGCGGCAGCCGTTCGAACTCCACCCCGGCCAGGGCCAGCGTGGGCAGCGGGTCACTCTGGTAGGAGAGCCCCACCTGGAAGATCGGCGGCCGGCTGAGGTCGCGGGCCGGCTTCAGCGCCTCCACCACCTTCTCGAACGGCACCCGCTGGTGGGCGTACGCGCCGAGGCAGGCGTCCCGGACCCGGCCCAGCAGTTCGGTGAAGGTCGGGTTGCCGGTCAGGTCCACGCGGACCGGCAGGGTGTTGACGAAGAACCCGATGAGCGGTTCGACCTCGGCCCGGTCCCGGTTGGCCATCGGCACGCCGACCACCACGTCGTCCTGCCCGCTGTAGCGGCGCAGCAGCACGCCGAAGGCGGCCAGCAGCGCCATGTACGTGGTCGCGCCGTGCTGCTTGCCGAGCGCGCCGAGCGCGGTGAGCACCGGCTCGGGCAACGTGAACGGGTGGGAGGCGCCCTGGAAGCCCTGCACCGGCGGGCGGGGCCGGTCGGTCGGCAGGTCGAGCACGGCCGGCGCCCCGGCGAGGTGCTCCCGCCAGTGGGCCAGGTCCGCCGACAGGTCCTCCCCGCGCAGCCAGTCCTGCTGCCAGGCGGCGTAGTCGCCGTACTGGACACTCAGCTCGGGCAGCGCCGGCCGGTCGCCGGTGGCCAGCGCGGCGTACCGGGTGGAGAGTTCACCCAGCAGCACCCCGACGGACCAGCCGTCGGAGACGAGGTGGTGCATCGCCACGCCGAGCACGCAGTCGTCGTCACCGAGCCGGAGCAGGGCCAGCCGCAGCAGCGGGCCGCTGGTGATGTCGAACGGCTCGCGCAGCGCGGCCACGATCCGCGCCTCCAGCTCGTCGCCGCCGGCCGGCGTGCCGCGCAGGTCGGTCTCGGCCAGCGGGATCGCGAGCGCCGGGTGGACCACCTGCACCGGCCGCCCGTCGCGCAGCTCGAACGTGGTCCGCAGCGACTCGTGCCGGGCGACGATCCCGTCGACCGCCTGCCGCAGCAGGGCGGTGTCCAGCGGGCCGCGGATGCGCACCGCCGCCGGGATCAGGTACGCCGGGTTGCCGGGCCGGAGCTGCTCCAGGAACCAGATGCCCTGCTGCATCACGGAGATCGGGAAGACGTTCTCCCGCCGGGCGGGCCGCGCCTGGCCCCGCTCGCGCAGCAGCTTCTCGAACAGCGCCCGTTTCTCCGGGGAGAGCGCGGCGAGCCGTGCGTCGAGGTCGGTCATCTCACGCCTCCTGGCCCAGTACGGCCCGCGCCTGCTCGTCGGAGAGGCCTTCCAGCTCGGCGAGCAGCTCCGAGGCGACGTCCTCGAACCGCTCGACCCGCCCGATGGCCGCCGTGTCGGCGCCGCCGTCGTCCGCACCGGCCGGCAGCCGGCTGACGATCTGCTCGGTGAGGGTGCGCAGGGTGGCGCCCTCCAGGAACACCGCGATGGACAGCGAGACGCCGAGCTGGCGTTCGATCTCGTTCTTCAGCTCCACCGCCATGAGCGAGTCCAGGCCCAGGTCGAACAGCGGCTGGTCCAGCCCGACCGACGCCGTCGCGGAGCCGAGGGTGGCCGCGACGGCGAGCACCAGTTGCCCGGTGAGCGTCTCGGCGCGCCGGTCGGCCGGCAGGGCCAGCAGCTGCGCGCGGCTGGGCAGCAGGCTGGTCCGGGCCGTACGCCGGGCGGGCCGGGCGGGACCGTCGCCGCGCAGCAGCGGGGCGAGCAAGGCCGAACCGGAGACCTCCTGGTAGCGGCGCCCCCACTCGGTCCAGTCGACCGGGACCACGGCGATCTGCGGCTCGTCGTGGCGCAGCAGCCGGTGGAAGACCCGCAGCGCCTGGCCGGGCCGCAGCGTGCCCATGCCCTTGCTGAGCCCGGGGGTGGTGTCGGCGCCCCGGTTGGCCAGGCCGACCCCTTCCCAGATACCCCAGTTGACGCTCAGACCGGGCAGTCCGGCGGCGCGGCGCTGCGCCGCCAGCGCGTCGAGGAAGGCGTTGGCCGCCGCGTACCCGGCCACGAACGGCGAGCTGAGCAGCGAGCTGGTCGAGGAGAACAGGATGAAGAAGTCCAGCTCCCGGCCGGCGAACAGGCGGTGCAGCACCCAGGCGCCGACGGCCTTGGGCAGCAGCGGGCGTTCCAGGTCGGCCCGGGTCAGCTCCATCAGCGGGGCCACCTCACCGGTGCCGGCGGCGTGCACGACGCCCCGGATCGGCGGCCGGCCCTCCCGGTCGTAGCCGGTCAGGAACGCCCGTACCGCCTCCTCGTCGGCGACGTCGACGGAGGCCACGTGCACGGCGGCCCCGAGCGCTTCCAGCCCGCGCACCCCGGCGACACGTGCCGCCGCCGGATGGTCGGCGGGCAGGCCGGCCCACTCGGCGCGGGGCGGCAGCACGGTGCGGCCGAGCAGCACCAGCCGCCGCGCGCCGGCCCGCACCATCGACCGGGCCACCTCCAGGCCGATGCCGCCGAGGCCGCCGGTGATCAGGTAGCTCGCGTCGGGCCGCCACGGCCCGTCGGCGGCGTCGGCCTCGGGCACCGCCTGGCGGACGAGCCGGGCCACGTAGCGCCGGTCGCCGTGCAACGCGACCTGGTCCTCGGCGTCGCGGGCGGTCAGCTCCCCCACCAGACGCGCGGCCAGCGTGGCCGGGTCGGCGGCCGGGTCGAGGTCGATCAGGCCGCCCCAGAGCGCCGAGTGCTCCTGCTGCAACGACCGGCCCAGGCCCCACAGGGCCGACTGGGCCACCGCGAGCGACACCGGCCCGCCCGGGGCGTCGGCCGGCCGTACCGCGCCGCGGGTGACCAGCCAGAGCCGTACCGTCTCCGGGCCCCGCGCCCGGGCCAGGGCCTGCGCGGTGTGGACCGCGCTGAGGCTGCCCCGCTCGGTGGCCCGCAGCAGCGCGACGGCGTCCGCCGTGCCGTCCGGGTCGGTGTCGTCGAGGCTCCACAGGTGCAGCACCTGAAGCTCGCCGCCGTCGAGCGCCAGCTCGTCCACCAGCCGGCTCAGGTCCGCCGGGCCGTCGAGGCGCACCTCGGCCCGCGCGCCGTCGACGCGGTACGCCGGGCCCGGCGACACCCGTACCACCCGCTCGCCCCGGACGGCGACGGCGTCGGCGAACCCGGCGCCGACCCCGGTCCCGTCGGTGAGCACCAGCCAGGTCCGGGCCGGGGTTGCTTCCGGGTCGGGAGCCGGCGCGGGCGCGTCGACAGGTTGCCAGTCGAGCCGGTAGAGCAGGTCGTCGTCGGCGTACGCGGCGGCGCCGTCCTCGCCGGTGTCGTCCACGGTGGATGATCCGGTGTGCCGCTGCTGCTGCCGCTGCGTGCGGCGCGGCTCCTGCCAGCAGTGCGTCTTCTCGAACGGGTAGGTGGGCAGCGGCACCCGGGCCCGCCGGTAGTCCCGGTCGAAACCGGCCCAGTCCAGGTCCACGCCGGCGGTGTAGAGCCGGGCGACGGTGTGCAGCAGCACCGCCCAGTCGTCGTGCTTGGGCCGCAGGCTCGGCGCCAGCAGGGCCTCCCCCGCCGGCAGGTTGTCGCTGATCATGCCGAGCAGCGTCGGCGCGGGTCCCATCTCGACAAAGGTGCGGTAGCCCAGCTCGCGCAGCGTGTCGATGCTGGCCGCGAAGCGCACCGGCTGGCGGGCGTGCCGGCACCAGTAGTCGGCGTCCGGGGCGGTGTCCCACGGCCACAGCTCACCGGTCAGGTTCGCCACGAGCGGGATGCGCGGCGGGGTGAACGTCACCGCGTCGGCCGCCGCGCGCAGGCCCGGCAGGATCGGCTCGATCAGCGGCGAGTGCGACGAGGTGGTGATGTGCAGCTGCTTGGTCTTCACCCCGCGCCTGTCGAACTCGGCGCAGATCCGCGCCAGCGCCTCCCGCTCACCGGAGATGGAGGTGGTGCCGGGGCCGTTGACCGCGGCGACGGACACCCGGTCGGCGTACCCGGCGAGCACCTCGGTGACCTCGGCCTCGGGGGCGAAGACGGCCACCATCGCGCCGTTGCCGTTCAGCTCCCACATCAGCCGGCCGCGTTCGACGACCAGCCGCAGCCCGTCCTCCAGGCTCATCATGCCGGCCACGCAGGCGGCCACGTACTCGCCGAAGCTGTGCCCGAGCACCGCCACCGGCTCGACGCCCCAGGAGCGCCACATCTGCGCCATGGCGTACTGCACCGCGAACAGCGCCGGCTGCGAGTAGGTCGTGCGGTAGACCAGGTCGGAGTCCGGGTCGGCCGGGTAGATCACGTCCAGCAGCGGGACGTCCAGCAGCGGCCGCAGGATCTCGTCGCAGCGGTCGACGGCCTGCCGGAAGGTGGGCTGCGTCTGATAGAGGGCGCGGGCCATGCCGACGCGCTGCGGGCCCTGCCCGGTGAAGAGGAAGACCACGTCGTCGCTGCCGGCCTCGCCCACCACCGGCAGGTCGCCGGGCAGCCCGTCGACGAAGTCGGCGAGCTGGTCGGCGACCTCCCGGGCGGACGCGCCGACGGCGGCCAGCCGGTGCGGGAAGTGGGCCCGTCCGGTGCCGGCCGAGAAGCAGACGTCGGCCAGCGCCGCGCCCGGGTCGGCGGACAGCCGCTGCTGGTAGCGCCGGGCCAGCTCCAGCAGCCCGTCCGGCGTCCGGGCCGACAGCGGCAGCACCGAACGGGGCCGCTCCACCGCCGGTTCCGACGGTACGGCCGGCGGCTCGGGCGCGGCCTGCACGATCAGGTGGGCGTTGGTGCCGCTGAACCCGAAGCTGCTCACCCCGGCCACCGGCCGCTCGGCGACCGTCGGCCAATCGCTCAACTCGGTCGGCACCGCGAACGTGGTGCCGGCGAAGGAGATGTGCGGATTCAGCTCGGTGAAGTGCACGTTCGGCGGGATCGCGCCCTTGTGCAGGGCGAGCACCACCTTGATCAGCCCGACGATGCCGGAGGCGGCCTCGGCATGGCCGACGTTCGTCTTCGACGATCCCAGGTAGACCGGTGCGCCCTCCTCCCGGCCGTACACCTCGGCCAGCGCCTCGACCTCGATCGGGTCGCCGAGCGTGGTGCCGGTGCCGTGCGCCTCGATGTAGGAGACCTGCTCGGCGGCGACGCCGCTCGCCGCGAGCGCCCGGCGCAGCACGTCGCGCTGCGCCACCCCGTTCGGGGCGGTCACCCCGGAGCTGCGACCGTCCTGGTTGACCGCGCCGCCGCGGATCACCGCGAGCACCTGGTCGCCGTCGCGTACCGCGTCGGTCAGACGCTTGAGCACGACGATGCCGCAGCCCTCGCTGCGGACGTAGCCGTTGGCGCGGGCGTCGAAGGTCTTGCACCGGCCGTCCGGGGCGACCATGCCGGGGAACTGGGAGAAGGCCACGCTGGGCAGCGGCGACAGGACGACGTTCACCCCGCCGCCGAGGGCCAGGTCGCACTCGCCGGACCGCAGGCTCTGCACCGCCATGTGCACCGACACCAGCGAGGAGGAGCAGGCGGTGTCCACCGCCACGCTCGGGCCGCGCAAGTCGAAGACGTACGAGATCCGCCCGGTCACCACGCTGTGCGCGGTGCCGGTGCTGGCGTAGGCGGTGATGTCCTCCAGCCCGGGGAAGTTCTCGGTGGCGAAGTCGTTGCTGCACACGCCGAGGAACACCCCGGTACGGCTGCCGGCCAGCGCGGTCGGCGCCTTCCCGGCGTTCTCCAGCGCCTCCCAGGACACCTCCAGGGCAAGCCGCTGCTGCGGGTCCATGGCCAGCGCCTCGCGCCGGGAGATGCCGAAGAACTCGTAGTCGAAGTGGTCGACGCGGTCCAGGAAGCCGCCCCAGCGGGTCCGCATCTTGCCGGGCTGCTGCGGTTGCTCGTCGTAGAACTCGTCGACCGGCCAGCGGTCGGCCGGGATCTCCGCGACCGCGTCGACGCCGTCGCGCAGGATCCGCCAGAAGCTCTCCGCGTCGACCGCGCCGCCGGGGAAGCGCAGCCCCATGCCGACGACCGCGACGGGCTCGGTCCGGCCGCGCTCGTACTCGGCGAGCTGCCGCTGCATCCGCTCCATCTGCAGGTAGGCGCGCTTGAGCGTGGAGTTCGGCGCCTGCGCCTGCTGCCCGGTCGTGGTCATCCCTGACGCCCTTCCTCGATCTGGTTGAGCTTGGCCAGCAGGAGCGCCTCGACGTCGTCGTCGGAGAGCTGCTCCAGGTCGGTGGCCGGGTCGTCGGTCCCGGCGGCCGGTGTCGCGCCGGGCGCGGTCGCCGGGCCGGTCCCCGCCGGGGAGACGTCGGCGTCCGGCCCGGCCTCCAGCGCCACGTCCATCCGCTCGGCGAGGTGCGGTACGAGCGCGTCGATGGTCGGGAAGCGCCACGCGAGCGTGGCGGACAGTTCGACGTCGAGCGACGTCTCCAGCCGCTTGCGCAGCTCCAGCGACATCAGCGAGTCGAAGCCCATGTTCGCCAGCGGCGAGGTGACGTCGACCCGGTCGGCGTCCACCTTGAGCACCCGGGCCACCTCACCGGCGACGTGCCCGGTGAGCAGGGCGCGCCGGCGGCGGCCCGGCTCGACGGTGAGCAGCCGCCGGCGTACCTCGCCGGAGCGCGCCCGGCCCTCGGCCGTGCGCGGGGTGTCCACCGCGACCAGGTCGGCCAGCAGCGCGGGCACGAGCCCGCCGGCCGCGGCCGTGCGGAGCCGGTCGAGGTCCAGCGGCAGGACGGCCACCTGCGCCGCCGGGGTCCGCACCAGCCGGTCCAGCGCCTCGATGCCGTCGCGTGGGTCGATGCCGACGATGCCCTGACCGGCGAGCTGGCCGCCACGGTCCGGGCGGGCCGCCAGGCCGGACCCGGACCAGGGACCCCAGTTGACGCTCAGCGCGGCCCGTCCCTGCGCCCGGCGCCGCTGCGCGAGCGTGTCCAGGAACGCGTTCGCGGCGGCGTAGTTGGCCTGGCCCGGTGAGCCGAGCAGCGCGGCGGCCGAGGAGTAGAGGACGAAGAAGTCGAGGTCCCGGTCCAGGGTGGCCCGGTGCAGATGCCAGGCGCCGTCCACCTTGGGCGCGGCCACGGCCCGGAACCGGGCCCGGTCGAGCTGCAGCATCAGCCCGTCGTCCAGCACACCGGCGGCGTGCACGACGCCGGCCAGCGGCGGCATCGTCCGGTCGAGGTCCGCCAGCACCGCCGTGACGTCCTCGTGGCGGGCGATGTCGGCCTGCCGGACCTGGACGTCGACGCCCTGCCCGCGCAGCTCGTCGAGGACCTGCCCGGCGTACGCCGAGGGCCGGCTGCGGCCGAGCAGCGCCAGGTGCCGCGCGCCGCGACCGGCCAGCCAGCGGGCGGTCTCCAGGCCGAGAGCGCCGAGACCACCGGTGATCAGGTACGTGGCGGCCGGCCGGACCGGGACCTCCCCCGGCGGTACGGCGGCCACCTCGTGCCCACCGGGCCGCAGCACGATCTTGCCGGTGTGCCGGGCCTGCGCCATGAGACCGAACGCCGCCGCCGCGTCGGCGTAGTCGTAGGTGGTCACCGGGAGGGCGGTGAACTCGCCGCTGTCGAAGCCGCGCAGCACCTCGGCGAAGAGGCGGGCGATCAGCTTCGGCCGCTCGGCGAAGGCGCGTTCCAGGTCGACGGCGAGGAACGAGCGGTTGTGCCGCAACGCCCGCAGGCCGAGGTGGCTGTTGGCGTAGATGTCCTGCTTGCCGATCTCGACGAACCGCCCGTTCGGCGCGAGCAGGCCGAGGCTGCGGGTGAGCGCCTCGCCGGTGAGCGAGTTGAGCACGACGTCCACGCCCCGGCCGTCGGTGAGGGCCAGCACCTCGTCGGCGAAACGCAGCGACCGGGAGTCCATCACGTGCTTGACGCCGAGGCGGCGCAGCAGTTCCCGCTTCTCCTCACTGCCGGCGGTGGCCAGCACCTCGGCGCCGTTGCGGCGGGCCACCTGCAGCGCGGCCAGGCCGACGCCGCCGGTGGCCGAGTGGATCAGGAGGGTGTCGCCCTCGCCGAGGTGGGCCAGGTACTCCAGGCCGTACACCACGGTGAGGAACGCGATCGGCAGCGCGGCGGCCTGCTCGACGGTGAGCCCGCCGGGGACGGGGGCGACCAGCTCGGCCCGGGTGGTGGTGTACGCGGCCATGCTGGACGGGGCCACCGCCATCACCGCGTCGCCGACGCTCAGGCCGGTGACTCCGGCGCCGAGCGCGGTGACCCGGCCGGCGCACTCGCCGCCCAGCGGCACGATGCCCGGGGGTACGCCGGGGCAGATCTCCATCGCCTTGAGCACGTCGTTGAAGTTGAGTCCGGCGGCGGCCACCTCGATCTGCACCTGGCCGGGGCCGGGCGGCACGCGTGCGGAGAGCACCGGCGTCAGGCTGCCCAGGTGTCCCTGCACCGACAGCAGCCGGTAGTTGCCGTCGGCGGCGGACCGGTCGAACGGGTGCGGACGCGCCGGCGTGGCCGTGGGCGCGCGCCACGGGACCAGCCGGGGCACGTAGCGCCGGCCGCCGCGCAGCGCGACCTGCTCGCCACCGGGCCGGTGCAGCAGTTCGTCGACCAGGCCGGGAACGCCGTGCCGCCCGTCGGCCGGGTCGAGGTCGACGATCGTGGGGCGCAGCTCGGCGTGTTCCAGCGCGACCACCCGGGCCAGTCCCCAGAGGCCGCCCTGGGCCGGGTCCGGCGCGCCCGCGTCGGCGGCGACCACCTGCGCGCCCCGGGTGGCCAGCACCAGCCGGGGTGACCGGCCGCCGACCTCGGTGAGCGCCCGCACCAGATGCGTGACGGCGACCGGACCGAGCAGTTCGAGCCGGTCCAGTGGGGTGTCCGGCAGGTCGGCCGGGCTCTGCTCGGTGAGGCGCGCGTCGAGGCTCCACGCGTGCAGCACTCCGGCGCACGGCTCCGGCCGGGCGGCACGCAGGTCGGTCAGGAGCGTCACGAAGTCCGCCCGCCGGGCCGGGTCGACCTCGTACCGGTCCGGGGCAACCTGCCGGTAGGCGTCACCGGGTGCGACGGTCACCGTGTCCACGCCCCGGCCGGACAGCGCGGCCCGCAGGTCGCCGCCGACCGGGTCGGCGCCGGCCAGCAGCAGCCACCAGCCGCCGGTCTCCGGCGTCTGTGCCCCGTCGGTCGCCTCCTGCCAGGCCAGGTCGAGCAGCGCCTCGCCGACCGGGTCGGCCGGGCCGGAGCCGGCCAGCCGGCGCAGCCGCACGCCGGCGATCTCGCCCACCGGGTCGCCGGCCGCGTCGTAGAGCACCACCCGGGCGCCGTCGATCTCCGGGCCGTCGGTGGCGGCCCCGCCCACGGTGGCGTGCGCCCATCGGGGTACGCCCGGGCCGGCGGCGAGGGCGAAACGCTCCACCCCCACCGGCAGGTACGTCCCGGCGTCGGCGCCGGTCATGGCCGCCGCCAGCACCTGCAGGCAGCTGTCCAGCAGGGCGGGGTGCACCAGGTACGGCTCCCGGGCGCCGGTCAGCTCGGCCGGGTCGCGCAGTTCGGCGACCGCCTCGCGCTCGCCCTGCCAGAGCGCGGCGACGCCTTGGAAGGCGGGGCCGTAGCGCAGGCCGGACCGGGCCAGCCGGGCGTAGTGCTCGGCGCTGTCCCGCTGCTCGCCGCAGCGGGACCGGACCGTGGTCAGCGGCTCGACGGCGCCGGCCGGGAACTGCTCCGCGGCGCCGTACCGGCCGTGCGCCACCTCGTTCCAGGCGTCGTCCGGTCCGCGGCTGTAGATCCGCAGCGTGCCGCCGGTGGCGGTCTCCGGGAGCAGGACGAGTTGGACGGTGTCCGCCTCGGCCAGCTCCTCGACGAGGGTGACCCGGGTCAGTTCGATCCGCTCGACCACCGCGGCCGGATCGTCGAGGAGCCGCCGGGTCGCCGCCAGCGCCGCGTCGAGCAGCAGGCTGGCCGGCAGCACCGGGCTGTCCTCGACGACGTGGTCCCGCAGGTAGCCGAACCCGGCCAGGTCGAGCCGGACGCCGAAGTGGTGTCCGCCCGGTTCGGCGGCGGACCGGACGTACGTCTCCAGCACCGGGTGCCCGCGGTGGGCGGTGCGCCGCGTCCGGGGGTACTCGTCGGTGATCCAGTGCCGTTCCCGCTGCCACGGGTACGCCGGCAGCGCGGCCATCGGCACGACCGGCCCGTACATCCGGCGCCAGTCGACCGGGCAGCCGGCGGTCCAGAGGCGGCCCAGCTCACCGAGGACCGTGGCCCGGCTCGGCTCGTCGCGGCGCAGCGAGGCGACGACGACGCCGTCGCGCTGCTGGCGGGCGATGCGTTCGGTGACCGGGCCGCCGAGCATGGGATGCGGGGAGATCTCCACGAACACGTCGTGCCCGGCGTCGACCAGGCGGGTGACGGCGGTGTCGAACAGCACCGGCCGGCGCAGGTTGTCGGCCCAGTACGCGGCGTCGAGCGCGGCGCCGTCGATCGGCCCGGCGGTGACCGTGGAGAGCATCGGCACGGCGGCGGGCCCCGGGGTGAGCCCGTCGAGCAGCGCGCCGAGCTCGGCGCGCAGCGGCTCCATCTGTGGGCTGTGCGAGGCGTAGTCGACCGATTCGAGCAACCGGCAGAACGTCCCCTCGGCCGTCAGCGTCTCGGCGAGGGCGGCCAGGGCCGCGCCGTCGCCGGAGAGCACAGTGGACTCCGGTCCGTTGGCGGCGGCGACCGAGACGGCGCCCGGCCGCCGCTCGGCGAGCAACTGCTCGGTCCGGTCGAGCGGGAGGCCGAGCACCGCCATCCGCCCGTTGCCGATGGCGGCGCGGATGACCCGGCCCCGCTGGCGGGCGACCCGCATCGCGTCGGCGATGCCGAGCGCGCCCGCGACCTGGGCGGCGGCCACCTCGCCGACGCTGTGCCCGACCACGGCGGCCGGCTCGACGCCCCAGGAGCGCCAGAGCGCGGCCAGGGCGATCTGCACGGCGGTCAGCGCGGGCTGGGCGACCGCCGGGTCGTCCAGCAGACTCGCGTCGCCCCGGCCGGTGACCAGGTCGAGCAGGGAGAAGTCGACGTACTGCCGCAGCGCCCGGTCGCACTGCGCGAACGTGTCGCGGAACGCCGGCTCGGCGAGCAGGTCCTCGGTGATCGGCCACCACCGGGGCCCCTGGCCGGAGAACACGAAGACGGGCTTCGGGCGCCGGGAGACGCGCCGGGCGCCCCACGACAGCCCGGGCCGTTCCGTGCCGGCCGCGTACGCGACGAGCGCGTCCCGTACCTGCTCGGGCGAGTCACCGACGCAGGCCAGCCGGTGCTCGTGGTGGGTGCGACGCACGGCGGCGGCGGCGCAGACGGCGGCGAGGTCCGCGCCTTCGCCGGGCGGGGCCAGCTTCGCCGCGTACCGCCGGGCGAGTTCACCGAGCGCCTCGGGGGTACGGGCCGAGATGGTCAGCAGCCGGGCCGGGTCCGCCGGGGCGCCTCCGGCGGGCGCGCTGCCGTTGAGGCGGAGGTGGCCGGGCGCGGCGGCCGTTTCGGAGGAGGCGTGCCGGTCGGACCGGGGCGGCTCGGCGAGGACCAGGTGCGCGTTGGTGCCGCCGAAGCCGAACGAGCTGACTCCGGCGACGGCCCGCGCGTATCCGTCCGGCCACGGCTGACCGGTGTCGGCCACCTGGAGCGCGAGCTGCGCGAACGGGATGTGCGGGTTGGGCTGCCGGTAGTGCAGGCTCGGCGGGATCTGCCGGTGCCGCAGGACCAGCGCGGCCTTGATCAGGCCGGCGATCCCGGCGGCGGCCTCCAGGTGGCCGAGGTTGGACTTGACCGATCCGATGAGCAGGGGCCGCGCCGGATCGCGGTCGGCGCAGACCACGGCGGCGAGCGCCTTGGCCTCGATCGGGTCGCCGAGCAGCGTGCCGGTGCCGTGCGCCTCGACGTAGCCGACCTGTTCCGGCGCCACGCCGGCCCGCTCGTACGCGCTGCGCAGCACCGCCTCCTGGGCGTGCGGGTTCGGCGCCATCAGCCCGTTGGTCCGGCCGTCCTGGTTGACCGCCCCGCCGAGGATCACCCCGTAGATCGGGTCCTGGTCGGCGAGCGCCCGGGACAGCGGCTTGAGGATCACCACGCCGGCGCCCTCGGCGCGGACGTAGCCGTCGGCCCGGGCGTCGAAGGTCTTGCAGCGACCGTCGCCCGCCATCGCGCCGGCCTTGCTGAAGTTGATCGCCAGCGCGGGTGACAGGACCACGTTGACCCCGCCGGCGACGGCCAGCGTGCAGTCTCCCCGGCTCAGGCTGGTGACGGCCTGGTGCACCGCGACCAGCGAGGAGGAGCAGGCGGTGTCGACGGCGATGCTCGGGCCGCGCAGGTCGAACAGGTACGACAGGCGGTTCGCCGCGATGCTGAACGCGTTGCCGGTGCCGGTGTACGCGTCGACCCGGTCGAGGTCGGCGAGGGTGAGCTGGGCGTAGTCGCTGGTGGCGATGCCGATGAAGACGCCGGTGGGGGAGCCGGCCAGGTCGTCGGCGGCCAGTCCGGCGTCCTCCAGCGCCTCCCAGGTCACCTCGGCGAGAAGCCGCTGCTGCGGGTCCATCCGGGCGGCCTCGTGGGCGGCGATGCCGAAGAAGTGCGGGTCGAACTGGTCGATCCGGTCCAGGAAGCCGCCCCAGCGGGTGGTCGTCCTTCCGGGCGTCGTCGCGTCGTCGGTGTGCAGCTCGTCGGCGTCCCACCGGTCGGCGGGCACCTCGCGGACCGCGTCGCGTCCTTCGGTCAGCAGGCGCCAGAAGCTCTCCGGTCCGTCGACGCCGCCGGGGAGGCGGCAGCCGATGCCGATGACGGCGACGGCCTCGTCGGTCGCGTCCGCGTGGCCCGCGGTCGCCTCGGCGCCGGTCGCCGTGGTCGCGGCCGGATCGGCCGGCGCCGTGGGCTCGACCGGCGCGGCGGGTTCGGAGCCGACGGCCGGGTCGCCGAGGTGGGCGGCCAGCGCCTCGATGGTCGGGTACTCCCAGATCAGGGTCGCAGACAGGGTACGGCCCAGCCACGTCTCCAGTTCGCCCACGAGCCCGACCATCTCCACCGACTGCAGCCCGTACGTGGCGACGGGCCGGGTGGGGTCCACCGCCTGCGGGCTGATCCCCAGCCGGGCGGCCAGCTCCGCCACGAGGCGCTGCTCGACCTCGGCGCGACCGGGCGCCGCGGCGGGCGGTGCCGGCGTGCTGCCCGCACCGCCGGTGACGTGTTCCGGGTCGGCCGCGCTCCAGCGCGCCAGCACCGTGAGGTCGCCGGTGAGGAAGGACTGCCGGGCGGCCCGCCGTTGCAGCTTTCCGCTGGAGGTCTTCGGGATGCTGCCCTGCTTGATCAGGACCACGTCGTGCACCTGGAGGCCGTGCTCCTGGGCGACCGCGCCGCGGATCGCCGTGACGACGCGCTCGGCGTCGAGCCGGGCGCGGCTGCCGCCGACCTCCTGGATGACGACGAGCCGCTCCTCGCCGTCGACCTCCACCGAACAGGCCACGCCGCAGCCCGGCCGCAGCGTCGGATCGCTCTGCTCGACCGTCACCTCGATGTCGCTCGGGTAGTGGTTCCGCCCGGCGATGATGATCAGGTCCTTGTGCCGGCCGGTGACGAACAGCTCCCCGTCGTCGGTCAGGAAGCCCAGGTCGCCGGTGCGCAGGAACGGGCCGTCGCCGCTGCCGGCGAGCCGGGCCCGGAAGGTCTCCTCGCTCTCCTGCGGGCGTCCCCAGTAGCCCTGGGCGACGCTACCGCCGCCGAACCAGATCTCGCCGACCCGGCCGGCCGGGAGCCGCTCGCAGGTAGCGGGGTCGACGATGACCAGCTCGTGCCCGGCGGCCGCCGTTCCGCAGCTGACGAGCGTCCGGCTCTCCTCGTCCGGGCCGGCCTCGACCGCCCGGTTGTCGGCGAGGTCGGCGGCACGCACCCGGCGTACTGCCGGTTCGGTGCCGGCCAGCCCGCCGGCGACGAACAGCGCCGCCTCGGCCAGGCCGTAGCAGGGGTAGAAGGCCTCGCGGCGGAACCCGCTGGGCCCGAAGGCCGCCACGAACCGGTCGATGGTCTCGGCCCGGACCGGCTCGGCCCCGCTGAACGCCAGCCGCCAGCTGCTCAGGTCCAGCGCCGCGCGTTCGTCCGCGGTGGTCTTCGCCAGGCACAGCTCGTAACCGAAGTTGGGGCTGCCGCTGAGCGTGGCCCGGTAGGTGGAGATGGCCTGCAGCCAGCGGAGCGGGCGCTTGAGGAACGACGTCGGTGACATGAAGGTCGCCGGGAACCCGGCGTAGAGCGGCTGCAGCATGGCGCCGATCAGCCCCATGTCGTGGTACGGCGGCAGCCAGCTCACCAGCCGGGTGGTCTCGACGTCGGTGATGAAACGCTGGTTCGTCACCTCGAGGTTGGCCAGCAGGTTGGCGTGGCTGAGCACCACGCCCTTCGGCCGCCCGGTGGAGCCGGACGTGTACTGGAGGAACGCCACGTCGTCACCGCCGAGGCCGGGCTCGCGCCACCCGTCGGCCACGGCCGGGTCGATCCGGTCGACGGCCTGCCAGACGAGCGAGCCCAGCGCGGGCGCCAGCGCGGTGATCTGGCCGGCCATCGCGGTGATCTCCGCCGGCGCGAGCACGACAGCGGGACGGGCGTCCTGGATCACGCCGATCAGCCGGGGCAGGGTCCGCTTGAGCAGCACCGGGTTCGGCGGATACACCGGTACGGCGATCACCCGGGCGTAGAGGCAGCCCAGGAACGCGGCGAGGTAGTCCAGGCCCGGCGGGCAGACGATGAGCGCCCGCTCGCCCTCGTTCACGCGCTCTCGCAACGTGGCGGCGATGGCCCGGGCCCGCCGATCCATGTCGGCGTTGGAAATGGCGACCTCGTCGTTCTCGCCGTCGGCCAGGAACCGATAGGTCACGCCGTCCGGACGGTCGAGAAGGACCGCACGGAACCGGTCGACCAGGGTGCCGGGTTTCGGCGGTTGACCAGCGCGAGCGGCGGACCCGGCCGACTGTCGCACTGGGTCGGCCGCATCGGCTCGTCCTGGCAGGGAAACGCCCACGATCCGATTCCTTCTGACGTCCGGTAAAGGCACAGCAGGTCCGGCACGAATGCATGATTAATGCTGCGTTCGCACCACGTTAATAGTCCGGAAAGCACGTTCTGGACTTCGCGAAAGGATCCGCGTTCGTCCCGCCGACTACCAGGACGGCGGCGGCACCAGCATCCCGGCGTCCATCGGCGAGTGTCAACCCTGATCGTTGATAAAGTTTGTGTAACTCGGTTTTCCCAGGAGGCGCAAGCAACGCACCGAGCGCCAACTCTCCGACAGGCGGGAACGATTTTCATAACTGCAGGTGAACGCAGCTCTGCCACTGTCGGATAATTGCGCGCCACTTACCCGACAGTCGACCCGGAGCAGCGTCCCGCCCGGCAGGGAGCGCGCAAAAGCGCAGGCCGTAGGCCATCACGGCATACACAGCGGCGCGCCTTACCGCAGGGAAAACGCGGGCGAACGCGCGTACGGCAGCCTACGTGCCCCGCTGCGCCATGCCCGTGACAGATGGTGCGCTTCAGCCAAGAAGCGCGTCGGCGGGCGTCATCCGCCCCGCCTATGCCGTCCTCGCCGCACATATTGACGAGTGGAATAAACGCCGTCGTGTACGGGCCTGAAACTCCTGGCTAAGGCCCGTCTGATAGCCGATGACATCATCCAGACTACCTCCCCCGGAGCGCAGCATAACACCAGGCGTCGCTCTGCGTTGCCCGTCGATCACGCCAATCAGGGCCGCCAATCCGGGCAGCCAAGATCAGTATGCTCACGACACTCCACGCGACCTGCGGAAATGGCTTCCGCATCCGGATCGGGGCGCGCGATAAGCGCGTCGACCAAAGGAAAGGAGTGGGGAAAAACAAGAGGAAGAAGTCCTCAAAATTGCCCTGATCCACGGGGTTGACTTCTCGCCCAGGAGCCCGTGCCGGCCGGCCTCATCCACCCGTGCCGCAATCACGGACTGGAGGGACATGTCCGTCTCATGTGGAATCGGCACCTTATCGGAGACAGTTCCTACTGCGGAGAAGAGCCGGATAATGAGGTCTTGTTCGGGATCTGGCCGTAAAGACGCGGGATATCCAATCGCTGATTCACCTGTCAGCGATCAGACGCCGCGCGCCGCTGCCGGTGGCGCCACTCCCCCGGCGGCGGACCGGGCGTGCGCCATCGCACGCCCGGTCCGGACGTCACGGGCAGGGCCGGCCCGGGCAGACGTCGATCACCTTGCCGGTGAGCAGGAAGACGGCCTTCTGCCGCTGCGCGCCGGGCTGCGCGCGGGGGAACTCGTGCGAGTCCTCGCCGTACTCCGGTCCGGCCGGGGCGAGGTTCGTCGGCGGTGGCGCGTACGCCGCGCCGCTGTTCCAGACCACCATGGCCGAGCCCGCGTACGGGTACCTGCGGATCGGCGCGATGCCCCAGAACGGGCGCACGTCCGGTGACCAGCCGTCGGCGAGCGCCGGAGTGTGCAGGCGGGCGCCGATGGTGCGGGCCTGCACCTCCGCCGCCGCGGTGGAGACCTGCTGGTCGGCGAAGGCCACGTGCATCAGGACCCGGTGCGCCGGGGTACGCGGCAGCGGCCGGTCGGTCATGTGCTGGGCGTACCCGTTGGCCTCGGACCGGTCCCACAGCATCTGCAACAACCCGAAGACGAGCTGCTGATCGATCTTGTCCGGGTAGTAGCCGTCCAGGACGGTCTGGAACGGAGCGAAATCGACGCTGCGCTGCAGCAGCGTGGAGTAGTTCATCGCGGGCACGCCGAGCACCGAGCGGGTCCAGTCCTGGGCGATGGCGGTCAGCGCGCCGCCGTTGATGCCGCCCTGGCTGTTGCCGTCGTAGTGCAGCCCGCCGGCCACGTCGATCAGCGGCCGTCCGGCGGCGTCGCGGAACGCCGGGTGGCCGGCGAACCCGTTGCGATGGATCATCGTCCGGCCGAGGAAGAGGAAGTTCAGGAAGCTCTGCTGGAGCCGGTCGGCCACCGCCGGGAAGGCGCTGAGGTCGGTGAAGGCGCCCGCCACGTACGGGACGTCGGCCGCCGCCATGCCGATCCAGCTGGTCGCGCAGAAGGTGAAGTCGTACGTCTGCGACATCGTCTTGACGTTGCCGGCGTTGATCTCGGTGGGCCGGCCGAGCAGACCGTGGCCGTAGAGCGACAGGTGGGCTGGCTTCGTGGCGGACGCGCTGCGCGGGATGTTGCAGACGAAGTCGGCCGCCACCGTCGTGCCGGACGGTGTGGGCAGCGCGTTCGGCGTCGGCGGCGTGCCGTCGCCGCCGGGCGGACCGTAGTGCAGCCGGGAGCCCGGTCCCCCGTCACCGGTCAGGTAGGACGGCACGGCGACGGTGCCGGTCACCTGCCGGGCGATCAGCGGGTCCTGCTCGGGCGTGTAGTCGGTGACCTGGCTGACGGTGAACGAGGGAGCGCGGCGGCCGAGCGCGGCGAACGCGCCGTCCCGGACCGCCAGCATCCGCCCGGTCAGACCGTGCCGGCTGGCGACGGTGAAGTCCCAGGCCAGGTAGAGGCTGTGCCGCTTGACGCCGGCCCGGCTCAGGTCGGCGAGGATCCGTTTCATCTGAGGCGCGCGCGGGTCACGCCGGTCCAGGCCCGCGCCGGTCACGTAACTGCGGAACGCCTTCGGGGCCGGGATCAGCGCGCCGTCGCCGTCGCGCATGCCGCGCAGGCCGACGACGTACCGGGCGCCCTCGGTCAGCGCGACCGCCGGCCGGATGATCAGCACCTGCCGGTCCGGGTTGCCGGCGGCGTGCGCGTCCAGTTCGGCCCAGTACGGCGTACGCCGCCCGGTGCGGGCGTCGAGCAGCACGATCGGCGCGTCCGGCGCCAGCGAGCGGCCCACGTCGGTGACCGGCGCGATCCGGGTCCGCGTGGCGTCGAGACCGGGTACGCGCGCCAGGATCGGCGAGCCGGGGCTGAACCCGTCCTGCCGGTTCCACTCCGCCGGGTCGATCGGTACGCCGAGCACGTTCGCCGGCATCGCGGAGGCGGCGAACCGCACCCGCTTGCCGGTCGGCGTGCTGCGGTCCGGCACGGTGAAGTAGTCGTTGGGGAACGGCAGCAGGCAGGCCGCCGGGTCGATCGGGTCGCAGGACCGGTTCGCGGCCGGCGCGGGCGGCGCCGCGGCGGCGCCGGAGCCGAGCAACACGGCCGATACGGTCACCAGCGCGGACACGGCGAGACGGAGCCGTCTGGGGGTGGGCACGCGCGTCTCCTTCGGCATCGGAGGGTGGTACGACGGTGGTGGATGGTGGTGCTCTTCCTACGCGCGTGCACGCATCCCGGCAAGGGCGTGCCCCGTCCACGAGGTCTGGTACGACCAGGGCGGGTGGTGGTGGGTGACCTCCGTGCCGTCCGCTGTGGACGACGAGAGGCCCCGGGAGGCACGACTGCCGGGCGTCCGGTCACGAATCGGCTGCCGCCGCGAGTCCCGGGGTGTCCGCCCGGCTCCGGCCTCCGTCCGGCGCGCCGAGCGCGGCCGACAGGTCCCGCCCGGCCTGCTCGATCCCACCGGCAGCCACCATGGCGAACACGAACCGGTCCGGCCGCAGCACCACCAGGTCGGCGCCGTGCCGTCGCAGCCAACCGCCGAGCACCCCCTCGGCGTCCACCACGTCGACCCGGTCCGGCCCGCCGGGTGCCGAAGGGCCGGCAAGCGGATCCGGCAGGTCGGCGAGCGACGTACCGCTCGGGTGGACCGCGACGAACCGCGCCGGCAGCCCCGGCCGCCACGCTCCGAGCGGGTTGTCCACGCCGGCGCGGCCGAGCACGGCGAAACCGTCGCCGAGCACCTCGTCGAGCAGGCGCTCCCCGGGCGCGCCCGGGACGAGGACCCGCGGCTGGGGGAACATCGTCCCGACCACGCCGGCGCGCCGCCCGCCGGCCATCAGGCCCCGCCGGTACGCCGGCACCGGCTTGAACTCGAAGCGTTCCACGAACCGCCGTACCCGGGGGATCGTCTGCACCGCCCGCAGCGCGGCGTCGCGCATTCCGGCGGTGACCCGGTTGCGGGCCAGGAAGACGTGCCCCAGCCGGACGCTCGTGCGCGCCATCTCCACCGTGTGCGGGCGCCGCTCGATCTCGTACGTGTCGAGCACTGCGGCGTCGGCGACGCCGGACAGCACCAGCGACAGCTTCCACGACAGGTTCGCCGCGTCGCGCAGGCCGCTGCACAGTCCCTGGCCCATGAACGGCGGCATCTGGTGGGCGGCGTCGCCGAGCAGGAACACCCGTCCCTCCCGCCACCGTCGCGCGATGAGGTGGTGGAAGGTGTAGACCACCGCGCGGGTGACTGTGAACCGGTCCGGGTCGACGTACGGCGAGACGAGCGCGGCGACGGTCTCGGGCCGCTGCATCTCGTCCTCGGTCTCCCCCGGGCGCAGCATGAACTCCATCCGGTAGCTGCCGGCCGCGCCCGGGGACACGAACGCCGGACGCCGCCAGTCGCAGACGAACCGGGTGTCCCCGACCCGTACCGCGTCGGGCGGCACGTCGCCGGAGACGGCCAGCCACGGCTCGGCGTAGCTCGCCCCGGACAGCGGGATCCGGACGGCGGCGCGGGTAGCGCTGCGCGCGCCGTCGCAGCCGAGCACGTACCGGGCGCGGACTGTCCGCCGCTGCCCGGTGGCCACGTCGGACAGCAGCACGGTGACCCCGTCCTCGTCCTGGGTGAGGCCGGCCATCTCGGTGCCGAGCGAGAGCTGCACGTGCGGGAACCGGTCCAGCCCGGTACGCAGCGTGTGTTCCAGCCGCGGCTGGTCGAAGAAGCGCAGCGGCGCGTGCCCGTACCCGAAGTCCGTCTCGGACAGCGCCATCCGGGCGAAGACCCGGCCGGCGCCGTTGACGTATTCCACGAGCGGCGGCGCGACAGTGGCGTCGCGGATCTCGTCGAGCAGGCCGGCCTGCTGGTAGATGCGCATCGCCTCGTCGTCGCAGGAGAAGGCCCGCGGCTGGCCGTGCGCCGTCGCACTGCGCTCCACGACGAGCGTGCGGACGCCGCGGGCGCCGAGCAGGTTCGCGGTGAGCGCGCCCACCGGCCCGCAGCCGATGACGGCGACGTCGACCTCCTGGACGGCCTGGCGATCCGGCGGCTGAACTGATCCCATCGTGATGCCCTTTCGGAACGTGGTCCCGGACGGCTCCGGCCGTCCGACGCCGACCAGGGCACCAGCCCGGCGTGGAAAGGGTGTGGAGAAGGCGTGGAGGCGGGCCGCCACACCGGTCAGAACGTCGCGAACCGCTGCCGCAGCAGTGCGGCGCCCTGGTCGGCGGCGATCCGGGCGCCGAGGTCCCACTCCGCGCGGTCGCGGCGCGCGGCCCCACGGATCCGGTGCAGCTCCGCGACGACGACGCGCTCACCGAACCGGTCCGCCACGGCCAGCCCTTCCTCGGCCAGTGTCGCGGCGGTCTCCGCGCGGCCGGCGGTCAGGTACGCCTCGGCCATCGCGGCGCACGTGATGGTGCGGGTGGACCGCAACCCGGGACGGTAGAACCCGTCGGCGGCGGCGCGCATCGCGTCGAGCCGGCCGTGGTCGCCGGCGCGGGCGGCGGCCCACTCCAGGAAGTACGCGCCGGTCGCCGTCATGTGCGGCAGGCCGGTGGACCTCCCGATGTCCCGGCACCGCCGTCCCGCGGCGTCGGCCGCGTCGACGTCGTGTTCCTGCATCGCCAGCCAGGCCGCGTAGAGCGCCGCGTTGGCCCGGCCGTACGGGTCGTCCAGTTCCTCGGCGAGGGCCTCGGCGTCGGCGATGTCCGCCCGGGCGCCGACCGGGTCGCCGCGCATCGACCGCACGAGCGCCCGGAAGTTGTGGCAGGCCAGCACCGGCCGCCGGCCGACCTCCCGGCGCAGCAGCGCCCGGTCGACGGTACGCAGCCGTTCGATGCCGGCGCTGAGCCGCCGCTCGGCCTCGGCCTGACGGCCGGTGAAGTAGCCGACCGCGCCGAGCAGGTACTCACCGGCCACGGCGATCAGCCCGCTGCCGTCGTCCGCGGACCGCACCAGGCGCCCGGCGAGGTCGGCGCAGATCGCGAACTCGGCCCGGTTGGCGGCCAGCTCACCCAGCGCCCAGAGCGCGTGCCGGAGGTCGGTGTCCGGCCCGACGAGCGTCAGCAGCTCCCGGGCGCGGGCGCAGACCTGGTCGACGGCGTCGCTGCCGACGCCGACGGTCATCTGCAACAGCGCCGCGCGGCGCAGCTGGACGGTCAGTTCGGTGGACGCCGCGTCGGGCGAGGTCTGCGCGGCCGGGGCCAGCCGGTGCGCGGCGCGTTCGAGGTGACCGAGCGCGTCCTCGTAGGCGACCCGCCGCGTCGCGTCGTCGGCGGCGCGCAGCGACCACCGCAGGTGGTCCTCGCCGTGTCCGAGGCCGATCGCCTGACCGTAGTGGCGGGCCAGCTCGGCCGGCGCGACACCGGCGGCCCGCTCGTACGCGCGCGCCAGCCGGGCGTGCAACGCGGCCCGGCGCGGCGGGACCAGCTCGGCGTAGGTGACCTCGGCGATCAGCGGATGGCGGAACGTGACGGTGCCCGGCCCGGCCTCGGTGACCAGCGCGGCCGTGTACGCCGGGGCGAGCGCTTCGGCGACCGCCGGTGCGGTGGTGTCCAGCGCCGCCACCATCACCTGCAGGTCCAGGTCGTGTCCGGCCACGCTGAGCAGGTCGAGGCAGCGTCGGGCGGGCTCGGGCAGCCCGACGAGCCGCAGCCGTACCGTGTCCCGGATGCTCGGCGGCAGTTCCGCGTCGGCCGCCGCGTCGGTGCGGGACCGCAGCAGCTCGGTGAGGAAGAACGGGTTCCCGCCGGTGCGGGTGACGAGGCGGGCCACCACCGGCTCCGGCGGCGCCACCCCGGTCCGGCGCCGGACGAGGGTGGCGACCGAGGAGGCGTCCAGCCCGGCGAGCCGGAGCTGACCGAAGTCGCGGCCGCGCGCCAGCTCGGCGACCGTCGCCACCAGGGCCGGGTCGTTGTCGTACGGACGGAGCGTGGCGACCACCAGCGCCCGGGACGTGGACAGCCCGGCGGAGAGGTAGCGCAGCAACAGCAGCGAGTCCGGGTCGGCGGCGTGCAGGTCGTCCAGCACGACCAGCAGGCCGTGCCGCCGGGCCGCCGCGTGCACCAGGCCGGACGCCGCCTCGTACACCTGGAACCGCGCCGTGGGGTCGAGGCCGCCGCCTTCCGCGGGGCCGGGCAGCGATCCGGCGGCGAACCCGCCCAGGCGGCTCGCCGAGCCGGTGGGGCCGGCGTCCGGCATCGCCGCGAGCGCGCGTACCACCTGGTTCCACAGCCAGAACGGTGGCGCCTGCCCGACGTCGGGACAGCGACCCCAGACGACCGGCACGCCGCCGGTGGCGGCCCGGTCGCCGAGCGCCGCGGCGAGGCTGGTCTTGCCGATGCCCGCCTCCCCCACCACTGCCAGCACCCGCCCGCCGCGCCGGGTGGCCGCGTCGAGCGTCTCCCGCAGCAGCGCAAGCTCGGCGCCCCGCCCCACGAGCGGGTCCGCGTGCCGCCGCGGCGACTCCGCGGCCGGGCCCGGTTCGGGTTCGGCCGGCGCCGGCGCGGGCCCGGCCGCCCGCACGACCTGCCGGCCGGCCACCGCCGAGGGTCCGGGCTGCGCCGGTACGGCCTGCTCCAGGATCAGCCGGTGCGCCGCCCGCATCTGCTCACCGGGGTCGAGGCCGTACTCGGCGGCGAGGACCCGGCGGCCCTCGTCGAAGGCCGCGAGCGCCTCGGTCTGCCGGCCGGACCGGGACAGCGCCAGCATCAACTGCGCGCGGGCCCCCTCGCGCAGCGGATTCGCCGACACGAAGCGGCGCAGTTCCGCCAGCAGCGGCGCGTGCCGGCCGGCCGCGACGGCAGCCGTCAGGCGGCCCTCCTCGGCGGTGAGCCGCAGCTCGGTCAGCCGCGCCACCTCCGGACGCACCGCGTTCAGCTCGCCGACGCCGGCGAGCGGCTCGCCCCGCCACAGTGCCAGCGCCTCGGCGTACGTCCGCTCGGCGACCGCCGGCTGCCCGGCCGCGAGCGTGTCCGCCGCCCGGTCCACCAGGCGTCCGAATCGGATCGCGTCGACGGCATCGTCCTCGACCCGCAGCTCGTACCCCCGGGGGCGGCTGCGCAGGACGCGCGCCGGCTCGCGGTGGGACCGCTCGGGCTCCACCGCCCGGCGCAGTCCGGCGACGTAGGTGCGCAGCGTCGTGTGGGCGCTGGCCGGCGGTCGCCCGTCCCACAGCGCCTCGACCAGCCAGTCGGCGGCGACGAACCGGTTCGGCCGCAGCAGGAACAGGGCCAGCAGGGCCCGCTGCTTCGGCCCGCCGAGCGGCACGCCTCGCCCGTCCCGGTCGATGCCGGGCGGACCCAGCACCCGGAACCGCACGCCATCACCCTTACGACGATGTTCACCTGTCCGATGCCGAGTATGGCAGTGTGAACGCCACATCGGACATCGGCGAACCGGTTCCGGCCCGGCGCGTTCCGCGTGTCGCACGGTGAACGTGCTGGTGACGGGCCGACGCCGTGGGAGCGGTACCAGCCGGGGCCACAATTCGGGCCGTCCGGTCGCTACACTCCCCGAAAACGCCCGTAACCCCACCGGCGGGCGGCGCTGATCAGAATCGAATGGAGACGCCTGTGACCCGCGACAAGGCGGCACCCCCCGGCATCGACCTCAACGTTCCCAGCGTCGCCCGGGTCTACGACTACTTCCTGGGCGGCAAGGACAACTTCGAGGTCGACCGGAAGGTCGCCGAGCACGCGCTGCGGATCACGCCGGACGGGCCCGCCGCCGGCCAGGCCAACCGGGCGTTCCTGCGCCGGGTCATCCGGTTCCTGGTCACCGAGGCGGGCATCGACCAGTTCCTCGACCTCGGCTCCGGGCTGCCCACGCAGGGCAACGTGCACGAGGTCGCCACCGAACACAACCCGGCCGCCCGGGTGGTCTACGTGGACAACGACCCGATCGTGCTGACCCACGGGCGGGCGCTGCTCGCCGCGGAGGGCACCGCGACGGTGATCCAGGCCGACGTCCGGGCGCCGCAGGAGATCCTCAACGACCCGGACGTCCGCCGGTTCCTCGACTTCGACCGGCCGATCGGGTTGCTGCTCTTCGCGATCCTGCACCACCTCGGCGACGACGAAAACCCGGGCGCGGTGGCGGCGGAGCTGATCGACGCGATGCCGTCCGGCAGCTACGTGGCGATCTCGCACTTCCGCGACCCCGGCGAGCGCGACCCGGAGGGCTCCCGCAAGGCGCGCGAGGTCGAGCGGGTCTTCAACGAGTCGCTGGGCACCGGCCGCTGGCGTACCGACGAGGAGATCCTCGCCTTCGCCGACGGGCTGACGGTGCTGGAGCCGGGGCTGGTGCCGCTGGCCGAGTGGCGTCCGGATCCGGGCGCGCCCGCGCCGCAGCAGACCGACACCTACCACACGTTCGTCGGGCTACTCGCCCGCAAACCGTAGGTCCGTCGCGGGCTCGCCGTCGATCGACACCGTCGCCAGCAGCGCCGGATGGTCGGTCGTCCCGCGCATGTCCACCGGCCGGTGGCAGCAGATCGTGACGTCGCCCGTCGTCACCATCTGCTGCCGGGCGCCGTCGTCGATCCGCCGGTAACCCGCCGGCACGCACGACCGCACGTCCGGCGTGCCGCCGACGCGCAGGTTGAGGTCACCGGCGAGCACTGTGGGCGCGTACCCGCCGTCGCGGCGGATCGCCGGCACCACCGCGCCGACCAGTTGGGCGCACTGGGCCAGCGCGACCTGACCGCTGGTGTTCGCCAGGTGCGTGGTGCAGGCGTGCAGCAGCCCGGCGGCCCGCAGGCAGAGCCAGACCCGCTCCTCCGGGTCGGCGAAATCCTGCGCCGGGTAGGTGCCGCGGTGCACTGTGGGCCGCGCGCCGCGCGCGTCGAGACGGGTCAGCAACCCGATCCCGTACGGCTGGCCGTTGTTGCAGTAGGTGGGCGCGGCGTTGGGGCGGTCACCGGCGGCGTGGAACGCGGACACCACCGTGCCGCCGGGACGGGCGGCCCGCAGCGCGCGCTCCAGCGTCTCCACGTCGTCGCGGCAGATCTCGTTGAGCGTGACCAGGTCGGGCCGCTCGACGGCGATCACGTCGGCGGCCTGGCGGACGGCCCGGCCGGTGTAGCAGCCGGCCCGGCCGCTGTTGCAGAGGTTCATCTGGAGCACCCGCAGCGTCCCGGACCCGGGCTCGCCGAGCGGCGCCGACCCGGCGGGCAGCCCGGCCACGACGAGCAGGCACACCAGCGCCAACGCCCGGCGGGCACGCCGGGCGGGACGGGTGGCGGGCGGCCGGGACAGCGGGGCTCCAGCGGGTACGGGCGGCGGGTGCCGGTGATCCTATCGCCGGGACCGCTCTCGCCGCCGTCCGGCGCGACCCCGGTGGTACGCCGAACCGTGGCTACCGGCGACCCTGGTCGCAGTTCGCGCTCGTCAGCCGGACGGTGTACTCGCGGTCGTCGGACGTGATGCCGGACGGCACGCCGTCGAAGTGGGCCTCCACCTTCTCCCAGCCCCGGCGCTGCTCGTAGTGCAGGTGCGGGGCGCCGGAGTTCCCGGTGCTGCCGACCCGCCCGAGCTGATCGCCGCGGGCCACCCGCTGACCGGCCTCGACCAGCGGCGGTTCGAGCAGGTGCAGGTACTGCGTCTCCCACTTCCCGCCATGGTCGATCTTCACCCAGTAGCCGCCGCCGCGCCCCTTCGGCCCGTTCGGGTCCTGCGGGGTGCGACCACCCAGGGAACCGTTGACCCCGGCCACGGTGACGGTGCCGGCGGCGGAGGCCAGCACCGGCCGTCCCCACGCCTCGCCCCGGGCCGGGAACAGGTCGATGTCGTAGTCGTCGTGCCCGGGATAGGTCGACAGGCGCCACGTCTCACCGCAGGCCACCGGGAGCTGGAAGGCCGGTCGCGGGCCCGGCGGCCGCAGCAGCGGCACCACGACCACAGCGACGGCGCCCAACGCGGCGAGGACGCCGACGACCAACGCGACGCGGGCCAGGGGGCGGCGCGGCCGACGGAGGGGACGTGGGTCGCGCGGACGCTGGGTGCTCATCGCTTCGAGCATGACACGGGCCATGCGGACGCCTGCGTGGCCGCGCGCCTATTCCCACGCCTGGGAGAGGGACTCGAAGGTCTTCGGATCGCTGTGGCACGGGATGACACACACGAGATGACCGCCCGGAGCCCGTAAGGTGATGCACTCCAGCCAGCGGCCGACCTCGACAGCGCCGAGGGCGATCAGCCGGCGTGCTTCGGCCTCGACGTCGTCGGTCTCGATGTCGACGTGATATCGAGCCGGCTCGTCCACGGACTGTATCGCGAGCACCAGGCCGGGCAACGCGCCGTGCAGAGAGGTGAACTGCGGCTCGTCGGGGACTGTACGTGCCGGAACGCCGAGTGCCGTCGACCAGAAGGCGGCGGCTGCGGGCGCCTCACCGCCCGGCACGTCGATCAGGATCGTCGAGAGTCTGCTGCGATGCGCCACGACGATCATTATCCACATTCCCCCGCCGATTCGCCTGCCCGATGCGCGACCGGTCAAAGCCGGGCAGCCGGAACGAAGATGCGGGTTATTCATCGACGACTATTCGTTGATCTTGTCGAACCGGCCGGATGACCCCTGTTCAAGCCCTCGATCACCGCCCTTCGCACCGCACCGGAAGCCGGCGTGGACCCCGCACCCGGGAGGAACCGACGCCCGAAGCGGGGTGGACTCGCGCTGCGGATCCGGCGTAGCATCCTGCCCCAGAGAGATCGCTTAGCGATTCGCCGCTGATGAATGTCGACAGCGGAACGGGGGAGGTACCGGTCTATGCGTTGCCGTCGAAATACCGTTTTCATCGGGCTGCTGTAGAAGCGCGTCTTCTGGTTCTGGTCCTGGCTTCCGAGAGCCTTCGCAAGCCTGATGGCCTGATGCCGGCTGATATCGCCGGCCCCGGATCGAAGTGCAGGCCGCGGTGCCCGGATCACCCGCTCGCATTCGGAATGGCCGAACCGCGGCCGGCGGCCGTCGTTCACCCGGGCGAACCCGCCACCGCGTGCCGGCGCGCCGTTGCGCCAGGCCGCCGGGCAGGTCCGGCCACCCTGCGGCGAGAGCCCGGGCCCGCCTCGGCGGGCACCCACCCGCAGAGCCTCCGTACGCCGTCCGCGTCCGATCGCCCACCTCCCTCCGCACAGCGGTTCCGTGCCGGCCGGAACCGGTCGGCGGTGCGCCGCCGTCCGGAGCGAGTTCGCCGACAGCTGGGGCAGCAGGTCCGCCCGATGACCTGATGCACACGGGGTACCAGACGAGAGGGGTTACGCGAACGTGGTGACAGTGGACATCTTCGGCCGCTGCCGGTCGTACACCGAGAGCAGGGAGGCTCGCGCGGCCAGGCTCTACCCGTACTTCACTCCTTTCGAGGGGCAGGACGCGACCGTCGCGCAGACCGGGGACGGCGACATCCTGATGTGCGGCTCGAACAACTACCTCGGACTCACCTCCCACCCCCAGGTGAAAGCAGCGGCGCAGGCGGCGATCGAGGCGTACGGGTCGTCGCGTACGGGCTCTCGGCTGCTCAACGGCAACACACCTCTGCACGAGGAGCTGGAGCACGAGCTGGCCGAGTTCCTCGGCATGCCGGCCGCTCTGGTGTTCCCGACCGGCTACCAGGCGAACGTCGGAGTCATCGCGTCGCTGCTGTCTCGTCACGACGAGGTCATCCTCGACCGCGAGGCGCACGCCTCGGCCTACGACGGCTGCGGCATGAGCCGGGCGAAGACCCGCCGGTTCGCCCACAACGACATGGCCGACCTGGAGCGGCAGCTGGCGGCCGGCCCCTCGGACGCCGGCCGGCTGGTCGTGGTCGACGGCGTCTACTCGATGGCCGGCGATCTGTGCCCGCTGAACGAGGTGGTCCGGCTGTGCCGGCAGTACGGCGCCCGCCTGCTCGTCGACGACGCGCACGGCATCGGCGTGCTGGCCGACGGCCGGGGCACCAGCGCCCATTTCGGCGTCACCGATCAGGTCGACCTCGTCACGGTCACCTTCAGCAAGTCGCTTGCGTCGATCGGCGGCGCGGTGCTCGGTCCGGAGGATGTCATCGAGTACCTCCGCCACCACGCGCGCAGCCTCATCTTCAGCGCATCCGCGCCGCCGGCGAACCTGGCCGCCGCCTACGCCGCGTTGCGCATCCTGCGGGCGGAACCATGGCTGTGCCGGCAGGCGGTCGAGAACGCCTCGTACGTGCGTCGCGAGCTCACCGCCCTGGGTTACGACCCGATACCGAGTGAGACGCCGATCGTGTCGGTGCGGCTCGACGGCGTCCAGCAGACCCTGCTCGCGTGGCGCAGCCTGCTGGACCGCGGCGTGTACGTCAACGCCGTGGTCCCCCCGGCCGCCTCGCCCCGGCTGCGGGCGAGCTTCGCCACCACGCACACGTCGGAGCAGCTCAAGCGCGTCGTCGCCGCGTTCGCCGAAGTCCGCGACCTGATGCACCTGGAGGACCGATGACCGTCAGCCGGCTCGAACCCGCAGTCAGCACCCGGGACCTGCTGGTGGCCTGGGCGCGGATGTGGCGGCTCCACTTCGTGCCCTTCTCGCTGTCGGCCGGTCTGGTCGGCATGACGGCGCCGCCGGTCGGGGCCAGCGCCGCGAGCATCGTGATCGGGCTGCTGTTCTGCACCCTCGGATACGGCGTCGGCGTGGTGATGAACGACTGGTTCGACCGCAAGGCCGACGCCGTCAACGCGCCGGACCGCCCCTTCGTCACCGGGCTGATAAACCCCCACGTCGGGCTGGGGCTGACGCTCGCGCTGTCCACCGCGCTGATGCTGGTGGCTGTCGTGGTCGCACCGACGCTGGCCCTGTGGAGCGTCATCGCGATCGGCGGTCACCTGGTCTACTCCTGGACCAAGCGCATCCCCATGCTGGGCAACCTCGTCAACGGCGTCGACATGGCGCTGTTCACGGTGCTCGGCGCCGTGGCCGTCCGACCCGACGCGGGATGGCTCGACATCCCGGCGGTGACCTGGTTCCAGACGGCGCTCGTCGCGGTCGCGTTCAGTGGCTTCTGCCTCGTGGGGTACTTCAAGGACATCGAAGGCGACCGGGTCGCGGGCTACCGGACGCTGCCGGTGGCCATCGGGACCAGGGCCTCCAGCCGGATCGCCGTGGTGTTCCCGGTCGTGGCGGTGGTGGCCGCGGGCGCGGCGGCCGTGGCGGGCGCCGATCGCGCGGGCGCCTATGCCGAGGTCGTCTTCTGGGCGCTGCTCGTCGCGTCCGGGCTCGGGTTCACGCAGAGTCTCGTGACGCTCATCAGGGCGCCGGAGACCCGCGCGTACGAGGCGCTGGTCTGGTTCATCAGGGCGACCACGCTGTTCTTCCTGTCGCTCGGCGCGCTGCACCGGCCGACGCTCTTCCTCGTCGTCGCCGTTCCGATGATGGCCTATCTGGAGCTGACGTTGCGCGCGACCCAGTCTTCCCGGCAGGCATGACATGACCTCCACCGCCTGGAACCGGCTGTCCCTGAACGCGGCCGAGGGCAGCCTGATCACTGCGATACGCGAGTGCATGGTCCGGTCGCCCCGGCAGCTCAACAACGCCTTCGAGGCCGACGCCGAACTCCTCGATCTGGGCGCCGGCGGGCTCCTGGCACTGACCGTCGACACGTTGAACGACGGCGCCGAGCTGGCCACCGCCACCACGCCGTACGCGAAGGGGTGGTTGACCACCACCGTCAGCGTGAGTGACCTCGCCGCGGTGGCCGCCGACCCGGTCGCCGTGCTCGTCTCCTGCTCGCTGCGCCGGGACAGATGGACTCTCGAGGACGCCCGCGAGTTCGGGCGCGGCGCGTCCGAGGCCGCCGAACGCTACGGCTGCCACGTCGTTGGCGGTGACACGAACTGGGCCAACGAGGAGAGCTTCACCTCGTGTGCCCTGGGTACGCTGCGCCGCGGTTCCGTCCTGAGCCGGCTCGGCGCCCGGCCCGGTGACGCGCTCTACGTGACCGGTCCGGTCGGAGCCGGCAACGCGGTCGGATTCCGCACCCTGGCGCTGGGCGGCACGGCGGCGGGCGATCCGTGGCTGCCCGAGGCGCGGGTGGCCGCGGGCGATCCACTGCGCCGGTACGCCCGGGCGTGCATCGACACCAGCGACGGCCTGTTGAGCGCGGCGGTCAGCCTGGCCGAGCTCAATGGCCTGGGGGTCGAGGTGGTGCTGCACGACGAGGTGTACGCGCCGATCGCCTCCGCCGTCGCGGAGGCGGCCCGCCTGCCCCGGTGGTGCTCGGCTGCCGCGGAGTGGGGCGAATTCGAGCTGCTGTACGCGATCGATCCGGCCGACGCGGAGCGATGCTCCCGGGCGATGTCGGAGCGCGGCCTCCAGCCCGCGCACGTGGGACAGTTCGTCGCCGGCCCGGAACTGCTGCTGATCGACGAGTCAGGCCAGCGCCGGGACCTGCGCACCCTGCTGCCGCGCATGCGGGCGCTCGACCCGGCCGGGTCGTTGCTCGCCGACCTGCGTGCACTGCTGACGGGCGGCTCGTGATGGGGTCCCGTGTCGCGCTGGTGACGGGTGTCACCGGCTGCGTCGGCCGCGCGGTCGCGGCCGCGCTCGCGGAGAACGGCTGGTCGGTACGAGGGCTGGTGCGGACGCCCGCACCGGACCACGCGACGTACGCGGCGCACCTCGGTGACCTGACCGATCCGGACTCGCTGCGTGGCTCCTGCGCGGGCGTCGACCTCGTGGTGCACGCGGCCGCCGATCTGACCGACTGGCGGCCCGGCCCTCGCATCTGGCAGGTGAACCGGGACGGCACCCGGGCGGTGCTGGACGAGGCGCGACGCTGCGGCGTCTCCCGGTTCGTCTACCTGAGCACCGTCGACGTCTTCGGTTTCGACGCCGCGAAGGTCATCGACGAGGCGTCACCGCGGCGGGTGCCGCGATACCCGTACCCGCTGTCGAAAGCTGCCGGGGAAGACGTGGCGTGGTCGTACCACGGAAACGGCCTGGACGTCACTGTGGTGTACCCCGCCTGGGTCTTCGGACCCGGTGACCGCAATTTCCTGCCCGAGCTCGTGCGCGGACTGCGAGACGGCAAGCTCGTCCAGTTCGACCGCGGCGCGCCCCCGATCGAGTTGACGTACAGCGCGAACCTGGCCGACGCGATCGTGCTGGCCGGCACCGCACCCGGGTGCGCGGGTGGGCGGTTCATCGTCGGCGACTCGTACGGCCTGACCCTGGGGCGGCTGTTCGTCGCGGTGGCCGAGCGGATCGGGGCACGGCCACCGACCTCGTCGGTCCCGTTCGGCGCGGCGCTGGCCGTGGGCGCGCTGTCCGAACTGGCCGGGCTCGCCGGCATCGGCACCGGGTCGGGCCGGCCGTTGCTCACCCGTTACGCGGTCCGGTCCGTCGCCGGAGGAATGCGGTACGACGTCGGCCGGATCCGGTCGATCGGCTATTCACCACGGGTCGGCTTCGCGGAGGCGCTGAGCCACTCCCTGGCGGACCTGACGAAGGAGCAGGCACATGGCGGCCGGTGAGCGCGGCCCGGCCGTCTGCATCGTCAACCCCGCTTCCGGGGTCCAGCGCGGGCGCACGATCGAGCAGCGGATCGCCACCGAGCTACCCGAGGCGGACTGCTGGTTCACCCGCCACCCCGGGCACGGCATCGCGCTCGGGCGACAGGCGGTGGAGGACGGGTACGGCACGGTGGTGGCGGTCGGTGGTGACGGCACACTGTCCGAGGTCGCCAACGGGGTGCTGGTGGCGGGCGGGGAGAAGGTGCGGCTGGCGTACGTGCCGGCCGGCACCTGCAACGACTTCGCCCGCGGCCTGCGGCCGGTCGCCGACCTCGGCGGTCTGCTCGACCGCGCCCGCGACCGGGAGACCGATGTCGGCGAGGTGACCTTCACCCGGCCCGACGGCACCCGGGGCCACAGGTACTTCCTCGTCAGCTGCACGGTCGGGCTGATCAGCGTGATCGGCCAGCGGTTCACCGAGAAGACACCCGCCAACCGGGTCCTCAAGCGGCTCAACCTCCAACTCGCCGAGACGGCGTCCAGCATCCGGACGCTCGCCCGCTGGCGGCCCGTCGCGGTGCGGCTGGAACTCGACGGCGAACCGTCGCACCAGATCATCACCAATCTGGCCGTGCTCAAGGTGCCGTACTTCGCCGGCGGGCTGACCTTCGGCCGCGCCGAGCCGCCGCGGGCGGGTTACCTGGACGCGGTGCGGGTGGCCGGCGTGGGCCGGGCCGGCGTGGCCGGGCTGATGTGGCGGGTGTTCCGCGGCGCCGCCGCGGGACACCCGGCGATCCACCGGCAGGAGGTGCGCACCGTGCGTGTCGACGCGGACAGCCCGCTGCCGGTGGAGGTGGACGGCGAGATCGTCGGACGTACCCCGGCCGAGTTTTCGATACATCAGTCGCGTCTGACGACTGTGGTATGAGCCCAGCGAGGGAGCGAGACGTGCCTGCCCCGAACACGTTCCACATCGGACTGGTGGTCCCCGACTACACCGGTCAGCTCAGCCCGATGGCGACGCTCGGCAGGGAACTGCTCCGACGCGGCCACCGGGTCACCCTGGTCTCCCTGCCGGACGCCGGGACGAGGTCGTTCACGGCCGGGTTCGCCTTCGCACCGATCGGCGAGCGCGAGTTTCCGGTCGGCACACTGGCCCGCTTCTCCGAGGAACAGGGCCGGCTGACCGGTCTGGCCGCGATCCGTTTCATCGTCCGCGGTTACGTACGGGAGGTCGAGGTCCTCCTGCGGGACCTACCGGGGCTGGTGCAGCGGCACGGCATTGACGCGCTGCTGGTGGACCAGGTCTACGGCGCGGGCAACTCCGTCGCGGAACACCTCGACCTTCCGGTCGTGAACGTCTGCAACGCGCTG
The DNA here is from genome assembly GCF_001709195.1 of Micromonospora sp. II. NCBI lineage: Bacteria > Bacillati > Actinomycetota > Actinomycetes > Micromonosporales > Micromonosporaceae > Micromonospora > Micromonospora sp. II. Next base: position 227,136 of record NZ_LYXF01000024.1, on the reverse strand, counting down.
GCGCTGAACACCGAGCCGGGTGTACCACCGTTCATGACGGCGTGGCCGTACCATCCCTCACTGCTCGCGCGCGTGCGCAACATGCTGGGCGACCAGGTGATCGCCTGGGTCATCCGGCCGGTGGTGCAACGGATCAACGAACGTCGCGCCGCATGGGGCCTGCCGCCGGTCAAGGGAGTCAACGACGGCTCGGACCTCGCCCAGATCACCCAGCAGCCGCCGTTCTTCGACTTCCCGCGCACCCGGTTGCCGGACACGTTCCACTACACCGGGCCGTTCCATGACGAGGACAGCACCGAGCCGGTGTCCTTCCCGTGGGAGAAGCTCGACGGTCGCCCGTTGATCTACGCGTCGATGGGCACCCTCCAGAACCGCCTCCCGCACATCTTCCGGGCGATCGCCCAGGCGTGCTCCGGACTCGACGCGCAACTGGTCGTCTCCCTCGGCAGCACGGATGTCGAGCCGCCGGCCGACCTGGCCGGCAACCCGATCGTGGTGCGGTACGCACCACAGCTCGACCTGCTGGCGCGGGCGTCCCTCGTCATCACGCACGCCGGAATCAACACCACGCTGGAGTCCCTCGCCCACGGCGTGCCGATGGTCGCGCTACCCGTGGGCAACGACCAGCCGGGCGTGGCGGCCCGGCTCAAGTACCTCGGCGCGGGCGAGTTCATCCCGGTGCACAAGGTGACTCCGGGGCGGCTTCGTGCGGCCGTCGACAGGGTGAGCGGCGACCCCGCCTACCGGGCGAAGGCCCAGCACTACAAGCGCAGGATCGCGGAGTTGGACGGCGTACGGCGCGCGGCCGACATCGCGGAGCAGGCGTTCCGGACGCGCCGGCCGGTACGCCGACAGGAGTTGTCCGACACCACGGAGGGTGGCCGCCGATGACACAGCAGGCGGGCCGCATGGCCCGGCAGTTGCCGACGCTCAACGGGTTGCGGGGGATCGCGGCCGTGACGGTTTTCTTCTCCCACACGACGTTGTTCGGCTTCTTCGCCGACGACCGGATCGACGACTGGTGGTTCGCCGTCCTCAGCCGGACCGGCTCTGCCGCCCTCGGCTTCTTCTTCATCCTCAGCGGCTTCGTCCTGACCTGGTCAGCTCCGGAGCACGAGCCGAAGCGCCAGTTCTGGCGCCGCCGGGCCGCCCGGATCCTGCCGAACCATCTGGTCGTGTGCGCCGCGGTCGTCGTTCTCATGGTCCTGATCCGGGGCGGCGCGCCGCTGTGGCCGACGCTGGCGAACATCACGCTGGTGCAGAGCTGGATTCCGGACGAGTTCATCTTCAACGGAATCAATCCGCCGAGCTGGTCGCTGAGCTGTGAGATCTTCTTCTATGCGTCGTTCCCGTGGCTGCTCGCCGGGTTCCGGCGGCTCTCCGCCGCCTGGCTGTGGTGGATCGCCGGTGGCATCGTCGCCGCGATGCTCGTCGCCCCCGTCGTCTCCACGGCGTTCCTTCCCGCCGAGCCGACGTACACCTATGCGGATGCGGCATTTCCGCAGTTCTGGTTCGTGCAACAGTTTCCGCTGATCCGGATGCTGGACTTCCTCCTCGGGATCGTCATCGCCCGGCTCGTCATGCAGGGCCTGTGGTTCCGGCTGAGCCTGCCCGCCGCCGCACTTGTCACGCTGGCCTTCTACGGCGTCTCCGAGGTCGTGCCGCTGCTCTACTCGGTCGTCGCGGCGATGGTCGTCCCGCTCGCGCTGCTGGTGGCCGCCGCAGCCCGGGCCGACGTCGAGGGGCACCGCTCACCACTGCGCGGGCCGGTCGCCGGCTGGCTGGGCGACACGTCCTTCGCCTTCTATCTCATCCACATCCTGGTGCTGTACGGCGCCGGCAACATGTCCGCGAACGGCTTCGGTGTCGCCGCTGCGCTGGCCGTCATGGTCGGCGCGTACCTGGTGACGCTCGGCCTCGCGTCGCTGTTGCACGTCAGCGTGGAACGGCCGATGATGCGCCGGTTCGCCAGGTCCCGCAGGCGTGCCGCCGATCCCCGGCCCGCCGCGGTGACTGGCGCTCCACCAGCCGTCGAGGCGGTGCCCGCCGCGAAGGGCGAAGGGTCGCGGGTCACGTAGCGACCGACCCTCACCGGAGCCGGACGCGCCCTGGCTGACCCCGTCGGATCAGCCAGGGCGCCGGTTCACCGGACGGTCAGCGTGGCCCGGACCGCGCCGGCCGGACGCAGAGTGACCATCGGTACGAGCTCCAGCCTCTCGTCGCGCGTGTCGACGCGATAGCGGGCGAGCAACGCGCTCAGCAGTACGGTCATCTCCAGCAGCGCGAAGTGTTCCCCGATGCAGCTACGCGGCCCGCCACCGAAAGGGAAATACGCATAGCGCGGCCGCTCCTGCCGGCCGAGGAACCGGTCGGGCTCGAAGCGCTCGGGGTCGGGCCAGAACTCCGGGTGCCGGTGCGTGACCCAGGGAGCGAGTACCACCTTGGTGTTGGCGGGAATCCGGTGACCGGAGACGACGACGTCCGTCTCGGACATCCGCTCCATGCTGTACACGGGCGGGTACAGCCGCATGCCTTCCAGGACCGCGGCCCGCACCAGTTCCCCGTCGCCCGTGGCGGCCTCGGCCGCGACCCGCTCCTGCACGTCGGGATGGCGGCCCAGCAGGTGCATGGTGAAGGCCAGCCCGGCCGAGGTCGTCTCGTGGCCGGCGAGCAGGAACACCAGGACCTGGTCCCGGATCTCCTCGATGGACAGCGCCTGCCCGGTCTCCGGATCCTCGGCCGCGAACAACCGGCTGAGCAGATCCTCCTTACCCTCCCCGACCGCCCGGCCCTGTCGGTCGGCGATGATGCGGTCGACGATTTCGTACTGACTCGCGCGTACCTGCCCGATCCGGCGTGCCCGCGGCGTCGGCCAGCTCAGCGGCAGCTTGACCACCTGCAGGGCGCGCGCCAGCGCGAGGTCGCCCAGAATCGGCATCAGCTCCTGCAGACGGGGTACGACCTCGTCGATGTCGTCGCCGAACAGCGCCCGGCCGACGACACGCATGGTGTAGCGCTGCATCACCTGGTAGAGGTCCACGACGGATCCCGTGGTGAGCGCCATGTCGTCGGCGACGCGGGCTGCCTCCTCGGTCATCAGCTCGGTGTAGCGGGCCACCCGGCGCGGCGTGAACAGCGGTTGCAGCGTCCGCCGCTGTCGCAGCCACCGGTCTCCGTCGCTGGTCAGCAGGCCCTCTCCGATGAACTCGCGGAGGATCTCGTACGCGCTCGCGCGGCGGCTGAACACCTGCGGCGTGGTGAGGACCTGGTGGATGCCGTCGGGGTGGTGCACGTTCACCACGTCCATGCTGACGGCGCGCGGCCCCTGGGGCAGTCCGACGTGGTACGCCACCACGTCGCCATACGTGTGGAAGCCGTCCAGAATCGTGCCCAGCAGGTCGCGGCGCAGCGCCGGCAGCATGCCGAGGAGCGGATGCCCGGCCGGACCCGGCACGACGGCGGCCTTTGACAATTGCGTCGTCACGATGATCCCCCGTTCGATCGATCGACGTACGTCGACCATGTTTCCACGTGCCGCGCCGAGACGTCGACCGACCGGGTGCGCAACGCGACGCGGCCGGGCGCGGACGCCGGGGACGGCGCACACACCCGGCCGCGATCAGGCCGGCCACTAGTCACCAGGAGCGGTACGAGGCCCAGTCGAAGTCCGCGTATCCGCCTTCGGCGCCCAGGTCCTGTACCCACAGGCCGACGAACGCGCCGGTGAAGCCCCAGCCCTCCGGCTCACCGTCCACGAGCGTCGCCGCGTACTCGTCGGACAGGATGGTGGCGTCCAGTTCCGCCGGCAGCCCGATCCAGTGCGCCGCGCCGGCTGGTTGATAGGCGAACGTGACACGGGGACCGTCGAAGGTGACCCGCAGCGTGATCTCCCCCGCTTCCGGCAGTTCGACGCGGCACGCGTCGTGCATGGCCCGCCGGCCGTTGTCGGACGACATCACCTCGAGTACCGGCCGCCCGTCGTCGTCGGCGGTCACGTAGGCGAAGTGCCAGTTGCGGGTGTTGTAGTAGGCGGTGACGCCGGCGAGCTGGCGGTAGTTGGCCGGCTCGAAGCGCATGTGCGCGGTCAGCTCGCACTGCTGCGCGGTCACACGGCGCGCGACCAGGCTCGGACGCTGGCGGCCGACCGGCGACTGCCCGCCCTGGATCCGCAGGTACGACGGACGCGACGTGAGGTCCACCCAGTCCGCAGTGGCGGGGCGGCGCAGCGTCGACCACTCCGGGCCGAGCACCGGCCCGGTGAAGTCGTCCCGGTCCTCCGTCGGATCCTCTGCCGGCTCGGCTTCGCCCGGCACCGGCACCGTCACCGCCGGTACCCCGCCCTCGATGCGCGGCCACTCCCCCTCCGGCCACTGCACGGCCTGGATCGCGGTCTCCCGGCCGAGCACGCACCGGCCGAGTGGGGTGTACGGCCGGGCGGTCAGGTGCGCCAGGTACCAACGCCCGTCCGGCGTGGACACGAGACTGCCGTGGCCGGCCTTCTGCAGCTCCAGCTCGGGACGACCGTGCGAGGTGAGCATCGGGCCGGCCGGATCGACCTCGTACGGCCCGAACAGGCTACGCGAGCGGGCCACTGTCACCTGGTGCGTCCAGGACGTGCCACCCTCCGCGGTCACCAGGTAGTACCAGCCGTCCTTCTGGTACAGGTGCGGCCCTTCGGTGACGCCGACCGTGGTGCCGTGGAAGATGACCCGTTCGGTGCCGACGAGGCGACGGGCCTCACGGTCGTACTGCTGGATCTGAATGCCGGCGAACCGGTCGCGGCCGGGCCGCCAGTCCGCGGTCATTGACAGCATCCAGGTCGTGCCGTCCTCGTCGTGGAACAACGCCGCGTCGAACCCGCGCCCGTGCAGCACCACCGGATCCGACCAGGGCCCGGCCAGGTCGGACGCGGTCACCAGGTAGTTCTGGGGATCCCAGTACCCGCTGGCGAAGCTGGCGACGTCGGCGTAGAGGAGATGGAATTCGCCATCCACATAGGACAGATCGGGCGCCCAGACGCCACAGGAGTCACCCGCTCCGGTGAGGTCGAGAAGACGCCGCTCGGTGAGGACGCCGCCGAGCGGGCGCCAGTGCACCAGGTCGGTCGAGTGGTGCAGGCGGACACCCGGGTACCACTCGAAGGTCGACGTCGCGATGTAGTAATCGGTGCCGACGCGCAAGATCGACGGGTCGGGGTTGAAGCCGGGAAGAACCGGATTTCGGATCAGACGGCCGCGCACCTCGCCGCCGTGGGGCCCGGCTGTTTCGGGGCTCTTTGTTGCGGTCGTCATGTCGCTTCTCCGTAGCGGTAGCTTGTCGAAAGTTTCGGCGAACTTCGATCGCCCGACCGGCACAGACTATCCGTTGAAGCGTTCTAGTGACAATGTCGACGACCAGTACATCTGTGTTCTGTTAGCGCTTTCTGTTTCCGGAACTTCTTCCGATAGTTCATCCCGTCACCCCCTCGGCGGCCCCGCAATGAGAGCCCGGCCCGGCCCTGCTTCCGGCGGCTGGGCCGGCCCGAGAAAGCCCGGGCCGGCCCAGCCGGTGACGTGGTGGCGCCAGGCGGCGCGCGGTCAGACGCTGATCCGGCCGGCGCCGGCGCCCGCCGTCACGACGGACTTCACGTCGCAGGCGGCGTCCATCGTGTACGGGTACGGGATGCCGGCGACGCTGCCTCCGGCCTGCCCGGCCCCCGAGTTGACGAAGCAGTTGTTGCGTGCGACCAGGGATCCGGGGCCGGAGGAGCCCTCGCCCCGGTGGTAGGGGTCGGCGGTGTTCTCGAAGTAGTTGCCCTCCACGAGCACCCCGGCGTTCATCGTCGACGCCACCCCGTAGCCGCCGACGTTGCTGTAGAGGTTGTTGTAGACGTGGACCGGGTTGCCGAAGCGCACCCGCGGGTGGCGCTGGTTGGAGCCGTCGAACCAGTTGTGGTGGTAGGTGACCCGCAGGTGCCCGACGTCCTGGCTGCCGTTGTCGTCGCTGTGGCCCAGCAGCATCGACTTGTCGTGACCGTAGACGCGGTTCCAGGACACGGTGACGAAGTCGGAGCCGCGCTTGATGTCGACAGCGCCGTCGTACCCGTTGGTGAAGCTGTTGTGGTCGATCCAGATGTTGGTGGCCGACTGCTCGACGTTTATCGCGTCATCGTTCCAGTTGCGGAAGTTCAGGTTGCGGACGATGACGTTGCGGTCGCCGCTGACGGTGAATCCGCAGCCGGAGATCGTCGCGCCGGCGTTGCCGAGGATCGTCTTGTTGGAGCGGACCCGCAGCATGCCGGAGCAGGAGATGGTGCCGGACACCCGGATCACCGCGGCGCTGGACGACCCGAGCGCGCTGGACAGGGCGGACGCGCTGGTCACCGTGGTGACGGCGGCGTTGCCGCCGCCGGTGGTGCCGCCGTTCTGGGTGGCCCAGCCGACCAGCCCGGTCTGGGGCGTGCCGGGGCTGCCAGCGCCGATCGGCACCAGTTGCCACTGCTGGTTCCACCCGTTGAGGTCGGCGTACTGGCTGATCCGGGCGCCGTCGGCGGTCGACCGCTCCCAGACCTCCAGGGCCTTGCTGGAGTGCCTGTTGATCAGACGGATGTAGCCGCTGTCCGAGTCGAGGACCTGGAACTGCTGGTTCGTGCCGTTGAGGTCGGGCCACTGCCGGTACTCGGCGCCGTCGGCGGTGTTCCACTCCCACAGGTCGACGACCTTGCCGCTGTTGCGGTTCTGCAGCCGGTAGTAGCCGCTGCCGGAGCTGACGAAGCGGAACTGCTGCCAGGCCCCGTCGTTGCGGGACCACTGCTGGATCACCGCGCCGTCGGCGGTCGAGGTGTCCCGGACGTCGAGGACCTTGCCGCTGTTGCGGTTGACCAGCACGTACCAGGCGCTGGTGTCGATCGCGGCGGCCTGCGCCGGCGGCGCGGCCACCGCCGCCACGCCGATCGCGCCGGCCACCGCCGCCACCAGGGCCAGCACCAGGCCGGCCCGCCGGCGCCGTCGGGCGCCGGGCGGCGACGTCACTGCGGGGTTGAGCATCGTGGACCTCCAAAGGGGGTACGCCGGTTTGCGGGCGCCTACTCCAGGTGGAAGGTGGCAGTGGCCCGGTCGGCGCTGGTGTCCACCGCTTCGAGCTGGAGCAGTCCGTCGCGGTGGCGGACGTACCGGCCGCTGTAGTTCTGCGACTCCAGCGAGAGCGCCTCGGGCGCGGCCAGGCCGGGACGGCGCTGGAAGCTCGCGTCGTTGTCGAACAGGGCGGAGCCGTCGTCGCGTTCGACGTAGAGGGCGAACGCGCGGTGCCTCAGGTAGTAGCCGGGGAAGTTCGTGGACTCCAGCGACACCGATCCGCCGCCGGCGAGGCCGGGGACGATGCGGAACTGCGAGTCGGCCAGCTTCGTCACGTTCGGCTCGACGCGGGCGCGGTAGTCGTAGTGCCGGACGTAGCTCGTCGTCAGGTCGTGTGACCGCAGCCGGACCGGGGTGGCCCCGTCGGGCACGGGGATGCCGAAGTTCGGGGTGCCGTTGGCGTTCCAGTACAGCTTCTGGATCCGGGTCCGCCGGTTCGGGTCGTTGAGCGGGTCGCCGCTGATGTCCCGGTAGTTGCGGTCGTGGTAGACCAGGATGTCGCTCTGCCCGTCCTCGGAGACGGTGAAGGAGTTGTGTCCGGGGCCGTACTGGCCGGTGGCGGCGCTGCTGGCGAACACCGGGGTCGGGCTCTTGCTCCAGGCGGCGGCGTCGAGCAGGTTCGCGCCGGCGGACGCGGTCAGCATGCCGAGGCAGTAGTTGGCGTCGGTGGCGCTCGCCGAGTAGGTGAGGAACACCCGGCCGTTGCGCTGGATCACCGTCGGGCCCTCGGCCACCCGGTAACCCCGGGTCTCCCAGTCGTACGTCGGCACCACCAGCCGGGTCACCGTGCCGGTGATCTGCCACGGGTTGGCGCCCATCCGGGCGAGGTAGACGTTGGAGTTGGTGGAGACGCCGGGTTCCTGCTGGGCCCAGGTCAGGTACCGCACCCCGTTCACGACGAACGTGGAGGCGTCCAGGCTGAACGTGTCCCACGGCGTGGTGATCCGGCCGCGTTCGGTCCACGAGCCGGACAGCGGGTTCGCGCTCGCGTTCTCCAGCACGTACATCCGGATCCGCCACACGTCGTCGGTGCGTCCGGCGGCGAAGTAGACGTACCACCTGCCGTTTATGAAGTGGATCTCCGGCGCCCAGATGTGGGCGCCCATCTCTCCGTTGGTGTGCCGGCGCCAGATCGTCGTCTCCGCGGCGCCGGCCAGTCCCTGGAGGGTGGTGGCCCGCCTGAGCACGATCCGGTCGTACTCCGGCACCGTCGCGGTCATGTAGTAGTAGCCGTCGGTGTGCTTGACGATGTGCGGATCGGCACGCTGGTTGACCAGCGGGTTGGTGTGGTTCACCGCCGGTGCGGCCTGCGCGGGTCCGGCCACCGGCAGGCCGGCGGTCACGGCGATCGCCGCGAGCGCCGCGGCCAGCATCGGCCGCAGGCGACGGCGTGCGGGCGCCGCGCCGGCCCGGTGGGCCGTGCGGAGCAGGTGTCGAAGCGGCATGTGCCCTCCCAGGTGGGCCAGGTATCGGTGGTCCCGGGTCAGTAGACGTAGGGCCAGGCGTCGGCGTCGTAGCCGATGCGGTTGACGCCGAGCAGCGACGCGCCGTTGTCGGCGTAGTAGTGGTAGAAGAGGACGTCGCCGTCGGTGTCGGCGAGGACCGCCTGGTGGCCGGGCCCGTGCACGCTGCCGTGCGAGGCGAGGATCTGGGTGCCGCCCCCGGCGAGCATGTCCCGGCCGGCGCGGTCCAGGAACGGCCCGGTCGGGCTCGCCGAACGGCCGACCATGATCCGGTACGTGCTGGCGGCGCCCTGGCAGCATCTGTCGAACGAGACGTACAGGTAGTACCAGGCGCCGCGCTTGACCAGGACCGGCGCCTCGATGCCGGGGCCGTAGTTCGCGAGACCGTACATGGCGGTGCCGAGCCGGCGTCCGGTGGCCGGGTCGATCGGGATCATCTTGATGCCGGACCAGAACGAGCCGAAGGTGAGCCACCAGCGGTCCTGGTCGTCGACGGTGAGGTTCGGGTCGATGGCGTTGAAGTCGTCGGTGGTCCGCGACTCGACGACCAGCCCCTCGTTGGTCCAGCTCCCGGAGGCTCCGGTGGCGCTGGTGGCCAGGAAGATCGCCGAACGGTTGGAGCCGAAGGTCGACGCCGAGTAGTACAGGTGATAGCGCCCGTTGCGGTACGACAGGTCGGGCGCCCAGAGGTTGCGCGCGCCACCCGTGTACGTGGTGGTCCACGGCGCGCCACCGGGGAAGACGGTGCCCGCGTTGCGGAAGGCCACCCGGTCGGTGGAGGTCTTCAACGCGATGTCGTCACCGGTGTGCGCGACGAGGTAGGTGCCGTCGGGTCGTCTGACCACCGTCGGGTCGTGCACGCCGATGTCGCCGGTGACCCGGCCGGGCTGCGGATACGCCGGCGCCGGAGTGGTGGGTGCCGGGGTGGTCGGCGTCCCGCCGCCCAGGCGGATCAGCTGCCACTGCTGGTTGCCGCCGTCCAGGTCGGAGTAGCCGGCCAGCCGGCCGCCGTCGGCGGTCGACCAGCCCCACACGTCGATCACCTTGTTCCACTGGCGGTTCACGAACCGCACGAACCCGCCCGCGGAGTCCTGCAACCGGAACTGCTGCGTGGCCGACGACCTGTCGGTGGACTGCACCAGCTGGGTGCCGTCGCTGCCGCTCGGCAGTTCCAGCACCTTCCCGCTGTGCCGCGACCGCACCTTGTAGAAGCCGCCACCGGCGTCCACGAACTGCCACTGCTGCACCGCGAGGTCGTTGCGCGTCCACTGGTTCACCGGCGCGTTCTCCGCCGTCGACCAGTCGTACAGGTCCATCGCCTTGCCGCTGTGCAGGTTCACGAACACGTACGACGCGGTCGTGTCCACCGTCGCCGCAGACGCGGGCGGCACCCCGGCCAGCGCCCCCGCGCCGAGTGCCAGGGTCGCCGAGACCACCACCGCAACCGTCCGCGTCGTCTGAGCGGTCCGTGCCACCGAAACCTCCCGCGCTTGGTCGCTTCCGCTCCCGAGATCACGAGACGGGGCGAGCGATCATGGCAGCGGCGTTACGTCCGGGTTACCAGTCATGTTTTCGATAACATAGACGGCTGTCAAGGTAATCGGGGGGTCGAAGCTTTCCGAAGGCTTTTCTGTGGCCGGATGGCGACCCATGCCGGGACACTGCCTCGGCAATGGTTAGCGTTAACAGACCTGGCGGATCGGCCCGGGTGGCACCGGGTCTCCGGCGGTCACCGAGGCTCGGCCGGGCCCCTGTCGCTCGCGTCCACCATGGTGACGGGGGTGCCCAGCTCCACCGTGCGGGACACGGTGCAGAGCCGGTCGTGTGACTGCCGCAGAGATCGGGGCAGCGCCTCGCGGGCCCGGTCACCGTCCGCGCCGGCCGGAAACGCCACCGCGAAGGTGACGGTGAGGTTCTCCATCCGGTTGCCGGCCTCCGGGTCGCGGATCTTGTCACCGCTCACCGTGACGGCGAACCGGGTCGGTTCGGCGCGCCGGCTGGTCACCAGGTCGACGTCGACGGCGGTGCAGCCGCCGAGCGCCGCCAGCAGCAGTTCCACGGGCGTGAAGGTCGCGTCCTCCCCCGTACCCATCGACAGCTCGCCGCCACGGGCGTTGCGCACGACGTACCTGCCCACGCTGGTGCGCTCGATCTCCACCGACCGGAGCGTGTCCTCACTCATGCGACGAACCTACCGAAAGCGCTCCGCGAACGTGCGGTAGACCGGTGTGCCCGGCAGCCCGTCGCGCACGGCGAACACCACGAGGTCGAACCGGTCGACCACCCGGAGCGCGTCGGCGAACGCGCCGGCCACCACGGCCGGGTCGTTGCGGAACACCCCGCACCCCCACGCGCCCAGCACCACTGTCCGATGCCCGTGCGCGGCCGCCACCTCCAGCACCCGCCGGGCCCGCCGGCCCAGCACCGCCGGCACGTCCGGCGCGCGCTCCGGCTGGTTGCGCACGATCGCGCCCAGGTTCGGCGCCGCCGCGGTCAGGAAGGACGTCGTGTACGGCCGGTCGAGCAGGTTCCCCTTGTCGTCACGGAACACCGGCACGCCCGGGGAGTAGACGACGCGGTCGCTGTAGCGCAGATCCCGTTGCCCCCGGTGGAAGGCATAGAAGTCCGGGGCGGCGAGCAGACAGGGATACAGCGCCGACGAGCGGGCGATGCTCTCCTCCTGCGCCTTCGCCCCGCCCAGGAACCCGCCACCCGGGTTCTTCGCCGACGCGAACACCAGACACGCCGCGCCGGGTCCGAGCCGGCGGGCCGCCTGCAACGTCGACTCGTACGTCACCTCGACGGTGTCGGCGCCGGGCTTCGCGCCGTCCAGGTGGAGGACCTCGTCCGGCAGGTGCTCGCGGGTGCCGTCGACCGCGGCGCGTACCGCCGCTTCGATCGTAATGTCCTCGCCGGCATTGTTGCGGTAGCGCCCCGACTCGGCGATCGCGACCGTCTGCCGGGCGATCTCGCGGAGACGGCTGCTCATCCGGAACGCCCGTCGATGTCGTACATGATCGGCAATCTAGGCAGCCCTCACCGCGACGGGCAACCGATTAGTGACCTCCGCTCCGGCCACGTCGCCTGGTGCGACCGGGCGACGAGGGGGCCACCACGATGGACCGCGCCTTGCTAATGTCCGCCCAACCATTGATTGGCGTCATTCATACGGGGGTAGGCATGGCCAACCATGGGCACGACAGGCATTTCAGCAGATTCTTACGAGCTACGGCGCTCGCCGTCTCGCTCATCCTCCCCGTCGGCCTGGTGAGCCAGCCGGCTGCCGAGGCGACTCCGGCCGAGCAACTTCCCGCGTGCGCGGACCCGTCGGTGCCGGAGGACGTCAACCACGCCTCCATCCGGCTCGAAGGGCCGACGACCGGGACCGAGGTCGCGGTTGACGAGCACGGGAAGATCGCTCTCAGCGGCTTCCTGCACAAGAACGCCACCATGGTCGACGTCTCGGTCGGCCGGCTGACCACCACCGACATCACCCTCGGGCCGCCGCCGGCCGGTGTGTCGGACTGGTCGGCGTCGTGGACCGCCAGTCTTCGCCCGGCGGAACTGGGCGAGAACGAGGTGTGCGCCCGCGCCGAACGCGAACCCGGACGCTACGCCCGGATCCTGCGGTCCGTCACCGTGGTGGACCTGCTCCCGCCGAGCGCCGTCCCGGACCTGACCGTCGGCGCGATCACGGCGACCACGGCCAAGGCGACCTGGGGCGAGGCCACGGACAACTACGGCCTTGCCGGGTACGAGATCACCGTCGACGGCGGAACCCCGCACCGGACCACCATCGGCACCCGGTCGTACTCCATCACCGGGCTGTCGCCGTCCACCAACCACACGGTTTCCGTGGTCGCCGTCGACCTGGCCGGCAACAAGTCCGCGACCCGCGCCACGGCGTCCTTCACGACGGCCGCCGCCCCGCCGCCACCGGATCCCGACGCCGACCTGGTCCTCGACCCGGAGCAGGGTGCCGCCACGGCAACATGGCATCCCGACCCCGCAACCGAGACCAGCTACCGCGCCTACCTCGACGGCCAGTTGTACGACGAGTTCTCGCTGACCCACTTCTGCCAGGACGCCGACGGCAATCCGGCGAACCCGTGCACGGCGGGGAACAGCATCGCCCTTCCGATCGGCCCCCTGGAGGAGTACACGCCGTACACGTTCCGGGTCGAGGCGCTACGCGCCGACCGCACGGTGGCCCGTGAGCTCTCCGCCGACTTCACCACCATGATCAATACGGACGAGGTGTCTCCCGCCGCCACCCAGCAGGCGGCAAGCGAAGGCTCTCAGTGCGCCGGGAGCGGCGGAGACTTCTACCTCGCTGCGGACTCGCGTACCAGTGTCACGGTGCCGGCCGGCAGCACGGAGCTGTTCCCGGGCTGCTACACCGTCTCGAACGACAGCTGCCTGGACGCCTTCCTACCGCCGTCCGGGGAGAAGCTCGTCAACTGCGCGGACAGCCTCACCCAGCTTCTCTTCTCGGCGGCACCGCCCGGCCGTGGTCCGGTGATCTCCTCGGTGGACCCGGTCCCCGGTCGCGTCTCGACGCTGTTCGATCCGGGCAATGCGACGATGCCGATCACCTGGTGCGCCCAGAACACCACCACGTGCACGCTCGTGCTGGCGCCTGCCGCGCAGGCCGTCCGGCTCGTCGCAGTCGCGCCCGCTGCCGCCGTCGGCACCTCCTGGGTCGTCGTCGCTCTCTCGGGAATCGGCATCGGACTCGCGCTCTGGGCGCTGCTCGAGATCCTCTTCCCCGGTCAGATCGGCATCCACGGCATCCTCGAGTACCCGATCCGCCACGACACCGACTTCGACACGTTCGAGAACTGGGGCGCGGACGAGGGCGAGTGGTACAACAGCTTGAAGATCTACGCGGAGGTGATCAAGACGACGAAGCTGGTGGCCGACCGGGACGGCATTCCCTTCGCTTGGACCAACGCCGAGGACGGCCGGCTCAAGCGGATCATCGATGCGGCGTGCACCGCCCAGCGTGGCACCCAGGGTACGGCCGGCTGCGACAACGGCTTCGCCGTCTACGTCCCAGGTGGCGTGTCCTACGACCTCCGGCCCATGAAGGAGACCGGGACCCACATCGTGACGGCGATGGGTGACGGTGGATATCCGCAGCCACCGACGCGGGCCCAGTGGTTCTACCCGGCTCGCAGCCAGGGCGGTCGGGCCGCCATCGACGCCGGCTATCCACGCCGGTGGTTCAACACCCATTTCACGCCGAACGAGTGCACCGGGCGCGCGCCGGGAACCGTGTGCGACGAGTTCCCGTTCTGGGTGACGAACCAGGCGGTGAACCTGTCGGGCGAGCGCGCTTCCCTGAAGCCGGTTCCACCGTCGGAGTCGAGCCCGCAGGGCACCGAGATGTCGGCGTTCTTCCGCAAGTGCGAGGTCGCCGACGGAGAGCGGTTCATCGTGCTGCCGGTGAAGCCGTGGGTCGCGGCGAACGGGCCGAGCTTCGGGTTCCGGGTCAGTGAGGGCGGGGCCAGCATGTGCATGAGCCCCAAGCCGGCGGCGGCTCCCTGATGCTCGACGACATGCGCGTACTGCGTGACGCCGTCGCGGAGTACCGTGCGGCGGCGACCGCGGCCGGCCTCGACTGGCCCGAGCACGCCGAGGCGCCCGCCGGGCAGCCGCCCGGCTCGGTCTACCGCATCTTCGGCGTGGACCACGTCGCGGAGCAGCTGACCTGGTTCCAGTCACAGAACTGGCCGCCCCGGCGGCTGCTTCCCAACGGCGGCTGGATCATGCCGTGGCCGGCCGACGGGGGCGAGGAACTCGACACCCTGGCCATCTCGATCGGCACGCCGTTCCCGTGGCGGCACCAGGTGCGCTTGTTCAACTTCGAGCATCTGGTCTACACGTTCGTGCTCGCCGGCGAGTACGAGGGCGAGATCTGGCGTTACGAGTTCACCCCCGACGTCTGGGGTTCGGCTCGTGCCGCCACCAGCCTCGCCGCGCTCTTCACCGGCTGGACGAAGGGGATCGCCGCCGGCGCGGTCGTCCACGATGACCTCAACGGCTGGCTCCAGGTCAGGGAAGACGGGCAGGACGAGGTAGCCGTGCTCCGGGAACGGGTTCCCGACGTCGATTTCCTGACCTTTCCGGTGTACGTGGCGGACGAGTCACTGCTGCGGGCGCGGCAGCGCGAATGCGGGGTCGACATGGACTGCATCGAGCGGGGATTCGACTGCTACGAGGAACTGTCCGACACGGTGCGGGCCACTCGGAGGTCGCTCGGCATCTGACCCGGCACCGCGGGCCGGGGGATGCCCGGGTTCGCACCGGCGATCTCATCCGTCGCTCCGAGCGCACTGGCGGCCAGTGCGCTCGGAGCGACCACGCGGCGTCCCGGTGTGGCAATCCGTCCCGTCCGGCGATCACGTACCGGCGCCGAGCTGCCACATCCGAAGGTTCCTGATCCGCGCGGCCCGACCCGTGGTAGCCGACGATCCCGCCGTGGGAAGGCGCACCGTGAAGCGGGCTCCCCGGCCCGGATGACCCTCCGCCTCGATTGTGCCGTGGTGGCTCGTGACGACCTCCTGAAGCAGCGCCAGTCCCAGGCCGAAGCGGCGGTCTCCGGCGCCCGCGCCACGGTGGAACCGGTCGAAGATCCGCCGGGCGTCCGCCTGGTCGAAGCCCTTGCCGGTGTCGGCGATCACGAACTCCGCGGCGTTGTCCACCGCCCGCAGCGTCACGGTGATCCGGCCTCCCGCGGGGGTGTGGGCGAGCGCGTTCGCCAGCAGTTCGCCGACGACCCGGCGCAGGGCCGACTCGACACCCGGCACCGGCAGCGGGTCACCCGGGACGTCCAGGACGAGCGTGACCTGGCGCTCGGCTGCCCGGTCACCCTCGGCGGCGACTGTCGTACCGATCAGCGCGGTGAGGTCGACCGGCGGGTCCGGCTCCCGGTCGGCGGGCGCGGCGGCGAGCCGGGCGGAGAGCAGCAGGTCGTCGACGATCTCGCCGAGCCGGCGCGTGGTGCCGATCAGCCGTTCCAGGTCGTCCAGGTTCGTGGCGGCGCCGTCGTTGCGTGCCCGGCGCGCGATCAGCTGGGCCCGGGTGTGCACCTGGGCGATCGGCGTCCTCAGCTCGTGGCTGGCGTCCGCGACGAAGCGGCGCTGCCGGGTCAGCGCCTCCGCGAGCGGCGCGACGGCACGGCGGCCGACGAGCACACCGGTGAGCACGGCGGCGAGCAGCCCGGCCACCGCCGCGAGACTGAACGCGAGCAGGAGGTGCCGGCGGTCGGAGAGCTGGAAGCGGGCGTCGAACACCGCCTGGACGACGGTGTCGCCGCGCGCCTCGGTGCGTACGTGGTACGTGGTGCCGTTACGCGCGACGGTGGTGATCTCGGTGGTCCGGTTCGCCGCCACGGTGGCCAGCGTGTCGTGCAACGGGAAGCCCGGTGGCGGCGGGTTCGCGCCGGTGCGCACGGTGGCGCCGTCGTACCGGAAGATCCAACTGCATGCGGGCGGCCCGGCGATCGTCCCGTGTTCCGTGCCCCACGCCAGCTCACGCTGGATCTGCGCCTCCTGGCCGCGGACCAGGACCGCGTAGGAGATGCCACCGGCCAGCAGGAGCAGGCCGCCGATGGTGAGGCCGACGAGCAGGCCGATCCGTAGCCGGGCCCGTCTGACGATCGCCTTCTCGACCGCCTCCATCAGAGGGTCCCGAGGCGGTAGCCGAGACCGTGCACGGTGCGTACCACCGCGCGGCCGAGCTTGCGCCGCAGGTAGTAGACATACGTGTCCACTATCGATGCGCCGGCAGCCTCCTCGAAGACCTTGCGGCGCAGCACGGCTCGCGGATGGACGGCGTTCGGCCGGGCCGCCAGCACCCGCAGCAGCTCGAACTCGCGGGTGGACAGCGCCACCCGGGTGCCGTCGGGCAGCACCGCCTCGCGCGGTCCCAGGTCGAGTCGCCCGGCGCCGATGCGCAGCACGTCGGTCGGCTCGGGCCGGCGCCGGCACAGCGCCCGGACCCGGGCGCTCAGTTCGTCGAGGTCGAACGGTTTGACCAGGTAGTCGTCGGCGCCCGCGTCCAGCCCGGCGATCCGGTCGTCGACGGTGCCGAGGGCGGTGAGCATCAAGGTCCGGGCCGGGACCGCCCGGGCGCGCAGGCGGGTGACCAGGTCGAGGCCGTCGAGCGCCGGCAGCATCCGGTCGATGACCATCACGTCGTACGGGCGGGTCAGCCCGAGATGCAGCCCGCGCTGGCCGTCGAAGGCCTGGTCGACCAGGTAACCTTCGTGGCCGAGCGTCTCGGTGAGCATCTCGGTCAGATCCGCGTCGTCCTCGACCAGCAACAGCCGGTTCGATGTTCCGCCCCGCATATGTTAACGATCTCATAGATGGTTGACGATGGAAGGGTCAGTACTTGCCTCTTCAACTATCTGAAACCGCCAGCGCGGGCGTCCGTACGCCGTCGGGCTGCCGCGCCTCCCGGCGCTCGATCCAGCTCAGCGCCGGCGTCGTCATCAGCGTGGTGACAAGCGCGACCAGCACCAGCACGGTGAACAGGGCGGGGCTCACGATGCCCGCCTCCAGCCCGACGTTCAGCGCGATGAGCTGCATCAGGCCACGGGCGTTCATCAGYGCGCCGACCCGCATCGCGACGCTCGACGGCTCACCCCGCAGCCGGGCCGCCGCCCAGCAGGCGCCGAACTTGCCGGCGATCGCCGCCGTCACGCAGGCCAGCGCGAACAACAGCACCGGCGGCGAGGCGAGCAGGCCGAACTCCGTACGCAGGCCCGAGTAGGTGAAGAACAACGGCAGGAAGAGCGTCGCGGCGACCGGTGTGAGCGTATCCACCACCTTGTCGGTATTGTCGGTGCGCGGCATCACCACGCCGACCGCGAACGCGCCGAAGACCGCGTACAGCCCGATCTCGTCGGTGTACCAGGCGACCAGGAACAGCAGGGCGACGGTGCCGAGCAGCCGGGCGCGGTCGTTGAGGGCCCGGTGGGTCATCAGCGTGGCGGCGGCCGTACGCCCGCCGAACCAGAGCACCAGCCCGAACAGGACCGCTCCGCCCGCGGTGACGATCGCCGGACCGGCCCGGCCGGACGCGACCGCCAGCACGGCGGCCAGCATGATCCAGGCGACCACGTCGTCGATCGCGCCGCTGGCCAGGGCGAGCGTGCCGTGCCGGGTGCCGGCGTGCCCTTTCTCGGTGATGATCCGGGCCAGCATCGGGAACGCGGTGATGGCCAGGGCGACGCCGACGAACGCGGCCGAGACCCCGAGTGACGTCCCGTCGGCCTGGATCGGCACAACGCCCGCCGTCACCAGCACCAGCAGCGCCCCCAGCAGCAGCGGCGCGGTGACTCCGGCCAGCGAGATCACGCCGGCGGTGCCGGCGAGCCCGGTGACCCGATGGCTGCTGAACGCGTACCCGGCCTGGAACATGAACAGCACCAGGCCGACCTGACCCACGATGTAGAGGACCGGGAGCAGGGGGGCCGGGAACAGGGCGTTCTGCACGTCCGGCAGGAGGAGCCCGAGCAGCGACGGGCCGAGCAGTACGCCGGCGAGCATCTCGCTGACCACGGCGGGCTGGCCCGCCTTGCCGAGCAGCCACGCGACCCCTTTGCAGAAGATCAGGATCACCGTGACCGCGATGAAGAACCGTGGCGCCAGCTCCGTTGGTGTCATCGGACAGCCCTCTCGAAGTAGTCGGTGCACAACCGCTGCCGGCGGGCGTCGACCACCATCCAGGTGCCGAACACCAGTTGCCGGATACTGCGGCCCACGTCGGCCCACCGGTCCCGCGACCGCATCGCGGCCAGCCGCAGCCGCCCCGGCGGGGGGCTCCCGACCGGTGTCAGATACGCCGGGCCCCGGCTGGGCAGCGACCGGGTGTGTGAGACGGAGGAGGTCAGCACGTAGCGGCGCAGCACCTCGCGGGTCGCGGCGCGCATCATCACCGGCGCGACGCCGCGGGCCGGGCAGGCGCGGTTCGCGGTGACCCCGTACGGGATGAAGTGCGCGTCGCCGCGCTTGAGCGTCAGCCACCGGTCCGGGTCGAACCGGTCGTCACCGGCGGCCCCACCGCGGTGGAACGCCAGGTAGTTGAAGAGCAGCACCGTTCCGGCCGGCAGCGACACGCCGGTGGGCAGCGTGATCGGCGCCGAGGTGATCCGGTGCGCGACGCCGAAGAGCGGGTGCACCCGCAGCGTCTCGTCGATCACCCGGTCCAGCGCGTCGTCACCGTCCAGTCCGCGCTGCACGTCGGGGTGCGTGGCGAGGGCGAGCAGCACGTGCGCCATCGCCTCGGACATCTGCACCACGGCGGTGTTGAAGAACGCGCCCTGGAGATACCAGGCCGTCTCCTGGGCGGTGAACGGCGGCGGCAGCGTCACCGGGCAGGTGCCCGCCTCGATCCGGTCGCGCAGATACCCGGTCAGCCGCTCGCGCCGGCGCATGTGCCGCAGTCCGGTGCACTTCAGCCCGCTGACCACGTCGTCGGCGTTGGCGACGATCAGCGCCCGCGCGTGCGGCGGGCACGCCTCGCCGAAGACGAGCTCGTAGTAGACCTCGGCCCAGACCGGCATCATCAGGTCACGCAGCCGGACGTGGCTGGTCCGGTCGGCCGGCAACAGGTCGAGCACCCGCCGGGTGGCGGCGGTGGCGAGAGCGTCGCAGCGCTCGCGGCGTACCGCGAGCACCCGCCGGGTCGTGGCGGCGACGGTGCGGTAGCGCTCCCCCGGCTCCAGATGTTCCTGGTGCATGTGCGGTCCGGGCGCCAGCCAGTACCAGAACAGGTCCGACAGCCCGGCCCCGCGGCTGCGTCCGTCCGCCGCAGGATCGGCGTACACCCGCTCGAAGTGCTCCATGCCGACGACGGGGCCCGGCACCGGAACACCTTCGACACCGTTGACTCTGACGAACACCCACTCCCGCAGCCGGACCACGGTGCGGGGCAGCCAGTACGGCACGGTCCACCCGATCCCGGCCAGGACCAGCAGGACGATCAGGGCGCTCATCCGCACGCCACCGTGGCGACCAGGTCGTCGCGAAGGTCGGCCGGCCCGGTGACGCCGGCCAGCGTCAGCGTCCGGTCGAGGTCGGCGTGGAGCAGGTCGAGCACGTGGCGTACCCCGGCGGCGCCGCCCACCGCGAGCCCCCACAGCACCGGACGGCCGACCAGCACCGCGCTCGCGCCGAGCGCCAGCGCCACCAGGACGTCGGCGCCCCGGCGGACACCGCCGTCGAGCAGCACCGGCAGCCGCCCGCCGACGGCCTCGACCACCGCGGGCAGCGCGTCCAGGGTGGCCAGCGCGCCGTCGAGCTGCCGGCCCCCGTGGTTGGAGACCAGCAGACCGTCGAGACCGTACGAGACGGCCAGCGCCGCGTCCGCCGGATGCAGCACCCCCTTCAGCAGGATCGGCAGCGCGGTGATCTCGCGCAGCCGGGCGATCCGGGCCCAGTCCAGCCCGGCGTCCATCTCGATGTCCCGCACCCGGCCGGTCGCGTCGCGCATGTTCTCGCAGCTCAGCCCGGCCGGCAGGTCGACGAAGCCGTGCCGCAGGTCGCGTTCGCGCCGGCCGAACACGGGCGAGTCGACGGTGACGACCAGAGCGCTGCACCCGGCCGCCTCCGCCCGCCGTACCACCGATGCGGTGAAGTCGAGGTCCGGCTGCGGGTACAGCTGGAACCAGAGCGGCCCGCCCGCGGCGGCGATCTCCTCGACCGGGCGGGTGGCCGCCATGCTGACCACCATGATCGTGCCCGCCTCGGTGGCGGCGCGGGCGGTGGCCACCTCGCCCTCGGGGTGGGCCAGCCGGTGGAACGCGGTCGGCGCGATCAGCACCGGCATCGAGATCCGGCTGCCGAACAGGGAGACCCGCAGGTCGCGCCGGGCGGCGCCGCGCAGGACGCGGGGCACCAGGTAGCGCCGGGCGAAGGCCGCCTCGTTGGCGCGCACCGTACGTTCCTCGCCGGCTCCGCCGGAGAAGAAGTCCCAGTGCACCGGGTCCAGGCGGCCCCGCGCGTCGGCGGCCAGCTCGGCCAGGTTCAGCGCCGGACCGTCCAGCGCCGCGTCGAGCGGGCGCATCTCAGCTCTCGGCACTGCTCAGGCAGCTGTCGACGAACGCGACGAGCGGCGCGACGTGGGTCTCCGGCCGGTCCCACCGGTTCTCCAGGTTCTCCGCCAGGTGGTGGGTGGCGACGACCCGGCCCGCCCGGTGATGGCGGACGACCGGATGCAGATAGGCGGCGTCGTGGGCCTGGCCGGCGACGTCCTGGGCGACCCGGTTGACGGTGACGTCGAACGGGTCCACCTGGTCGTGCTCGGGACCGTACTCCAGGGTGACCACGAAGGCGTGCTCGTAGTCGTGGTCGGGGGTACGCAGGCCGGTGCCGGTGAAGTACTCGACGGGCACCTCCTCGTGGTAGCGCGCGTCGGACCCGGCGACGGTGACCACGTCGGCGAGGAAACCGAACTGCTGCCACAGCGCGGAGGTGCGGTTGACCCGCGCGACGACGGCGTCGGCGATCAGCTCCCCGGTGGCGTCCAGCTTCTCCGCCGGCCACGGCGTGTCCCCGTACCGCCGCTTTAGGATCCGGTGCAGCGCCCGGACGGCGTACCGGAAACCGTGGATGAAGCCGCTCGTCGAGCGTTTGAAGTCCCGCTCCTGGCTGATCGTGCCGGCGAAGTAGAGGCCGGGCACGTTCACCGACTCCCACTCCGGGGTCTGCGCCGGAAAGCGGTCCCGGATGGCGAGTTGCGGACGGCAGGTGTCGTCGAAGATGGACGCGTCGAAGGCGAACCCGGTGCAGGCGAGCACCCGGTCGTACCGCAGCTCCTTGACCACCTCGTCGGCGCGGGAGAACGAGAAGGTCACAGTGAAGCCGTCACCGTCGCGCTCGATCCGCTTGACGTCGCCGTCGAGGATCGCGTTCGCCGACTTCAGCTGGTAGGTGTCCAGGAAGTTGTTGTTCACCGCGCGCAGGTGTCCCACGTAGTGCGTGCGCCAGGCCATCCGGATCGAACTCGGCCCGGCCACGTGGATCAGCGTGGTGGTCTCCATCAGGTTGTCCGCGGTCTCGAACGCGGAGTTCCCCTTGCCGATGATCAGCACCTTCTGGTCCAGGTAGTCGCGCGGGTCGACGGACATCTCCGCGTACTGCTCGGCGAGTTCCAGGCCCGGGATCTCCGGCCGGTACGGCTGCGAGACGCCGGTGGCGACGACGAGCCGTCGCGCCCGGAACACCTCCTCCCCCGCCCGGACCTCGAACACCCCGTCGACCTTGCCGACCGACGTCACGCGGCAGCCGTACCGGACACGCGCCCCGGTCTTCGCGGCGAAGTCGGCCAGGTAGCGGACCATCACGTCGGCGTCGGGGAAGTACCGCTCGGTGTAGCCGGTGAACCGCAGAGCCGGGTCGTCGCTGAGCAGCGAGTTCCAGTCCAGCCGCAGGTTCAGCTCCGGGTCGTCGGAGCCGGTGTGCGGCTTGTTGATGGAGATCAGTTGCCGGTGGCGGGGGAAGGTGGCGAAGAACGCCCCCGGTATCCCCGCCTGTTCCAGGACCAGATAGTCGCGCTTGCCGTCGGCTTCCAGCAGGGCCGCGAGCTGCAGGCCGGCCGGTCCGGCTCCGACGATCAGGTAGTCAAGCGTCATGTGCGTCCACCTCAGGAGAAGGAAACGGAGAAATCGGCGATCACATCGGCGGCGCGCCGCACGTCGGCGTCCAGCGGCCGGTCCGGGTCGATCGGCGGTACGACAGCGGCCACCGCGGCCAGCGCCTCGGCGCAGCCGGGCGCGGTCGGCGCACGCGCGCCGACGTACGCCGCCTGGCGCAGTCCCACCGCGAGCGATCCGACGATCAGGTGCAGCAGCCGGGTCTGGTCCAGCGCCCGCAGCGCGGCCTGGGTGCCGAGCGGGACGACGTCCTGGTTGTGCAGGTTGGTCGGCACGCTCTGCATGCTCGCGGGCATGGTGTCCCGGCGGATCTCGGTGATCAGGGCGGTCGCCGCCAGTTGCACGCCCTGGAGCCCGTGCTGCTGTCCCGGGCCGGCGGCCAGCATCGGCGGCAGGCCGCCGTTGCGGTTCGGGTCGACGAGCAGATCCAGTTGCCGTTCGGCGAGGTTGCCGACCTGCGCCACGACCATCGACAGCACGTCGGCGGCGAACGCGGCCGGCTGCCCGAAGAAGTTGCCGCCGTGCACGACGAGGTCCTCGTCGGGAAAGAACAGCGGGTTGTCGGTCACGCTCGCGAGGTCGGCCCCGACGACGGCGTCGACGTAGCGCAGCGCGTCCTCGGCCGCGCCGAGCAGTTGCGGCGCGCACCTGATGCTGTACGGCTCCTGCAACGGGCGCGCCCCGGACGCGACGATCCCGGCGCCGACCCGCCGCATCCGCGCGCCCACGTCGACCGCGCCCGGATGGCCGTACGCGGCCAGCAGCCGGGCGTCGAGGAACTGCGTGTCGCTGCCCAGCAGATCGGCGAGCAGGCAGGTGAGCACCTGGACCGCCCGGTGCGCGCAGCGGGCCGCGTCCAGCGCCAGCGCCGTCGCCGCGGTGGTCAGCGACGTGCCGTTGACCAGGGCGAGCGCGTCCCGCCCGTCCAGCGGCAGCGGTTCCAGGCCGGCCCGCTGCAGCGCCTCGGCCGCCGGTAGCCGTACCCCGTCCAGGTAGGCGTGCCCCCGGCCCCGTAACGCCTGGGCGGCGGCGCCCAGCGGGATCAGGTCACCGCTGGCACCGACCGAGCCCAGCCGGGGCACCACGGGGACGAACGTGGTCGCGAGCATCGCCGCGAGCGCGTCGATGACGTGCGGCGAGACCCCCGACGCGCCCCGGGCCAGCGACGCCGCCCGCAGCAGCAGAGTCGCGCGGACCACCTCCGGGTCGAGTTCCGGGCCCTGCCCCGCGCCGAGGTGGGCGAGCGTGTTGTCGGCCTGGTCGCGCAGGTCGGCGCGGCCCGCGTACCCGACGAGAGCGCCGAAGCCGGTGGTCGCGCCGTACACCGCGCGGTCGTCGCCGAGCACCGCGGACAGGAAGGTACGGGCGGCCGTGACGCGCTCCCTGGCCTGTGCTCCGACCACGACCTTGACCGGGTCACGGGCGGCACGGAGGTCGGCGATCCGCAGTGGGACATCGAGGTCCACCTCTGTCGTCATGCGATCGCACCCTAGAGACGAATTCTCAGAACGCTCTGAGATCGAGTCGCTACGTTGCGGCGCATGACGGTCGACTATCTGATCATCGGAGCCGGACCGGCCGGGTTGCAGCTCGCTCACCTGCTGGAGCGCGACGGCCGCGACTACCTGGTCCTGGAGGCCGGCCCGGCGCCGGGCACGTTCTTCACCACCTACCCCCGGCACCGGCAACTCATCTCGATCAACAAGGTCTGGACCGGGTCCGACGATCCGGAGTTCAACCTGCGCGCGGACTGGAACTCGCTGCTCACCGACGATCCGGCGCTGCTGTTCAAGAACTACAGCCGCCGGTACTTCCCGGACGCGGCCGACCTGGTGCGCTACCTCGCCGACTTCGCACGCGGCCTCCGGGTCAGATACGACACCCGGGTCACCCGGATCGCGCGCGACGGCGACCTGTTCACCGTCGACACCGGCGACGACACCCTCACCGCCCGCCGGGTGGTCGTCGCCACCGGCGTGTCCCAGCTGTACGTCCCGCCGATCGAGGGCGCCGCGCTCGCCGAGCGGTACGACACGGTCAGCGTCGACCCGGACGACTTCACGAACCAGCGCGTCCTCATCATCGGCAAGGGCAACTCGGCCTTCGAGACCGCTGACGCCCTGGTCGAGACGGCCGCTGTCATCCACGTCGCCGGCCCGCACTCGATCAAGCTGGCGTGGCAGTCGCACTACGTCGGGCACCTGCGAGCGGTGAACAACAACTTCCTCGACACGTACCAGCTCAAGTCGCAGAACGCGGTCCTCGACGGCGTCGTCGAGCGGATCGCCCGGCGCGACGACGGCGGCTACCGGATCGACTTCCGGTACGCCCGCACGGTCGAGGCGATCCGGCAGATCGACTACGACCGGGTCATCCTCTGCACCGGATTCCGGTTCGACGCGAGCATCTTCGACCCGTCCGCCCGGCCGCGGCTGGTCATCAACGACCGCTTCCCCGAGCAGACCCCGGCGTACGAGTCGGTGAACGTGCCCGGCCTCTACTTCGCCGGCACCCTCACCCAGCAGCGCGACTTCAAGCGCTCGACGAACGGGTTCATCCACGGCTTCCGGTACGGCGTGCGGGCCCTGCACCGCATCCTCGGCGCCCGCCACCACGACACCCCGTGGCCGGCCACGCCGCTGGAACCCACCCCGGAGGCGATCGCCGACGCGGTCATCGCCCGGATCAACCGCACCTCCGCGCTGTGGCAGCAGTTCGCGGTCCTCGGCGACGTCGTCGTCGTCGACGGCGACACCGCGCGCTACCACGAGGAGGTGCCCGTCGCGTACGTGCACGACGGCGGCCTGGGCCCGGAGCCGTTCGCGTTCGTGGTCACCCTGGAGTACGGGCCGGACCACGACCAGGTCGACCCGTTCGACGTCACGGTGCCCCGGATCGCCGAGAACGACGCCGCGCACGCGCACGACGCCAGCTACCTGCACCCGGTCGTCCGGGTCCATCGCGGCGGCCGGGTCGTCGCGACGCACCACCTCGCGGAGAACCTCGAGAACCACTGGAATCTGCCGGACGTGCACCACCAGCCGCTCGTGCTCTTCGTCAAGGGCGTGCTCTCCGATGCCGGCTGAGGTCTGGCCGCAGCCCGTGCTGGACCTGCTCGCCACCGGTGACGACCGGCCGGTCTTCGAGGACGGCGACCGGAGGGTCACCACGGCCCAGATGTACCGGCTGGTCCGTCGCATCGCCGCCGGGCTCCGGGCCGCGGGGGCCGGCCCCGGCGTCGGGGTGGCCCTGCGGCTCGGCGTCACCGCGGAGGCGTTCGCGGCGATCATCGCGGCGTTCGCGGTCGGCGCCCGGGTATCCGGAATCCGCCCCGACCTGACACCGGCCCACAGCGCCTGGCAACTCGGCGAGAACACGCTGCTGGTCGACGACGCCCGGGTCGCCGAGTTGGCGGGCACCCCCGACGACGGAAGGCCGCTGATCGCCGCCGGTCGCCCGGACGACGTCGCCCGGATCGTCTGGACCAGCGGCAGCACCGGCAGCCCGAAGGGCTGCGCGCAGACGTACGCGGCGATGAGCGCGGCCTGGGCCCCGTACCCGGACCGGTGGCCCCCGGCGATCGCCGACCTCGCCACCCGGCTCCAGCGTTACCTGGTCTTCGGCTCGCTGAGCAGCCAGGTGATGCTGGAGTACGGCATCCTCACCCTGGCCGCGGGCGGCACCCTCGTCGCGGCCCGGCCCCCGGGTTTCCCCGGCATGATCGCCCGGCACCGGGCGACCGCCAGCGTCATCACCGTGGGCAAGCTGTACCAGCTCGTGCGCGACCAGCGCGCCGATCCGGTCGACCTGAGCAGCCTGCGGGCCCTGCTGGTGTCCGGCTCCCCACTCCCACCGGGCCGGCTGGCCGAGGCGCTCGACGTGCTCGGCCCCGTCGTCTTCCACGGCTACGGCCAGACCGAGACGGGGATGATCACGATGGTGACGCCGGCCGAGATGCTGGCGTCCCCGGCCGCGCTCGCCTCGGTCGGCCGCCCACCGGCGGTGACCGCGCTGTCCATCCGGGACGCCGACGGCCGGCCCGCCACCGAGGGGGAACTGTTCGTACGGACACCGGCGCAGGCCACCGCCTACTGGGGCGACCCGGCCGAGACCGCCGACGTGTTCGTCGACGGCTGGGTGCGCACCCGCGACCTGGCCCGGCTCGCCGGCGACGGCTATCTGCACCTGCTCGGCCGGATCCGGGACGTCATCATCGTGCATGCCAACCTGGTGTACGCCGGCCCGATCGAGCGGGTGCTCGCCGCCGATCCCACGGTCGCCGAGGCGTACGTCGTCGGCCGTCCCGACGACGTCACCGGGGAGGCGGTGCACGCGTACGTGGTGCCGGCCGCCGGTCACGACATCGATGCCGGGCGGCTGCGTGCCGTGGTGACGGAGGCGCTGGGCGACTCGTCGGCACCGAAGACGATCCAGGCCATCGAGCGGGTTCCGGTGGCGGCGAGCGGCAAGCCGGACAAGCGCGCCCTGGCGTACCCGGCACCCACATGACCTTCACCGGTCGTCACCGTCGGCGCGCTCCTGCTCGGGTACGCGCTGATCGTGCCGTGGATCTACGCGGGAGCGCAGGCCTGAGGCCCGGAACGCAAACCACCTAGGTGACGCGGTAGGCGGTGTAGCGCACCCGGTCGGCCTCGCGGATCGCCGACGCCACGAAGACGCACTGCTCCGTTGACCAGGCCAGCTCTCTACTACCAACTGCTAGTAGTTCCCTTAGGATGGCGACCGCATCAGGTCGGAGCGATGGGCGCCGGCTCCACGCCTCCTCGACGAAGGGATCAGCGGTGCCTTTCCCGGGGCGTCATCGGTCACCGGCGCGCGGCGCGGCACGGTGGGTGCTGCTGGTGTGGCTGGCGTGCTGTCCCGCCGTGTTCGTGGTGCTCGGGTTCGCGTCGCCCGCCGCCGCGCACTTCAAGCTGCTCAAGGTCGTACCGGCGGACGGCACGCGCGTGGACGCCGCGGTCGCGGAGATCCGGCTGACGTTCAGCGCCCCCGGCACGCCCACCGCGGCCGGCTTCCGGCTCTCCCGCGAGGGTGCGGCCGTTCCGGTGACCACTCACACCCCCGACGGGGGCCGTACCTGGCTGGTCCACCCCTCCGCCGCGTTGACCGACGGGGAGTTCACGCTGCGCTGGAGCGTGGCCGCCCCGGACGCCCATCCCCTGACCGGCGATGTCACGTTCACCGTGGTCCCGGCCGACGCGCCACCGGGCGCGACGGCCACCCCCCGGCCCACGGCCGGTTCGCACGGGCACACCGGTCACGGTGGACCGGCCGTTCCGTCGGCGTCCCCACCGGCCCATTCCGCTGGGCACGCGGTGGGTCACACGGCTGACGCCGACCAGGGTTCGGTGCGGTTCGTCGGCACGGCGGGGCGGTGGCTGTCCTACGGGGCGATCCTGCTCGGTGTGGGTGGTCTGGTCTTCGCGCTGACCACACTGGTGGGTACGCGCAGCGACATCCGGCTGGTCCAGGTCTGGGTACGCGTCGCCGGGCTGACTGTGGCGGCCGGTGTGGTGCTCGAACTGGCGGCCCTGGCGGCCGTGTTCGGCGGGGGCGGTCTCACCTCGGCGGTCAGCGTACCGGCGCTGACCGCGCTCGGCCGTACGCCGGTGGCCGCCGGGCTGGGCCTGCGGTTCGCCGGTGCGGCCGGGTTACTCGTGGCCGGTTCCCTGGAGGCGGCGCTGATCCGGGGCCGGCACGCGGTCGGGCGGCACGCCGTGGCGACGGTCGCCGCGATCCCGACCGCCCCTCGTCCCCTGGTCGTGCCGCCCGCCGGTGACGTGAGCGGCGGCGAGG
The DNA here is from genome assembly GCF_001709195.1 of Micromonospora sp. II. Lineage (NCBI taxonomy): Bacteria > Bacillati > Actinomycetota > Actinomycetes > Micromonosporales > Micromonosporaceae > Micromonospora > Micromonospora sp. II. The sequence continues at coordinate 199,078 of NZ_LYXF01000024.1, read as the reverse complement.
CGCAGCGGATACGCGCGCGAGCGGTCCGGCCGGTGCTCCTCGGTGTCACAGTGGCGCTGCTGCTCGGTTCGTTCCTGTTCGACGGGCACACCGTCACCGCGGGACCGCGGATGATCGTCGTGGCGGCGGACGTCGCGCACACGTTCGCCGCGGCGGTGTGGGTCGGCGGGGTTCTGCTCCTGGCGGCGTTGCTGTTCGGGCGTGCGCGTCTCGGTGTGCCGACGGGCGCCGCCGAGATGGCGGTGCGATTCTCCGTTCCGGCCAGCGCCGCCGTGGCGTTGACGGGTGTCGCAGGCGTCGCACTGACAGTGGCGATCCTGGACCGGCCCGGTCACCTGGTGAGCACCGGTTGGGGACGGGTGCTCCTGGTCAAGGTCGCGTTGGTGGCGGTCGTGGCCGTCGTCGGGCTCTACAACAGCAGGCGGGTGGTGCCCCGGCTGGACGACCCCACCCCGGACGGGATGCGTCGCCTGCGCCGCACGGTGCTGGCGGAGGCGGTGTTGATGGTGGCTGTCCTGCTGGCCACCGCGATCCTGGTCAACACCGGCACGTAGGCCGCGACGCCCGGGTGGTCCCGGGGTCTACAGGCAGAACAGGATGCCGGTGACCACACCGGCGCCCAGCGGGGCCGCCAGGGTGGTCGAGGCGAGCACGGCACGGGCGAGCAGGTTACGGCGGTGCGGGCGGCGCCCCTGGAGGCGCTGCAGCCGGATGGCCACATCGGCACCGGCCATCGACAGCGCGGACGGCGGGTGCGGCGCGCCGGCGAAGGTCAGCAGCGCGTCGCGGACGGCGGTCGGGCCGCACTCGCGGACGGCGGCGGCGTCGGCGCGCAGTTCGACGAGCAGGCGCACGGCCGCGGGCGCCTGGCGGGTCAGGGGCAGCCACGGTACGGCGGCGGCGAGCCCATCCACGGCGGCCACCAGGAGGTGGTGACGCTCCCGCAGGTGTGCCCGCTCATGGCTGAGCACCGCGGCGAGCTGCTCGGCCGGCAGGTCACCGGCGGCGCTGGCCAGCACCGTCAGCCCGCCGGATCCGCCGAGGCTGTAGGCCATCGGGGTCGGGTGAGGGATCCACAGCACCGCCGCCTCGCCGCGCTCCGGCGGGTCGCCGGCGAGCGTGAGCAGGTCGGCGTGGGCGCGGCGGGCACGGCGGGCGCGCAGCGCCCGGCGGGTGCAGGTCGCCGTGAACCGGGCGAGCAGGGCCAGCAGGAGCAGCGCGCCGGTCGCCCCGACGATCTCGTCGACGGCGGGCGGCCGGCTGGGTTGCGCCCAGTGCCAGCAGATGCGGGCGAGATCGTGCAGCGCCCACTGCCGGGTGCTGCCCGGCGCGAGGAGCATCACGGTGGCGAGGACGAAGGTGGCGAACACCGCGACGATCAGGCCGAGCCAGCCGAGCAGCATCGCGACGGGGTCGGCGACGTGCCGGAAGCACAGCCGCAACGCGGCGGGGCCACACCAGGCGACCATCGCCGCGCCGGTGACGAGGGCGAGCGCGAGGCTCACTTCCCGGACTCCCGCTCGTCCAGGACCTGCCGCAGGATGTGCAGCTCGCGGTCGGAGGCGGATCGGGCGAAGTGCAGGAGCACCAGGTCGGGGTGGGTGCTCGTCTCGACGACCCGGCGCAGTGTCCGCGCGATGATCTCCTCGCGGGTACCGGCGGCACGGTAGCGGTAGGCCTTGCCGTCCTTCTCCCGTACGGCCCAGCCCTTGCGGTGCAGGTTGTCCAGCACGGTCAGAACCGTCGTGTACGCCAGGACCCGGTCGGTGGTCACCGCGTCGAGGACGTCGCGCACGAGCACGGGCTCGGGCGCACGCCACAGGACGTCCATCACTGCCGATTCGAGTCGGCCCAGTTCCGCCACGCGCTCTCCCTTCGTGCCGGTCAGGGTACGTCAGGTGTCGTGGCGGTGCGGCCGGTCCCGACGCCAGGGCCGGCCGCACCCGGTCGCCTACAGGCGGTCGAGGATCTTCTGCAGGGTCTGCACCTCGGCGGCCTGATCCGAGGCGATCCTGGCGGCCAGCGCCTTGGCCTCGGGGTTGCTCCCGTCGGCCTGTTCGGTCCTGGCCATGTCGATGGCACCCTTGTGGTGGGCGATCATCATCTCGGCGAACATCTTGTCGAAGGCAGCGCCATTCGCCGCGGCGAGGTCCTTCATCTGCTGCTCGGACATCATGCCGGGCATCCCCGAGTCCATCCCCGGCATGCCGTGCCCGGGCGTGGCGCTCATGCCGGGCATGCTGTGGTCGCTGGGCAGGTCCGTGGGCTTGCCCCAGGCCGTGAGCCACCCCTTCATGGTGGCGATCTCCGGATCCTGCGCCGCCTTGATCTTGGCAGCCAGGGCCTTCAGTTCGGGGTCGTTCGCGCGCGTCGGGGCCAGGTCGGCCATCGTCACCGCCTGCTGGTGGTGCGGGATCATCATCTGGGCGAACATCACGTCCGCGTCGTTGACGGTGGCGTCGGCCGAGGGCGAGGCGCCCGCTGCGGAACTGCTGCCGGTGCCGTGCGTCATGCCGCCGGTGTCGTCCGCGCCGCCGCAGGCGGCGGTGCCGAGCAGGGCGGACAGGGCGACGCCCGCGAGGGCGGCGCGGCGCAGGATGGTCGGTTTCATCAGTACGTGGTCCTTGTCGTGAGGTGTTCCGGAACGGAGTCGTCGGGTCCGGGCGAGACGCCGGACCGTGCTCTCCTCACGTCCGCAGGACCGTTACGGCTCGCAGTCGCAGCCCGATGGTCGGGCGGGGTGGGCCCCGGTCCGGGCGGTTCATCCGGGACCAGGGGCCAGTCGGTGTGCCGGCGCCCCGGTGGCGTCGGCGCAACAGGGCCAGGACGCCGAGGACCAGGGCGCCACCCAGCACCGCCAGGCACACGGTGAACGCGTGCGCCCCGTCGCGATGCCCGGGCGAGCCGTCCGGTTCGTGTGCGACGCCGGGCGCGGCGGCGATCTCGTGGGCGGCACCGACGCCGTGGCCGGTGCTCCCGTGTGCGGCGCTCGCGTGGGCGGCGTCGGGTCCGGCCGGATGGCCGAAGGTGTGCATGCCGAACACCCCGAACGCCACGGCGACGAACAACGCCAGCCGCAGCAGGGGGTGAGTGCGTCCCATCCCACCCCCTCCGCAGGCTCGAGCATCTACTACAGGCGCATAGTAGATGGGATAGCACAGGGGCCGGGCACGGGGAGGGCGATCGCGCACAACCCGCCGCCCGGGACCACCTAGGTGACGCGGTAGGCGGTGTAGCGCACCCGGTCGGCCTCGCGGATCGCCGACGCCACGAAGATCGACTGCTCCAGCGCGGCCAGCGTGGGCACCGACGTCTCCAGTCGTACGCCCAGGCGGAAGTAGTACTCGGCGGGGTCGACCGCGTCGCCGCGCAACAACGCCGCGAGGACCTCCGGGCGGCCGCTGCGGACGCCGAACGTCCGGAGGTAGACGTGGCCGCCGTCGGCGGTGCGCGCCGAGTAGCGCGTGTCGATCTCGATCGCGCCGTCGGGGCGGACCAGCTGCCAGTCGGCGCCGCCGGGCAGGATGTCGGCGTCGAACAGGCCGGTGACCCGGCCGCCGACGACAGGCACCACGCGCCGGTGGCCCGCGCGGGTCACCCCGTGGTCCTCCAGCGCGCCGAGCCGCACCTCCACGTCGAACGCGGCCTCCAGTCCGGGCACCGCCGGGGCGCTGACCGCGGGTCGACGCGTACTCATGGGGTGTCCTTGGTGTCCGCGAGCGCGTCGCGCAGGCGCTCCAGCGCGGGCACCGCGGCGGCGAGGGCCGCGCGGTCCGCCGCCGACAGGGTGGCCGCGGCGCGGGCGACCAGGTCTCCGCTCGCGAGGTCGAAGCGGTCGAACAGGTCGAGGGCCTTCGGGGTGGCCAGGACGTCGACGTGGCGGTGGTTGCCGGGACGGGGGCGGCGCTCGACCAGGCCGTTGCCCTCCATCGTGGTGAGCAGGTTGCTGACCGTCGAGCGGCTCAGGCGGAGTCGTTCGGCCAGCTCACCGGGGCCGGACACGGTGCCGCGGGGCAGTGCCCGCACGATCTCGATCTGCGCGTCCGGGATCTCCGGCAGGTGCTCGGCGGCCCGGGCGGCGGCGAGCAGCGTGCGGCGCAGCGGTGAGATGACCGAGGCCAGGCGTGCCGCGTCCAGTTCGGCCGATTCGGGGCCGGTCACGGCAGGACACCGGAGAAGACCGTCGGCGTCAGGGAGGCGCGTTCGTTGAGATCGGCGGGCAGGAAGCCGGCCGCCTTCTTGTAGCCGGTGGCGATCTCGGTGAGCTCCTCCGGCGGGATGACGTCGTGGATGTGCGCGAACCCGTCCGGCGCGCGCTCGCGGGCGAGCACCATCACCTGCTCCGGGCCCTGCCGCCGGTTGCTCAGCACGAGCGCGGTGGTCGCCGGCCGCCGGTCCGCCTCGTAGGCGTCCAGCGCCGCCGGGACCGTCGTCGCGGTGGCGAGGTGGAAGGCGAGGGTACGCGCGTCCAGGATCGCCTGCGACGCCCCGTTGGAGCCGTTCGGGTACATCGGGTGTGCCGCGTCTCCGAGCAGTGTCGTGTTCCCGTGGGTCCACGTGTCGATGGGGTCGCGGTCCACCATGGGGTATTCGAGGATCTCGTCGGCAGCGGCCAGCAGTTCCGGCACGTCGAGCCACGGGAAACGCCAGTCCGCGAAGAGCGCGACGACGGGCGCGGGGTCGACGGTCCGGTTCCAGTCCGCGTTGGGCCCGGCGAAGCCGGGGCCGCGCCGCTCGGCCACGACGTTGATCACGCCGGGACCGATCGGGTACGCGACGAACTTCTGCTCCGCGTCCCCCGCCATGATCATGGTTCGCCCGTCCAGGAATCCGGGTGCCCGGGCCGTCCCCCGCCACAGTGTCAGCCCGTTCCAGATCGGCGGCCCTTCGTCGGGCTGATGTTGCCGGCGCAGCGCGGAGTGGATGCCGTCCGCGCCGACGATCAGGTCGGCCGCGACGCTCACCTCTCCCGCTGCCGTGGCGAAGCGTGCGACGCCGTCGTGGACGCCGACGAGCCGGTGCCCGGTGCGCACCACGTCGGCGCCCAGCCGTTCCCGCACCACGGCGAGCAGTTCCATCTGGAACCGGCCGCGGTGCACGGAAAGCTGCGGCCAGCGATATCCGGCGTCCAGTCCGCGCGGCTCGCTCCAGATCTGCTGACCGTGCCGGTTGTAGTAAGCCAGTGTGCCGGGTGCGGCGCCCAGCCTTTCCACGCGTTCTCCGAGACCCAATTCGGTTAGCTCTCGGACGGCGTGCGGAAGCAGATTGATCCCGACGCCGAGTGGGCGCAGCGCGTCGGCGCGCTCATAGACGGCGATGTCACGGAAGCCGGCCCGGTGCAGGCTGAGCGCGGTGGTGAGGCCACCGATACCAGCGCCCACGATCACGATCGCCAAGTCGTCGCCCCCTCCGCCACCGCACAGTTTGGTCACAAAATCGTCGTTCGTCAAGACGCATTGTCATCGAGGTCGGACCACTTCGGTCGCAATGCGAGTGGCCTTATCAGAATTCTTGACAATCAATCAACTCTGCACGACGCTGATCGACGCGGTCGGATGGTTCACCTCTGTTCGCCCGCCCCCACTCCTCCGGATGCACCAGCGCTTCGCACGGAAGGGCTCGTCCATGAAGAAGGTCACCGCCCTGGCTGTTCTCGCCAGCGTCGCGATCGCCCTGACCGGCTGCACCGACTCCGACGCCACCGATCCGTCCCCCGGGTCGAGCGGCGAGCTGCGCAAGGTCCGCGTGGCGGCGCTGCCCATCAGCGAGACCGCCGCGCTGTGGGGCGGCATCAAGGCGGGCATCTTCCGGGAGCAGGGGCTCGACGTGGAAGTGGTGCCCGCACAGGGCGGGGCCCAGGCCATCCCGGCCCTGATCAACGGCGACATCGACTTCGCCATCGGTCAGCCGTTCGGCCCGTTCCGGGCCGACCTGCAGAACCTCGGCGTGGTGATCATCGGCAACTACGCGTCGTCCTACGCCGACGGTGACGACATCAACGCCGTGCTGGCGTCGGCGAAATCCGGCATCACCCGGCCGTCCCAGCTCGCCGGGCGCAAGGTGTCGGTGAACAGCCTGGGTGCCGCCGGCGACGTCACGATCATGGCGGCGGTCGAGAAGGACGGCGGCGACCCCACCAAGGTCAAGTTCGTCGAGGTGGCCTTCCCGGACGCGCCCGCCCAGCTCGCCGCCGGCAACATCGACGCCGCCTGGGTGACCGAGCCGTTCATCACCCAGATGCGCAAGCGCGGCGACGTCCTCGTGGTCGCCCCGTACCAGGCCACCGTCCCCGGACTCACCACCCTGACGACGATCACGTCGAGCAAGCTGAAGGACTCCGACGCCGCCCTGGTCGCGGACTTCTCGGCGGCGATGAAGAAGACGCTCGCCTGGGCCAAGGATCCGGCCAACGAGAAGGATCTGCGCCAGGCCATCAAGGACAACCTCGAACTGCCGGAGGCGGTGGCGGACTCCGTGCGGCTCCCGTCGTTCGGGTGGGAGCTCGACCGGGCCGGCCTGGAGCAACTGGCGACGCTCGCCCAGAAGTACCGCGTGCTCGACCGGCGCCCCGACTTCGACCGCCTCATCCAGCAGCAGCAGTAGCCGGCCGATGCGCAAGATCCTGCTGGGCGCCGTCGGCCTGCTGGGGTTCCTCGTCGTCTGGCAACTGATCCCGGCGCTGGGGCTGGTCGACCCGGACTACCTGCCGTACCCCACCGACGTGTTCGGACGGCTGGCCCAGGAGGTCCGCGACCTGGCGTTCTGGCGTCGGGTCCGGCTCACCATGACGTCGTGGGTGATCGGTCTGACGGTGGCGACGCTCGCGGCGGTCGCGCTGGGCACCGTGGTCGGGATGGTGCCGTTCCTGCGTCGCGCGACCCACACGACAGTCGAGTTCCTGCGACCGGTGCCGTCGGTCGCGCTGATCCCGCTGGCCGTGCTGATGTTCGGCCTGCAGATGCGCGCCGCGCTCGTCATCATCGTCTACGCGGCGTTCTGGCAGGTGTTCGTGCAGGTGATCTACGGCGTCGCCGACGTCGACAGCGTCGCCCGGGACACCGCGCGGAGTTTCGGCCTCACCCGCGCCGAGCGGCTGCGCTACCTCATCCTGCCGACCGCTCTGCCGTACCTGATGACCGGCCTGCGCCTCGGCGCGGCGGTCGCGCTCATCCTGGCCGTCACCGCCGAGATGGTGATCGGCAACCCCGGCCTCGGTCGGATGATCGAGCTGTCCCGCTCCGCCGGTGACGCCGTCGGCCTGTACGGCCTCGTCGTGGTCACCGGGATGCTCGGCCTGCTGGTGAACGTCGTGTTCCGCTTCGTCGAACGCCGCTCGCTGGCCTGGCACCAGTCGGTGCTCGCGGACGAGGCGGCCCGATGACCGCCGTCGGCGCGGCAAAGGCCCGCCCTCGTGACCTGGGCGTCAGGGTCGCCGAGAACCTCCTGTTCGCGGTCGGCCTTCCGATCCTGGCCGTGGGCCTCTGGGCGGTCTGGTCCACCCGGTCGACGAGCCGGTTCCTCGTCGGCCCCGGCACGCTCCTCGACGCGTTCCGGCAGACCTGGATCGGCCCGGCGTTCGTCGAGGACGTCCTGCCGAGCGTGTACCGGCTCCTGATCGGCCTGTTCGCGTCGATCCTGCTCGGCGTCGCCGCCGGCGTCGTCATCGGTCGGCTCCGCCCGCTACGCGAGATGCTCGAACCGCTGCTGGAGTTCTTCCGCGCGATTCCGCCGCCGGTGCTGATCCCGGTCGCGATGCTCCTGCTCGGCATCACCGACACCATGAAGGTCGTCGTCATCACCTCCGGCGCGATCTGGCCGATCCTGCTGAACACGATCGAAGGCGTCCGGTCGACCGACAGCGTGATGCTGGAGACCGCGCGCTCGTTCCGGATCTCGCGGTGGGACCGGCTGTGGCTGCTGATCCTCCCGGCGGCGAGTCCGCGCATCATGACCGGCGTACGGCAGGCGCTCTCGGTGGCCCTGATCCTCATGGTCATCTCGGAGATGTTCGCGTCGTCGGCGGGCCTCGGCTACCGGATCGCCTACTTCCAGCGGAACTACCTCATCGCCGAGATGTGGAGCGGCATCCTCCTGCTCGGTCTCATCGGCGTCTTCCTCGCCGTGGCCTTCGGTGTCGTCGAACGCCGCGTCCTGCGCTGGTACCACGGAATGAAGGAGATCACCCGTGCCTGACGGGACCCCCCTGTTGCGGGTCGAGCACCTGCGGAAGGTCTACGCCTCCGGCCGGGGCGAGGTCGAGGCGATCGGGGATCTCAGCTTCACCATGGATCCCGGTGAGCTGCTGTGCGTCGTCGGTCCCTCCGGCTGCGGCAAGACCACGCTCCTGAAATGCCTCGCCGGACTGCTGCGGCCCACCAGCGGCCTGGTCGAGATGGAGGGCTCGCCGGTGACCGGGCCGAGCCCGGCGATGGCCGTGGTCTTCCAGGAGTACGGCCGCAGCCTCTACCCGTGGCTGACCGTCCGCGGCAACGTGGAGCTTCCGCTCCGCCACAAGAAGCTCTCCCGCGCCGAACGCGCCCGGCTGGTCGCCGACGCCCTCGACGCGGTCGGGCTGCCGCAGTCGGCGCGCAGCCACCCGTGGCAGCTCTCCGGCGGAATGCAGCAACGGGTGGCGATCGCCCGCGCCATCGCGTACCAGCCGGACGTGCTGATCATGGACGAGCCGTTCGCCGCGGTGGACGCGCAGACCCGCGCGGACCTGGAGGACCTCGTCCGCGAACTGCACCTGACCCGGGGGATCTCCACCGTCTTCGTGACGCACGACATCGACGAGTCCGTCTACCTGGGCCAGCGCGTGCTCGTCCTGTCGAACTCACCGACCCGGGTGCAGGAGGACCTGGTGATCGACCTCCCGGCGGAACGCGATCAGCTCACCACCCGGGCCCTGCCCCGGTTCACCGAACTGCGGACCCACGTCTACGAGCAGATCCAGCGGGCCAAGCGCGGGCCGGTGGTCCCGTCCTCGCGGGCCCACCGGCCATAGTCGCATCGATCACCGCGGATCTATGTTCGGGGTGACGACCGATGGAGGGCGGAAGCATGATCGGAACCCTGGTGGAGAACGGTCTCACGGCGTTGGCCGCCTACGACTCCTACGGCCAGGAACAGATCGACGGGATCGTGAAGAAGGCGTCGGTGGCGGCGCTCGGCCGGCACGCCGAACTCGCGATGCTGGCGGTCGAGGAGACCGGTCGCGGCGTGTTCGAGGACAAGGCGGTGAAGAACATCTTCGCCTGCGAACACGTCACCAACCACATGGCCGACGTCCGCACGGTCGGGGTGATCGCTCAGGACGACATCACGGGCATCACCCAGATCGCCGAGCCGGTCGGCGTGGTGGCCGCGGTGACGCCCGTGACGAACCCGACCTCGACCACCATCTTCAAGGCGCTGCTGGCCCTCAAGACCCGCAACCCGGTCATCTTCGCCTTCCACCCGGCGGCGCAACGGTGCAGCCAGGAAGCGGCCCGCACGGTCCGCGACGCCGCCGTCGCCGCCGGCGCGCCGGAGCACTGCATCCAGTGGATCGACGAGCCGTCGGTGGCCGCGACGAACGAGCTGATGCGCCATCCCGACGTCTCGGTGGTCCTGGCGACAGGCGGCAACGCCATGGTCCGGGCCGCCTACTCCACCGGCAAACCGGCGCTGGGCGTCGGCGCCGGGAACGTCCCCGCGTACCTGGAGGCGTCGGCCGACGTGGCCCGCGCGGTGAACGACGTGGTGCTGTCCAAGGCGTTCGACAACGGCATGATCTGCGCCTCCGAGCAGGCCGTCATCATCGACGACGCGATCCGGCCGGCCGCCCTCGCCGAGTTCCGGCGACTGCACGCCCACATCGCGACGCCGGAGGAGAAGTCGCTGCTGGAGAAGCTGCTCTTCGGCTCCGGGAAGCTCAACCCGGACGTGGTCGGGCAGCCGGTGACCTGGATCGCCGAACACGCCGGATTCCCGGTCGACCCGGACACCTCGATCATCCTGGTTCCGGTCGGCCGGGTCGGCCCGGCCGAGCCGCTGACCCGGGAGAAGCTCTGCCCGGTGCTCGCCCTGCTGCCCGCCACCGGCCACGACCAGGGATTCGAGTACGCCGAGCAGATGGTCGAGTTCGACGGCCTGGGGCACAGCGCCGTCATCCACACGCGCGACGCCGACCTGGCCGAGGCGTACGGCCGCCGGGTCAAGGCCGTCCGGATCATCTGGAACGCGCCGGCCTCGCAGGGCGGCATCGGCGACATGTACAACGCCTTCCTGCCGTCGCTGACGCTGGGCTGCGGAAGCTACGGCCACAACTCGGTGTCGCACAACGTCACAGCGGTCGACCTCATCAACATCAAGCGGGTGGCCCGGCGGACGAACAACCTGCAGTGGTTCAAGGTGCCGCCGAAGATCTACTTCGAGCCGAACGCGATCCGCTACCTCGCCGACATGCCCGGCGTCCGCCGGGTCACCGTGGTGACCGACCACACCATGACCAGACTGGGGTACGTGGACCGCGTGCTGTCCGTGCTGCACCGCCGCCGCGAGCAGGTCGCCCTGCAGATCATCGACGACGTCGAGCCGGAGCCCAGCGTACAAACGGTCGACCGGGGCGCCGAGTTGATGCGCTCGTTCCGCCCGGACACCATCGTCGCGCTCGGCGGCGGTTCGGCGATGGACGCCGCCAAGGTGATGTGGCTGCGCTACGAGCACCCCGAGGTGGTCTTCGCCGATCTGCGGGAGAAGTTCTTCGACATCCGCAAACGCGCCTTCAAGTTCCCCACCCTCGGCGCGCTGGCCCAGCTCGTCTGCGTTCCGACCACCTCCGGCACCGGAGCCGAGGTCACCCCGTTCGCGGTCATCACCGACACCGATTCCGGCAAGAAGTACCCGCTCGCCGACTACGCGCTCACCCCGAGCGTGGCGATCGTCGACCCGGTCCTGGCCGCCGACCTGCCGGCGGTGGTCACCGCGGACAGCGGCTTCGACGCGCTCACCCACGCCATCGAGTCGTACGTGTCGGTCTACGCCAACGACTTCACCGACGGTCTGGCCCTGCACGCCGTCCGGCTCATCTTCGGCAACCTCGCCCGGGCCGTGCACCAGGGCGCCGCGGACCCGGCGGCCCGCGAGAAGATGCACAACGCCGGCACGATCGCCGGCATGGCGTTCGGCAGCGCCTTCCTCGGCATCGTGCACGCCATGTCGCACACCCTGGGTGCCACGTTCCACGTCGCACACGGGCGCACCAACGCGATCCTGCTCCCGCACGTCATCAGGTACAACGGGACCGTGCCGAGCAAGCTCACCGGCTGGCCCAGGTACGAGACGTACCGGGCGCCGCAGCGCTTCGCCGACATCGCCCGTACCCTCGGGCTGCCCGCGGCCACCGACGCCGAAGCGGTCGAAGCCCTGGCCACGGCGATCGAGCGCCTGCGCGACGAGGTCGGCATCGAGCCGTCGTTCGCGGCCGTCGGGGTGGACGAGCGGGCCTTCCTCGCCGCGCTGCCGCAGCAGGCGCTGAACGCGTACGAGGACCAGTGCGCGCCGGCCAATCCGCGGATGCCGATGCTCGGCGACATGCAGGAACTGATGCGCGCCGCGTACTACGGATCGAGAGGGCCGAAGGTCCCGCGGCTTGCGGTCTGCGGCCCCCGGTGAACGAGCCCGGCTGGGCCTAACCTGGGTCCGGACATGACGAGATCAGTGAAAGGAAGCACGGTGACCGCGGTCGAATCCGAAATCCGTACGCTCGCCGAACTCGACGACACCGAACTCGCCCGTCTGGACGCGTGGTGGCGGGCGAACAACTACCTGACCATCGGGCAGATCTACCTGCAGGGCAACCCGCTGCTGCGCGAGCCGCTGTCGACCGAGCACATCAAGCCGCGCCTGCTCGGCCACTGGGGAACCAGCCCCGGCCTGTCGCTGATCTACGCGCATGTCTCCCGGCTGATCCGGCACACCGGTCAGCAGGCGATCTACCTGGCCGGCCCGGGCCACGGCGGGCCGGCGCTGGTGGCCGCCGGCTATCTGGAGGGCACCTACAGCGAGATCTACCCGGACGTCAGCCAGGACGAGGCCGGGATGCTGCGCCTGTTCCGGCAGTTCTCCAGCCCGGGCGGCATCCCGTCGCACGTGTCGGTGACCACCCCGGGCTCCATCCACGAGGGTGGCGAGCTGGGCTACGTCCTGGTCCACGCGTTCGGCGCGGTGATGGACAACCCCGACCTGCTGGCCATCGCGGTGGTGGGCGACGGCGAGGCCGAGACCGGGCCGCTCGAGGGTTCCTGGAAGGGCGTGTCCTTCCTCAACCCCGAACGCGACGGCGCCGTCCTGCCGATCCTGCACCTCAACGACGCCAAGATCTCCGGTCCCACCGTACTCGGGCGCAAGGACCCCGAGGAGGTACGCCACCTGCTGCGGGGCCACGGCTACGACGTCATCGAGGTCGAGGGCTCCGACCTGCCCGGCATGCACCACCGCTTCGCCGCCGCGCTCGCCGCCGCGTGGACGAGGATCCGCGACATCCAGACCGCCGCCCGTGACGGTTCCTGGGACGGCACCCGCCCGACCTGGCCGCTGATCGTCCTGCGGTCGCCGAAGGGCTGGACCGGCCCGGACACCGTCGACGGGACGCCGGTCACCGGCACGTGGCGCTCGCACCAGGTGCCGCTGTCCGGCGTCAAGGACAACCCGGAGCACCTCGCGCTGCTCGAGCGCTGGCTCAGGTCGTACCGTCCGGAGGAGCTGTTCGATTCCACCGGCGCGCCGGTGGCGCTGATCCGGGACCAGGCCCCCGACGGCGACCTGCGGATGAGCGCCAGCCCGCACGCCAACGGCGGACTGCTGACCCGGGACCTGGACCTGCCGGACTTCCGGTCGTACGCGATCGAGGTGCCCCGGCCGGCGCAGCAGCGGGCCGAGTCGACGCGCAAGCTGGGCGAGATGATCCGCGACATCTACACGCGCAACGCCGACCGGTTCCGGTTGTTCTGTCCGGACGAGACCAACAGCAACCGCCTCGGCAGCGTCTTCGACGTCTCCGACCGTGCCTTCATGGAGCGGGTGACACCGGAGGACGTGGCGATCGGCCGCGACGGCCGGGTGATGGAGGTGCTGAGCGAGCACAACTGCCACGGCTGGCTGGAGGGCTACAACCTGACCGGCCGGCACGGCATGTTCGCCACCTACGAGGCGTTCGCGATGGTCAGCGCCTCGCAGACCGTGCAGCACGGCAAGTGGTTGCAGGAGGCCAAGCACCTGCCCTGGCGGGCGAAGGTGCCGAGCCTCAACGTGCTGCTCACCTCGACGGCGTGGCGCAACGACCACAACGGCTTCTCCCACCAGGGGCCGGGCCTGATCCAGGTGGTGCTCACCCAGCGGGGCGACGTCGCCCGGGTCTACCTGCCGCCGGACGCCAACACCCTGCTGTCGGTGGCCGACCACTGCTTCCGGTCGCGGTCGTACATCAACCTGATCGTCATCGACAAGCAGCCGCAGCTGCAGTACCTGTCCATGGACGAGGCGATCGAACACTGCGCCCGCGGCGCGGGGATCTGGGAGTGGGCCGGCACCGACGACGGCACCAGCGATCCCGACATCGTCCTGGCCTGCGCCGGCGACGTCGTCACCATGGAGACGGTCGCGGCGGCACAGATCCTGCGCGAGCGGCTGCCCGGGCTCAAGGTCCGCGTGGTCAACGTGGTCAACCTGATGACCCTGGTCCGGCCCAAGGACCACCCGCACGGCATGAGCGAGACCCTGTTCACCGAGCTGTTCACCGACGACGTCGACGTGATCTTCTCCTTCCACGGCTACCCCGGCGCGATCCACCAGCTCGTCCACGGCCGCCCGGACGCGGACCGGTTCCGCGTGCGTGGCTTCATCGAGCAGGGCACGACCACCACCCCGTTCGACATGACGGTGCGCAACAAGGCGTCGCGGTACCACCTCGTGATGGACGCCATCAACAACGCCAAGCGCCTCCCACGCGGCGCCGCCGACCTCAAGGCGTGGTGCCGCAGCCAGCTCGACCGCCACGAGACGTACGTGGTGGAGCACCTGGAGGACATGCCCGAGGTGCGCGACTGGGCCCTCGGCGACTGGGCCGCGCGCGGCTGAGGCAGACGGAGACGGTGACGCCGCCCGGCGTCACCGTCTCCGTTCGCGTACGGGCGGGTCCGCCGTCAGAGGACGCGCGTGCGGCGCGACCCGGACGCGAGGCCCGCGATCGGGCCGACGGCGCCGTTGCGTCCCGGTTGCCGGGGTTCCCCGACCAGGTCGACGCCCATGACGGCCGGGCTGCCGTCCGGCTCCTCGAAATCCGCGTCGGCGCACCGGACCCGTTCCAGATCCCGGCCGGTGACCACACCGACACGGGCCTCGTCGAACGTCTCGGGCAGATCGGTGACGAGCCAGACCGCGTCGCCCTCGGCGACGACCGTCACCGTCGCGGCGCCCAGCACCCACGGCTCACGCTCGCCCGCGAACGGCCGGGCGCCCGCGGCGTAGGCGTTCGCCCGGGCGTACACCGGCTGTTTCACGTCGAGGTACTTCTTCTGGTCGCTGGGCGGCTGCTCGTCCAGGCGGGCCAGGTACTCCGCGAACGACGCGGGATGGCCGTCGTATCCGGCGGTGCCGCCCAGCGGCGTCCCCCGACCCTCCGCACCCGTCGCGTAGGCCGCGCCCGGATCGCCGCCCAGGAAGAGGTTGCCCACGTACCTGTCGTCCCCACCGTAGATCACCGCGTACCCGGCGACCTGCGTGCTGTGCGGCAGGTGGTACGGGGTGGCGCGGTCCAGCACCGGCTCCAGCCGTACCGTGCCGCAGATCAGGTTGTTGACGAAGGCACCGCCCTGGCTGAACAGCTCCAACGCGGCGGGTGAGCCGAAGATGTTGTGTTCGACCAGGTAGGGACCGTGGCTGACCTCGACGAAGAGGTCCCGGCAGTTGTCGTGGTAGACGTTGCGGGAGACCCGGGTGCCCTGCGCCTGCCAGTCCAGCCAGGTGCCGAGCGAGCAGTCGTGAATCCGGTTGTGCCGGATCACCACGTCGATGGCGGCGTGCAGCTTGATGCCAGCGATCTCGTACCCGTAGAACTCGCGTTTCAGGCCGATGCGGTGGATGTGGTTGTCCTCGATGGTGGAGAACGCACACCCGAGGTGACCCACTATCGCGTTCTGGCCGCAGTCGTAGATCGTGTTGCGGCGGATCACGTGCGAGCCGATGTGCTCCCGGTCCCACCCGATCCGGCGGGCCGCGAAGACCGACTCCAGCTGGTACTGGTAGCCCGGCTTGTCGCCGCGCAGAGCGGAGAAGTTCTGCCCGGTGGAGCCCTCCTTCCCGATCGAGATCGCCGAGCACTTGGCGTCGTGGATCACGTTGTCCTCGATGACCCAGCCCTTCGCCCAGCCGGGTCCGATCAGGCCCGGCTGGTCGGCGGTCGGTGGCGCCCACGGGCTGGCGGCGTGCGCCAACTCGAAGCCACGGACGGTGATGTAGTCCAGGTGCGGCTGTTCCGGGTAGAAGACGCTGCGGCGTACGTTGATCTCGACCAGTTCCGTGTTCGGGTCGGCGCCCTGGAAGTTGGCCCAGATCGTCGTCTGTTCACCGACCTCGGCGTACCAGACGAGCCGGGTCTGGTCGGGATCGCCGACCGGACGGGTCACCCCGGTCCAGTCGTCGACGACCTCGGTACGCCGGGGCGGGTCCTCGACCTCCGCGCGGCTCCCCACCTCGAAGAAGCTCAGGCCGTTCAGGTAGACCTCGCCGAGGTGCTTGGGTGGCGTGCCGGTGCGGTGGACGATCCAGTCACCTGTCACCTCCTCGGCGAACGGATTGAACGAGCCGAACAGCGCGTTGTCGACTCGTGCCCGCCACACCGTCCCGCCGAGCGGCTCCCAGCCGGTGACGCGCTCCGATCCCTTGATCACCACGTGCTCGCCGGGCGCGGCCTCGTAGGTGATGCGGCGGGAGTCGCTGAGACCGCCGTGGCGTGGCTTCACCCACTCGCGGTACTCCCCCGCGTGCACCACCACCGTGTCACCGGGCTGGGCGACGCCGGCCGCCCGGTTGATCGTCCGGAACGGCCGCTCGGCGCAGCCGTCGGCGCGATCGGAACCGCTTGTCGCCACATGGAATACGGACGCCATCCGGGGGTCCCTTCTGGAGATGTCTGTTCAGGTCCATACCGGCAGGTCGATCCGGGACGGGTGGTCGCCGCCGTGGGAGATCTCCTGCTCCGCCCGTACCGTTTTGGCCGCGGTGGCGGCCGGCTCGCCGGTGCCGGGATTGCGGGCGTAGCGCGGATGCGCTCCGGAACTGACCTGCACGGCGACGCGGTGGCCGGCGGCGAAGCGGTGGAACGCCGGCCACAGCGGCACCTCCAGTTCGACGAACCCGTCCTCGTCCGGTTGCGGGTCGGTAGCCGCGGTACCGACGCCGCCGAAGCGGCGGATCCCGTCGCACACGCTCATCGAGCGGCCGTCGGGGTGCACGTCGCAGATCCGCACGAACACGTCCGCGCTGGCCGCCGTCGAACGGAACCGGACATGGGCGGTCGGCTCCCCGGCGAGTACGAGCGCGTGCGCCAGCGGTGGACTGCGGAAGACGGCCACGTCCGCGCGGCGTTCGTGGGCGCTGTTGTCGACCGGCCCCGGGGACGGGCCCATGCCGGGGCCGCCGAGCGCGGGCGTGGGCCGGTCGGGATCGTAGGTGTAGCGGGTGCTGCCCGCGCCGGGGACGGCCGGGTCGAGCAGCCCCGAGGGGTGCAGGTGCCACCGCTGCGCCACGGTGCCCGGCGGTGGCCACGCGGGCAGATCGTGCCACTGCTCCGCGCCGGTGAGGAAGGCGCGCACCGGTGCCGGCCGGGTCGTGGGCGCGCCGGCGAAGTGTTCCCTGAGGAACGCGATGGACTCGGGAAGGAACGGGCTCTGCGCGCTGCTGTGGCCCCACGGGCCGATGGTCAGCCGGGGCGGACGGCCGGCCGCGGCGAGTTGGGCGTAGTTGCGCAGCTGCCAGGGCAGGAAGATGTCGTACCAGCCGGTGGCCATGTACACGGGCGCGGTGACGTCGGGCACCGACGCGGTGTGCGACTGCCGGGTCCAGTAGTCGTCGGTGAGCTTCTCGTGGGCCAGCCAGTCCTGGTACCAGCTGATCGGGTGGCCCGCCACCGCGGTGTCGCCACCGGACAGCGGCAGCACGTCGAAGGCCGCGGCCAGCTTCCGGTCCGGCCGCCGCGCGAGCCACGCCCGGACCAGGGCGCCGCGCAGGCCCCGCAGGTCCATCCGGCGCGACCAGCCGAGCGAGCCCTCCAGCGAGAACGCGCCGTTGGTCCAGGTAATCGGGCCGAAGTCGGCCATCGTGACGTTCAGGCACAGCGCGTCCGGGGCGTTGCCGGGATCGTCACGGCACATCCGTCCGGCCACCGCCCACTGGGTGTAGCCGAGGTAGCTCTCCCCGTACGTCGCGACGGTGCCGGCGCACCACTGCTGGCGGCGTACCCACCGGTGGGTGGCGATGCCGTCGCGCTCCTCGTCGAGCTGGGGCCGGAAACTGCCACCGGAGCCACCGGTGCCGCGGCAGCTCTGCACCAGCACCGTGAACCCCGCGCGGACCAGCGCCGGCGCGTGGGTCAGCGAGCCGTGCCGGCCGTACGGGGAGCGGACGACGATCGTGGGCAACGGCGGTTCCACCACGCCGACCGGCTGGTAGAGGTCGGCGACCAGCTCGACGCCGTCGTCCATCGGCACGCGCAGCCCGCGCCGCACGGTGAAGGTGTACGGGAACTCCGTGGCCGCGTCGCGACGGGGGCGCCGGGACAGGAGGCGGCCGAGAACTGTCATCGCGCACTCGCGGGTTGTCCGACACGGTTCGCGACATCGACACTCGTGGAGGCGTTGTGCCCGTACGAGAAGGAGCGGAAATGGAACCGGAGCCTGCGGACGACGGCTACCGCAACCCGATCCTCCCGGGCTTCTGGCCCGATCCGAGCATCTGCCGCGCCGGTGAGGACTACTACCTCGTGTGTTCGAGCTTCGAGTACGCGCCCGGTGTGCCGATCTTCCACAGTCGTGACCTGGTCAGCTGGCGGCAGATCGGCAACGTGCTGGACCGCGCCGATCAGCTCCGTCTGCCGGCCGACACGCTCGCCTCGCGGGGCATCTACGCGCCGACGATCCGCCACCACGACGGCCGGTTCTGGGTCGTCACGACGAACGTCACGCTCGACCGGCACCTGATCGTCACGGCGACCGACCCGGCCGGCCCGTGGTCGGACCCGGTCTACCTGGATCTGCCCCACGTGGACCCGTCGCTGGCGTGGGACGACGACGGCACCTGCTGGATGACGGTGTCCGGGGTCGAGTCGTACCGGATCGACCCGCGCACCGGAGAGGTCCTGGAAGGGCCGGTGCCGATGTGGTCGGGGACGGGTGGCCAGTACCCGGAGGCGCCGCATCTGTACCGGGTCGGCGACTGGTGGTACCTGCTCGTCTCGGAGGGCGGCACCCACACCGGCCACGCGGTGAGTGTCGCTCGCGCCCGCTCGCCGCGCGGGCCGTTCCAGCCCGGGCCGGCCAATCCGATCCTGACGCATCGCGGCACCGACCGGCCGGTGCAGGCGACCGGGCACGCCGACATGGTCGACGCGGCCGACGGCAGCTGGTGGATGGTTCTGCTGGGGATCCGGCCGAAGGGCCAGTGGCCGCCCTACCACGTCCTGGGACGGGAGACGTTCCTGGCGCCGGTGCGCTGGGTCGACGGGTGGCCGGTGGTCGACCCGGTCTCGATCGCCAACGGCCCGGATGGGCCGAGCCGGTGGGCCGAGCGGGACGACTTCGACGACGAGCGGCTCGGCCCACAGTGGATCTCGCCCCGTAGCCGGCCCGACTCGGCGTGGTCGTTGACCGACCGGCCCGGCTGGCTGACGCTGCACGCGACCGGCGACAGCCTCGACCGCAGTGGCGCCACCGTCGTCGGCCGCCGCCAGCAGCACCACGACTGCCGGGTCAGCGCCCGCCTCGATCCCGGCTCCGGCCGGTCCGGCCTGACGATCAGGATCGACGAGGCCCACCACTACGACCTGGAGCTCGCCCGGGGGCAGGCCCGGGTCGTCGGCCGGGTCGGACCGTTTCGGCAGGTGTTCGGGGAGTGCCCGGTGCCCGCGGGGGCGGTGACCGTGGCGCTGGCCATCCGGACCACCGGCGTGCTGCCCCCGACGGTCACCTCGTCCGGCGACCTGGCGCGGGCGGGCCTCGTCGGCGTCACGGCGGCCGGCAGTGACACGATCAGCTTCGAGGTCGAGACCGGCGACGGCTGGTCGTGCCTGGCGGAGCTCGACGGGCGCTACCTGTCCACCGAGGTCGCCTCCGGGTTCACCGGCCGGGTCATCGGCATGTACGTCACCGAGGGAAGCGCCGGTTTCGACTGGTTCGACTACCGGCCGGCCGGCTGACGGGACCGAGACGGACCTCACCCCTTGAATGCGCCTTCCATGATTCCCTGCACCAGACGGCGTCCGACGAACACGAACAGCACCAGCAGCGGAATGGTGGCCAGGAACGAGCCGGACATGGCCAGCCCCAGGTCGATGTCCCGGTTCTGCTGCAGCGCCTTGATGGCGATCTGGACGGTGTAGTTCTCCGGCGACTTCAGGACGATGAACGGCCACAGGAAATCGTTCCACGCGTAGACGAACGTGAACAGCCCCAGCACGTACGCCGCCGGGCGGACCAGCGGGAACGCGATCCGCCAGAAGATCTGCCAGGTGGTGGCGCCGTCGACACGCGCCGCGGCCATCAGCTCGTCGTCGATGGTGCTGCCGATGTGCTGACGCATCCAGAAGATGCCGAACGCGCTGACCAGACCGGGAACGATCACCGCCTGCAGGGTGTCGACCCACTCCAGCTGGGACATGATCAGGTACTGCGGCACCACCGCCAGCTGCGCCGGCACCGTCATGGTCAGCACGACGATGAGGAACAGCGTGTTGCGGCCGGGGAAGGACAGCTTGGCGAAGGCGAACCCGGCCAGCGCGCAGAGCACCGCCTGGCCCACGGCGATCGTGCCGGCGACGATGACGCTGTTGAGCAGGGACTGCACGAACGGCACGATGGTGAAGACCAGCTCCGCCAGGTGCAGGAAGTTGCCGCCGGGTGTGATCGTCGGCGGGAGGGTCGTCGCGGTGGCGGAGTCCGTCGTCGCCACCACGAACATCCAGTAGAGCGGGAAGACGCTGGCGAGCGCCACGAGCGTGAGCAGCGCGTACACCGCGATCGAGACGCGGTTGGCCGAGCGCCGCCGGGTCCGTACGGGCGCGGCGGTCGAGGGTGCGGGCTTCATGGGCGCTCCGAGCGGACGCGGGTGGCCAGCAGATAGTTGAGTCCGGAGAAGGCGACCACGATGACGAAGAGCGCGACGCCGACCGCCGCGCCGTAGCCGAAGTGGAACTGCCCGAAGGACTGCTCGTAGAGGTAGAGGGTGACGGTCTGGCACTGCCGTGCCGCCCCGCACGTGAGCCCGCCCACCGGGTTGGCCAGCAGCGGCTCGGTGAAGACCTGCAACCCGCCGATGGTCGACGTCACGACGGTGAACGCGATGATCGGCCGCAACGACGGGATGCTGATGTGCAGGAACTGTTTCCAGCCGTTCGCGCCGTCGGCGGCGGCGGCCTCGTACAGCTCCCGGGGTACCGACTGCAGCGCGGCGAGGTACAGCAGCGTGTTGTACCCGGTCCAGCGCCAGGCGATCATCGTGGCGATCATGACGTGGCTGCCCCAGAGCGAGGCTGTGAAGTCGATGTGGTCGAAGCCCAGCAGCCCGAGGAACCAGTTGATCATGCCGTAGTCGCGGTCGAACATCTGCGCGAAGACGATGGTCGTGGCCGCGACCGAGGTGACGTAGGGGACGAGCACCGACATCCGGAACAACGCGGCCAGCCGCAGCCGCGCGTGGTTGAGCAGATGCGCCAGGCCGAGCGCCAGGAGCAACTGCGGCACCGTCGACATCACCCAGATGCTGAACGTGTTCCGCAACGCGCCCCAGAAGCGCGGGTCGTGCAGGAGTTCGGTGAAGTTGTCCAGCCCCACGAAACGGTGCTCACCGATGGGATCCCAGTCGAACAGGGAGATGTAGAAGGTGAACAGCAGCGGGAAGAGACCGAAGATCAGGAAGAGCACGAAGAACGGCGCGATGTACGCGTACGGCGCCAGGAACTCCCGTACGCCCTGCTGCATCCGCCGTCTGCGATGGGGGCGCCGGAGGTCCGGCGGGGCCGTGGCCGGGCTGAGCATGGTGGTCAAAGCGTCACCTCCGCGATGGGCGGCAGCCGGGCGGTGCCCGGCTGCCGCACGTCAGCCCTCGGTCATTCGCGTACGGCGTTCTTGACGTTTGTCAGCGCGGTGTCCCAGGCCTTCGCCGGGCTCACCTTGCCCTGTTCGACGCTGGTGAGCGTGTTGAGGAACTCGGTGCCGATCGGGCCGTCCTGCGGGCCGAAGTAGAACGGCTTGATCCCCAGCACCGACTGGGTGTAGATCTTGCCGATCGGCGCGTTGCTGAAGAACGGGTCGGTCTTTCCGACCAGCTGCGGATCCGTGTAGACCGACGGCGTGGTGGGCAGCGACCCCTGCATCAGGAAGTGCTCGAGCTGACCCTTCGGCGACTGCATCTCGGAGATGTAGTTCCACGCCGCTTTCGCGTTCTTGGCGCGCTTGGGGATGGCGAGGAAGCTGCCGCCCCAGTTCCCCGAACCCCCGGGAATCGTGGCGATGTCCCACTTGCCGTTCGTCTCGGGGGCGTTCGTCTTCATCTGGCTGAGCATCCAGGACGGTGAGCACACCACCGCGTAGTCGCCCTTCTTCATGGCCGCGGTCCAGCCGGAGGAGAACGACCCCTGCTTGGCGGAGATGCCCGCCTCGAAGGCCTTCAGCGTCACGTCGAACGCCGCCTTGACCTGCTCGTTGTCGTAGTCGAGCTTGCGGTCGGCGCTGTAGTAGCGCTGGCTGCCCTGGTTGACCGCCTGGAAGAAGACGCTGGTCGGCGTGTTGTCCACGAACGGTTTCCCGGTCTTCTGGACGTACTGCTTACCGACGTTGATGAACTCGTCCCACGTCGGCCAGAGCTTGGCGACCTCGTCCCGGTCGGTGGGCAGGCCGGCCGCCTTGAACAGATCGGTACGGTAGGCGACCGCCAGCCCGCCGACGTCGGTCGGCACCCCGATGATCTTGTTGTCCTTGGTCGTCGCCTGCGACATCACCCAGTCGAGGTAGTTCCCCTTGATGTCGCCGGCGCCCAGCGTGGTGAGGTCGACGAAGTTGTCCGGCGACTGCATGAACTTCGGCAGGTCGTCGGCCTGGATGAGCACCAGGTCGGGCACCTTGCCACCGGCCAGCGCGGCGGTGAGCGCCTGCGCGGTCTCGGTGGTGCTGCCGACCTCGGTGAGCTTGATGCGCACATCGGGGTGCGCCTTGGTGTAGACGTCGACGTCGGCCTTCTGGTTGATGTTGGCAAACGACCAGAACTCGAAGGTCTTCGAGTCGGATTCGCCGTCTGATCCGCCACATCCGCCGAGGAGGAGCGCGGCGGTGGCGATGATGACTACGGTGCTCCGGACGCGTTTCAACGGCCCTCCATGCGGTAATCGTGCGCGGCGGTGGTCGGGTGACCGCGGCGAATCAGCGCGACGGTCCCTCCGGCGGTGGGCACCGCAGGCGAGGTCGTCGTCTCCGAAACTTATCGAGATATTTACATGCCAGGATTGTGTGCGCTGAGGCTACTAAGTGCCCCGCCATCCGTCAACGACCCCGCTGCCTGCGGTAGCACCGAGCAAGAGGCAGACGTTCCGACCGACACAGCACCGAAAATTATCGGACCGAGCAGCGCGCCACTGGGCGAACTCGATCGACCGAGGTCACTGGCAATTTCCTGGCCCCAGGCGCCGGAGTGAGGAGAGGAACGCAGGCGTCACCAGACCGCTGTCGTCACGCGGCCGTGCGCGGAGCCGTGTGTCCGGCGGTCAGGCGAGGTCGAGCGCCACCGTGACGTACGCGTGCGGCGGCAGTTCGACCTCCAGGCCACGCGGGTGGTCCGTGACCCCGGCGTGCTCGCGGGGCGCGACGCCCGTGGTCGACGGCGTGTTGTGCGCGTCGAGCGCGTCGGCGGTCAGGATCGTGGCCCGGTGGGCGGTGACGTCCCGTCCGCGCAGGTCGAGGACGACGGTCACCGGACGCCGCGCGTCGAGGTTCGACAGCGAGACCAGCGCCGTGTCGCCGCGCGTCGAGGCGGACGCCGAGAGCGTCGCCAGGTGATCCCCCGCCACCTCGCGCACCGGGACCTCGCCCTTGAAGGTCACCGCGAGCGACGCCGCGTCGTGGTGGGCCCGGTTCATCGCGAACACGTGGTACGAGGGCGTGAGCACCAGCGCGCCCGTCTCCGGGTCGGTGAGAATCATGGCCTGGAGCACGTTCACCGTCTGCGCGATGTTCGCCATCACGACGCGCGCCGCGTGGCGGTGGAACGTGTCGAGGTGCACCGCGGCCACCAGCGCGTCGCGCAGCGTGTTCTGCTGGTAGAGGAAGCCGGGGTTGGTGCCCGGCTCCACGTCCCACCAGGTGCCCCACTCGTCCACGACGAGGCCGACCTTGCGCTGCGGGTCCCAGCGGTCCATGACCGCCTCGTGGCGTGAGACCAGCTCCTCGATCCGGGTCGCGTTCCGCAGCGCGAGGTACCACTCCTCCTCGTCGAAGCCGGTCGCCGCGCCCTTCGACGACCAGCCCCGGGTCATCGTGTAGTAGTGCAGCGAGACGGCCTGGAACGGCCAGGCGCGGGAGTCCGGCGCTGCCAGGTCGTCGAAGGAGCGCATCAACGTCTCGGTCCAGTGGTAGTCGTCGCTGTTCGCGCCCGCGGCGATCCGGTAGACGGTGTTGTCGCCGTGGTCGCGGACGTAGGTGGCGTACTGGCGGGCCAGCGAGGCGAACTGCTCGACGCGCAGGTTGCCGCCGCAGCCCCACGCCTCGTTGCCCAGTCCCCAGAACGGGACCCGCCAGGGCTCGTCGCGCCCGTTCTCCCGCCGCAGGGCGGCCATCGGAGAGTCGTCGCCGCGGGTCAGGTACTCGACCCACTCGGACATCTCCCGCACGCTGCCCGAGCCGACGTTGCCGGACACGTACGGATCCGCGCCCAGCAGCTCGCACAGCGCCATGAACTCGTGCGTGCCGAAGGAGTTGTCCTCGACCACGTCGCCCCAGTGCGAGTTGACCATGCGGGGCCGCAGCTCGCGCGGGCCGATCCCGTCGCGCCAGTGGTAGTCGTCGGCGAAGCAGCCGCCCGGCCAGCGCAGGTTCGGGATGCCGATGCGGCGCAGCGCCTCCACCACGTCGAGGCGGATCCCGCCCTCGTTCGGGGTCGCGGAGCCCTCCCCCACCCAGAAGCCGCCGTAGACGCAGCGTCCCAGGTGCTCCGCGAAGTGGCCGTAGACGTGGCGGGAGATGGTGGGGCCGGTCAGGTCGAGGTCAATGACGGCGGTGACGGTGGAGGCGGTCATGGTCGTCCTTGGTGGAAGCGGCCTGCGGGATGCGGCGTCGGCAACGATACAGCCATCGGCGATCATGTCGATCCCCCAGCCGCGGCCAACCCGCCCTTCTTGACCGCCCACCTGCTGCTTTACTACGGTACTAGTAAAGCAGCGAAGGGACACCGTGTTCGTCTTCCGGCTCGACACCCACTCCGGCGTGCCGCCGTACCTGCAACTCGTCCAGCAGGTTCGCCAGGCGGTGCTGCTGGGCTTCCTCCAACCCGGCGACCGCCTCCCGCTCATCCGCGAGGTGGTCGAGGACCTGGCCATCAACCCGAACACCGTGGCCAAGGCGTACCGGCAGATGGAGCAGGAGAACCTGGTCACCGGCCGGCCCGGCCAGGGCACGTTCGTCACCGAGCAGCAGTCGGCCGCGATGTCGCCGTCGACGTACACGTCGCTGCGCCGCGGCCTGGCGACGTGGCTGCGCCGCGCCTACGAGGCCGGCCTCGACGAGCAGGCGGTCGACGCGCTCTTCACCTCCGTCCACCAGCAGACGAGAAACGAGGACGTGGCGTGACAGACACCGAGATCGCGCTGCGCACCGACGGCGTGGGCAAGCGGTACCGGAAGGGCTGGGCGCTGCGCGACTGCACCCTGACCCTGCCGGCGGGCGGCGTGATCGCCCTGGTCGGGCCGAACGGCGCGGGCAAGACCACGCTGCTGCGCCTGATCGTCGGACTGCTGGCGCCGAGCACCGGCACCGTCGAGGTCCTCGGCCACGACGTCACCGCCAGCACCCCGCAGACCCTGTCCCGGATCGGGTTCCTGGCCCAGGACCACCCGCTGTACAAGCGCTTCACCGTCGCCGAGATGCTCCGCTTCGGCCGGGCCTGCAACCTCCGCTTCGACCAGGGGCTGGCCGAGCGCCGGCTGGCGAAGCTGGGCATCCCGCTGGACCGCCGGGCCGGCTCGCTCTCCGGCGGGCAGCAGGCCCAGGTCGCGTTGGCCCTGGCCCTGGCGAAACGGCCGGACCTGCTCGTCCTCGACGAGCCGGTGGCCAGCCTCGACCCGCTGGCCCGGCGCGAATTCCTGCAGGTCCTCATGGGCGCGGTGGCCGACGGCGGGGTGACGGTCCTGTTCTCCTCCCACGTCGTGCACGAGCTGGAACGTGTCTGCGACCACCTGGTCGTGCTCAACCACGGCCGGGTCACGCTCACCGGTGACATCGACACCCTCCTCGCCGAGCACCGGCTGCTCGTCGGCCCGCGCACGGCCACCGACCTCGACCGGGCCGGCGCCGTCGTGGACGCCGTCCACAGCGACCGGCACACCACCCTGCTGGTACGCGACGGCGGCATCCCGGCCGCGCCGGGCTGGCAGGCCCAGCCGGTCGGGCTGGAGGACCTGGTGCTGGCGTACCTGCGCCGGCCGTCCGAGCCGGGCGCCGCGGTCCCGTCGGAGGTGGCGGCATGACGTGGTTGATCTGGCGCCAGCACCGCACCGAGGTCTGTGTCCTCGGTCTGCTTCTCGGCGTGTTCGGCATCGCCCTGCTCGTGCTCGGGACGCAGGCCCACGACCTGTTCCCCGGCGGCCCCGCCCGGTGCGCGGGAACAGCAGGCGCCGGCGAGACGTGCACGGCCGCCTTCCGCCGGCTCGACGAGGAGTACGGATACGTCGAGAACCTCCTCGCGGCCTTCTACCTGGTGCCCGTCGTCATCGGCGCGTTCCTCGGCGCGCCGCTGCTCGCCCGCGAACTGGAGGACGGCACCTGGCAGCTCGCCTGGACCCAGGCCGTGCCGCGGATGCGCTGGCTGGCGGCCAAGCTCGCCGCGCTGGCCGGCGTCACAGTCGCGCTCACCGGCATGTTCACCGCCGTGCTCACCTGGTTCCGGCAGCCGTTCGATGCCTGGGAAGGGCGGTTCCAGTACGACGCCTTCGACCTGGAAGGGCTCGTTCCGCTGGCGTACGCGCTGTTCGCGTTCGGCGTCGCCACCGCCGCGGGGGCGATCCTGCGGCGCAGCCTGCCCGCGTTCGGCGTCGCGTTCGGGGCGTTCCTCGCCGCCCGGATGTCGGTGGCGCTGCTGGCCCGTCCCGCGTACGCCACGCCGCTCACCACCATGGAGCCGGTCCCCGCCGGCGGCACGAAGGGTCAGGCCGGAGCCGGCGTCGCCGACTGGGTGATCGAACGCGGCTACGCGGACGCCGCCGGGCGCAGGCTGAGCTCGACGGAGTACTACGAACTGGAGGACGCGGCCAACCAGGCCGGCACGAACCTCAGCCAGTTCCTGCACGAACGCGGCATCCAGCGGTTCGGGGTCTACCACCCTGCCGACCGGTTCTGGACGTTCCAGCTCATCGAGGCGGCGGTGTTCGTCGCGGTCGCGGCGATCCTGATCGGCGTGGTGGTGTGGCGGGTACGCCGCCGGGTGATCTAGCGCCCTGCATCGGACATCCGGTGAGTCCGTCAGCCGGCTGCCGTCCCGGCGGAACGCATCACCGCGTCCAGCCAGCGCAGCTGCCGCCGGACGTGGACGGCCTCCCCGCCCTCGTGGCCGTTGAACGGGTACGTGTGCATCTCCCGTAGCGGAGTGGCCGATGCGGCAGCGGCGTACTGGTTGTAGGCGGCGAAGCCGGTGCTCGGTGGGCAGACCTCGTCGCGCAGACCGATCCCGAAGTGCGCCGGGGCGGTGGCGCGCCGGGCGAAGCTGACGCCGTCGACGTAGGACAGCGTGCGCCGGACCGGCTCCTCGGCCTCGCGGTGCACCGCGAGGTAGCGGGCGATCTCGCCGTAGGGGGACGCCTCGGTCACTTCGATGGCGCGCTGGATGTCGCACAGGAACGGGGCGGTGACCAGGAGCGCGGCGAGGCCGTCGACGAGGCCCGCCGCCGCGAGCGCGAGTCCACCACCTTGGCTGTTGCCCACCGCGGCGACGCGGGCCGGGTCCACCCCGGGCAGTACGCGGACGGCGTCGATCGCGCGGACCGCGTCGGTGATCAGGCGGCGGTAGTGGTAGTCGTCCGGGGACAGGATCCCCCTCGTGGCGGGGCTGGGCCCGCCGGGAGCGTCGTGCGGGTCCGGGGTGTCACCGCGGCTGTACAGGCCGGCCTGTCCCCGGTTGTCCACCAGCAGGTGGGCGTAACCCGCCACCGGCCAGGTGAGCCGCTCCCCCGGCAGGCCCCGGCCGCGCCCGTAGCCGGGGTACTCCACCACTGCCGGCAGCGGCGTGGCTACGCCCGCGGGACGGGTGTACCAGGCGCGCACCGGTTCGCCGGCGAACCCGGCGAACGTCACGTCCCACACGTCGAGCAGCCGCAGGTCGGTGGGTTCGGGGCGGACGTCGACGAGCACCGGGCTGGCCGCGGCGGCGGTGAGGGTGGCCCGCCAGAACCGGTCGAAGTCGGCGGGCTCGACGACAGCCGGCGTGTAGCGGCGGAGCTGGCCGAGGGAGATATCAATCGACGCTCTTGACACGAAGATAACGATACCCATAAATTTCCGAAAGGCTTACGACGTATTACCGGAAACGTTCCGGCCGACGGTCAGGGGGAGGACGAGCTTGGCAGCCCCGACCCCGCGCAGTCGCCGTACGCCCTGGCGGCGGGCCCTGCGCCGGGACTGGCAGCTCTACTCGCTCGCAGTCCTGCCGCTGCTGTTCTTCCTGACGTTCCGCTACCTGCCGATGCTCGGCAACGTGATCGCGTTCCGGCGCTTCCAGCCGGGCGGCAGCCTCTTCGGCGAGTACTGGACCGGGCTGCGGTACTTCCGGTTGTTCTTCACCGACCCGACCTTCTGGAGCGTGTTCACAAACACGCTGGTGCTGGGCGCGCTGACGCTGGTGTTCTGCTTCCCGCTGCCGATCGTGCTCGCGCTGCTGCTCAACGAGGTGCGCAACCGCGCGCTCAAGCGGTTCGTCCAGTCGGTGTCCTACCTGCCGCACTTCCTGTCGATAGTGATCGTGGCCGCCATGGTCCTCCAACTGCTGTCGGTGGACGGCACGGTGAACCAGATGGTGCGCGCCGTGGGCGGCGAGCCGGTCGCGTTCATGCAGCAGGCCGGATGGTTCCGGACGATCTACGTCTCCTCCGAGGTCTGGCAGACCGTCGGCTGGGGCACCATCCTCTACCTCGCCGCGCTCACCACCGTCGACGGCGACCTGTACGAGGCGGCCCGCATCGACGGCGCCAACAGGTGGCGGCAGACCTGGCACGTGACGCTGCCGGGGATCCGGCCGACGATGGTGACGCTGCTGATCCTCAACATCGGCACCTTCATGGCCGTCGGCTTCGAAAAGATCCTGCTGCTGTACAACCCGCTCACCTACCCGACGGCGGACGTGATCTCGACCTACCTGTACCGGGTGGGCATCGTCTCCGGGAACCTCAGCTACGCCGCCGCCATCGGCCTGTTCGAGTCCGTGATCGGGCTGACGCTGGTGCTGTCGGCGAACGCGATCTCCCGGCGCACGGTGGGGACGAGCCTGTGGTGAGCACGCAGGCCCGCGCCCAGGCCCGTACACGGAAACCGGCGGCCCGGCCGCGTGGCCCCCGGCCCACCCGCGGCTACCGGGTCTTCCAGGTGGTGAACGCCCTCGTGCTGACCGGCGTCGTGGTGGTGACCCTGTATCCGTTCCTCACCATCGTGGCCCGCTCGCTCAGCGACAACGCGTACATCGTCGCGGGCGAGGTGAACCTCGTGCCGCGGGGGTTCAACCTGACCGCGTACCGGGTGGTGACGTCGGACCCGACGTTTTGGGTCAGCTACCGCAACACCGTCTTCTACACGGTGGTCGCCACGCTCGTCTCCGTCGTGCTGACCACCTGCTATGCCTACGTGCTGTCGAAGAAACACCTGCGGGGCCGGACCGCGCTGGTCGGGATCGCCGTGTTCACCATGTTCTTCACCGGCGGCCTGATCCCCAACTACGTCCTGGTCACCAGCCTCGGGCTGAAGAACACGGTGTGGGCGATCGCCCTGCCCAACGCGATAAACGTGTTCAACCTGCTGGTGATGAAGGCGTTCTTCGAGAGCCTGCCGGTCGAGCTGGAGGAGGCGGCCGCGGTCGACGGGCTGAACACGTACGGCACGCTGCTGCGGATCGTCCTGCCGCTGTCGAAGGCGATGGTCGCCACGATGGTGCTGTTCTACGCCGTCTCGTTCTGGAACTCGTGGTTCGCCGCGTTCCTCTACATGGACCGGCAGGACCTGCTCCCGGTGACGGTCTATCTGCGCAACCTCATCGCGGGCGCGACCGACGCCACGCAGACCGGCGGCGGCCTCGGCAGCGCAGGCGACGTCGTCCAGTCCGCCGCCACCATCCAGTCCGTGACGATCGTGCTGACGATCCTGCCGATCCTCGCGGTCTATCCCTTCATCCAGCGCTATTTCGTCTCCGGAATCATGCTCGGCGCCGTGAAGGGATAGCCGCCGCCCGCACCACCACCCCACCACCGGAAGGAAGAACCCATGGCCCAGCTGTCCCGGCGCCAGGTACTGCTCGCCAGCGGCGCGGCCGCCGTCGTCGCCCTGGCGGGTTGCGGCGACGACACCCCGGACAAGAAGGACCTCGACCGCAACCGTACGGGCGCGATGGACAAGTACGGCATCGGCGACCAGTTCAAGGCCACCGAGCCGGTCACGTTCTCGATCCTCTACAACAACCACCCGAACTACCCGCTTAAGCCGGAGTGGCTGTTCTGGACCGAGCTGGCCGGGCGGACGAACGTCAAGCTGGACCCGGTCGCCGTGCCGCTGAGCGACTACGAGCAGAAGCGCAGCGTGCTGGTCGGCTCCGGTGACGCCCCGATGATCATCCCGAAGACCTACCACCCGCAGGAGAACTCGTACGTCTCCTCCGGCGCGATCCTGCCGGTCAGCGACTACCTCGACCTGATGCCGCACTTCAAGGACAAGATCGAGAAGTGGAAGCTCCAGCCGGAGATGGACACGCTCCGGCAGGAGGACGGCAAGTTCTACCTGCTGCCCGGCCTGCACGAGAAGCCCTGGCAGGACTACACGCTCGCGGTCCGCACCGACGTGCTGGAGCAGCTGAAGATCCCGTCCCCGACCACCTGGGACGAGGTGTACGCCATGCTCAAGGCGATGAAGGCGGCCCACCCGGACGTCATCCCGTTCTCCGACCGTTTCGGCAAGCCCAACCCGGCCGGCAACCTGCTGAACATGCTGGCCCTCGCGCACGGCCTGCCCGGCGCCGGCTGGAACTACCAGCCGACGAGCTGGGACTCCGGGGCCGGGAAGTACGTCTTCACCGGCGCCTCGGACGGCTACCGGCAGGTGGTGGAGTACCTCCACAAGCTGGTCGCCGAGGGGCTGCTCGACCCGGAGACGTTCACCCAGACCGACGACCAGGCCCGGCAGAAGCTCGCCAGCGGCAAGTCCTTCGTGATCAGCACGAACGCGCAGACCCTGGTGAACGACTACCGCCCGGACATCGCGAAGATCAACCCGAACGCCCGGCTCGGCAAGATCCTCTTCCCGGTCGGGCCGGCCGGAGCGGTCAACCCGGCGACCCGGCTGGAGAACGGCGTGATGATCTCCAGCAAGGCGCGCGACGGCAAGAACTTCGTGGCCATGATGCAGTTCGTCGACTGGCTTTGGTACTCCGACGCCGGCCAGGAGTTCGCCAAGTGGGGCGTCGAGGGAACCACGTACACCAAGGACGGCTCGGGCAAGCGCACCCTCGCCCCGGACGTCAACGTCATCGGCCTCAACCCCAAGGGCACCAAGCACCTCCAGAAGGACTTCGGCTTCTACAACGGCGTCTTCGCCTACG
This sequence comes from Micromonospora sp. II, assembly GCF_001709195.1. Lineage (NCBI taxonomy): Bacteria > Bacillati > Actinomycetota > Actinomycetes > Micromonosporales > Micromonosporaceae > Micromonospora > Micromonospora sp. II. The sequence goes on along the minus strand of NZ_LYXF01000024.1, from coordinate 167,779 downwards.
GGGGCAAGCTCGACCTGGTGCAGTCGTTCTTCTCGCCCGAGGAACTGGAGTTCCAGAAGGAGATGAACGCCCGCAAGGCCGCGCCCTGGGTGACTCCGCCACCGGCGCCGCTCAGCGACTCCGAGCGGGAGCAGACGACGCTGTGGGCGACCGCGCTGAAGGACCACGTCACCCAGAACACGCTGAAGTTCGCCCTCGGCCAGCGGCCGCTGAGCGAGTGGGACGCCTACGTCTCGGAGCTGAAGGGCAAGAACGCGCAGGCCTACATCGACCTGGTCAACAAGGCGTACGACCGGTACCGCAAGAACCACGGATGACGCGGCTCCTCGTCCCCGACCGGCCTGCCGGCCGGCTGACCGACGCCTGGCGTACCTGCGTGGGCACCGGCCGGTTCGACCTGGCTCTGCGACGTGACTATCAGGACTCGCTGGCGCTGGTGCAGCAGGACATCGGCTTCCGGCACATCCGCGGCCACGGGCTGCTCAGCGACGGCGTCGGCGTGCACCGCCCGTACGAATACCGGGGCGAGCGCCGGGTGCGGCACGCCTTCACCTACGTGGACCAGGTCGTCGACGCGTACCTCGCGCTGGGCATCCGGCCCTTCGTGGAGCTGGGGTTCATGCCCTCGGCGCTCGCCTCCGGCGACCAGACCGTGTTCTGGTGGCGGGGAAACGTGACGCCTCCGGAGTCGTACACCGAATGGGGTGACCTGGTGCGCGCGACGGTGGCCCACCTGGTCGACAGGTACGGCCTCGACGAGGTGCGCGGCTGGCCGATCGAGGTGTGGAACGAGCCCAACCTGCCGGCGTTCTGGCAGGGCGCCGACCAGGACGCCTACCACCGCCTGTACGAGGTCTCGGCGCACGCCGTCAAGGACGTCGACGCGGCGCTCCAGGTCGGCGGCCCGGCCCTGTCCCCCGGCGCCGACGAGTGGCTGAAGCCGTTCGCCGAGTTCGTCACCGACCGCGACGTGCCTGTCGACTTCGTCAGCCGGCACGCCTACACCTCCGGCCCGGCGCGGCACCTGCCGTTCGGCACCCGGCAGACCCTGGCTCCGGCCACGGAGCTGCTGGAACAGTTCGCCGCGCCCCGCCGGCACCTGGCCGGCACCGCGCTGGCCGACCACCCGGTGCACATCACCGAGTTCAACTCCTCCTACCGGCCGGACAACCCGATCCACGACACGGCCTTCCACGCCGCCTACCTCGCTCCGGTGCTGGCCGGCGGCGGGGATCTGGTCGACTCCTTCTCCTACTGGACCTTCAGCGACGTGTTCGAGGAGGAGGGGGTGCCGACCGCGCCGCTGCACGGCGGCTTCGGCCTGCTCACCCACCGGCAGATCAAGAAACCCACCTACCATCTGTACGCGTTCATGGCCCGGCTCGGCGACGAGGTGCTCGCGCGCGGGCCGGACCATCTCGTCACCCGGCACCCCGACGGCCGGGTCGCGGTCCTGGCCTGGGCCCCGGTGGACGTCACCGGCCGCGAGCCGGTACCCGAGCGGCACACCCTGTCGCTGTCGGTTCCGATCGGCCCGCCGGGCACCGCGTCGGCGTTCCTGCTCCGCTCGGCAGTGAGTGAGGACGCCGGCAACACCTTCGCGGCCTGGCGGGAGATGGGCAGCCCGCACTCACCCCGGCCACGGCAGCTCGACGCGTTGCGGGAGGCCGCCGAGCCGGCCCGTACCCATCGGGCAGTGCCGGTCGCGGGCGGGCGGGCGGACCTCGACCTCGACCTCGCCCGGCACGAGGTGACTCTCGCCGAGCTGACCCCGGTGGTGGACGAGACGCCGCCGTGGTGGGACGACAGGTTGCTCGACCCGCACGAGGACCGACGGTGACCGGCGCGACCGGCGGGCTGCGGGAGTTCGGCGACGGGCCGTTGTCGCGGGCCGCCGCGACGGTCCACACCCTGCTCGTGGTCGAACTGCTGCTCCTGGTGAGCACGCTGCCCGGTCTGGCCGTGCTCGTGCTGCTCGACCGCGACAGCAGCAACCTTCCGCTGGTCGCCGCCGCCGCGCTGCCGGTCGGTCCGGCCGTCTCGGCCGCGTTGTACACGCTGCGGCACCAGCGCCCCGACCTGACCGATCTCCGTCCCGCCGCCRCGTTCCGCCGGGCCTACCGGGCCAACCTGGCGGGCGTGCTGCGCGTCTGGGCGCCGACGCTGCTGTGGCTCGCAGTCATCGCGGTCAACCTGGCGAACCTGCCCGCCGCCGCCGTCCCCGGCTGGTGGGCCGTGCCGCTCGTCGTGGTCGGGGCGGGGGTGATCCTGGTCGGGGTCAACGCGCTGGTGATCGTCTCGCTGTTCACCTTCCGCACCCGCGACGTGCTCCGGCTCGCCGTCTACTACGTGGCGCGCAAGCCCGGCGTCACAATCGGCAACGTCGCGCTGCTGGTCGCCGCCGCCGGCGTCACCGCGGTGTTCTCCGAGGCGGTGCTCGCCCTGCTCGCAGCGCTCCTGGTGCTGGCGCTGCTGCGGATCGGTGCTCCCATGATCGACGACATCCGGGCGGAGTTCACCGCGTGAGCGTCCCGGTCACCGGCCGCTTGTCGGCCGACAGCGGCGAGTCGGCCTGGCACGCCGCCTGGCTACCGACTGCGGCGTTCCGTGAGCTCGGTTCCCGGCCGGTGCTGGTGCACGGCGACGGGCTCCTGGTCGACACCGTCCTCGACGAGGTGAGCCGGGCCTGCGCCCGCTACGGCGGACGGCTCTGGCACGGGCCACCGTGGCCTGTCGACGCCGACCTGGTGCTGGCCCTGCGCGGCGCCGGCCCGGTGCCGAACGCGGCGGCGGAGACGGTCCGGCTCGGCGCGACACCGGCGGTGAACGGCACCGGCGACGGCGCGCTCGGCGACGAGGGGTACCTGCTGACGCGGGCCAGCGGCGTGACAGTGGTCCTCGCCGACGCGCCGGCCGGCCTGCTGTACGGGATGTTCCACGTGGTCCGGCTCGGCGCGGCGGCCTTCCACGACGACCTTCCGGCGCGGCGGCACCGGCCGGCACTGGACCGGCGGATGCTCGACCACTGGGACAACGTGGCCCTGCACCCGGTGTCGGGCCAGGTCGAGCGGGGCTACGCCGGCGGCTCTCTGTTCTGGCGCGACGGCGCCGCCCGGCACGAGCCCGCCCGGCTCCGCGACTACGCCCGCCTGCTCGCCGCCTGCGGCGTCAACGCGATCTGCGTGAACAACGTCAACGTGCACGACACCGAGGCGCTGCTGCTGACCGACCGGCTCGGCGACGTCGCGGAGATCGCCGAGGTGTTCCGCCCGTACGGCATCCGGGTGCATCTGGCGGTGACCTTCGCCGCCCCGGTGGTCCTCGGCGGCCTGCCCACCGCCGATCCGCTGGACGAGCGCGTACGGGACTGGTGGGCCGCCGCCACCCGGCGGGTGTATCAGCGGATTCCCGACTTCGGCGGCTATCTGGTGAAAGCCGACTCCGAGGGCCGGCCCGGCCCGTTCGCGTACGGGCGCGACCACGCCGACGGCGCGAACCTGCTCGCCGAGGCGCTCGCACCGCACGGCGGCGTGGTGCGCTGGCGGGCGTTCGTCTACGACCACCACCAGGACTGGCGGGACCGGTCGACCGACCGGGCCCGGGCCGCCCACGACCACTTCGCGCCGCTGGACGGACGATTCGCCGACAACGTGATCGTCCAGGTGAAGTTCGGCCCGATCGACTTCCAGCCACGCGAACCGGTGTCCCCGGTGCTCGCCGCGATGCCTGCTACCCGGCTGGCGGTGGAGGTGCAGGCGACGCAGGAGTACACCGGCCAGCAGCGGCACGTCTGCTACCTCGGACCCTGGTGGAGCGAGGTGCTGCGGTTCCGGCCCCACGGCGCGGCCGGCGACACGATCGCCGACGTGGCGGGCGCCGGTGGCGGCCTGGTCGCCGTGTCCAACGTGGGCGACGACCCGTTCTGGACCGGGCACCCGCTGGCTCAGGCGAACCTGTACGCCTTCGGCCGGCTCGCCTGGGATCCGCTGCTGGATCCCGGCGCGATCCTCGACGAGTGGATCGACCTGACGTGGCTGCCGGTGACCTCCGGCGACCCGGAAGCGCTGCGGCGCACGATGCACGCGATCATGGACGATTCCTGGCGCACCTACGAGCGCTACACCGCCCCGCTCGGCGTCGGGTTCATGGTGCGGCCCGGCCACCACTACGGCCCGGACGTGGACGGCTACGAGTACACCCAGTGGGGCACCTACCACTTCGCCGACCGCGACGGCGTCGGGGTGGACCGGACCCGGGCGACCGGAACCGGCTTCACCGGCCAGTACCCGCCGCCGTGGTCGGAGGTGTACGAGTCCCGCGACCGCTGCCCCGACGAGCTGTTGCTGTTCTTCCATCACGTCCCGTACCGGCACGTGCTGCACAGCGGCCGTACCGTGATCCAGCACATCTACGACACCCACTTCGCCGGGGTCGAGGAGGTGGCGGCGATGCGGGAGCGGTGGCGGCTCCTCGCCGGGGCCCTCGCCCCGGCCGTCCACGACCGGGTGGCCGAGCGCCTCGACGAGCAGCTCCGCAGCGCCGTCGAGTGGCGCGACCAGATCAACACCTACTTCTTCCGCAAGTCCGGGGTGCCGGACGCGCACGGTCGCCGCATCCACTGAACCGGCGCGCTTCACCAGGGGTGCACGGTGCCGTCCGTCAGCCGGTTCACCGGCAGGTAGGCCGGCGCGTACGGGTAGCGGGCCGCGGCCTGCTCGTCGATGTCCACGCCGAGCCCCGGAGTCTCGGCCGGATGCAGGTAGCCGCCGTCGTAGTGGTAGCCGTGCGGGAACACCTCGTCCGTCGCCTCGGTGTGCCGCATGTACTCCTGCAGACCGAAGTTGGGGATGGCGATGTCCAGGTGCAGCGCGGCGGCCATGCAGACCGGGGAGAGATCGGTGGCGCCGTGCGAGCCGCTGCGGACGTGGTGCAGCGCGGCAAGGTCGAAGATGCGTCGCAGGTGGGTGATCCCGCCGGCGTGGACCACAGTCGTACGGACGTAGTCGATGAGCTGTTCCCGGATGAGCTGGGCGGCGTCCCAGATGCTGCTGAAGACCTCGCCGACGGCGATCGGCGTGGTGGTGTGCGAGCGGATGAGCCGGAAGCCCTCCTGCAGGTCCGCCGGGACCGGATCCTCCATCCAGGTCAGCGCGTACGGCTCCAGGCTCTTGCCGAGCCGCGCCGCCTCGATCGGGGTGAGCCGGTGGTGCACGTCGTGCAGCAGCCGGAGGGTGGGCCCGAACTCCTCGCGGACCCGGGCGAACACGCCCGGCACGTGGGCCAGGTACGCCTCGGTGGACCAGGTCGTCTCGGTCGGCAGCGCGGCGTCGGCGGGCTCGTAGAACATCTTGTCGGCGCTGACGCCGTACGTCCGGGGCAGGCCGGGCACGCCGCACTGCACCCGCACCGCGCGGTAGCCGAGGTCGACGAAACGGGCGACCTCGGTCAGCACCTCGTCGACCGTCTCGCCGTTGGCGTGCCCGTACACGGTCACGCCCTCGCGGGACCGGCCGCCGAGCAACTGGTAGACCGGCAGCCCGGCGACCTTGCCCTTGATGTCCCACAGCGCGGTGTCCACGGCGGCGACGGCGCTCATCGTGACCGGTCCGCGCCGCCAGTACGACCCCTGGTAGAGGTACTGCCAGGTGTCCTCGATCCGGGCCGGGTCGCGCCCGATCAGCAGCGGCACGACGTGGTCGCGCAGGTAGGACGCGACGGCCAGTTCCCGGCCGTTGAGGGTGGCGTCGCCGACTCCGGTGACTCCCTCGTCGGTCACGACCTTCAGGGTCACGAAGTTCCGGCCGGGGCAGGTCACTATCACCCGGGCGTCGACGATTCTCATCCGGTCTCCCCTGCGGTCCGCGCGCCGGTCACCGCAAGATTATCCACCATCGTCGATCTATTGGGCACCCCGGCGCCGGGCCGGTCAGGCCGGTTCGGGCACACCCCCGGGCTCCCCGTCGTCGGGCATCGGCTCGACCGGCGCCTCGGGCAGCTCGCCGGGCGTGTCCGGGAGGAGTTCGCCGGGGTCGTCCGGCACGTCCTCACGCGGGTCGATCGGCGGGTACACCTCGGGATCGAGGTCGGGGTTGGTCATCGACCCAGTATCCGACGCCTCGGCCGCGCCCGCCCGCCGAGCGCGCCGGCCCGACCAGCAACAGGAGGCCGGCGGCGATCCACTGGAGAACCATGCGCCTCATTGGATCACGAGGTCGACGCAGGGCCACGCCCCACCCCAGTACCCCGATCGCCACAGGGGACGACGCACATCGATGCCTTGACACTCCGGATGTGATCGCGAACACTTGTTCGCAACGCACATTTAACAGCCAGAAGGCATACCCCTGCCTCGGTGTCACGCACCCCGCCGCTGAAGCCCGCAGGTACGCCGCTCCACCGGCGTTAGCGCTAACAGCGCCCATCTCCAGAGGGACCTCACGACGGCCGGGACCACTACGGGCAGCAGCGGATTCGGCGGTCAGCCCGATGTCCGGAGCCAGAGAGGCTGGATCAGATGATCGACCACTTCCCGACGCGGACCACCTCGTCGCGGCGCCGCCCACCGGGCCCGTCACAGAGCACCAGGTCGCTGCGCCGGCTGCTGATCGTACTGGTGGCCGCGACGACGGCGATGGTCGGCGGCGTCGCCGTCGTGTCGTCGCCCGCCGTCGCCGCCACGAACCAGTTCCGAGGCATGAACTGGGCCGTGCTGGGTGACAACTTCAGCACCGGTCCCCTCGTCGTGCAGGGCCTCATCTCCTCCGACAGCAACGCGACGGTGCGGGCCAAGGCCAACGCCCTCTACGACGACATGGCTTCCACCATGGGCGTCAACACCGTCCGGCTACCCATCAACACCCACACGGTGGGAACGGCGTGGTGGGAGGCCTACCGGGGCGCCATCGACGCCGCCACCGCCCGCGGGTTCAAGGTCATCCTCGCCTACTGGGAGGACGGCGCCGCCTCCGGCGGCCGGATCACGAACCTCGCCGCCTGGAACGCGATGTGGTCCACGGTGACGAACACGTACGGCTCGAACTCCAACGTCTACTTCGAGCCGATGAACGAGCCCCACGGCTACAGCTCGACGGAGTGGCGCAACGTCGCTGCCAACTGGCTCAGCTACCACTATTCGGCGGTGCCCAGCCGGGTGCTCATCGGGGGCACCGGGTTCAGTCAGGACCTGCGCGACATCTGCAACGACAGCCGATTCGCCTCGACGCTGCTGTCGTTCCACCACTACGCATTCTTCTACGGCGAGATGACCTACGACGCCTTCCGGAGCCACATCCAGACCCGCCTCGGCAACTGCGCGTCGCGGGCGGTCGCCACCGAGTTCGGCGCACCCATGAACGACGGCCGCAACTACGCCGACGCGAACAGCACCGACAACTTCGTGCGCCACATCCGCGCCATGGCCCAGGTCATGCGCGACAACCGGATGGGCGGCACCTACTGGCCCGCGCTCGGCGGCAAGCCCGGCACCATCGGCTACGACTGGTACTCGATGTACTCGCTCAGCGGTAGCGGCACCGACCTCAACCTGACCGTCCGCAACACCTCCGGCGCCGACCAGATCCGGTACGCCTGGGGCGACACCATCGGCGGCGGCCCCACGACGCCCCCGCCGTCGACTGACACGTTCTACCGGATCACCGTGCGACACAGCGGCAAGGCCATGGACGTCCAGCAACCGAACACCGACAACGGCGCGCGCGTCGGCCAGTACACGTACAACGGCAACACGTGGCAACAGTGGCAGTTCCAGGACGCCGGCAACGGCTACTGGCGACTCGTCAGCCGCAACAGCGGAAAGTGCCTCGACGTCGTGAGCGCGTCCACCGCCGACGGCGCCGAACTGATCCAGTACACCTGCGGCACCGGCACCAACCAGCAGTTCCAGATGGTCACAGGCGGCAGCTACTTCCAACTCCGGGCACGGCACAGCGGCAAGTGCGTGGACGTACCGGCCGCATCGACCGCTGACGGTGCGGTCCTCAAGCAGTACGCGTGCAACACCGGCGCCAACCAGCAGTGGTCGCGTACGACCGTCTGACCGACCCTCCGGCCGGCGCCCTACGTCGCCTGCGAGGAGGACTGCGGGATGCCGGTCACCTTCGCCGCGGGCCTGTCGGACGCCGCGGCGAAGGTGACCGGCGCGCCGAACGCGGCCCGCCGGACGGCGCGGCGCAGCGCGGCGAGGACGGCAGGACCGGCGAGGACTATCGCCACGGCGGTGGTGATCGCGCGGCCGGTGTCCCAGCCGAAGGTGGACGTGACGGCGGTGAACAGGGCGAGACGGTGCAGGTTCTCCAGTACGGGGGCACCGGCGACGTAGGACAGCTGGGTGTCCGCGCCGACGCTGAACGGCCAGAACCACAGGTTCATCAGCAGGCCGTAGCCGTAGGCGGCGAGCATCCCGTACCCGGCCAGGACGGCGACCTCGGCGCGGCCGCGCAGCCGGGCCGGAAGCAGGCCGGCGCCGAGGCCGATCCACGAGGCGCAGAGCATCTGGAACGGCAGCCACGGCCCGACGCCTGCGGTGAGCAGGGCGGAGGCGAACAGCGACGTGGCACCGAGCAGGAACCCGAACCCGGGTCCGAAGACCCGGCCGGCCAGGACGAGCAGGAAGAACACGGTCTCGATGCCCGCGGTCCCCGCACCCAGGGGGCGCAGGGCGGCGTTGACGGCGGCGAGTACGCCGAGCATCGCCAGGGCTTTGCTGTCGATGCCGCCGGAGGTGAGTTCGGCGAGGACGAGCGCCACGAGTACCGGCAGCATGACGATGAAGACCAGCGGCGCCTCGCCGGTGCGGGCGGTGCTCTCCGGGTGTGCGGGGACGAAGAACGGCCAGGTGAAGGTGGCCAGCGCGGCGGCCGAGGCGAGGGTCAGCACCACAGCGGTACGCGGGGCGACCCGCAGCACGCTCATGCCGGTGCCCTGGTCTCGTCGAGCGCGGCGGCGACCTGTTCCACTGTCAGCCAGGGGGCAGGGGCGAGGACCTTGGCCACCTGCGGCGCGAACGCCGGCGAGGCGAGCATGACCTCTGCGGTGGTGCCGTCGGAGACGATCTCCCCTTCGGCCATCACGATCACCCGGTCGGCGAGGGTGGCGACGAGTTCGACGTCGTGGGTGGCGACCACCACGGCTCGGCCGCTGCCGGCCAGCATCCGGGCGACGGCGGTGAACTGCCGCTTGGCATGGTAGTCCAGGCCGCGGGTCGGCTCGTCGAGCAGGACCACCGGCGGAGCGGCGGTGAGCTGCACGGCGAGTGCGAGGGCGAGCCGCTGTCCCTCGGACAGGTCCCGGGGGTGCCGGTCACCGGGCAGTCCGGGGACGAGCTGGTCCACCAGCGCCCGGCAGGTGCCGGCCGGCACGCCGGTCTCCCGGTCGGCCTGGGCGCACTCCGCGTCGACTGTCTCCAGGTAGAGCAGGTCACCGGAGTCCTGCGGGACGAGGCCGACGTGCCGGCGGGCCTGACCGGCCGGCAGGGCCTTCGGGTCGACGGTGCCCTTCGGCCCGGTCACGGCGACGGTGCCGCCGTGGCGTGGGCCGCTGCCCTGCACCGCCCAGAGCAGGCTGGACTTGCCGGATCCGTTGCGGCCCATCAACGCGACGACCCGGCCGGCGCGCAGATCGATGTCGACGCCGGCCACCGCGACGGTGCCCGGATACCGTACGACGATCTTCCGCGCGGTCAGCGTGGGACCGGTGTCCGCGCCCGCCGGGACCGGCGGCGGCGCCACGCCGGCGAGCCGGTGCCGGAGGTCGGACGCCCGTCGGCGGGCGTCACGGACCGACAACGGCAGCGGTGTCCAGCCGGCGAGGCGACCCAGCTCGATCAGGGGTGGCGCGATGTCGATGTGGGCCAGCCCGGTCGCCGGCGTCCCGTCGTGGACATGGCCGTCGCCGGGCAGGTACAGCAGCCGGTCGGCGTACTGCAGGACGCGCTCCAGCCGGTGCTCGGCCAGCACCACTGTCACTCCGAGGTCGTGCACCAGCCGGGTGACGGTGGCGAGCACGTCCTCCGCGGCGGTGGGGTCCAGCGCGGAGGTGGGTTCGTCGAGCACCAGCACCCGGGGGTGCGCCGTGAGCACCGCGCCGATGGCGACCCGCTGTTGCTGACCGCCGGACAGCGTCCGCAGGGGCCGGTCGCGCAGGTCGGCGATGCCGAGCAGGTCCAGCGTCTCCTCCACCCGCTTGCGCATCACCGCGGGTGGCAGGGCGAGCTGCTCCATCCCGTACGCCAGTTCCTCCTCGACGGTGTCGGTGACGAAGCCGGCCAACGGGTCCTGGCCGACCACGCCGACGACGTCGGCGAGATCGCGCGGCGGATGCGTGCGGGTGTCCCTGCCGTCGACGGTGACGGCGCCGTGCAGGGTGCCGCCGGTGAAGTGTGGGACGAGACCGTTGATCGCCCGCAGCAGCGTCGACTTTCCGGCACCGGTACGGCCCGCGACCAGGCAGAGTTCACCTTCCTCGACGCGAAACGTCACATCCCGCAACGGTGGCGGGCCGCCCTCGGCATAGTGGACGGTGACCCGGTCGAAAGTGATCATGGGCGGTCTCCCGGTGTCGATGCCCTCGCGGCGCGCACTCCGTCTGCCGGCACGTCCGTGACGGGGATGGGCCGGTCCACCGCCGGCGGGCGTCCGGCACGTACCGTCGGCGGTGGTGGCGGCGCCAGCCAGGCGGGTGCCGCCGCGACGCCGACGGCGAGAAGCATCAGCGGGGTCAGCTGGGGCCAGGTGAGCGGGCTGACCGGCGGGTAGAGCAGTTCCGGGTCCACCGAGCCGGCGAGCATGGTCAGTGCCGCGGCGGCCACCCCGCAGCCGGCCACGAGCAGCTCGGCCGGGCGCCAGCGGTCCGGTCGGTACCGGCTACGGCGGACCCGGCGGCCGGCCAGCAGCATGCCGGTCACGGCGGCGGTCAGTCCGGCCAGGAGCATCGGCAGCCCCAGGTAGCCGGGTGCGGCGGTGTCGAGCAGCCCGTAGGTGCCGGCGCAGACGCCGACCAGCCCGCCGAGGACGAGCGCCCCGGTGACGGTTCGCTGCCCGGCGGGCACCGCCGCGGTGCGGCCGTAACCACGGGAGTCCATCGCGGCCGCGAGGGCCAGGGACCGGTCCAACGCGTCGGCCAGCACCGGCAGGGCGATCCCGCGCAGCGCCCTCATCCCGCGGGCGGACGCGCCGCGCAGCCGCCGGGCCCGGCGGACCCGTAGCACGCTCTCCACCAGCTGCGGGGCGACCGACAACGCGACCACGACGGCGGTGCCGATCGCGTACAGCGCTCCGGGTACGGCCTTGAGCAGCCGCTTCGGGTTGGCCAGGGCGTTCGCCGCACCGAGGCAGATCAGCATCGTCGCCAGCCGCAGCCCGTCGTAGAAGCCACCGAGGATCTGCTCGGCGGCGACCGGTCCGAACAGGCGGATGCCCGCCGCCCACGCGGGCAGCGGGATCTCCGGCAGCCGGACCAGGATGTGGTCGCCCTGGCCGCCGCCGAACACGATCCGGAACACCACCCGCATCGTGACGATCACCGCGCCGAGCCAGACGTACATGCGGAACGCCAACGCCCACGGCGCGTCGCCCCGGCGGCGCACCACCACCAGACCGGCGACGGCGACGAGCAGGGCCAGCGGCAGCGGATTCGTGGTGTGGCTGGCCGCGGTGGCCAGGCCGAGCGCCCACAGCCACCATGCGCCCGGGTGCAGCCCCCGGGGCAGCCACCACACCGGCCACCGGCCCGGCAGACGACGGGCGTCGGCCGGCCGCGACCCGGTGACCGTGACGTCAGTCATCCGGGTCGGCGGCACGGCGTCGTCGGGCCGCGACCAGCGCGCCGGTGGCGAGCAGGGCGAGCAGAAGCACCCCGGCGATCGTGCCCAGTGGCAGGCCGTCGTCGTCACGGGACGCGGCGACATCCGTCACCACCGGCTCGTCGGAGGAGCCCTGCGGTGCCGTGCCGGTGGCGGCGCCCGGCGTCGCCGTCAGGGTCGGCGTACCGGCCGTCGGTGACGTGCCGGCGGAGGTCGGCGGGCCGACGGAGACCGGCGGGCCGGAGGTGCCGCCCGGCCGGGTGGGCTCGCCGGGCCGGCCACCGGCGACCGGCGGCGGTGCGACGGTTCCTCCCGCCGGTGGTGGCGCCGCCGGCTCACCGCCCGTGGGCGGCGGCGGCGGTGGTGGCGGTGGCGGTGGCGGGGCGGGGCGTTTCGGCGCGACGCCGGGACGGGGCGCGTCGTCGGCGTTGCGGTTGAGGGAGAACGACCAGCCCTCGAAGCTGCCGGCCGCCGGCTTGCGGTTGAGCACGCCCTTGTCGCTGTACGTCCAGCTGCCGCCGTTCGGGGCGTGCCAGTACGACCAGTAGGCGCTCGCAGGCGGGGTGTCGACGCACTTCTCCGTCGCGGCCGACGGCTTGCCGTCGATCCGGCAGATGAACCCCTCGCCCCAGCGCAGGGTTCCGGTGATCGGGAAGCCCGCGTTCTTGAGCGCCGCGAGGCCGGTGGCCTGGGTGCCCGACGCGCACCGCACCACCGTCCCGCCGCCGAGTTCGTTGAAGTCCACCACGACTGTGACCCCGGAGGCGTCCGGGCAGTAGCCGGCCGACCCGGCGGCCACCGCAGGACTGCCCGGTCCGATCGTGGTGCAGGCGGTGACCAGGGCGACGGCCAGCGCGGCACGGGCGGCGCGGAGGCTCATCCCGCCCGCCGTCGGCCGAGCACGAGCAGTGTCACTCCGCCACCGATCAGCAGCAGCGCGATCAGCAGGTAGCTACCGATCGCCACGCCGGTCGTCGGCAGCCCGCCCGGCCCGGACGCGGCCGGGGTCGTGATCGGCGGCGCGGCGGTGGCCGGCGCCGCGGTCGTAGGCGCGGGTGTCGCCGCAGGGCTGGTCACGCTCGGCGTCGGGCCGGCGGTGCCGGTCGGTGGAGGCGACGTGGTGAGCGTGGGAGACGCGGAGGGCGTGGACGGCGCGGTGGGCGAGGCCGTGCCGGTCGGGGTGGGAGTCGACGGGGGCGGCGGGTCGAGGCCGATCCGGCCCAGCGGGACCTGGGCCAGCCCGAGCAGGGCCTGCGCGGTGGCCCGGCGCCACTGGTCCCGGTCGGTGTCGGTGATCCCGGCCGCCGCGGCAGCCGTGAATCCGTCGGTGTTGTAGGCGATCGCGCCGGCGTCGGCGGAGGCCGCGCCACCGTTGCCCGCGGTGAGCTGCAGCGCGGCCAGGGCCGTCGCCGCCCGGGCGGCCTCGTCGTCGCGGCCGGCGGCGGCGAGGGCCTGCCCGGCCAGGCCGGTACTGTTGGAGTTCGCGCCGGTGGTGGGTCCCGAGCCGCCGAAGGAACCGTCGGCGTGCTGCTGGGTGACCAGCCAGTCGGCGCCCTTGCGGGCGGCGTCGCCGGCGCCCGTGGCGCCGTCCTCGGCGGCGGCCAGCAACGCCTGCACGGCCATCGCGGTCGAGTCGACGTCGAGGGTGGCGCCGGGCTGGTCGTCGCAGGACGGCGACGGCCCGTCGGCGGCGTCCGGGTAGAGCCGGAAGCCGCCCGCCGCGCACTGCTGCCGGATCAGGAAGTCCACCGGATCCTGTGGCAGGTCGCCGCTGCGGGCCAGGCCGAGCACGGCGAAGGACTGGTCGAAGGTGTTGCTGGCGTCCGGGCCGCTGTCGGCGGTGGTACGGCTGGTGATCCGTCCCCGCTGGTGCCCGGCGTCGGCCGTGGCGATCAGCGACAGGGTTTCCGCCCGCAGGTCGTAGCCGCCGAAGTCGGTGGGGTCCGCGTCGGCGGCGGCTGCGGCATAGAGCAGTTTGGCGGTGGCCCCGCCGTCGGTGAAGCCCTCGATGCCCCAGTCGTCGTAGCTGTTGTAGGACCGTACATGCTTTGCGACCTGCGCGGTTGCCGCCTGCCGGGTCTGCGCGTCGACGCCGGTGGCGGACAGCGCGACCAGACCGTCGATTGTCAGCCCCCAGTCCTCGGGGGTGAACGGTCCGGGCAGCGAACCGTTCTTGAACTCACCGGCCAGCCAGGACGCGGCGTCGCGGGCGGCGGTGACGTGGGCCGGGGCGGGTGCCGCGGCCACGGTGAGCGGGGCGCTGGTGATCGTGGCGAGAGTTGTCGCCGTGGCGATTCCGAGACCGATGGTGAGACGCCGGGACAGTGGCATCAGGGTGCCTTTCGCGGAGCGGTCGGTGAAAGCTCCGGGAAGCGCCCCGAGAAACGGACACCCCGCTCCGCGTGCTGCGGTGGGCGGGGTGGTCGGACCTCGGCGGCCCGGACTTCACCCTGTAGACCTCGACAGTGGAAGCCGCTCGTCCCGGGCGGGGCATTCCGGCTCGCGAAAGGGACTCTCGCTCACGGTTGCGGGTCAGCGCCGGCTTCGAACCGGCTTCCCCCCACACGGGACGTATGCAGTTGTGCCCGGCGCACCGGGTGCCGACACCGTACCGCCCGGGCGCGCGACGACGCCAGAGCAGCTGCCGGTACCCGGTGCGCCGCTGGTCACACCGTTCGCAGCCGACGGTTCAGGGAGCGGCGATGCTCGGCGGGGCGCCGGCGCCGAAGGACCAGCCCTCGACGCTGCCCGGCGCGGGGTTGTAGCCGGTCGCCCCCGACGTGCTGTAGGACCAGGAGCCGCCGCTGGACGCGTGCCAGTACGACCAGTACGCGGTGGCCGGCGGGGTGTTGACGCACGGCTCGGTCGCGGCGGTGGGCTTGCCGTTGATCCGGCAGACGAAGGCCAGGCCCCAGCGGGCGGTGCCGGTGACGGTGAAGCCGGCGGCCTGAAGCGCGGCCAGGCCGGTGGCCGGATCGCCCGGCGCACAGGCGACCTGGACGCCGCCGCCGAGCGCGGCGAAGTCGACGACCACAGTGACTCCCGAGGTGCCGACGCAGGCGGCGGCGTGCGCCGACCGGGGCGCGGGTTCGACTGCGGTCAGCGCGACGCCGGCCACGACGGCGGCCAGCAGGCCGGCCATCCAGGTGCGGGCGGTGGGACGGTGACGGAACACGGGTCCTCCTGTGATCGGGTGAGCGGCGAGGCGGTTCACGGGCAGGCGAGCGCCGGTGCGCCGGGGTCGGCGCCGGCTGCGGACAGACGGGCGTACCCGATCCCGGTGAGACCGAGGACGGCCTGGGCGGTGGCCCGGGGCGCGGTGGCCGGGTCGAAGCCGCCACCGTCGAAGTCGACGGCGCCCCGGTCCGCGGGCGCCCCGGCGCAGCCGACCTGGAGTCCGGCGAGGAACGCCCGGGACCGCGCCCAGGCCGGCAGCCGGTGACCGTCGCGCAGGGCCTGCGCGGCGAGGCCGGTGCTGTTGGCGTTCGGTGTGCCGGCCGCGTTGGCGAAGCCGCCGTCGGCACGCTGAACGGACACCAGCCAGCGCAGCCCGGCGGCGGCGTCGGCCGGACGGTCCGCGGCGCGCAGCGCCTGCGTCACGAGCGCGGTGGCGTCCACGTCGGACGTGCAGACCGGTTGGGCGGGCAGCAGCGGGTAGCCGCCGTCCGGGCATCGGGTGCCGGCCAGCCAGGCGGCCGCCGCCGGTGGCGCCCCGGCCGCCGTACGGTCCAGCGCCAGCAGCGCGAAGGACTGGCTGAACGCGTTGCTGTAGTCGCCGTACGCGGACCGGTCGCTGAACCGGCCGGCCGGCGTCTGCAGCGAACGCAGCCGGGCGATCAGGTCCACCCCGGCGACGTCGGCCGGGTCGCCGCCGCGCACCTGCACGGCGAGGGCGAGCTTGGCGGTCGCGCCCGCGTACGCCTCGGAGACGCCGTCGCCGAGATAGCCGTCGCGGATGTCCGGCCGGGTGACCCAGGCCAGCGCGCCGGCGCCGTGGTCGTCGGCCACGCCGGCGGCGGCGAAGGCGAACACGGCGTCGAGGGTCAGCCCCTGGTCGGGGTAGGCGACACCGTCGAAGACCGCCTCGAAGCGTTCGCCGTCGACGAGTTGCCGGGCGAGCCAGCCGGCGGCGGCCTCCGGGCGGGTGAGGGCGGCGCGATCGGGGGCGGCGACGGCCGGTGTGGTGAGGGTGAGGGCGGCGAGTACGCCGCAGAGGAGCGCGAGCAGGCGGTGCCGGCTTCGGCGGACGACCATCGGAAGCGCCTTTCCGGCCCGGCGGTCGTCGAAAGCCCGGACGGCCGCAGTACGCGGGGGCGTCCGGGACTCCGACCCGTGGGCCACGACGGGTGGGGAGCGGTTGCACGCGTACGACGGGTATTCGGGCTCGCCGCCGCAGAGTTCTCTGGGCGGCCTACCGTTGCGGGCCAGCGCCGGATTTCGACCGGTCTTCCCCCGCACGTACACGCGGTGGTTGAGTTGTCGCGACAGTCTGCTGTGGCCGGTGCGCCGATGTCAATGCGCCAGGAACCGGCCACGTGCCGTGACGGCCGGCGGAATCGGCGGTTTCACACCCCGACGTCGAGAGGCCGTCGTCCCGGCGCGTCCGCGTGGAGCACGCCGGTGAAGGACGCCCGGTGAGGACCGGGCGTCCCTCACCGTGTGGTCACTGCCGGCGGGACCGGGAGCCGGTCAACGGCGGAACGGACCGGTGACGCAGTAGGTGATGCCGCCGGAGGACGAGCCGGTCGTGCCGCGTTGCGAGGAGAAGTACAGCCGGTCCCCCGCCGGGGTGAACGCCGGCCCGGTGATCTCCGAACCGCTCTGTCCGGTGATCCGCAGGAAGACCGAGATCTTGTCGTCCGGCGTGATCATGCAGATCTCCATGTTCCCGCCGTCCTCGGCGACGTAGAGGTCCCCGGCCGTGGACCCGGTGATGTTGTCGACCCCGGTCAGCGGAGGGGCGCCCGGACTGACCAGGTTGTCGTCGTAGGCGAGCTCGTACGTGCCGGCGGCCAGGTTGACCTGCCACACGCGGTTGTCGCCCTTCGTGGTGAACCAGACGGTGTCGTCCGCGTAGTGACAGCCCTCGCCACCGTTGAACGTCTTCGCGCCGGACACCTGCTGCCGGGTCGGGGTGGGCGAGCCGTCCGGATCGGGCACCGTGGCCCAGGTGAACGTGCCGGAGGTGGCCGTACCGGCGCGGAGGACCTGGAGGGTTCCGGCGGACAGGTCGCCCCAGGTGGCCGGCACGAAGCGGTAGAACTTGCCGTCGGTCTCGTCCTCGGTCAGGTAGACCACGCGGCGGACCGGGTCGGCCGCGGCCGCCTCGTGCTTGAACCGGCCCATCGCGGGACGCGCCACCGCGGTCCCGCCGAGAGGGTACGTCTCGAAGACACGTCCCAGGGACACCTCCTCGCAGGAGAGCCAGGTGTTCCACGGTGTCTTGCCACCGGCGCAGTTGTTGTTGGTGCCGGAGAGGATCCGCGACGCCCCGACCACGGCCCCGCTGGAGTTGAAAACGAGTCGCGAGACGCCGCCACCCGCACCGGCCGACACCTCGGAGTTCGACACGTAGATCCAGCCGCTGCCGTTCGCGAACACGGCGCCACCGTCCGGAGCGTCGTGCCAGGTGTACGACGTCCCCGGCACCGTCCGCCGGGAACGCGCGACGATCGAGCTGGTGAACCCGGCCGGCAACTGGATGCCGTTGGCGTCGGCTGCCTGAAGCCCGCCGTAGGGCCCCGCCGCGTTCTGTGCCGGGGCTCCGTACGCCGCCGACCACGCCGTGAACGGCAGGGCGAGGGCGCCCGCACCGACAACGGTGGCCCGCAACATCGTTCGACGATCCATGGAACCTCCTCCGTAGGTTCCATGGATCCGACCGTGTGGAGCTTACGCACGCCGATCTGTTGGATGAACGTCGATGGACGGCTCGATGTGCGATGTCCCGCCCACGCCGACCCGGTCGAGGGGTCGTACGGGTAGGAGAGGCAGCGGCACCAACCAGCAGTGGGCGCGCGCGGCCGTCTGACCGGCCCTCCGGCCGCGGCCTCCCCTCCCCCGGTCACCGGCGCAGGTGGCCGATGCCGTGCTGGTCGAGCCAGGCGACAGTCCGCGGTACGAACGTCGGCGCCCCCGAGCCGGCGCTGACGTCGGTGGCGACCAGCGGCACCTGGGCGGCGACCGGGAGCAGCGTGGACCGCCAGCAGGCCGGCGTGGCGCAGGCCGAGCGGTCGTCGACGCGCCAGGCGGCGGCCACGCTGCGGCCGTCCGGGTCAGCCGGGCGATATTCCAGCCACCGGCTCAGATCGTTGCCGCCGTCGATCCCGGCGGCGAGGACCAGGTTGAACGAGCCCTGGACGCGAAGCAGGCGGATCTGCTCCTGCACGCCGAAGTTCGGCAGACCGGCGCCGGCGCACTCGGATCCGCCGTCGCGCCAGCAGGTCCAGACCGCCGCGGGATCGGTGCCGCCGGCCGCCGGGAAGTCGTACGGCGAGATGTCGAAGACCACTGCGTTGTCGTCGCCGAACACCTCCGCCGCCGCGCTCCAGAACGTGCGGGTGGCGGAGATGTCGCTCTGCCGCAGCGACACGACGGGTGTGATGCCGGCCCCGACGAGCCGGTCGACGTACCGGGCCGCCTCGTCGAGGTAGCCGACGCGGTTCTGCCGATCGGCAGGGCTGCCGGTGTAGGCGTAGCAGGCGTCGCTCAGCACGACCCGTACCGCGTTGACGCCGCGGGCCCGCAGCGCGCCTACCGACGCGTCGTCGACCGGGCCGTCCCAGTGGATCGGTCCCCATGCGCATTCGCCGGGCGCGGCCGACCGGATGATTCCACGGGGCCGGTACGGCCTCGGACTGGCTGTGACCGTGAGGATGCGGTTGCCGAACGCCTTCAGCGCAGGCGCGGCGCCGGGCGCCTGCGGCGGGAGCACCCGGATGCCGCGGACCTCGGCGGTGGCCTGGGCGCCGCTGCTGTCGTAGGCGGTGGCGGTGACGCGGGTGCCGCTGTTCGGCGGCACGCCGCGCCAGTCGAACGCGTACGGCGCGGTGGTGTCCACGGCGAGCAGCCTGCCGCGCTCGCGGAACTCGACCCGCTCGATCCGCCGGCCGGGCGCCGCCGTGGCCTCGGCACGGATCGGGATGACGCCCGGCGCGGCGAAGAAGTCATTGGGCAGGGGCGAGGTGAGCGCCACCGACGGCCCGCCCGGCAGTGGGCTGGGCCGCGGGCTCCCCGAGGCCGGCGGCGGCGACGAGCCGGTCGGGTCGGCGCCGTCCCCGTCGCACGGCTGGCCGCTCAACACCCAGTCGGTCGGCTCGGGGTCGGCACCCTGGTAGTTGCCGCCGAACCGCACCGTCACCGAGGCGCCGGTCGGCAGCGTGGATCCCGCCGGCGGACGGAGCATGGTCATCGGATACATCTCGCCGCTGCCCAGCGTGTATCCGTCCGGCAGCCGGTCGAGGCCCATGGTGATCGTCTGACCGTTCGCCTGCCGGAACCGCAGCCACCAGTCGGTGACGGGAGCGCCCAGGTTGGTGACGGTGAGCTCGGCCCAGAAGCCGCTGGACCACTCCCGGGTGATGGTGTAGTCCACCGTGCACGCCGTCGCGGCGTAGGCCGGCCGCAGCGCCATCGTCATGGCCCCGCCGACGACGACCGCGGCTGCTGTAGCCAGCGCGAAGATCCTGCGTCGCATCATGCCCCCGTAACATCGACATACATCACTTCATGCAGCCTCGGCGCTCCGGGCACGGCCTGTCAAGGGCTGAACCGGGCCCGGGCCGGGCGGGACGACGAGCCGTCCCGCCCGGTCGCGTGGATCAGTTTCCGCGCAGCTCGGCCGCGGCGGCGACCAGGTGCTGGAGGGACGCCTCGACCTCGGGATAGCCGCGCGTCTTGAGGCCGCAGTCGGGGTTCACCCACAGCCGCTCGGCCGGCACCGCGGCCACGGCCCGGCGCAGCGCGCCGACGACCTCGTCGTGGGACGGCACCCGGGGTGAGTGGATGTCCCAGACGCCGGGCCCCACACCCCGGCGGTATCCGAGAGCGGCGAGGTCGTCGAGGACCTCCATCCGGGAGCGGGATGCCTCGATGCTCGTGACGTCGGCGTCGAGGGCGTCGATGGCCGTGATCACCTCCCCGAACTCCGAGTAGCACAGGTGGGTGTGGATCTGGGTGTCGTCGGCGACTCCGCAGGTGGCCAGGCGGAACGCCCCGACTGCCCAGTCCAGGTACGCCTTCTGGTCCGCCCTGCGCAGTGGCAGCGTCTCACGCAGCGCCGGCTCGTCGACCTGGATGACCCGGATACCGGCTGCCTCGAGATCACGGCACTCGTCGCGCAGGGCGAGCGCGACCTGGTCCGCGGTGTCTGCCAGTGGCTGGTCGCTGCGGACGAACGACCAGGCCAGGATCGTGACCGGGCCGGTGAGCATGCCCTTGACCGGCCGGTCGGTCAGCGACTGCGCGTAGGTGGACCAGTTGACGGTCATCGGCGCCCTGCGTGCCACGTCGCCGTAGATGACGGGCGGACGCACGCATCGGGAGCCGTAGGACTGGACCCAGCCGTGTTCGGTGGCGGCGAACCCGTCCAGCTGCTCGCCGAAGTACTGGACCATGTCGTTTCGTTCCGGCTCGCCGTGCACGAGCACGTCCAGGCCCAGCCGCTCCTGGAGCCGGACGACGTGCTCGACCTCGGCGCGCATCCGCTGCGTGTAGGCGGCGTCGTCGAGACGCCCGGCCCGGTGCTCGGCACGCGCGCGGCGCAGCTCGTCGGTCTGCGGGAACGATCCGATGGTCGTGGTCGGGAGGGGCGGCAGGTTCAGCCGGGCCTGCTGTGCCGCCGCACGCTCCGGGTACGCGCCGCGCTGCCGATCCGTGGCGCGCAGCGCGGCGAGCCGACCGCGTACGGTGTCGTCGCGCCAGGCGGCAGGGGTGGGCGGCAGCGGCTCGGGCAGGGACGTGGTGCCGTTGCGCAGCGCGCGGCCGAGCCGGACGACCTCATCGACCTTCTGCCGGGCGAAGGCGAGCCGCTGACGCAGCGCCGGGTCGAGAGCGGTCTCGGCGGACAGGTCCTCCGGCACGTGCAGCAGCGAGCACGAGGTGGACACGGCGACGTGGTCGGCGAGGGCGGTGACGGCGGCACCGGCCGCCACGGCGGCCCGCAGGTCGGTACGCCAGACGTTGCGGCCGTCGACGAGGCCGGCCACGATCGTCTTGCCGCGCAGCGGTCCCGCACCGGCCAGCCGCCGCAGGTTGCCGGGCCCGGCCACCAGATCCACGCCGACCGCTTCGACCGGCGTGTCGAGCAGGGCGGGCAGCGCGTCACCGAGCTCGCCGAAATAGGTGGCGACGAAGATCGCCGGCCGCTGTTCCACCGCGCCGAGCCGGGTGTACGCCTCCCGCAGCGCGTCGATCTCGGCGGCGCTCCGGTCGGCGACGTAGGCGGGTTCGTCCAGCTGCACCCATCGCACGCCCGCCGCGGCGAGGGATCGCAGGATGCTGGCGTACACGTCGACCAGGTCGGTCAGCCGGTCGAACGGTTCGCCGCCCGCCTCGGTGGGCTTGGCCAGCAGCAGGAATGTGGCCGGCCCGACCAGCACCGGGCGGCTGTCGATTCCCAGCTCGCGGGCCTCGCGGTACTCGCGCAGCGCCTTGTCGGGATTCGCCGCGAAGGTGGTGTCGGAGCCGATCTCGGGAACCAGATAGTGGTAGTTGGTGTCGAACCACTTCGTCAGTTCGAGCGCCGGCTCGGCATCGACGCCCCGGGCCATGGCGAAATAGGTGCCGAGGTCGCCGAGGCCGAGACGGGCGAACCGGCGCGGGATCGCGCCGACGGCGACGGCCGTGTCCAGCACGTGGTCGTAGTAGGAGAACGTGTTGGACGGGATCGCGTCCAGGCGCGCGTCGCGTAGCGTCCGCCACACCTTCGCCCGTAGCGCGGCAGAGGTCGCCGCCAACTCCTCGGCGTCGATCCGGCCCGCCCAGTAGGCCTCGACGGCCCTCTTGAGTTGCCGGTTGCCCCCGATACGCGGATAGCCCAGCACGGTGCTCTGACCGAATGCGGTACTCATGGAGATCCCTTCCCTCGAAGCACACGAGGCCGATCGAGGCGGGGAGGGAAGGGGTACAGACGGCGTACCGGCTTCCGCACCGGCCGTCCCGAGCGACCGTCGGCGGCGCACACCGGACGGTGCGCGCGGTGCGGGCAGGTCTTCGGACTCGCGGGCGCGACCGGATCCACCCGGTCACCTACTGGCCGTCGCTTCCCAGACCTCACGGTCCAGTGCTTCGATGACGGCTGTCGTTCCCACTCACCGCTGCGGGGCAGTCCCGGACTCACACCGGGTTCCCTCTTACGACGCCACACCCTTCACGGGCACGGCGAACCAGCACCGTTGTCCATCGTATGGGGCGGTGAGCCGACGTGGTCGGCGCGTCCGTCCTGCGGGACGGCGAGCCGTCGCGGCGGGTGGCGGGAGCGACTCGCGGTCGCCCCCGCCCCCCGTCGCAGGGCCGGTCAGCCCTTGCGCCACTTCTGGCCGGCCGTGCCCGTGCAGTCCCAGAGCTGGAGCCTCGCGCCGTCGTTGCCGTTCCGGTCCTTGATGTCGACGCACTTGTCGGCCTGAAGGTTGACCAGGTCCCCGGCCGAGTTCAGGGTGAACTGCTGGGCGCCGGTGCCGTTGCAGGTGTAGAGCTGCACCACCGCCCCGTTGGCGGTGGACCCGGCGTCGACGTCCATGCACTTGTTGTTCTGGCTCTTCAGCGCCGTGCCGCTGAACGTCCACTTCTGCGCGTTGGTGTTGTTGCAGTTCCACATCTGCAGCGGCGCGCGGTCGACGAAGTTGGAGCTCGGCACGTCGATGCATTTGTTGTTCCAGTTGCTGACCACGGGCACCCCGGTGGCCGGGTTGCCGCCCCCACCTCCGGTGAACGGGCTGAGGATCAGTCCGGCCGAACGGGGGTCGCCGTCGTGCACCAGTGACTCGAATCCGCCGACGTCGTCGAAGGCGAACGCGTACGCCCGACCGTCGGTCATGTTGGCGTGGATCAGGCGGGCGTACTGGTTGGTGGGGTTGCTGCGGTAGAAGTCGGCGGCGTTCGTGCTGGGCTGGGTGTCGATGGTGCCGAGCGTGCCTCGGTTGAGGGCCGCGCAGAGCGTGCGCGAGATCGGGCCGACCACCTGGTCGTTCGGCGCGGGCAGGTCGCCGTCGCATCCCCAGACGCTGGCCGAGGAGGGCCGGTTGAAGGAGGCGACCACCTGGCCGCTGCCGTTTGTGAAGGTCATGGTGTTGCCCGAGGTACGGCCGTAGTACCGGATGGCCGGCTGGTCGGCGAAGGGCGCCACGGTCAGCGTCTTCGTGGTGTACGCGTTCCACGCGGAGGCGATGTAGGAGTCCAGGTAGGTGGTGCTCAGCAGGCCGGCCCCGGCCGCCTTCCCCGGGGCCAGGACGCGCAGCACGGTCCCGTCGGAGCGGGTGTGGACGGTGTTGGCCCAGCCCGGCTGCGCCCGGATGCCGTCGATGACCGCGTTGCGTCCGTTGGCCACCACGTCGCCGGTGCGCTTGGTGACGCCGTTGGCGCCGGTCACCGTGACCGCGTGCGGGATCGCGAACATGTCGACCTGGGAGCTGTTGAGCCACAGCCCGGAGTCGTTGTAGGTGAACTCGCTCCAGTCGAAGAGGATGTCGCGGTTCGCGTCACCGGCCGCCCAGGGCGCGGGCTGCACCAGCCCGTCCGGGGTGAGGAAGAACTTCAGCTTCTGCCCGAGGGCGAAGTAGGCCCGGCCGGAGAAGCCCCGGGGGAACTGGATCGTGGTGCTACCGCCGTTGCCGGGGCCCGGTATGGAGACGTCCGGCGCGGGCGACGGCGGGATCTGCCCGCCGCTCCACGGCACGAAGGCGCCACCGGCGGTGACGTAGCCGAGCCGGCCGGAGGAGAGCTGGACGCCGATGACGTAGAGGTAGACCGGGTCGGTGCGACCGGTGGTGTTGGTGACGGTGACGGGTAGCAACGCCGGTCCGACCGCGTGGGCGGGCGTGGCGACGACGGTGCCCGCGAGCCCGGCGAGCAGTGCGGACGCGGCGGCGAGCAGCTTTCTTCGAAGACGCATGGCGACACCTCGCTGGAGACAGGGACGGGAGAGCGCTCTCTCAGCAGGGTCCAATTGTTAATTTTGTTTGTCAATAGGCGATCACCGATGGACGCCAGACCGTCACGGGCGGGGCACCCGCCGTGCAGCGGTCGGGTCCGGCGGGACGACGTGCTTGGCGGTCTCGTTGGTGGCGACGTTGACCAGGGTGACCGCGGCGAGGGCCGCCAGCACCACCGGCGGGAGCGCGGCGAGTCCGAGTGGCGCGGACAGTGGGCTGAAGGGCAGCGCGACGGTGACCGTGATGAGCAACAGTCCGGTGCCGGCGAGCGCGGCGGAGGGGCGGCTGCGCAGGAAACTCCGATTGGAGCGCAGCACCAGCAGCGCGATGATCTCGGTGGCGGTGAACTGGACGAACCAGGCGGCGCGGAAGACGTCGGTCGACACGTGCCACCACCAGCGCAGGGCGCCGAGTACGAGGAGGTCCACGGCGATGCTGATCGAGCCGTACACCAGCATGAACCTGCGGATGGTCCGGACGTCGACGGTACGCGGATGCTGGATCTGCTCGGGATCGGCGTAGTCGGTGGACAGGGTGGTGTAGGGGATGTCGGAGAGGAAGTTGAGCAGCAGGACCTGACGGGGCAGCAGCGGCAGGAAGGGCAGCAGGAGCGCGGCGATGCTCATGCTGACGACGTTGCCGAAGGACGCGCTGGTGTTGACCCGGATGTACTTCAAGGTGTTGGTGAACGTGCGGCGGCCGAGGCGGATGCCGTCGGCGATCACGTCGAGGTTCTTGTCGAGCAGCACGATCGCCGCGGCCTGTTTGGCGACGTCGACAGCGGTGTCGACGGAGATGCCGACGTCGGCGGCGTGCAGCGCGGGAGCATCGTTGATGCCGTCGCCGAGAAACCCGACGACGTCGCCGCGTTGGCGCAGCGCGGTCAGGATGCGTTCCTTCTGCAGCGGGTCCACCTCGGCGAACACGGTGACGTCGGCGATCCGCTCCGGCAACTGGTCGTCGGGGCAGGCGGCGAGGTCGGCGCCGACGAGCGGTTCGCCGGCTAGGTCGACGCTGGCGGCGACGTGCCGGGCGGCGTGCCGGTTGTCGCCGGTGACCAGTCGGACCGTGACGCCCATGTCAGCGAGCCGGCGGATGGCGGCGGCGGCGTCTGCGCGGGGTGGGTCCTGGAAGGCGAGCAGCCCGACCAGCGTCATCTCCCGTTCGTCGGCGACGGCGACGGCGGTGGCGCCGGGCATGGCTCGCACGGCGAGGCCCAGCACCCGGTCGCCCTGGTCGCTGAGCGCGGCGAACCGTCGCAGGACCCGCTCGCGTACCTCGTCCAGCGGTACCGTGCCCGCGGCGGTGCGTGCGGTGGCGCAGACGTCGAGCACCGCGCGTAGCGCACCCTTGGTGACCAGGATCGGCTCGTCTCCGTCGCGCACCAGCAGGGACAGGCGCTGGCGGGTGAAGTCGTAGGGCGCCTCGGCGATGCGGGTGCCCGGGTCGGCGGGTGGTTGCCCCCTCATGATCGCCGTGTCGACAGGGTTGGGAAATCCACGCTGGAGGCCGGCGTTGAGCCTCGCGAGCCGGGCCACCTCGGCGTCCGGCTCACCGTCGACCGAGATGCAGCCGGTGAGGGTGACCGTGCCGGCGGTGAGGGTGCCGGTCTTGTCGGTCAGCAGCACGGTCATGGCGCCGAAGTCCTCGATGACCTCGAGGCGCTTGACGATGACCCGGTGCGCGGCCATCGCACGGGCGCCGGCGGAGAGGCTGACCGCGACGATCGCCGGCAGCATCTGCGGGGTCAGCCCGACGGCGAGGGCGAGCGAGAACAGCAGGGAGTCGATGACCGGGCGGTGCAGCAGCAGGTTGGCGACGAAGATGCCGACCAGCAGGACCACCATGATCCGCACGAGCAGCAGTCCGAAGCGGGTCAGCCCGCGTTGGAAGCCGGTGCTGGCGGGGCGGGAGGCGACCCGGCGGGACACCGCTCCGAAGGTGCTGTCGCGGCCGGTGCGCATCACCACCGCGCGCGCGGTGCCGCTGGCCACGTGCGTACCCATCCACAGCGCGTTGCCGCGCGCGGTCAGCTCCGCGTCCGGCGGCGACGGGTCGTCCGACTTGGGTACGGGGAACGACTCACCGGTAAGCACCGCCTGGTCGACCTGCAGACGTTCCGCCTGAACGATCCGGCAGTCCGCCGGGACGACGTCCCCGGCGCGCAGCACCACGAGGTCGCCGACGACGACCTCCTCGACCGGTACGGACACCTCACGCCCGTCGCGGATCACCTCGGTGTCCACCCGGACCCGGGCCTGCAACGCGTCGACGGCCCGCCCGGCGGCGTGTTCCTGCCAGAAGCCGAGGCCACCGCTGGCCGCGACGATGGCCAGGATGATGGTGCCGTCGATCAGATCCCCGACGGCCATCGACAGCAGGGTCGCGGCAATCAGGATCAGGATGATCGGGCTGGTGAACTGCGACAGCAGGAGCCGCCAGCCCCGCCTGGCGCCCGCGTCGACCCGGTTGGGCCCGTGCTCGCGCAGCAGGGCGGCGGCGCGTTCACCGGTGAGCCCGGCCGTGGAGGCTCCGGCGGCGGCCACGGCCTGCGGCAGCGGCCCGGCCCAGAACGCCGCGCGCCCGTCGTCTGCTCGCCCCACTGCGCACTCCGCGGTCGCCGGCCACCCCCACGAGTGACGCTACCGATCCGCCCCACCGCGCGCGGGTGATTGGCCTGCCCGCTCACCGTCGGCCGGTTCGCGCCGTGCCCTCTGCCACGCCCGCAGCGCCACGCCGACGCCGATCAGGGCCAGCAGCGCCCACTCCCCGATGCCCAGTTCCCGTTCCAGATAGCGGTAGGAGGCGGCGCCCAGGTAGCCCAGCAGCGCCACGGCCGCTGCCCACACCAGGCCGCCGGCCAGGTTCGCCCGCAGGAACACCGGCCACCGCATCCCACCGGCGCCGGCGATCATGGGAACCACGGCGCGCAGCACCGCCACCCAGCGTCCGATGAGCACCGCCCACGCCCCGCGGCGGGCGACCAGGCGGCGGGCCCGCGCGATGTCGAGGCGCCGGCGCAGCACTCGCGGGGCGCGGGCGAGCACACCCGCGCCGTACCGGCGGCCGAGGGCGTACCCGGCCTGGTCACCGAGACAGGCCCCGGCCGCCCCGGCGGCCACCACCGCCCACAGCGGCAGCGCGCCACCGTGGGCCACCAGCCCGCCGATCAGGATCGCTGTCTCACCCGGTACGACCAGCCCGAGCAGCGTCGAGGACTCCAGGGCCGGCAGGACGATCACCAGGGTCAGGACGAGCAGCGGCGGCAGCCCCACGAGCACCGCCAGGATCCTGTCCACCCGATGATTGTCGCCCCGGAGAGTGGCCGGTGAGAGAGAAGCGCCTCCCGCGGGCGGACGAACCGTAGGGTTCGGGTCGACGGCAGGGACGGTGCCGGACGAGGGGCGGCCGAGGACCGGTGGGAGCGCGTACGCATCGCCCGTCGCCGGCGTTGCTGGTCAGCCTGACCGTCTCGGCGTGCCTTCTGGCGGCGCTCAGCGCCGCCGTACGCAGCCACCGGGTGCCTCGCTGGGAGCAGGACCTGTTCACCCTGCTCAACCACCTTCCGGCCGGGCTGACCCCGGTCCTGGTCCTGGTCATGCAGCTCGGCTCGTACCCGGCGGTGTTCGTCGCCGCCGCAGCAGCCGTCATCGCACGCCGCATCGGCGCCGCGTGGACTCTCCTGCTGGCCGGGAATCTGGCGTACTGGCTCGCGACAGCCGTCAAGGCCGCGGTCGCCCGGCAGCGGCCCGCGGCGCTGTTCACCGACGTGGTCCTGCGCGAGACGATCACCGGACGCCTCGGGTACCCGTCGGGACACGTCGCGGTCGCCACCGCCCTGGCGCTCGTCGCCGCGCGGGCCGGCGGCCCCCGGTGGCGCCGCGCCGCCTGGGTGGTGATCGGGCTGGTCGCCGTCGCGCGGATCCACGTCGGAGCGCATCTGCCGATCGATGTGGCCGGCGGTGTCCTCGTCGGCTGGCTCGCGGTGTGTCTGGCCCGACTCGTGGTCGGCGAGGTCGGGCCGCAACGGTCGGTGCCCGCACTGCGGGCGACGCTGCGGCGGCGCGGGATCGAGGTGGCATGGTTGGCGCCGATCCACGGCGACGCCCGTGGCTCGCAGCCGTGGCAGGCGGTCACCACCGGCGGGCGGCGACTGTTCGTCAAGGTGACCGGTGGCGAGCAACGCGACGCGGACTGGGTCTACAAGCTCTACCGGCGGATGCGCTACCGCCACGTGGCCGACGCGCCGCCGTACCTGAGCGCACGGCAGCAGAGCGAACACGAGACCTGTCTGACCCTGCTCGCCGCGCGTGCCGGCGTGCGGATACCGGCCGTCGTCACGACCGCCGCCGCGCCCGGCGGCGACGCCGTGCTGGTGCAGGAGTTCATCGACGCCGCCCCGCTGGACGCCGTCGTCGGGCCGGTCCCGCTTGCCGCCGTACGCGACGCCTGGGACCAGGTGGCGCGTCTGCACCGGGTGGGCATCGCGCACCGGGACCTGCGGGCCGCGAATGTGCTCGTCGGCCGGGACCACGTCTACCTGGTGGACCTGGGCTTCGGCGCCGACGACGCCTCGGCCGAGCAGCGGGCCCGCGACGTCGTCGAGCTGATGGTCGCCCTGGCCGGCCGGGTCGACCCGGCCGGCGTGGTCGATGCGGCGATCGACCGCCTGGGTGTCGCGGCGGTCGCGGACAGCGTGCCGTTCCTGCAACCCGCGGTGCTGTCCCGCGCCGGCCGGACCGCCCTGCGCGCCCGGCCCGGCATGCTCGACAGCCTTCGCCAGGAGATCCTGCGACGCAGCCCGGACCGCGACCGCCCGGCGGCGAAGGTGGTCCGGATCAGCCGCCGCACCGTCCTGGAGCTGCTGGTCCTGGGGTTGGTCGTGCACCTGCTGCTCCCCCAGCTCGGCGAGATCCGCACCGCCCTGGGGCTGATCGTGCACGCCAACCCGGTAGCGGTCGCCGCGACGCTGCTCGGCTCCGCTCTGACCTACCTGCTCAGCGGTCTCGTGCTCCGGTTGGCCACGGCCGGCCGGGTCCCGCTGGGCGAGGCCACCCTGGTGCAGGTGGCCGCGTCGTTCGCCAACCGGCTGGCGCCCGGCAGCCTCGGCGGCGCCGCGCTCAGCCTGCGTTACCTGCACCAGAAGGGACTCGTCGCCGCTGACGCGGGCACCGCCGTGGCCGTCTCCCGCGCCGCCGGCGTGGTGTCCGTCGTGCTGCTGCTGCCGGTGCTGCTGCCGTTCGCACGCCAGCCCGCCCGCATCCTCACCCACGACGCGGCCAGGGCACTGCCGCTGCTACTGGGCGCCCTGGCCGTGCTGCTGGTCCTCGCCGGCGTGCTCGCCGTACCCCGGGTCCGGCGGCGTGGACGCGCCGCGGCCGGCCAGGTCGTGACCGCGCTGCGCGAACTGCGCCACCAGCACGGGCTGCGGTGGCTCGTCGCCGCGTCGACGGCGCTCACCCTCACCTATGGCCTCTGTCTCTACGTCGCGCTGATCGCCGCCGGCCTGGTCCCGCTGGCCCACCTGCCCCCGGTGATCCTGGTCTGCCTCGTCGGCGAGGGTGTCTCGTCCGCCGCGCCCACCCCCGGCGGGCTCGGCGCCACCGAAGCCGCGCTCGTCTCCGGTCTGCTGCTCTACGGAGTGCCACTGGACGCCGCCGTCGCGGGCACCCTGATCTACCGTCTCGCGACGTTCTGGCTCCCGGTACCGCCGGGATATCTGGCCTTCCGGCTCCTGACCCGGCGCCGGCTGCTGTGAACGCCGGCGACGGCGGGCGATCGTGGGCGAGGCCGGAGCGGCAGTGGCGATCCGCGCGTCTTCGGCCGTCTCCCGAGCTACGCCCGGCCGGGTCAGCCAGCCAGCGCCCGGCGACAGCGGGCGAGTTCCGCGCGCAGATCCCGGCGCAGGGCCCGGTCCAGGCCGGGCTGGGCGAGCGCATGGGCGAAGTCGCGGGCCGCCTCGTCCCACCGGCCCAGCCGGGTCAGGGCCGTGCCCCGGTTGTAGCGCGGCACGGGGGCCTCCGACAGCGCCACCGCCCGGTTCAGGTCGGCGAGCGCGGCGGCCACGTCGCCGCGCTCGAACCGGGCGGCGGCCCGGTTCGTCCACGCCTCCACCAGCCCGGGGTCCCCGCTCAGGGCCCGGGTGAGCAGTTCGTCGGCCTCGGCGGGCCGGCCGCGCTCGGCGAGAACCAGGCCCAGGGTGCACAGCAGCGCGGGCTCGTGCGGAGCGCCGGCCAGCCCGGCCCGTGCGCCGGCCTCGGCGGCGTCGAGCTCGCCGCGCTCCACGTGCAGGTTGACCAGGGCGATCCGGGCGTCGAGGTGCCCGGGTTCGATGGCGAGCACCCGCTCCAGGTCGGCGCGCGCTCGCTCGGGGCGGCCCCGCTCCTGGTGGAGCACGGCCCGGTTGTAGTACGCCTCGGGCAGGTGCGGTCCCAGCCGGATGGCGGCGTCGTAGTCCCTGATCGCGGCCCGGGTCCGGCCCGCCGCCCGGTAGAGGGCGGCGCGGTCCACGTAGTACTCGCAGTTGTCCGGGTCGTGCGCGATCACGGTGTCCAGGTCGGCCAACGCCCGCGCCGGGTCGCCCAGCGCGAGGTGAACCTGCGCCCGGTTGTGGCGCAGCCGGGCCAGGTCCTGCGGGCGTTCGCCGGGCCCGAGAGCGGCCGTCAGCCGGGCCAGTCCGTCGTCGACGAGCCGCAGCGCGCGGTCGGGCCGGCCGGCCCGGCTGTCCAGCAGCGCCAGGCCCTGCTCGTAGAAGACCGTCGACAACAGCCGCTGGCGTGGGTCGGCCAGCTCGGCGGCGAGGTACAGCGCCCGCTCCAGCCACTGCCGGGCCAGCGCCGGGTCCTGCTCGGCCACCGGCAGGTGCCGGGCGTGCAGCATGGCGGTGGCGTACGCCGCCGACATCGTGATCTTCGGATCGTCGGTGACGGCCCGCGCCTCGTCGTAGAGGTCGAGCGCCTCGGCGGCCCGGTTCAGGGCTGCCAGGGCGGTGGCCAGGCCGGTGGTGAACGCCCACCAGTGCCGCAGGTCGCCGTCGGGGGTGACCGTCGCCCGCCCGCGCCGGGCGACCCGGGCCGCGTGGTGGTAGTAGCCGCGGGCCAGGCTGTCGCCCAGGGCCCGCCGCAGCGCCTGCGGGGTGCGCCCGTCGGGCGCCGGGTCGGGGGCGCCCTCGTCGCGCAGGTCGAGGCGCACCGGGGAAGGCCCGAGCCGGCGGGCCAGCGCGTCCAGCAGCTCGGTGGTCGTCTCGTCGGCGCTGGCGACGTGATCGAACCGGACGGTCACCGGCCGCCGGAGCGTGCCGGCCCAGGCCGCCACCAGCTCCGCCGCGCCGTAGGCAAGGCAGGCGGTACGGCGGGCGGGGTGGAAGCGGATCGGCTCCTCCTCGGCGGCCGGCCGGGCCGCCGGATCGAGCCGGGGGGCGATCGCGCGCAGTTCGACCGCGTGCCGGGCCGCCAGGCGGGGCCGGTCGGCGGCGACCCGACCCAGAAAGACCGAGACCCCGGCGTACGGCCCGTGGTCGCGGTGGCAGTCGTAACGTTCCGGCCCGCCGGTCACCGCAGGGCCCACCGCCGCAGGGGCGGGCGCCCGGAAGCGCCCGCCGGACCGGCAGTTACCAGCACCACTCGATCCACAGCCGGCGTGCGCCCGACACCAGGCGGAGCGCAGAAGTGCGACGGATGGTCATTCTCCTCATAGGAACCTCCGATGTGATCCACCTCAGGACTGGCCCAGAGCGTAATCCCGGTCGATGCAAATAAGAAGGGTGCTCGCAATTCGCGGCGCAGGGCCGAGGTCTAGTAGCGGCGCCGCAGTCGGGCCTCGGCGCGGGGGTTGCGATTGGCGAGGTTCAGGTCGCCGCCGTAGTGCGCCAGAACCCGTGGGTTCATCACCCGGTACCACAGCGGCGGAACGAGAGCGAGCAACACCATCGAGGCGTAGCCTCCGGGCAGCCGCGGCGAGACGTCGAAGCTGCGCAGCGTCTGGTAGCGGCGCAGCGGGTTGGCGTGGTGGTCGCTGTGGCGTTGCAGCTGGAAGAGGAACACGTTGGTGACGACGCGGTCGCTGTTCCAGCTGTGCCGTGGGTCGACCTTCTCGAAGCGGCCGGTGGCCGTGCGCCGGCGGCACAGTCCGTAATGCTCGAGATAGTTGACCGCTTCCAGCAGCGAGAAGCCGACGATCGCCTGTAGGAGCAGGAAGGGCACGAGCCGCCACCCGAACACCGCGATCAGCAGGGCGAAGAGCACGACGGTCATGAGCCCGGCGTTGAGCAGGTTGTTGCGCAGCGTCCACGGACTCTTGCGCCGCAGCCGGAAGCGGCCGATCTCCAGCCGCCACGCCGAGATGAGGCTGCCCCAGACCGTACGTGGCCAGAACGAGTAGAAGCTCTCCCCCAGCCTGGCGCTGGCCGGATCCTCCGGTGTGGCGACACGGACATGGTGTCCGCGGTTGTGCTCGACGTAGAAGTGGCCGTACCCGGTGGGCGCGAGCGCGATCTTCGACATCCACCGCTCGACCGTTTCGCGCTTGTGGCCGAGCTCGTGTGCGGTGTTGATGGCCAGTCCGTTGACGATTCCGATGGTGGCGACCAGGCCGGCGGCGCCGGCGAGACCGAGGCCGCCACGCGTCCAGACCCATGCTCCGAGCAGCAGGGCGGCGTACTGCGCCGGCAGGAACAGGAACGTGATCCAGCGGTAGTAACGGACCTCCTGCAACCGCCGGGCGACGTCGTCGGGCGGGTTCTCCCCGTCGTCACCGAGCAGCACGTCGATGACCGGGATGAGTCCGAAGACCACCGCCGGGGTGAGCCACCAGGCAGCGGGTCCCGCGCCGGCCTGCCACAACGCGTACGCCAGGAACGGCAGCACCGGCACGAGAAGAGCCAGTGGCCACAGGTGCTTCTTGCCGTCATGCCAACCGGCGGCGACCGCTGGAGCATCGATCGAGGTCTGCATGTGCCGCCTCCAGAGTGTCGAGCGCTGCGTCGACTGTCACACGGATACCCATGCTTGACAATATCTGGCCGCGCGTAAATTTGGTGGGCATGCAAGGCGTATTTGTCCAGTCGATAGACTCGGCGCACCATGGTCGACCCTCCGCCTTATCGCCACACCGCGCGCCGCCACCTGCGCGACGCGGTCCTCAAGGCCGGCCGCGACCTGGCGATCGACCGCGGCTGGGACGCGGTACGAATGGCCGACGTGGCGGCCCGCGTGGGCGTGAGCAGGCAGACGCTCTACAACGAGTTCACCAACAAGGCCGGACTCGGCGAAGCCATCGCACACCGCGAGATCGACCGGTTCACGGACGGCGTACGGGAGGCGTTGTCCGCACACGGCGGCGACGTACGGGCCGCCGTCCATGCCGCGGTCACGTTCGTGTTGACGCAGGCCGGCACCGACCCGCTGGTCAAAACCGTCCTCAACAGCGCCCGAGGCACCGACGCCCTGCTCCCCTACCTGACCACCCGCGCCGACCTGGCCCTGGCCGCCGCCGTCACGGTGCTGAGAGAGTGGGCGGGCACGCACCTGCCCCGGGTGCCGGCCGATGACGTCACCGTCGGCGCCGAATCCCTCGCGCGACTGGTCGTCAGCCACATCGTGCTGCCGACCGCGCCCGTCGACGCCACCGCCGACACCCTCGCCGATCTGGCACAACGCTTCCTGGACCCACCACGGGCGTGAACCGGCGCAACAGCTGCCACAGACGGCGGAAGGAGAGCATCCCCGCCGGTGACGATCTGCTGCCGGCCAGGCCGCTTGCCCGCCGGCGGGTGTCGGCCGTCCGGCGTGGTCAGAGGCCGGCGGCGGCGTCGTACCGGCGCCGCAGGTCGGCCATCTCCGATGCGGGCAACGCCTCCCTGAGCGCCAGTTCCTCGTACTTGTCGGGGAACATCTCCCGTAGCCGGTCGACGAACCTGACGTCGGCGGTCGCCTCGACCACCTGAATGCCGGGAGGTTGGGTGGTCATGTCCATGATCACCGGGCCGACGAGCTTGACCGCCCCGTCCCAGTGGCGCTTCTGTTCGGCGACGCCGCAGAGGTGGAAGCCGTAGACCGTCTCGACGTCGGCCAGTGTGGCGGCCCCTGTGGGCTCGTAACCGTAGACATGGACTCCGCAGACGATCGCCGGCGGCGCCTGCTCTCCGGCCGGCGCCTGTGGGGCGGTGTGCCCGGCGTGCTGATGATCTTTCGGGTCCGCCTGCTCGAGGGTCGTACGCATCCGGGTCAGGATCTCCTGGCGGAGAACTGCCGGGTCCGTCCTCGGGGTGGTCGAGGTGAACAGGGCGGCCACACCGAGCGACGCGGCAAGCAGGCACACCTCGATCCACACGAAGACGCTTCGGTACCAGCCGCCGACGCCTACCCGGGAAATCATTGTCGTTCCTCACCTCGTCGCGGTTCCTGATGCTGGCGCAGGGCCCTGCCGGCGGTGGGGTGGCGCGTGCCGCGCCACCCCACCGCAGACGCTGTTACCGGGCGGTGCAGGTGAGGGTGGGTGCGGAGTTGGTGCCGTTCCAGGAGGCGTTGAAGCCGAAGCTGGTGCTGGCGTTGGCGCTCAGGGAACCGTTGTAGGCGACGTTCGACGCGGAGACCGACGAGCCGCTGGAGGTGACCGTCGCGTTCCAGGCGTTGGTGATGCTCTGGCCGTTGGGCCAGGTCCACGCCACCGTCCATCCGGAGATGGCGGCGTTGCCGGCCTGGACGGTGACATCGGCGCCGAAGCCACCGGACCACTCGCTGGTCTTGCGGTAGGTGGCGGTGCAGGCGCCGTTGCCGGCCGGCGGCGGCGTGGTGGGCGGCGCCGTGGTGGGCGGCGGGGTGGTGGGCGGCGCCGTGGTCGGCGGCGGGGTCGTCGGCGGCGGGTTGTTGCCGCCGCCGAAGATCACGTCACTGCAGAGGTAGTACGGCTGGTCGAGGTGGGACGCCTGCCAGATGGTGTAGACGACGTGCCGCCCGGTGCGGTTGCCCGCGTTCACCTGCGCCTCGTAGAGCCCGGTGGTCGGGTAGCTGCCGGTGCGCAGCACCAGTTCGAGGCTGTTCCAGGTGAGGGGCTGGGTGGTCGGGTCGAAACCCTGCTTGGTGATGTAGATCAACATGTAGTCGGCACCGTGCTTGGCGCCGTCGGTCAGCGTCAGCGTGAAGTTGTTCGGCATCGACTTCGCGGTCCACGCGCCGACCGCGTCGAGCGAGGCGTACAGGCCGTTCTGGGTGCGACCACCGCTGCACAGCTGCCCGTCCGGCACGGCGGCCTGGTGGTTGCCGCCGACGTTCTCGCGGTACAGGCCGTTCCAGTTCCACATGGTGTTCGGGTTGGCCTGCCACGCCTGCCAGCACATCGGGTCGGTCTGGGCCATCGTGGGGTTGAGGTGGTCGGAACCCCAGCGCTCGTAACATCCGTAGTTGCGTGACGGCGGGTTGGTGACCGATCCGTGCGCCGAGGCCGGACCGGCCTGGTTGACCACGACCATCGTGAACGAGGCGACGAGAACTGCGGCCGCGGCCAGTCCCAGACGGCGTGCTGTCCGTGAGATTTTCATGATGCTCCAGTGGATGCGCCGACGCCCAGTGGCCCTCGCTGGGTGCCCACCCCGGAGAAGGTGACGCCGATCGATTCAAGCCGCCCACCAGGTGGACGGCACTGCTGCCCAGCAGCGCTTGGCGACTCCCAGCCACGATCTTAGTAAAGACCGCCGTCAATGTAAATCGGACCCGCCCCGGATCAGACCGCGAGAGCCGCCCGTACCTCCCGCTCCGCCGTCACTCCCCCGTCGCCGTGCGAGGTGACCCGGCCGGATTCGAGGACGTGATAGCGGTTCGCCACCCGCAGCGCGAACCCGAGATGCTGCTCGACGAGCAGCACGCTGAAGCCGGACTGCCGGGTCAGCTCGACGATCCGCTCCTGGATCTCGGCGACCACCGACGGCTGGATGCCCTCGGTCGGCTCGTCGAGCATGAGCAGCCGGGGCCGGGTGATCAACGCGCGGGCGATGGCGAGTTGCTGACGCTGGCCGCCGGAGAGGAGCCCGGCCCGCCGCCGCAGCAGCGGACGCAGCGCCGGGAACAGGTCCAGCGCCTCCGCCGTCGCCACCGCGCCGTCGCGCCGGGCGTCGGCGACGAGGCGCAGGTTCTCCGCCGCCGTCAGGTGCGGGAAGCACTGCTGGCCCTGCGGGACGTACGCCATGCCACGCGCCACCCGCTCGTGCGGCGCGAGACGGGTGACGTCCTCGCCGTCCATCTCGACGGTGCCGGCGGTCGGGCGCAGCAGGCCCGCCGCGACCCGCAGCAGGGTGCTCTTGCCGGCGCCGTTGTGCCCGAGCACCGCGGCCACCCCGTCGGGCGGGACGGCGAGGTCCACGCCGTGCAGCACCCGGGAACGCCCGTATCCGGCGTGCACCCCACGCAGGGTCAGCATCATGCCTCCAGACCGCTGGGGACCGACCCGGCGTCGACCGGGTGGCCGAGGTAGACCTCCTGCACGCGCGGGTCCGCCTGGACCTGCGCCACGGTGCCCTCGCTGAGCACCCTCCCCGCGTGCAGCACGGTGACGCTGCGCGCGAAGCGACGCAGGAAGTCCATGTCGTGCTCGATCACCACCACCGTGCGATCCCGGCTCACCGTCTCCAGCAGGACGCCCGTGGCGTCGCGCTCCTCGTGGCTCATCCCGGCGACCGGCTCGTCGAGCAGCAGCAGCCGCGCGTCCTGCACCAGCAGCATGCCGATCTCCAGCCACTGCTTCTGGCCGTGCGCGAGCGTGCCGGCGAGCTGGTCGGCCCGGCCGGCCAGCCCGATGGTCTCCAGCGCGGCGGCCACCTCGTCGGGGATCCCCCGACGGCGCCGGGCCAGGGTGGCCCAGCTCCGGCGGGCGCCCGCGGCGATGTCGAGGTTCTGCACTACCGACAGCTCCTCGAAGACCGTCGACGTCTGGAACGTCCGGCCGACACCGAGCCGGCTGATCCGGTGCACCGGGCGACCCAGCAGCTCCTGGTCGCCGAAGCGCACCGAGCCGGTGGCCCGCACCAGACCGGTGATCGCGTCGACAAGGGTGGTCTTGCCGGCGCCGTTCGGCCCGATCAGGAACCGGATGTCACCGGCGGGCACCTCCAGCGAGACGCCGTCGACGGCGGTGAAGCCGTCGAAGCTGACCCGCACGTCACGGACGGACAGCCCGTCCAGCCGGTCGTCGCTCACGGGCGCACCTCCGCCCGCTCGGCGCGGCGGCGGGCCAGCGCCCACAGCGACGCCAGGCCGCCGGGAAGGAACGCCACGACCACCACGAAGAGCAGACCCTGCAGGTACGTCCAGGTGCCCGGGAAACGTTCGGAGAGGGCGGTACGCGCCCAGGCCACCGCCACCGCGCCGAGCACCGGCCCGAGCAGCGTGGCCCGGCCGCCCACCGCCACACCGATGACGAACTCGATCGACGGGACGATGCCGATGAGGGCGGGCGAGATGATGCCCACCGCCGGCACGAACAGCGCGCCGGCGAGGCCCGCCATACCCGCCGCCACCACGTAGGCGACGAGCTTGACCGACGCCGGGTCGTAGCCGAGGAAGCGGACCCGCTCCTCGCTGTCCCGCACCGCCACCAGCAGTTCCCCGTAGCGGCTGTGGACGATCTGGCGGGCCAGCGCGAGCAGCGCGAGCAGGACGCCGGCGATGATGAAGTAGACCATCCGCTGGTTGACCGGGTCGTCCAGGTCGTAACCGAAGAAGCCCTGGATGTCGGTGAGCCCGTTGGTGCCGCCGGTGGTCCCCTGCTGGCCGATCAACAGGATCACCATGGCGGCGGCGAGCGCCTGGCTGAGGATGGCGAAGTACGCGCCCCGCACCCGGCGGCGGAACACCAGTGAGCCGAGCCCGAACGCGACGGCCATCGGCAGCAGAACCGTGGCCGGCAGCGCGAACCACGGGCTGGCGAACGGCCGCCACCAGACCGGTAGTTCGTCGAGCTGCCCGTACAGCTGCATGAAGTCGGGCATCCCACCGGGACCCGCGTCGGCGAGCTTGAGGTGCATGGCCATCGCGTAGCCGCCCAGGCCGAAGAAGACGCCCTGGCCGAGGGTGAGCATGCCGCCGCGCCCCCAGGCGATGCCGATGCCGACGGCCACCATGGCGACGCAGAGGTACTTGGCGAGCAGGGCCAGCCGGAAGTCCGACAGCGCCAGCGGCGCGACGGCGAACAGCAGCGCCGCGCCGAACGCGAACCCCGCCGCCGCGCGCAGCCGGGACCGGCCACCGGACCGGCTCCCAGGCGCGACGTCGGCCGGGGCCGGTGCGCCGGCGGTGCTCGGCGGCGCGGGTGTCACGGCGGTCATGCGAGGCTCCTGGTCCGCAGGGTGAACAGGCCCTGTGGCCGCCACTGAAGGAACGCGACGATCGCCACGAAGACGATCACCTTGGCGACGCTGAGGGTCGTGAGGTACTCCCCGGTGGCCTGGAGGACCCCGAGGGCGAAGGCGACGATCACGCTGCCCTTGAGCTGGCCGATCCCGCCGACCACGACGACCAGGAAGGCGTCGATGATCAGGTTGGTGCCCATGGTCGGGCCGATCGGGCCGAGAAGGGTGAGCGCCACCCCGGCGAGCCCGGCCAGGCCCGAGCCGAGGAAGAAGGTCGTCCGGTCGACCCGCGCGGTGGGGATGCCGGACACCGCGGCGAGGTCGCGGTTCTGCACGACCGCGCGGATCCGGCGTCCAAGCGGGGTGAACCGCAGCGCCAGCGTGAGGGCGGCGACGACGGCCAGGGCCAGGGCCAGGATGAACAGCCGGTTGTTGGCGACCGTCAGCCCGCCGGGCACCGCCACGTTGCCGGTGAGCAGATCCGGCGCGCGGGTCTGCACGTTCGGACTGCCGAAGATGTCCCGCGCGAGCTGTTGCAGCATCAGGGACACGCCCCAGGTGACCAGCAGGGTGTCCAGCGGACGGGCGTAGAGCCGGCGGATCAGCAGGATCTCCAGCAGCACCCCCATCGTGCCGGCGACCACGAACGCCACCGGCAGCGCGACCAGCAGCGACAGGCCGGCGCCGGTGATGCTCTGTTGCAGCACGTACGTGGTGTACGCGCCGGCCATGATGAACTCGCCGTGCGCCATGTTGATGACGTTCATCTGGCCGAAGGTCAGCGCCAGCCCGAGCGCGATGAGCAGCAGCACCGCGCCGATGCTGATGCCGGTGAAGAGTTGACCGAAGAGGACTGTCACGGTGGGTACTCCCGTACTGCTGGTCGAAACCCCGGGCGGGGCCACCCCGCCCGGGGCCGGCGTCGTCAGCTCAGGCCGCTCGCCCACGGATAGGTCTTCAGGTACGGGTCCGGCGCGATCGGCTTGCCGGAGTTCCACACCTCGGTGATCAGGCCGTCCGCGCCGACCTTGCCGATGCGGGCGGTCTTGGCGATGTGCTGGGTCTTGCCGTCGACGGTGACCAGGCCCTCCGGCGCCTCGAAGGTGATGCCGTCGGAGGCGCCACGGACCTTCTCGACGTCGAACGCGCCGGCCTTCTCGACCATCGCCTTCCACAGGTAGACGCTGACGTAGGCGGCCTCCATCGGGTCGCTCGTCGGCTTGTCCGCGCCGTACTTCGCCTTGTACGCGGCCACGAACTTGCCGTTCGCCGCGCCGGGCGTGGTCTGGTAGTAGTTCCAGGCGGTCAGCTGACCCTCCAGGTACTGGGTGCCGATGCTCTTGACCTCCTCCTCGGCGATGGACACCGACACCACAGGCATCGCGGCGGCGGTCAGCCCGGCCGACTTGTACTCCTTGAAGAACGCCACGTTGCTGTCGCCGTTGAGGGTGTTGAAGACCGCCTTCGCGCCGGACGACCTGACCTTGTTGACGATCGTGCCGAATTCGGTGGACCCGAGCGGCGCGTAATCCTCACCGACCACAGTCATGCCGTTCGCCGCCGCGTACGCCTTGATGATTTTGTTCGCCGTTCGCGGGAAGACGTAGTCGCTGCCGACCAGGTAGACCGATTTCGTTCCCTGGGCCTTGAGGTAGTCGAGCCCGGGGACGATCTGCTGGTTTGTCGTCGCGCCCGTGTAGAAGATGTAGGGCGACTGTTCCAGGCCCTCGTACTGCACCGGGTAGAACAGCAGCGCCTTGTTCTTCTCGAACACCGGCTTGACCGCCTTGCGGCTGGCCGACGTCCAGCACCCGAAAACGGCCGCGACCCGGTCCTCGGAGATCAGCTTCTCGGCCTTCTCCGCGAAGGTGGGCCAGTCCGAGGCGCCGTCCTCCCCGATCGGCTGGATCTTCTTGCCGAGGACGCCGCCGGCCGCGTTGATCTCCTCGACGGCGAGCATGATGGAGTCGCGGACGGTGACCTCGCTGATCGCCATGGTGCCGGAGAGCGAGTTGAGCAGGCCCACCTTGACGGTGTCGCCGGAGACGTCGGCGGTGACGCCGGCCGCGCCGCCCTCGTCACTGGTCTTGCTGCCGCACGCGGTCACGGCGACCGCGGCGACGAGGGTCATGGCCCCCGCCAGGATGCGGCGGCCCCAAAGAAGTGCCATCTAATCTCCCTGCGGTGCGCTCAAGTAGCGAAAGGACGGTCGGTGCGGTCCGGTGGAGTTGGCGATGCCGGGGTCGACGGGTGGACGTCGCCTGTGGTCATCGCATCGGCTATGGGCACGCAAAGCGTTGACCGGCATGATTGCGCGGACGTTTCCCGGTCCTTAATTGACTGTTTCCCGGAAACCCGGAGAGAACGCACGCCGCAACGGCTGACACCGCCCTGTGCGAGGCGGTGCCAGCCGTGATGAATTCGGTGAGGAATTGCGCCACCACAATGGTCGGCGGACAGATTCCGCCGACGGTGGACAGACATTCGCGGTATCCACCCCTGGGGTAGATACTTCACGCAGGAAGTATCTTAGGACCGGGCCGGGTGGACGTGTCAAGGGCCGGTACCGGGCGGTCAGAGCTGGGCGAGCACTGTGAAGTCGAGACCGTCTGCCTCGGCGAGGTAGATCCGCTGGCGCACGTGCCGTCGACGCAGCTGCAGCCGGCCGCGCGGCCCGTGGTACGCCACCGTGTCGGCAGCCGTCTCGATCGCCCGTACGTCCAGGGTGCGGGCCTGCCCGATCAGCGCGGCGAGCAGCATCACGCCCTCGTAGCAGGACTCCCCCAGGCTGCCCAGCGGCGGCGCCTCCACCCCGAACCGGCGGGCGAACTCGCCGTGGAAGTCGAGGTTCTCCGGCGTCACGAGGCCGGCGAAGAAGCCCGCCGTGCTGTAGAGCCGCCGCGTCGCGCCCGCCCCGCTGGCCAGCAGCATGTTCTCGTCCATCAGGGTGCTCAGCCGCAGGCAGCGCTGGTCCATCGCGGCACGCGCGAACGCCCGGTTGAACCGCACCGCGTCCGCGCCGACGAGCAGCATCACCACCGCGTCGGCCTCGCTGCGCTCGATCCGGCGCAACACGTCGTCGAAGTCGTGTGTCTCCAACGGCAGGAACGCCTGCCCCACCACGCGACCACCGCCGCGCAGCGCGTACCGCTGGGCCGCCCGCGCGGTGCGCCGGGGCCACACGTAGTCGTTGCCGACCACGAACCAGCGGCGCGCGCCCTGCTCCCCCGCGAGCAGCCGCATCGCGGGCCACAGCTGGGCGTCCGGCGTCTCGCTGGTCAGATAGACCCCTTCGGTACGCTCACCGCCCTCGTACAGGGCGGTGTAGACGTACGGCACGCGGTGCGCGACCCGGGGCGCGAGCGCCTGCCGCACCGAGGAGATGTGCCAGCCGGTCACGCCCTGCACGGCGCCCACCGACACCAGCGCCTCCACCTGGGCGGCCACCTCGGCCGGCGGCGCGCCACCGTCGACCGGCACCAGCCGCACCTCGCGGCCCAGCACCCCGCCACCGGCGTTGATCTCCTCGACCGCGAGCTGGGCGCAGAGTTCGCAGGTCGGGCCGAACATTCCCGCCGGCCCGCGCATCGGGTACACCAGCGCGATGCTGACCACGGCCCGATCGACTGTGAGCCACGGCGGGGCCGGCGCGGACATGAGCCCATGATTGCCCGGCCGACGTGGGAAAACCATAGCTCTCCATGGAGCGGGACGAGTCGCTACCATGGCAGGGCCACCGGCCCAGGGAGTTTCATGTCAGACGTGCCCGGGGCGCCAGCCGATCTGCTGCGCTCGCTCACCCGCGCCGAACGGCTGCTCTCCCGCCGGTTGGCCGCCGTGCTGGCCGACGACGACCTGACCACCGAGGCGTGGCGGGTGCTCTGCCTGCTCGCCGACGGGCAGGGCCATCCGATGAGCGAAGTGTCCGCCGAGGCGTCGTTGCCGCCGGGGACCCTCACCAAGCTGGTCGACCAGCTCGTCGACCGGAACCTGGTGTTCCGGCGGATCGACCCGCTGGACCGGCGACGCATCCGGGCCCACCTGACCGCCCGAGGCCGCCGCGAGCACGCCCGCCTCGACGAGCGGGTCCGCACCAGCCTCGCCGAGGCGGGCGTACCGGCCGACACTCCCCTGCTCGACCACCTCGCCGACCTGATCGCCCGGCTCGACCCGGCGGCTCGGCGCGATGACGCTGAGACGGCCGGCGTTCGCCTCACTACACCTCGGTGAGCAGCGGATCGCCTTCGAGGTGGGCGCGCAGCGTGTGCGCGTCGGCAGCGGTGGCGGTCCACAGTGTCGCCGGACCGCCCGCCAGGGGCAGCCGGGCGACGGTGCCCTCGACCGTCGCGGGCTCGTGGGGAAGCGACGGGTCCACCACCAGCAGTGACCCGGTGGCCGGCGCGCCGCCGAGCACCGCGGGGCCGGCCCAGCCGGGCGCGCCCGGTCCCACGGCAAGCGACTGGCGCAGCAACGGACGGCCGTCGTAGTCGACCCGGGTGTGCACGACCGCGCTGCCCGGCGCCTCGCCGTACCGGCCGCAGATCACCTCGTCG
The DNA here is from genome assembly GCF_001709195.1 of Micromonospora sp. II. Lineage (NCBI taxonomy): Bacteria > Bacillati > Actinomycetota > Actinomycetes > Micromonosporales > Micromonosporaceae > Micromonospora > Micromonospora sp. II. Next base: position 124,921 of record NZ_LYXF01000024.1, on the reverse strand, counting down.
CGCCAGGTCAGCCTCGCCCCGGCGGCCACCTCGACCCGGGACTCGGCGAGGTGGGCGCAGCCGGCCGCGGCGACCAGTTGCTCGGGCAGCCAGTGCAGCGCACCGCCGTCGTGCACCACGGCACGCACCACCATCCGCGACACGACGCCGGGCCGGCCGGGCAGGGCGACCGAGGCGGCGACGGTGTGCAGCCGCACCGCCGCCCCCGGTCCCACGTCGATCTCCAGCCGCAGGTCGTCGCCGGCGAGCGGGCCGGCCGCCCCGCCGACCACGTACACCATCACGGCCCGACCGCGCCCGGGCGTCTGCCGCAGCAGCAGCGGTGTCTCACCGCGCAACTCGGCGAGGACCGTGCCGCCCAGGCCGTCGGCCCGGGCCACCAGCCGGGCGTACGCGCGCATCAGGCCGGGCCGCCCCGCGCGGCGACCGGGTGCAGAGCCGCGTGGTGGGCCAGTTCGTGGCGGATCCAGTCGGCGACCCGCCCCGCCGCCGGGTCGCCGACGATCGACAGGAACACGGTCGGCAGGTCGCCGCGCCGGGCCCGCGCGTCCCGGTCCATGACGGCCAGGTCCGCGCCCACCATGGGGGCCAGGTCGGTCTTGTTGATCACGAGCAGGTCGGCGGACGTCACCCCGGGTCCGCCCTTGCGCGGCACCTTGTCCCCACCAGCCACGTCGACCACGAATATCTGCCGGTCCACCAGCCCTCGGCTGAACGTGGCGGTCAGGTTGTCCCCGCCGCTCTCGACCAGCACCAGATCCAGCGGGCCGACCGCCTCGGCCAGCTCGTCCACGGCGTCGAGGTTGGCCCCGATGTCGTCCCGGATGGCGGTGTGCGGGCAGCAACCGGTCTCCACGGCGCGGATCCGGGCCGGGTCCAGCACACCGGCCCGCTTGAGGAAGTCGGCGTCCTCGGTCGTGTAGATGTCGTTTGTGACCACGCCGAGTCGCAGCTCCCCGGCGAACGCCCGGCACAGGGCCGCCACCAGGGCGGTCTTGCCGGACCCGACCGGCCCGCCGATGCCGACGCGCAGCGCCCGGCCGGCTTGGGCCAGCGGCGGATGCGGGTCCACCCCCGGCTCGGGGTGGGTGTGCGGAACGGTCTCGTCGTGCGGGGCAGGATTCCGGTCGGCCTCGGGCGCAACGGTGTCAGGACGCAAAGAGACGCACCTCCCAGGTGGCATGAGCTTCGGCATGGATGTCGGCAAGCGGGGCGGCCGCCGCGGGCAGCCGCTCGGGTGGGTCGTCGGCGGCCCGGGCCGCCGCCGCGGCGATGCCGTCACACCGGCCGGCGAGACCCACAAGCAGGGCCTGGACCCGGTACGGGTCGAGGCCGAGCAGGCGTACGGCAGCGCTGGCCGCACCGGTCACCGTCCCGTGGACGGCGACCGTGGCGGTCTCGGCGCGGCTCAGGCCCGCGGCGGCGCAGAGCAGCCCGAGCACCAGCGGCTGGTGTGCTCCGCCGGGTGTGGCGGGCAGGTCGTCGAAGGACGCCTCCGGCCAGATGGCCCGGCCCGCGCGCAGCAGGGCCCGTCCCTGGCGGCGGGACACCGTACGCAGCGCCGGCGCCGCCGTCCGGGCGTCCAGCTCCGCGTCGAGCAACGCCAGCGTGGACCCGCGTACGGCGGAACCCGACGTCACCGCCCGGTGCGCCGCCGCTGCGAACGCCGCACCGACCAGCCCGGCGGTGGCCAGCCGACCGGCCAGGAACGCCTCCAACGTGGCCAGGTCGGTGACCCGGCCGGCGGCGACGGCCGCCTCCAGGCCGCCGGAGTGGGCGTGCGCGCCGGCCGGGAAGCGACCGTCGGCCAGCAGCAGGAACAGGCTCGACGTCGTCATCAGAACAGGAAGTACCGCTGGGCCATCGGCAGGCGTGTCACCGGGTCCGGCTCCACCACCTGACCGTCGATCCGCACGGTGAACGTGTCCGGGTCCACCTCGATCCGGGGCATCGCGTCGTTCTCCGGCAGGTCGGCCTTGCCCCGCGAGCGCACGTCCGCGACGGGCACCACCCGCCGCCGCACGTCCAGGCGCAGCCCGGCGTCGAGGGCGGCCGGCGCGACGAACGCCAGGCTGGTCGCAGCCGCCGCGGCGCCGTACGCCCCGAACATCGGGCGCGGCAGCACCGGCTGCGGCGTCGGGATGGACGCGTTGGCGTCACCCATCTGGGCGTACGCGATCATGCCGCCCTTGAGCACCAGGTGCGGTCGTACGCCGAAGAACGCCGGATCCCACAGCACCAGGTCGGCCAGCTTGCCCGGCTCGACCGAGCCGATCTCCCGGTCCAGCCCGTTCGCCATCGCCGCGCAGATGGTGTACTTCGCCACGTACCGGCGGGCCCGGTGGTTGTCGGCAGCGCCGTCGCCGGGTAGCGCGCCGACCCGCTCCTTCATGACGTGCGCGCTCTGCCAGGTTCGCAGGATCACCTCGCCCACCCGGCCCATCGCCTGCGAGTCGGAGCCGATGATGGAGATCGCGCCGAGGTCGTGCAGCAGGTCCTCGGCGGCCATGGTGGACGGCCGGATGCGGCTCTCGGCGAAGGCCAGGTCCTCCGGCACGGACGGGTTGAGATGGTGGCAGACCATCAGCATGTCCAGGTGCTCGGCCAGGGTGTTGGCGGTGTACGGCCGGGTCGGGTTGGTCGACGACGGCAGCACGTTCGGCTCGCCGGCCACTGTGATGATGTCCGGCGCGTGCCCGCCTCCCGCACCCTCGGTGTGGTACGAGTGGATGGCCCGGCCGGCGATCGCCCGCAGCGTGTCGGCCACGAAACCGGCCTCGTTGAGGGTGTCGGTGTGAATGGAGACCTGCACCCCGGAGGCGTCCGCCACCCGCAGGCAGGCGTCGATCGCCGCCGGTGTGGTGCCCCAGTCCTCGTGCAGCTTGAAACCGCCCGCGCCGGCGCGCAGCTGCTCCCACAGCGCCTCCGGTGAGACGGTGTTGCCCTTGCCGAGCAGCAGCACGTTGACCGGCAGCGTGTCCAGCGCCTCGTGCATGCGGGCCAGGTGCCAGGCGTTCGGGGTGACAGTGGTGGCCCGGGTGCCCTCGGCGGGGCCGGTGCCGCCGCCGACGAGTGTGGTGATGCCGCCGGCGAGCGCCTCGGTGACGATCTCCGGGCAGATGAAGTGCACGTGCGTGTCGACGGCGCCAGCCGTGAGGATCCGGCCGTTCCCGGCGATGACCTCGGTGGCCGGGCCGATGACCAGCTCGGGGTGGACGCCGGGCATGGTGTCCGGGTTGCCGGCCCGGCCCAGCGCCACGATCCGCCCGTCGCGCAGACCCACGTCGGCCTTGACCACCCCCCAGTGGTCGAGCACCACCGCGCCGGTGATGACGGTGTCGAGGGCGCCCTCGGCACGGGTCGCCCGCGACTGGCCCATCGACTCGCGGATCACCTTCCCGCCGCCGAAGACCGCCTCGTCGCCGCCTGCGCAGTGGTCGGTCTCCACCTCGATCAGGAGGCTCGTGTCGGCCAGCCGGATGCGGTCGCCGGTGGTCGGCCCGTACAAATCGATGTAGCGGTCCCGCCGCACGGCGGTCACCGCGCCGGCCCGTCGGTCGTCGGCGCCCCGCTCGTCGGCGCGTCTGTTCCCGGCGCGGCCGGTGGCGCTTCGTCCAGCGGCCCGGCGCACTCGCCGCGCAGGCCGGGCACGACGCGTGCGCCGCCGAGCGGAACCAGCTCGACGGTGCGGCTCACGCCCGGCTCGAACCGGACCGAGGTGCCCGCCGCAACGGCGAGACGCTGACCCCAGGCGAGCGCCCGGTCGAACATCAGGGCCGGGTTGGCCTCGGCGAAGTGGTAGTGCGAGCCGACCTGCACCGGACGGTCGGCCGTGTTGACCACGACCAGAGTGGTCACCGGCCGGCCCACGTTGATCTCGACCGGGCCGGCCGCCGGCAGGATCTCCCCGGGGATCACGGGATCGGGTGGTGCACCGTCACGAGCTTGGTACCGTCCGGGAACGTCGCCTCCACCTGCACCTCCCTCAGCAGCTCGGGGATGCCGTCCTGGACGTCCTCGCGGCCGAGCACGCTCCGGCCGGCCGACATGAGGTCGACCACCGACCGTCCGTCGCGGGCCCCTTCGAGAAGGAAAGCGGTGATGATCGCGACGGCTTCGGGATAGTTGAGTCGCAGGCCGCGCTCGCGGCGGCGGCGAGCGACGTCGGCCGCGACGTGGACGAGCAGGCGGTCCTGCTCGTGCGGGCTGAGGAACACGGGATTCTCCGGTGGGGTCGGCGTGGCCCGCTCGCCGTCGGCTCCGCGTGGAGCCGCGCCGGGCAGGACCACCCGGAGTACGAGCTGGAGTCACACGACCGCCGCGACGCCGCCTACGGGTGGCCCGGGACTCCACCATCCCGGCCCGCTCGACGGGCACCCGGCGGTGTCGGTCGGATGCGGACCGCACCGCCCACCGCTTGAGCAGACCGTAGAGGATCGCCACCGGCGGGGGCAACAGTGTGCTCGGTGTGAGGGATCGAGCCCTGCCGGTGTCCGGGTCGGATGGCACGCCAGGGACGCCCGCAGTACCCCATTCGCGAGCTGACGCGGGCGCACGTCGGGGAAGCCGTCGTCGGGTATTCCTGCAACTGTGGTGCGAAGACGAGGAGATCCGACGGCAGGCGGTGCTCGAACGCGCTGCCGCGATGCGTCGCCGAACTCCGTCCCTACGTCGAGGACGCAGGTGCAGCCGCCGCAGCCGGCGGCGTCGATGTCGGACAGGTTGCCGGAGGGTGAGGGCCCGCCCGGTGGTGGGTAGCCGGCGCAGTGCGCGGATGTCGATTCGCTGACAAGGGTCCGAACCCGCTCCCAGAAGGGCAGCCGGCGGCGCCAGCAACGCGGCCTTCGCGGTCCGGCCATCCCGGCAGGCGCGGCGGTGCTGTTCCTATCGGGTACGGCCTTGCGGGATACGCCGTCGTTTGGGTGTGGTGTGCGGAAATCTCCATGCAGAGGGCAACGGCAAGGGAGGCAGCGTGCTGGTCGCGGACCGCAGACTGGTGGGCCTGCTGCTGCTGACCGCGGTGTCTCCGACGGTCGAGGCCGTCGTCTTGGTCTCGCTGGGTTTCGTCGCGGCGCGGGGCCTCGCGCCGCAGGCGGCGGCGGTGTGGCCGTACGACACCTACCACGACCTGCGGTGGCTGTATGTCTATCACGACTCGTGGCCGTCATTCGTGTTCTGGCTCAGTTTGCTGGTGGTGGCCCGAGGGCTCTTTCACACGCTGCTGGTGATGTTGGCATGGCCGGCTGAGGTGCCTCGGCCACCGGCGCGGTGGCTGTTGAAACGGAATGTCGGGCTCGCCGCGTTGGTGGCGGTCTTCGTCGCCCCGTGGGCCTTGATCTCGGTGGCCGCGTCGGTGGTGGCGCTGTCCTGGGTCCTGCTGGCCTCCCTGGTGCCGTTGTTCCTGCTGGCGCCATTCCTGCAACGGGCGGCTGTGGTAGGGCCGTGGTGGCGAGGCCTGCCGTCGATCTCGCTGGTGGGATGGTCGATGCTCAACTTCGTGGTGCTGACCGTGGCCGGCGCGTTGTGCTGGAGTCTGCCGGGCTGGTGGTCGGTGCCGGTGGCCGCCGTGGCCGGGGTGGTCAACGGGCTGCTGTGGAACCGGACGGTCCGTACCGCGCTGATCAATCCGTCGACACGGTGGGTGAGGGTGCCGGCGACTCCCGTCGCGGCGGTTCTCGCCCTTGCGGTGCCGTTGCTCATCCCGCCGATGGTGGATGCCGTGCCGGACAAGAGCCTGCGGGCTGAGGCGGTGGTCCTCGACCACCCGCTGCCGCCCGACGTGCCGCAGGCAGTCATCGTCCTCGCAGGTTACGGGTCGTCGTACGGGGGCGAGCAACCTCTCGACAATCGTGTCGAGAGGTTCTCCTACCGGGGGTTGAGCCGGGACGGCACACCCCTGCCCTACCGGCCGCACGACACCACGATCTCGGTGGCGGACAGCGTGGGACTCCTCGACGCACAGGTGCGACGACTACACCAGCGCACCGGCCGGCCGATCGCCCTGATCGGGGAAAGCGAAGGCGCGATCGTCGCCCGAACCTACCTTCAGCAGCGAGCGCACCCCGCCGTCGACACGCTGGCCATGTTCAGTCCTCTGATCAACGCGGGTCGCGCCTACTACCCGCCCCCGCGCGAGAACCACGGCTGGGGCGTGGCGACGGGATCGCAGCTTCGGATCGTGTTCGGCGTGATGCGCCTGTTCGGTGGCCCACATGCCGGGCCCGACGAACCGTTCATCCGCTCCCTGGTCGACGACGCGCCGTTCTACCGTAACCAACTCATGTGTCCGGTGCCCGGGATCCGGATGGTCGCCTTCATTCCCACCACCACGGCCGCAGAGGCGCCACCCGGCGACTACAGCGGGATCCCCGTCTTCCAGATGCCCGGCGTACACGGGGGTCTTCTCAACCGCAGCCTGGTCGAAGACCGGCTCCTGACCTTCCTCTCCGGCGAACCGATCCAGCAGGAACGCGAGGAGTACCCACTCCTGCAACGTCTCGGCGCCGCCTGGCAGGCCCCGCCCCTGCCCATCGCGGCCAACCCGGCCTGGTCCGCGTTCCGGCAACCCGATCCCGCCTTCACGGGGAAGGTGTGTCAGCCAACCGACTGATCCGTCCTCGTTGGTCGCCGGCCCACCGCGGAGCCGGCCACTCGCTTGCGTAGGTGTGCGGGTAACCGTCGCCCGGACGCTCTCAAGCGACAGCGCGAGATCGATTGATGATCAGTAAGCGGGCGGCAGCCAGTGCCAGTCCGAGCACCAGCACCGTGCGGATCGGGTGATAGGTGAGGAAGAACAGGTGGAGCCCGACGAAGATCACCACCGCGGCCAGAGCCAGGGACGTCGACCAACGGCGGCGGAGCGGTCCGAGGGCTCCGGCCAGCGCCGTGAACACCCCGACGGCCAGATGCAGCCAAGCCCAGCCGGTGAGGTCGTGCTCGTGCACGGCACCGTCAGCAACCGAGACGTAGCGGGCGCCGCTCAGGTCGGCCGCACCAGCTACCGCGTCGAAGATCCCGGCCAGGCCCAGCAGGACAGCCGCCAGCCGCAGGCCCCTGTCGCTTGCGTTCCCGTCGGCCACCACACCCTCCGTAGGAACTCGCCCCTGCTGGCGGAGCGTCGATGTGGCGGGCAGACACCCATTCGGGCCCCTTGCTGCGCCTGCCCCGCCCTCCGATCTTTGCCGAAACGAGCCGATCCCAGACACCGAAGCGGGAGCGTCACCGCTGCGGGTGACCTCCGGCGGGCCGAGAACGGTCGGTGCGTGACCACATGCACCGGCCGTGCAGGCGCGCCGGGCGACCCGTGCACCCGAACAACCAGCTCGTCAGCGAGCTGCCGATCAGGAATCCGCAGTCCGGTACCTGCCGCAACAGGCACCACGTGTACGAGCGCGGGCACGGCATCAAGCGGATGAGCCACCCGGCGGTCGGACCGAGCATGCTGACGAGGCGCCATGCCGGGCACCCCGGACCAGACGCTGTTCCTCTGCGCCACCGACCCCGGCGTCCCGGCCCACGGCAACCTCCGTCTGCTGGGTCCCCTGACCGCCCAGGCCAAGCGGACGCCTCGTAGGGCCCAACGGGCAGCCCGCTCCCCGAGGCACAGCCACCGCCCCGCACATCGCCTGCGCGGGCGGCGGCCATGGCAGGGGCGTCACAAGCAGAGCGCCCAACGCATGGTCTGCCTCGCGGCAGCCCGGCATGAGGCACGTCCTGGGACATACGCCGGTCATCACTGGTGACGGCCTCGTCGTTACCGAAGGCTTCACGCGGTGGCGCCTCGTAAATGTGATGATCGGAGCCAGGGTCCGGCTGACTGGTGCCCCGCTATGTTCGTCGACTCGGTGCGCCGAGTCGACGCCGGCGGTGGCCCGCCAGGCTGACGGCCACGACGGCGAGGCCGGCGATGACTGCCGCGGCGAGGATGTCGCCTGGGTAGTGCACGCCGACCCAGACGCGGGCGACCCCGACGACAAGCGCCGCTCCGGCCAGTACCACGCCCCACCGGCGGCTCAGGAAGGCGTAAGCGCCGAACGCCAGCGCGAACGCGGCGGTGGCGTGGTCGCTGGGCAGCGAAACTCCCGCACCGTGAGGGATCAGCTGGTGCACGTGATGACTCTGGAACGGGCGCTGCTGACTGTTCGAATGCGCCAGGACGGTGGCTGCGGCAAAGGCGAGGACCAGGGCGGCGCCGAGCTCGACGACCGGGCGTGTTCGTCGGCGGCGCAGTGTCACCACGGCAAGCAACGCGGTGACTGCGAAGATCAGATACAGCAACCTGGTCGCGGCGAACTCCATGGCGTCGTCGATACCGTCGATGCGTCCGGCGTGATCGTTGATGAGTTCGAACAGGCGGTAGTTCACCATGTCATCCTGCCGACTCGGTGGCGGGACCTCGGGGAGATCGGGTTATCCGCGGCGTTCCGGTCGGCGAAGCAGCCCGTCGGCGACCAGTTCGATGGTCACCGCGACGGCGACCGCCTCGACGGGTGCGCCGACGCCGAGCAGCACGCCCACGAAGGCACCGGGAAGGGTGACGGTCACCGTCGGCGGTGTTCGACCGATCCCGCCGAGCAGGCGGAAGCAGCGAGCCACACGCCGCCGCCGACCGTGACGGCCGCCAGGACAAGGCCGACGATACGGATGGGCTCGTCGGAGAGTGTTTCCCGGAAGACGGTGATGGCGACGAGAACGCTGACGACGGGGTCGGTGAGCGTGAGAGCTGTCAGGGGTGCGGCGAGGCGACCGTGCTGGAAGGCGGCCTGATTCAGGATCAGCCCGATGGCGACGGCCACTATCAGCGCCGCGGATCGCCAGCTGACCACGGCGGACAGCAGGGAGCCCGGGGAGCCGCCGGCGAGGTCCTTGACCAGCGCCGCCGCGAAGCTGTACGCGACGCCGCTGGCCACGCCCAGCAGCGCGCCCCGCGCGGCGCCATGGCGGCGGCGCGCGGCCAGGACGCAGGCCGTAATGGCCGCCACCGCGCAGCTCATGGCGACCGTCCAGGCCGTCGGCGCAGGGCGGGTCACACCGGCGCGGACGTCGGCGAGAAGCAGGAACGCGGTCAGGCCCACCACGCCCACCGCAACCGCGAGCAGGTCCCGGCGCGCGACGCGCTGGCCGGCGATGACGGCCTCGATCAGCACTGCCATGAACAGCCCGCTGGCCATGATGGGTTGCACGACCGCGAGCGCGCCGGAACGCAACGCGAGCACCTGGAAGACGACTCCGGCCGTGTCCGGGATCCAGCCGGAAAGCCACAGGCGGTTGCGGAACAGCCGCAGCAACAGCCGCGGGTCGAGCGCTGCGAAGCGCGGCTGCTGGGCCGCGGCGCGCTGATGCAGCGCGGCGGACAGCGCGAAGCTGAAGGCCCCGGCCAGCGCGTAAAAGATCATGGCTGGGTGCAGGAGTGGTCCGCGGGTGAGCGCCGGGACGTCACCGCGGGTTCCCATCCACTCCGGCCCCGGACCGTAGGGTCGCGGACACGATCGCGGCCATGTCGTCGGCGCTGGTGAACGCCGGCAGGGCGGAAGCCGCTGTGCGGGTCAACTCCTGGCACAGGTCGGCGGGGTTTCGGACGTAGGTGGTCAGGCCTGCGCGGGCGAGCACCTGCGCATTGGCTCGGCCGTGGCCGGGAAGCGGGCGATAGGTGATGGTGGGCAGACCCGCGGCCAGTGCCTGCTGGCAGGTGAGGCCACCAGCGTTCTCCACGATCAGGTCCACCGCCTGCATGAGGGTGGGCATGTCGTCGACCCAGCCCATGACGTGCCCGGGAAAGCCGGCCAGGCGCCGGCGCAGGCTGTCGTTTCGTCCGCATACCACCACCGGTGTGACACAGCCGGCGGCCAGTACCTCCCTGGCGGTACGGGCCACGTCGCCGGCACCCCAGGACCCGGCGACGATGAGCGCTAGTCTTCCCTTTTCGGGCAGCGTGAACTGGGCGCGGGCGGCGCGTCTGGTGGCATCCGTCGGTGGCCGGTAGCGGGCGGGTACAAGCGGGTCGACGAGTCGGACGTCCGGTGCGCCACGAACAGCGGCTTGCTGCTGGGTGGCCTCGTGGATCACGCAGTAGGTGTCGACGCCGGTCGCCATCCAGGTCGGGTGGATGACGAAGTCGGTGACATAGGTGACGACCGGTGTGCTCAGCCTCCCGCTGTGGCGCAGCGGGCCGAGGATCTGGTTGGCGAACGGGAACGTCGACACGACCAGGCCGGTGTCCGGCGGCATTTGCATCAGCATCCGCCGGCGGGCCGACCGTAAGGCGGACCTGATCATAGCCACCAGCGGTGGCGAACGGTCGGTGATCGTGAACAAGGCGTCGTAGCTGAGCGGGCACCAGCGCAACAGCGACCGGTAACCTTCGCGGATCATCCCGTGCAGGGGCTTGGGCAGGGACGTGAAGAAGTTGAGGTGGTGCACCTCGACGCCGTCGAGGGCGAGCCGGGCAGCCAGTTCAGCGGCGGCGGCGTCGTGGCCCGCGCCGATGTCGGCCGACACCACGACGATCCCTCCGCCGCCACACCGGTGATCCGGTGCAGGCCACGTTCCGGGAGGGATCCGGGCATGAGGATGCTCCCGCCACCCGTTGTTCACGGGCGCGGGTACCCGCTGTCACCGTCGTCACACCTGACCACCGACGCGGCCTGGGCGACTCCCCCCGTGGTCGTCCAGGCCGCGCCCCGAACCTGACCTCACCACCTACGGCGCACGGCCACGGATCCTCCCGACGAGGAGCCTGACAGCGTCCTGGTACTCCGGTTGCGTGTGATACGGCCAGTGGCGTTCCACTGCGGGCGGAACGGTGTCCGTCGGCTCCACGGTGACACCGCGGGGATCGCGCAGCCGCACGTCGACAGTTGCGGCCTCCCGAGGTACGCCAGGCGTGAGGTCGGGATGGTCGAAGATCGGCGCGCCGATCGGGTCGGTATCACGCCACAGGTTGCGCCACCGCCAGTCGATCCGCTCACCGAGCTCGCACAGCACCCGTTCGCCGAGGTAGGCCGGGTAGAGGCGGGCATAGATCCGGTACAGGGGGCTGCCGTGGGTCAGCAACGCGATCCGTGGCAGAGTCTCGGATGGCAGGTGCAGGACGGTGGCGGCGGCCAGCACCGAGCCGTGGCTGTGCCCGGAGATCACCACGGGCCCATGCGCGGCCAGTGCACAGACCCGCCGCGTCAGTTCGGGCACGGCCCGCGCCGCGTAGCAGGGCGGTGCGAACGGGTGCACCGTCCGGGGCCAGAAGGTGCCCAGATCCCACAACACGCCGACGAGCCGGCGGGTCTCCGGCGACCGGTACGCGCGGTAGGCCAGGATCAGCAGTCCGACGACGATGAGGCTGATGATCCAGATACCGATGTCGGTGACATATGCGGTGAGCACGGCGAGGACGTCGTGGCGCCGATTGAGGCGGGCGGCGAGTTGTGTGGGGCCGATCCCGACGAGGTCGAGCGCCACGGTGGCGAGCCCGAGTGAGGAGACCACGAAGAACGCGACCAGGGTCGGCCCGAGTTCCTCGGTGACGAAGGAGCGGGCGACCGTGTCGCGGACCGCGGCCAGCCGCGGCGCCGCCGAAGCGGGCGCGTCGGGGTAGTCCCGCTCGACCACGCGTCGCGCGTACGCCCGACGACGGCGCCGGGCGGCGGGCAGGGTGAGGGCAATCGCCGCGGTGACGACGAGCAACGCGGCCAGCCCGGCGAGCGCGGCCCACCAGTACGCCACCGGTGGTTCCAGTGGGCCCAGCGCAGGTGGGCTGGGCCGGATCGGGTCGGGGATGCGGCCCCGGTCGAGATGGTCGGCGGTGCGGAACACCAACGTGGTGGTGTAGGCGGAGGTGACCGTGACCGACATCGCCGCCACCAGCGGCGTGCCGAGTCCGCGCAGCAGCGCGCGCGAGCCGGCCGGCCGGGTGTGCTGCCGCGCCAGCGTCACCGCGGCGATCAGGACCAGCAGCAGTCCCTGCGCGGTGACCAGGCCGGCGGCCGCGCCCTCGTAGCCAGGCATCTGCCCGGCCACCACCGGCACCTCCCGTCGGGACACGGCGTATCCGAGACTCGACACGGTGGCCACCGCGACGAGGATCCACAGCAGGCGTCGCAGCGGGCCGGCCCACCTCACGCTCACTGTCACCAGCAGCAGCGCCGCGCAGAACAGCACGAGTCCGCCGGTGAGGCCGAGCAGCGCGACGGCTACGCCGTTCCACCGATCGTGTGACACCGCGACGACCAGGCTGAGGTAAACAGTGCCGGCGYCCAGCCCGACATGGATCTGACGCAGCCACGACGTCATCCGCTCGTCGTGCCAGATCCCCGGTGCGGCTAGGCTCCCGGTCGACTCCAGCAGCCGCTCGTGTGGCGGGGCGGCCTCGAAGCCTTCGAAGGCACGCGCCGAGCGCGCGCCGACGGCCCAGAACACCCGCAACGCCAGCAGCGGCACCAATGCCAGCACCGCCAGGCGCGGGCCCATTGGCAACGCCGCCAGCCAGGACAGGTACGGCCGCCCCTGCCGGCACTCCACGTACGGCACGCACTGCCAGCCGGGCAGGTTCATGCTCACCCCGACCAGCGCGAGCGTGAACGCCACGGTCAGCGACCCGGCGAGCAGGCGACACAACCCGCCGAGCAGGCCGAACCGGTCCGCCAGGGTGGGGCGCAGCCAGACCGCGAGGTTGCCCAGCATGAACGGCAACAGCAGCAGCATGGACGCCGTCCGCACCGCCACCCCCGCGGTCAGGGCCCCCCACCGGTACGCCTCCACCACCACCCCGGCGGTGGCGCCGCCCGCCCGACCGAGTCCCTCCCGGACCCGGTAGAACCCGGCGTGCCGGTCCCCCGCCACCCGCACCACGATCGGATGATCGACGATGGTCTCCGCCGACGCGCCGGAGACCCCGTGAACACGCAGCTCGACAGCCTCGTCACCGGGCGCGCTCACCAGGACAGGGTCACAGAAGCTGCCACGGTGCCGCTGCCGAACACCGAACACCGAGAGCGGGGATTGAGCCGCGCCCGGGATGCGTTCACCGAAGTGGGTGATGGTCGACCTCATCCGGTCGGATCAGCCGTCAGCGCCCCACCTTCACGCAAGCGCAGGCGATCGGACGGGCCGTCGTTCACTGCCCGACAGGGCGGTAGCGGAGGTGTACGACGCCGTTTCGGAATCGGCGCTCGTCGAGGAGTTCGAGGTCGACGCGCATGCCGGACGGCAGGCCCGGCTTACCCCCGCCGACGACCACGGGCCAGACGAACAGCTGGCACTCGTCGACCAGCCCGGCCTCAAGAGCCTGCGCCGCGAGGTTTGCACCTCCAACGGTGAGATCGCTGCCGGCCGTGGCCTTCAGTTCGCGTACCGCGGCGGGGTCGAAGCGGCGTTCGAGTCGGGTGTCGGCGGTCGACACCGCGGCGAGGGTCGTGGAGTACACGACCTTTCCCGCTGCCTGCCAGGCGCTTGCGAAGTCGGCCATGAGGTCGGACTGCCCGGCCAGAGCGGCGTCGGTTTCCCAGACGGCCATCGCCTCGTACAGCCGCCGTCCGTAGAGGAACGTGCCCACGGACCGCAGGAGATCGGTGTAGACGACGAACACCTCGTCGTCCATCGGCAACCAGGCGAACGCGCCGCGTTCGTCCTCCATGTAGCCGTCGAGCGACACGTTGTTCACATAGATCAGCTTGGCCATGCCTTACCTCTCGATGGTCAACCGCAACAGCCTGGACGCACGGGCGCATCACCCAGCAGCCTCGTGGGCTGCCCCGCTCATTGACTACGAACACCCCTGCCCAGATCCGACACCTCCGGCCGACACCAACGGCGAACGGTGCACGCCCACCGCCGCGTGTGCCGGCCGGGGCGACCGCCGGGCGGCTGCGTACGCTGGTGGCGGAGGCGCTGAGGGAACCGTCGGCCCGGCAGACGATCAGCTGATCGTCGCCCCCGCCGGCCCGCGTACGACTCAGGACCTGACGGCGGAAGCCGGACTGTCGGCGGGACCGCCGCGCGGCTGACCAGGAGACCGGAGAAGCGCCCAGGCGCCGCGCACCGCGCGGACTCCGGCGACGTCCCGCCGGACAGGCCGCGGGAACCCGCGCCGTACGCACGGGTTCCCGCGGCCTGTCCCGGGTCCGCCGGGACTCGCCCTACCCCGCCCGCTGCGGGCCGACGACGGTCCAGCAGAGGCCCGCGGGGTCGCGCAACGTGACCTGGTGCGACGGGGCAGCCGGCGGCTCGACATGGGCGCCCGCGGCCACCGCCCGCCGCAGCACCGACTCGGGGTCCGTCCGCTCGATGGTCAACACCTCGTCACGGTTCGCGGCCACCGACGGGTCGCCCGCCTCCCACCACTCGCTCACGATCAGGCGATGACCGCCGACGGCCAGTTCCGCGTGCACGACATGCCCGTCGAGCAGGCACTCCCGTTGGATGGCCACGGCGTCGAAGACGTCCGTGTAGAAGGCGATCGCCTCGCTCGTGTCGCTGACCGTCAGGTGCGGTCCCGTCCGCTGGTCCTGTGCCCGCATGAGACTGCTGCGTCCCTTCGCTACTCGGCGATCCGGGTCCGGCCGGTCCAGCGGAAGACCACCGGCTCGACCGTCGCGGCGGCGGTGCCCCGCTCGAAGTGCTCGTACCCGCCGTAGTACAGGATCTTGATCTTCTTCTCGGCCCTGGACACCCGACGGCTGCGCAGATCGGCCGGCAGGCCGGCCGGGCCGCCCTCCAGGACGACATCGATGACGCCGGCGGCGTCCCGGGCGACCGGATCAGCTTGCGAAACGTCCTTCATGGCACGACCTCCGTCGCATTCCGCACACCCCACGAGCCGCCGCAGGGGCGACGCGGTTCGGTCCACACAGGTCCAACGACACCCGTTGCCGGGTGAACGGACGCTCCGCGGTCGAACGTCCTTGTCCGGTGAGCGGCCACCCGTTCAGCTCCGAACGTAGTGCAGATCACATTTCGTGAGCACCCTTAGCGCACCCCTAGAAACGGCCCTGGGCAGCGACGATGCCGGCGGACCAGCCCGGTCGGGAGGCGGGCTCACTCCCAGCGGAAGAACCGCGTCGCCCCCAGGGCGGCGACGGCGGCCGTGACGGCCAGGGCGATCAGCTGCGGCAGCTCGGGGTCGGCCCCCGCCCACGCCGCGCCGATGGTGTCGACAGTCGCGCCGAGCGGCGAGTAGTCGGCCACGGCCGCCAGGGCACCCGGCATCCGGTCGCGGGGCAGCCAGGCGCCGGCCAGGAAGAGCAGCGGGAAGAACAGCGCGGGGCCGATCGACTGTGCCGCCCGGGCCGACGGCGCCAGCGCCGCGATCAGCAGGCCGACGGCGAACAGGCACGCGACCCCGAGGAGGAAGGCCAGTACGAACCCGGGCAGGTTGGCCGGCGCCGGCTGGTCCAGCAGGAACCGCACGGCGATCGAGGTGACCACCGCACCGAGCACGCCCATCACGAGGTTGACCACGACCTGGGCGACCAGCAGCAGCGCGGGCTGCACCGGGGTGGTCGCCAGACGGCGCAGGATCCGGCGTTCCCGGTAGATGCCCAGCGCCATCGGCAGGGTGAAGAGCGCGAGCATGCCGATGGTGAGAGCCAGCGCGAGYGACGGCAGGAACGTCTGCTCGGCGTGCTGGCCGGTGTCGGCGGCGGTACCGGCACGCTGCGGCAGGCCGAAGACGAGCATCAGGCCGATCGGCAGGGCGAAGACGAAGAACAACGACACGGGCTCCCGGAGGAACAGCTTCGTCTCGACGGCGATCAGCTTGGACAGGGCGCTCACGACGACCTCCCGTCGGTCGGGGACTGCGCGGCGGCCCGGCCGCCGCGGCCGGTCAGGGCGACGAAGGCGTCGTCGAGGGTGGGCTGCTCGACCCGCAGGTCCGTGTAGGTCGTCCCGCGCCCGTTGAGCACTGCCAGGACCGACTGGAGCACGTCCTTCGTGCCGGTCACCGTCACCTCCGCCCCGTAGCGGCTGACCCCGGTCACGTCGGGCGCGGCGAGCAGCAGGGCGTCCTCGACCGGCTCCGCCGGGCGGAAGTGCACCCGGTGCTCGCTGCCGACCCGGGCGAGCAGGCCAGCGGGGCTGTCGATGGCCACCATCCGCCCCTTGTCGATGATCGCGATCCGGTCACAGAGTCGTTGCGCCTCCTCCATGAAGTGGGTGACCAGCACGACGGTGACGCCGCGGTCGCGAATCCGCTCGACGAGATCCCAGGTGTCCCGGCGGCCCTGCGGGTCGAGGCCCGTGGTCAGCTCGTCGAGGATGGCGATCTCCGGCCTGCCCACCAGCGCCAGGGCCACCGACAGCCGCTGCTTCTGCCCGCCGGAGAGCTTCTGGAAGTAGGTGTTGCGCTGCTCGGCCAGGCCGAGGTCGGTCAGCAGCTCGTCGATGTCGGCCCGGTTGCGGTAGAAGGACCGGTACAGGTCCAGCGCCTCCCGCACCCGCACCTTGTCCGGCAGTTGGCTCTCCTGGAGCTGGGCGCCGACGCGCTGGCGCACCTCGGTGCGGTCGCGCACCGGGTCCAGCCCGAACACCCGGACGGTCCCGCCGTCGGGACGGCGCAACCCCTGCACGCATTCCACAGTGGTCGTCTTGCCGGCGCCGTTCGGGCCGAGGACGCCGAAGATCTCGCCCTGCTCGACGGTGAAGGAAACGTCGTCGACCGCGACCTTCTCGCCGTACCGCTTCTGCAGATGATCGACCTCGATGACCGGCATCCGGGATGGTCCTCCTTCATGTGCGGTTTGCCGCCGGGAAGGGCGGACCACTCGGCTGATCGCGGCGTCGGTCCGCGGCAACGGGCCGGACCCGGGCCGACCGACGCCCGACATCATCCGCGCAACCGATGTCCCGATCAACTGATCAGGTGACGAATCGGGGGTGTCGAGGCGGGAAACCATCCTCCACAGGGGTACCGCCCGGCGACAGGGGTGTCGCCCGGTCACGCCAGGTGTCCGGGCGTCCCGTCCGGGCGGGCGGCGGCTCCGGGCGGCTTCTCGCCCACGGATCCGGTGTGGCTCGTCACCGCCGTGCCGGGCAGAGCGGCAGCAGCTCGTCGAGCCGGGTCAGAACGACGTCCGGGCCGGCCGCGCGCAGCGTCTCCTCGTCGGACTCGCCCCACAGCGCGGCCACCGCCGTCACCCCGGCCGCCCGCGCGCTGGCCAGGTCGCTGGGCGCGTCGCCGACCATCAGCGCCTCCTCCGGCCGGGCCCCGAGCAGGTGCAGCGCCCGCCGTACGATATCGGGCGCGGGCTTCGGGCGGGGCACCTCGTCCGAGCCCACCACGTGGTCGACGAGCGGCAACAGGTCGAGCCGGCCGAGCAGGTCCCGGGCGCGTACACCGCTGCGGCCGGTGGCCACGGCGAGCCCGATCCCCCGCCGACGCAGGGTGCGCAGCAGCTCCGCCGCGCCGACGACCGGGCTGACCCGGTGTGCAAGGCGGTTGCTCTGCCGCACGAACGGCTCGGCGAGCGCCGCCGGCAGACCCATCAGCTCCAGCACCTCCGGCAGGTACCGGCCCGGGTGGCGGCAGTACTCGTCGACCGGGGCCAGGCCGTCGCCGACCACCTCGGCGTAGGCGAGGGCGAACGCCTCTCTGGCCACGGCGAGGCTGTCGACCAGCACCCCGTCGAGGTCGAACACCACCGCCCGGACACCGTCGGGTGCCGCCGTCGCCCTCGCGACCATCGATGTCACCTCCCCGCCCGCACGACCGCCACGGCCGGTAGGGGTGGCAGGCCGCGGAGACCCCCGACTACGGTCAGGACCGTTCTCCCGGCCCACCGGCGGCGCACTCGCCCGCCCGGATCCGGCGGTACCCCACGACCCTACCGGCGTCGCGGCCCCCGGCAGGGCTCGGACCGGGCCGCTGAGAGGATCGCACCATGCCGCTGCTGGGCTGGCTGACGAAGACAACCGACGAGCACCCGGACGCGATCCGGGTCGGCGGCCGGGCGGCGTCCTGGGTGGAGCTTCGCCGCCTTGCCACGGCGGTGGCCGACGAGCTGCGCGGCGTCGACCGGGTGGCGATCGAGGCCACCGCCACCCTGGAGACCGTGGTCGGCGTGGTGGGCGCGCTGACGGCCGGGGTTGCGGTCGTGCCGATCCCGCCGGACGCCGGGCCGATGGAGCGCGATCACATCCTGCGCGACTCGGGCGCGACGGCGCTGCTGGTCCCGGCCGGCGCGGAACGCACCGTCGGTGACGCCGGCCGGCCCGTCGTACCCGTCGACCTGACCCGCCGGTCGGACACCGTCCACCCCGAGCCGGATCCGGCCCGCACCGCGGTGATCCTCTACACCAGCGGCACCACCGGCGCCCCGAAGGGCGCCGTGATCTCCCGCCGCGCGATCGCCGCCTGCCTCGACGGGCTGGCCGACGCCTGGGCATGGACGCCGGACGACCTGCTGGTGCACGGCCTGCCGCTGTTCCACGTGCACGGGCTGGTGCTCGGCGTGCTCGGACCACTGCGGCTGGGCGGCCGGCTGCACCACGTGGGCCGCCCCCGCCCCGACCGGTACGCCGCCGCCAACGGCACGATGTACTTCGGGGTGCCGACGGTGTGGTCCCGAATCGCCGCCGACCCGGACGCGGCCCGGGCGCTGCGTCCGGCGCGGCTGCTGGTCTCGGGCAGCGCGGCGCTGCCGGCGGCGGTCTTCGCCGACCTCGCCACCCTCACCGGTCACCGGGTCGTCGAGCGGTACGGGATGACCGAGACCCTGATCACTGTGAGCGCCCGGACGGACGGCCCACGCCGGCCCGGCACCGTCGGGCTGGCGCTGCCCGGGGTCCGTACGCGGCTGGTCGGCGACGACGGCACCCCGCTCCCGGCCGACGGGGCGACGATGGGCGAGCTTCAGGTCACCGGCCCCACGCTGTTCGACGGCTACCTCAACCGTCCGGACGCCGACGCGGCGAGCCGTACCCCGGACGGTTGGTTCCGCACCGGGGACGTCGCCACCGTCGACCCGGACGGCTGGCACCGGATCGTCGGCCGGGCGTCGACCGACCTGATCAAGAGCGGTGGCTACCGGATCGGCGCGGGGGAGGTGGAGGACGCCCTGCTGACGCACCCGGGGGTCCGTGAGGCAGCCGTGGTGGGCACACCGCACCCCGACCTCGGTCAGCAGGTCACCGCGTACGTGGTGGGCGACGGGGTGGGCGAGGCCGAGCTGATCGACTTCGTGGCCCGGCACCTTTCGGCGCACAAGCGACCACGCGAGGTGCGCCTGGTCGACGCCCTGCCCCGCAACGCCCTGGGCAAGGTGCAGAAGACGCGGCTCAGCGCCGACGGTTAGGACGCGACCGCCGGGATGCTGATCGCGGTGACCACCAGTCCCCGCTCGACCAGGAACCTGCCCGCGAACGCCCGCACCTCGGCCCCGCCGAGCACCGGACCGGGCACCAGCAGCCGGGCCTCGAACGTGCCGGCCGGGTCGAACACGATGTCCGCCTCGGAGAAGTCCAGCCACTGGCCGGTGAGCGGGAACCACGCCTTGTACACCGCCTCCTTGGCGCTGAACAACAGCCGGTCCCAGCAGACGGCGGGGCGGACCGCGGCCAGCGTGACGGTGCGCGACCGTTCGGCCGGCAGGGCGATCGCTCCGAGCACCCCGTCGGGCAGCGGGGCGTGCGGCTCGGCGTCCACCCCGAGGCTGGCGAACGCCGCCGTACGGCCGACGACCGCCGCCCGGTAGCCATCGCAGTGCGTCATACTGCCGACCACGCCGTCGGGCCAGAGCGGGGCACCGCGTGCGCCGGAGACGATCGGCGCCGGGGCGAGGCCCAGCTCGCCGAGAGCCAGCCGGGCGCAGTGCCGCACGGTGGTGAACTCCCGGCGTCGTTTCTCCACCGACCGTGCCACCAGCGCCTCCTCCTCGGGGAACAGGGTCACGCCGGCGGGATCGGTGAAGGACTCGGACACCGCCACGGTGGAGGGCAGGATCTGCTCGATCACGTTGGCCGATGGTAGGCGCTGCGGCACCCCTCGCCGCGGCGGGCCTCGGCGATAGGTGCACCATAGGGGTCGGGTACGGGTGCCGGCCTGCACGGGACAGGTGCCACTCTGAGCGCCGTCCCGGTCCTGCGGGCGGGGCACCTGGATTTGGGGCGGATGGACGCGGGAATGGCGATGCTCACTGGCAAAGTGGTGCGGTTCGACGAGGTGCGGGGCTACGGGTTCATCGCCCCGGACGACGGCAGCGACGACGTGTTCGTGCACGCGAACATGCTCGACGGCGACAAGTGGGCACTGACGCCCGGCGTCCCGGTCGAGTACGACGCGGTGGAGACCGAGCGCGGGCCCAAGGCCGTGCTGGTGCGGGTGTCCGGCGTCACGGTCGGCGGCGGGCGCAGCAGGGACAGCGGACAGGCCACGGGCGGCGCGGAGGACGACGAGGGCCTGTGCGACGTCCTCTCCGAGCGGGCCTTCTCCGCGGAGACCACCGAGGCGCTGGTGACCTCCGTGTCGGACCTGACCGGAGCGCAGATCGTGGCGGTACGTGCGAGGATGCTGGAGCTGGCCCGGCGGCACGGCTGGGTGGAGGGCTGACCGTGGCGGGGGCGGGTCACCGCTGCCCCCTGTCCGGCCGGCTCAGCCGCCGGCGATCAGCAGGGACTTCCTGATCCGCCCGAAGGCGCTGCGCGGCAACTCGTCGACGAAGTGCACCCGCCGGGGGCGCTGGCCCGCCGAGAGGTACCGGCCGACGTGGTCGATGAGCACCTGCGCGGTCACCCCCTCGGCGACGACGTAGGCGGTGACCTGCTCGCCGAGCGCGTGGTGCGGCGTGCCGACGACGGCGGCGTCGCGCACGCCGGGGTGGCTCAGCAACGCCTCCTCGATCTGCCCGGCGGGCATCCGCCGGCCCCGGCTGTGCACCACGTCGAGCCCGCGTCGCCCGATGATCCGGTACGTGCCGTCGGGGGCCACGCTGGCCAGGTCCCCGGTGGCGTGCCAGCGACCGGCGGCGAGGCTCCGCCCGCCGACGTACCCGCTGAACAGCATCGGCCCGCAGACGCTCAGCTCGCCCGCCGACTGGCCGTCGGCCGGCACCGGCCGGTCCTCGCGGTCCAGCACGCGCGTCTCGACGCCGGGCAGGGGGGTGCCGACAGCGCCCGGCACCGTACGGTCGCCGGGGCGCCCGGTCAGCGCGACGAGCGTCTCGGTGGTGCCGTAGGCCTGCACCGGCCGGTGCGAGGTGAGCAGTCGGAGCCGTTCGGCCACGGCGCGGGCCAGCGGGCCGTCCGCGGAAACGAGGATCCGCGCCGCGGACAGCGGCCGGGCCCGGTGGCCGTCCAGCGCTATCTTCGCCCACTGGTCGGGCGACGCCAGGTGCACGGAGCCGACCGGCCCGGTGCCGGCGTGGTCGAGGTGGACGAAACGGCTGCCGGCCCGCAGCGCGCCGAGCAGGCCGACGACCAGACCGTACGCCCGGAACAGCGGGGTGCCCTGGACGACCACGTCCTCCTCGCTCCAGTGCCACGCACGGGCCAGAAGGTCGAGGTCGGCGGCGATGGCGCGGCGCGAGATGCGCACCCCTCGTGGCGGCCCTGATGCGCCACCTGTGTAGAGGATGACGGCGTCGCTGCCCGGGGCGGGCTCGGGATGCCGCGTCGAGGCGTGTTCTCGCAGGTCGACCGGGATCGTGGACAGGCCGTCGGCCCCGGACGGGGCACGGCCGAGGATCACCGTCGCTCCGGACTGCCGCAGGATACGGCGGCGTTCGCGTTCGTCGGCGCCGGGAGGCAGCGGTACGAGCGGTGCCCCGGCGAGGAGGGCGCCGAGCATTCCGACCACCGCTTCCAGCGTCGGTGTGCCGTCGACCGCGACCGCGGTCGCGCCCCTGATCCGATCAGCGACGGCGGTGACGCAGCCCAGCAGGGCCTCGCTGGAGAGGGCTTCTCCGGCCACCGTGACCGCGTCGGCCCGATCCGCACCGAATCCACGCAGCACCGGCAGCAGCGTCATCTCCGCTATCCCCTGCGCGGGGCCGCAACGAGTCGCGGCGGCAGCTGGGACATCACGACGGCCACAGAACCCTTCAGGTCTCGGGCCTGCACGGCCCCATGTCCGGCTATCCAGACGGTGGAGACCGGGTGCCCCGAAATTAGGGCCGGGCTATCGTCGGGCACAACCCCTAGCCGCCGAGTCCGAATCCCCCTGTCCGGGCCTACTGGCCAGCTAGGACCGAATCCCGGCCGTCCTGACACAACGGCCGACACGAGCGCTCACTCCGGCTCGGCGAACAATGCAGAGGCCGCATTTGTCCTCAGCGAGCGAAAATCGACCGTAAAACGTCCTCCTCGATGCCCGGCAGCTCGCCGTCACGGCTTTATCGCATTGACGTGTGCCGCATTAGATCAGCCTTCGGGCCGGATGGGACCGCAGGCCTCCGCAACCAACGGGACACTCGGATTCATAATTCTTTTTCATACATAATCGCAGAATCTCCCAAACGTCCGAATCGTGGCCCGCCGACGCACACCAAGCCTCGACCGCCGGCAGGGCCGGACAGGCATCGATCGCAGTTCCGGCATCAATGCCTTACATCGCAACAATCGAGCGCCTCCGGCAATTGCCGGAGCCCCGACCGGACCCCACGGCCCCGCCCCGGGGGCGGACGACACCTCCACAGCAGCTTCCGGCACCACGCCCGCCCGCGCCGGGATCGGCACGGGCGGGGTCACGAACGCCGAGTTCAACGACGATGACGCCCAGCTCGACGCCTCCGCACGCCGCGACCGCGGCAGCCTCGAACCTTGCGGCGAGAGCGACCGGTAACGCCCGGACGTCGGATTAGCACGGAAGAGCCCATTCGCCAATCAGCAGGCGGGCCGAATAAGCGGAACCATCGGCTCAGGAGAGCGCTCTGTCACGGTACGGGACCAGCCGGCGACTTTCCGTCGCCACCCCCGGTCGGGTCACCCGAGACAAGTAACCCATGTTTGCCCATCCTTTACACAACTCGGCTTGCCGCCCAATTGCCCAACTGCCATACTCCCACCATCAAGCAGGTCGATAGGAAGTGTCGACCCCGAGAGAGCTGGGGAATTATCGCCGACGCACACGGGAACACGGCTCGCAGCAGCCAACCGGTCAAGTCGGTCGATGGCGCACCGGCAAGGCTCGACACCAGTCGATCCTTGCCGATAATGGAATGGGTCAAGAATTGCCGGTCTCCAATTTGGTCGAGCTGTCGGGCCGCACCGGGCACCCGGCCCTCCCCCGGAGGGGGCGGTGATGGAGCTGACCGAGCGTTCGAGCCAGCTCGGCCTGCTGGAGCGCCGACTCGCAGACCTGCTCCGCGGCGGCACCTCGCCGACCGACCGGCCGGTGACCGTGCTGACCGGCCCGGTCGGCTCCGGCAAGACCGCGCTCTCACAGGCCTTCGCCCGGCGCGCCTGCGACGCCGGAGCACGGGTCATCGGCGCGAGCGCCTCCCGCGCGGAGCGCAGCGTACCGCTGGAGGTCGTCCGGCAGCTCGTCCGCGCGGTGCCGTCGTGCGCCGCGGACGCCCCCGACATCCGGGCCCGCCTCGCCCGGCTGCTGGACGCGGGCGCCCTCGCATGGAGCGACGCCGATCCGGCGGACGCGGAGAACGCCCGGCTCACCGCCGCCATCGGGCGCGCCCTGCTCGAACTGACCTCGCGGGGGCCGCTGGTCATCGTGGTGGACGACATCCACCACGCGGACGTGCCGTCGCTGCGCTGTCTCGATTACGTGGCCCGGCGGCTCTCCGGCCTATCCGTGCTGATGGTCCTGACGGAGGCGCCACGCACCCGGCCGTGGCAGGCGGACGTGCACGCCGAGATGCTGCAACCGGCGAAGCTGCACCGCATCCGCCTGCCGCTGCTCACCGCCGAGGGGACGTTCCAGCTGCTCGCCCAGCGGCTCGACATCCCGCTCGCCCGCAGCATCGCCGAGGAGAGCCACCGGATCAGCGGCGGGAATCCGCTCCTGGTGCACGCGCTCGCCGATGACCAGGCAGCCGCGCCACGGTCCGCCGGCGCCCCGGCGGTCGGCGAGTCGTTCCGGGAGGCCGTGCTGAGCTGCCTGTACCGCTGCGACCGCCTGGTGCTCAACGCCGCCCGAGTGCTCGCCGTGACCGGCGAGCCGCTGCACGGCAGCCTGCTGCCGCATCTCGTCGACGCCCGGTTGCACCCCGCGCTGGGCGCTGTCGACAAGTCGACCAGCGCCGGGCTGATCGACGAACAGGGGTTGCGCCATCCGGCGGTGACCCAGGCCGTGATCGACGGGATGACCGCCGAGGAACGCGTACGGCTGC
Organism: Micromonospora sp. II; assembly: GCF_001709195.1. NCBI lineage: Bacteria > Bacillati > Actinomycetota > Actinomycetes > Micromonosporales > Micromonosporaceae > Micromonospora > Micromonospora sp. II. Next base: position 100,652 of record NZ_LYXF01000024.1, on the reverse strand, counting down.
ATCTGGGAGCAGCCCGCCTGCTGCACGACGACGGCGCGCCCCCGGCCCGCATCGCGCCGCACCTGGTGGACATCGGCGAGCTGGCCGAACCCTGGATGGCGCAGACCCTGCTGGACGCCGGCGAGCAGGCGCTGCTCGACGGCGAGGTGGAGACCGCCCTGCGGTACCTGCGCCGGGCGCACCGCAGTGGCGTCGGCGAGTGTCTGCGGGCGCGGATCCGCTCCGCGCTGGCGCGCGCCGAGTGGCGACTCGACCCGCAGGCCACGATCCCCCACCTGGTCAGCGTCGCCACCGCCATCCGGGCCGGGCACCTCGGCAGCCAACAGGCCGCCGGTCCCATCCAGTACCTCCTCTGGCACGGTGAGATCGACAAGGCCGTCGACCTGGTCAGGCACCTCAGCGAGCGGTCGGATCCCGCAGATCCGCAGTCCGTGGCCGAGCTGCTCATCATCACCGGCTGGATCTCGACGCTCTATCCCGGGGTCATGGTCGACCGGCCCGCGCCCGCCGTGGCCGCGCGGGATCCGCTCACGCTGGCCCGGGTCAAGCACGGGCTCAGCGGAGTCATCCTGCTGTCCGGCGTGCTGGCCCGGGGTGACGCGGGCGTGGTCGAGAAGGCCGAGCGGACACTGTCGACCACCGGGCCGGACGACGAACCGCACATGTGGAGGGTCATCTGCGCCCTCATCGCCATGATCTACGCCGACCAGCTCGACCTGGCCGACGACTGGTGCGACCGGCTGGACCGCCACCTCGCCACCCCGCACCACCCCACCCCCTCGGCCACGCTCACCGCCCTGCGGGCCGCCGTCGCCGGCCGGCTCGGCGACCTCCCCCGCGCCGGCAAGCTGGCCGACGAGGCACTGGGGCAGCTCTCGCCGAAAGGCTGGGGGGTGGTGATCGGGATACCTCTCGCCGTCCGGATACGGGCCCTGACCTATATGGACCAGCTCGACACGGCGGCCGCCTGCCTTCAGGTGCCGGTGCCGCCGGCGATCTTCGAGACCCCGCTCGGGCTGCACTACCTGCACGCCCGCGGGACGCACGCCCTCGCCGCGGGAAGCCCCGAGGCCGCGCTGGCCGACTTCCAGCTCTGCGGGCAGCTGATGCAGCGGTGGCAGCTGGACTTCTCGGGCCTGGTGCCGTGGCGCACCGAGTCGGCTCGGGCACTGCTCCGGATGGGCCGCCGTCAGCAGGCGCGCAAGCTGGTGCGCGACGAGTTGGCCCGGCTGCGGCCCGTCCATGTCCGGTACCGGGCCGCGGCCCTGCGGGTTCTGGCCGCGACCGAGGAGGGACAGGAACGGATCCCGCACCTGCGCAGCGCCGTACGGCTGCTGCGGCAGTGCGGCGACCGGATGGAACTGGCGCACAACCTTGCCGACCTCGGTCACGCCTACGAGCAGGCCGGCGACCGGCGGCAGGCCCGCGCCGCGACCCGGTCGGCCCGGGCTCTCGCGGAGGAGTGCGGCATCCCGACGTTGTGGCCCAGCGCCCTGTCCACCAGGGACGGCGCCACCGGCAGCCGGGCGGATGCGGCGGTCCTGGTCCAGGGCCTGACGGACACCGAATCCAGGATGGCCACCCTGGCCGCCCAGGGTCACACCAATCGTGAGATCGCCGAGAAGCTCTTCCTGACGGTCAGCGCGATCGAACAGCGGATGACGCGCATCTACCGGAAGCTGGACGTCAACTCGCGCGGCGAACTCGCCGGACGGCTGCGGTTCGACCGCTCCGGCACGACGGTGCTGGATCCGCTGACGCGGGGCACGGACCCCCCGGGCGGCCGTCCGTCCGGCCCTCGGCCGCGCTGATCCCGGTCGGGCTTCCGCACGGAACAGCCGACGGGCGTCACGCGACCGTCACCCTCGCCGACCGTCGCGAAGAGTTCGCTCACCACCACTGTGGGTATCATCGGCGTGCGCCGGGAATCGCGGTGTGGCACCATCGAGCCGTACGCCCCGGCACCAGCCGCTCACCGGCGTGTCGCCTCCCCCGGGCCGATCGGCTCCAACACCCATCACCCCGAACCGCGCAACCCCTAAATGCCTTCCGGGGCCCGCAGGTTTGGATGCGAAACGATGGGGTCTCACGCCCGTTGTCGCACCATCATGCCGGTGCCAGACTCGCCTCGACACGCGGACCGTACGGCGAGAAGACCGGTCCGACGAAGGATTTCAGGTCCACCCGGCGTGGCCGCCCGGCGCGCTCCACCCCTACCCGTCGAGACGCGGGCGGAGGGGCGGCTGTCTCCGGCAGGGGTGGCGGTGTCGGGCCGCACCGGCGTTTCCAGGCCCGCGCCGCGTACAAGGAGGGCTTACGCGCAGGTGTTGGTTCAGCAAGAGGAACAGATCACCCGTCTGCGGCGCGTGTTCCACGCGTGCGAAGAGCAGCAGCGCGGACACGTCGCGCTGGTCACCGGTGCCGTGGGCAGCGGCAAGACCAGTCTGCTGGAGTCGTTCGGCGAGTGGACGGCCGGCTCCCGCGGGCAGGTGATGAGCGCGACCGGCTCGCGGGCGGAGCGCGGTCTCCACCTGGGAGTCGTCGGGCAGCTGTTCCACAGTGCACGACTCGCCCCGGAGGCCGCCGCCCACGTCGGGAAGCTGCTGCGCGACGCCACCTCCGCGGTGCCGTTGCCCGAAGTCGGCGGCGAGGCGTCCGACGTAGACCGGGCCTGGGCACCCCTGCTGCACGGCCTCTTCACCACCCTGATCGACCTGACGGCCAACGGGCCCCTGGTCCTCCTCGTCGACGACGTGCACCACGCGGACCCGGCCTCGCTGCACTGCCTGCTCTACGTGACCCGGCGGCTGCGCCACGCCCGGATCATGGTCGTGTTCGCGGAGGCGTCGACGCTGCGCCCGCCGCACCAGCTGTTCCGCGCCGAGCTGCTCAGCCAGCCGCACTTCTCCCGGATCGGCCTGCCACCACTGACCGTCGACGCCGTCGCCCGGCTGGTCGAGGGCGCCGTCGACGACGCCGACACCCGCAGGACCGCGGAACACTACGTACGGATGACCGGAGGCAATCCACTGCTCACCCGGGCGCTGCTCGACGAACGGGCCGGTGGCGGGGGCAGCGACCACGACCTTCCGTCCGTCGGTGACGCGTTCGACCAGGCCGTCCTCGGGTGTCTCTACCGCCACGAGCCCGGGGTACGCCGGGTGGCCCAGGCGCTCGCCGTGCTCGACCGGCCCGCGTCGGCCGAACTGCTCGGCCACCTCCTCGACGTGATGCCCGCGACCACGGTCCCGGCGGTGCGGGTGTTGCGTACCTCGGGTCTGATGGAGTCCGACCAGCTACGCCACTCGCGTATCCTGCACTCGATCCTCGCTGACATGTCGGCCGACGAGCGGCGCGCCCTGCACCAGCGGGCCGCCGAGGTGCTGCACGACCGCGGCGCCGAGGCGAGCGTGGTAGCCGAGCACCTCGTGGCCGCCGGTGCGACGGTGGCCGGCTGGCGGGTGCCGGTGCTCCAGGACGCCGCCGGTCACGCGCTCTCGTCCGGCCGGCCCGACGTGGCGGCGGCCTGCCTGCGGCTGCTCGCCAGCGCGCCGGTGGACGAGCGGCAACGCACCGCCACCACCGAGATGCTGGTGAATGCCCGCTGGCAGCTCAACCCGTTGACGGTGAACGGGCAGCTGACGGAGCTGGTGCAGACGGCGCGCGCCGCCGGCTGGTCCACCGATGCGAGCCTCTCCGCGGTGCCGTACCTGCTCTGGCAGGGCCGCGTCGACGAGGCTGCCGAGGCCGTCAGCGGCTTCTCGGCGGACGAGGAGCAGGCTCCGGCCACCCCGCCCGGCCGCCTGCGGATCATGCAGCTTCTGGTCTCCCTCTCCCACCCGGACCACCTGGCGAGCGTACGGCAGACGCCGGCCACCTGGAGCCGCGCGGCCGGCGCCCCGACCACCGTCAGCCCGCTCCTGCAGGCGGTCACGGTGCTCGGCACCGCGCTGACGCCGACCGCCGACAACGACACGGCGCCGACCGCCGAGCAGATCCTGCAGCGCCACCACACGGACGACGGCGCCCTCGGCCTGCTGACCGCGCCCCTGCTGGCGCTGCTCTGGGCCGGCCGGTCGGACCGGGCCGTGGTCTGGGGCGACGTGCTGCTCGACCGGCCGGTGGTTCAGCACGCGCCGGGCTGGCGGGCGGTGATCCGGGCGATCCGGGCGGAGGCGGCCCTGCGCGTCGGCGATCTGCCCGGTGCCGAGCACCACGCCCGCGCGGCCCTGGAGGACATGCCAGCCCCCGCCTGGGGAGTGGCGATCGCCGGACCGCTGTCCACCCTGATCGCGTCCGCGACGGAGTCGGGCCGGTTCGCCGAGGCCGACCGGTGGCTGGCCCACCCGACCCCGCCCGGCATCTTCCGCACCCCGTTGGGCCTGCACTACCTGGCCGCACGCGGCCGGCACCACCTGGCCGTACGCCGGCCGCACGCCGCCACCACCGACCTGCGGCGCTGCGGCGAGCTTATGCGCACGTGGGGGATCGACGCGGCCGGACTGGTGCCGTGGCGGCTGGAGCTGGCCCGGGTGCAGCTCAGCGTCGGCAACAAGACGCAGGCCATGCAGCTCCTGCAGGAGCAACTGCGGGTGCCGCACGGGGTCGACGACCGGACCCGGGGCCGTACGCTGCGCCTGCTCGCCACCACCGCCGCCCAGGACCACCGGCGCAAGCTGCTCTCCGAAGCGGTCAACCTGCTCCAGTCCAGCGGCGACCGGTTGGAGCTCGTCCGCGCCCTCGGCGACACCGGTCAGACGCTGCAGCGCGCCGGAGACTCCGCCCGCGCCCGGCTGCTCGTCCGCCGCGCCTACCAGCTCGCGCAGGACTGCGGGGCGTCGGTGCTGGCTCAGCGGCTGATTCGCCGGGAGCCGGGCAGTGGACTGCCGGCGTACCCGGCCGCCGCCGAACTCCAGGAACCGGACGACGGGCTGAGCGACGCCGAGCGGCGCGTTGCCGCGCTGGCCGCACACGGCCACACCAACCGCCAGATCTCCAGCAAGCTCTTCATCACGGTGAGCACTGTCGAGCAGCACCTGACCCGGGTCTACCGCAAGCTCGACGTGAAGCGCCGGACCGACCTGCCGTCCCGGCTCGTCGTGTATGCCGAGACGCTGGCCGACGAGGCACAGAGCGCCACGTCCTGACGGCTGTCGCAGGGGCGCGGTGACCACCGGCCCCCTGCGACACGGGGCGAAAGCGAGGGCCCGAACCGCATCTGCGGTTCGGGCCCTCGGCGGATCGCGTCCGGGCGGTCAGTCCATGGCGCGGCGCATGAAGCCACGCATGCCGATCGCCGAGAACACCACGAAGACCCCGGTGAGGACACACATGCACAGCCAGAGCGGCAGCGACTCGACCCCCGGCGGGCCGACGAGCGACCGGGTCGCCTCGCTGATGTAGGTCAGCGGGTTCAGCGAACAGATCACCTGATACCAGCGCAGCGAGTCCAGGCCGAGCAGCGGGAACTGGGTGGCGCCGGTGAACATGATCGGGGTCATCACCACGGTGAACATGATCTGGATGTGCTGCGTGGGCACCAGGGTGCCGAAGGCGAGACCGACCGCCGCGCCGACCAGCGCGCCGATCGCCAACACCCCGACCACCTTGAGCACCACCGCCCAGGGCCAGGTGACGCCGAGCATGAGCATGCCGACCGGGATCAGCACCACACCGGCGATCAGGCCACGGATGCCCCCGAAAACGATCTTCTCCAGCGCCACCAGCGGGGTCGCCATGGGCGCCAGGAGGCGGTCCTCGATCTCCCGGGTGAAGGAGAAGTCCATCATCATCGGCAGCGCGGTGTTCTCCAGGCCGATCAGGAAGGCGTTCAGCGCGATGACGCCGGGCAGCAGCACGTTGGAGAAGTCGTCGCTGGCGTAGCCCAGGTCGCTGAGCACCTTGCCGAAGATCAGCAGCATGAACAGCGGCTGGATGAAGACCTGGAGCAGGAAGCCGATCAGCTCCCGGCCGGTGACGAACAGGTCCCGCGAGAGCACCGCGCGGAAGGTGGCGAGCTGGTCCAGCGCGCGCACCGGCGGCGGCGCCGCGGGCGGTGACGGCGCGGACGGGGGGGCGGGGGCGGTGACGCTCACCGAAGTTCCCTTCCGGTCAGGTGGATGAAGACATCTTCCAGACTGGGCTGGCCGATGTTGAGGTCACGAACCTCGCAACCCAGGTCGGCGAGGATCTTCATCGCCATCGGGATGGCGTTGGCCGGCTGACCGCTGGTGTAGACCCGGAAGGACAGGGGGGCGTCCGAGTCGGCGGGCGCGTCCGGGACCGGGGCGGGCATCGGCATCGCCGGCATGCCGGGAAACGCCGGCGCGGCGACGGGCACCTTGGCGGTCATCTTGAAGTGTTCCACCTGCTCCACGTCGGGGATCGCATCGAGCGCGGCCCGCACCTCCTCGGCGGAGGCGCCGGGGGTCACCACGAGGGTCAGGGTGCTGCTGCCCGGCAGCGTACGGGTCAGCGCGGACGGCGTGTCCATGGTGAGCAGCTTGCCGTGGTCGACGATGCCGACCCGGTCGCAGAGCTTCTCCGCCTCGTCCATGTCGTGCGTGGTGACCACCACTGTCACGCCGTCCCGTTTCAGCTCGGCGATCCGGTCGTGCACGAAGAGCCGGGACTGCGGGTCGAGGCCCGCCGACGGCTCGTCGAGGAAGAGCACCCGGGGCGAGTGCATCAGCGCGCGGGCGATCATCGTCCGCTGGGCGAGGCCGCCCGACAGGAAGTCGGTGCGGTGGTTCGCGAAGTCCTTGAGCCCCATCTGGTCCAGCAGCTCGTCCGCCCGCCGGATGCGCTGCGCCCGGGGCACCCGGTGGTAGGCCGCGTGGAACAGCAGGTTCTGCCGGACGGTCAGCGCCCGGTCCAGGTTCACCCGCTGCGGTACGACCGCCAGCAACTGCCGGGCGGCGGCGGGCGAGCCGATCACGTCCGCGCCGCACACCCGGGCCCGGCCCGAGGTGGCCCGCACCCGTGTGGTCAGCACCCCGATCGTCGTCGTCTTGCCCGCACCGTTCGGCCCGAGCAGGCCGAAGACCTCACCGGCGGCGACGGAGAAACTCAGCCCGTCCACCGCCGGTGGCATGTTGGGCTGGTACCGCTTGACCAGCTCCGTGACCACCACTGCCTCGTCCACGTCGTCATGCTCCGTCCTGGAACGTCGGTCCGATAGATGTATGTGTGCCGATAGGGGGCGCTAGGGGCACGCCAGGGGCGGAACCGGTCACAGACCCCGCGCGGCCAGCCAGCGCTGGACCGTGCCGGCGAGTTCCGGCCCCCGGTCGGCGACCATGCTGAAGTGGTCGCCGGCCGCGTCGACAGCCTCGTGCGGGTAGGGCCAGCGCGACCGCCAGCCGTCCGGTTCGCCGTCCCACTCCCCCAGCGGCTCGGTGGCCCGCACCAGCAGGGTCGCCGCCGCCATCTCGGTCGGCTGCCAGTCCAGGAACAGCGGCAGGTAGCCCGCCCACGCCGTCGTCCGCCAGTCGTCCATCGGCGTGTACGCGGTGTCCCGGTCGATCATCCCGTCGAGAAGCTGCGGCACCCACCCGCCGAGCACCTCGCTGTCGGCCGGGTAGGTGTCCATGAGCACCACCGCGTCCGGCGGGCGGCCCTGGCGTTCCAGCTCCCCGGCGAGCAGGTTGGCCACCATCGCACCACCGGAGTGACCGGCCACCACGAACGGGCCGGCACCGACGGTACGCAGCACCGTGTCGGCGTGCACCCGCAGCAGCGCGTCGAGGTCGGCGGGAAGCTCCTCGCCCACGCCGAACCCGGGGTTGGGCAGGGCCCACACGTCACGTACGCCCCGGAAGCCGGCGGCCAGCCGGGCGTACTCGTGCGCGCCGGAGAGCAGCGACATCGTGCAGCAGCACACCAACTGCGCCCGGGCGCCGCCCTCGGCCAGCCGGAGGATGCCGGCCGGGCGGGTGAGCTGCGCCGGCTCGCGGAAGCGGGGGCGGAACTGGGCGAGTTTGACCAGCAGTTCGGCATACCCGGCCGGGTCCTCGCGCGCCTTCGGCTGGTTGAACAACCCACCGAGCAGTCCGCCGCCGGCACTCTCCCCGGCAGGTCCACCGGCGTCGTCCGCGCCGAGGAGCTGGCCGAGCAGGTGAACGGCCAGCTCCGTAGGGGTGGGGTGGTCGAAGAGCAGGGTCGCCGACAGCTCCACCGCGGTCTCCTGGCGCAGCGCGTCGCGCAGTTCCAGTGCGGTCAGCGAGTCGAAGCCGAGTTCCAGGAAGTCCCGGTCGGCCTCGACCGCGTTGGGCGAGGCGTGCCCGAGGACGGTGGCCACCCGCGCCCGGACCAGGTCCAGCAGGATCCGGTGCCGGTCGCCGGCCGGAACGCCGGCCAGCCGCTCGCGCAGCGCGCGGGCGGGATCGGTCGCGGCGTCGCCGGCCCCCGGCTCCGCGCCGGCCGTCGCCTCGGGCACGCCGCGCAGTAGCGCGCTGGGCCGTACGGCGGTGAAGGCCGGCACGAACGCGGGCCAGTCGAGGTCGGCCACGGCCAGTTGGTCGTCGCCGCGGACCAGAGCCTGCCCCAGCGCGGACAGGGCCACGTCGGCGGGCAGCGGCCGGACCCCCCGGCGGCGCAACTGCGCCGCGTCGGTGATCTCGTCCGCCCAGGGCACCCACGCGACGACGGTGGCCGGGCGGCCGGCGGCACGCCAGCCCGCGGCCAGCGCCGCCAGCCCGGCGCCCACGGCGGCGGCGACCGCCGCTCCCCCGCTGCCCCAGACGGCGGCCGTCGAGGCGAAGACGACGAACTCGTCGACCGGCAGGCCGGCGCAGGCCCGGCCGAGCAGTTCCACGGCGGCGGTACGGGCGGCCACGGCGTCGGCCAGCTCGTGCGGGTCCAGCACCGCCACCGGGTCGCCGGCCCCGTCGGAGTCGGCGATGTGCAGGACGGTGCGGATCTCGCTGCCGGTGGCGGCCAGTCGGTCCAGCACCTCGGGCAGCCCGTCCAGGTCGCCGACGGCGGTGACTGTGACGTCCGGGCCGGGCGGGTCGGCATCCGCCACCGGCCCCACGAGGACGAGGTGCGACGCGCCGCGCTCGGCGAGCCAGCGCAGCAGGTGCGGGGTACGCACCTGCGCGGACCCGTGCACCAGGACCGCGCCGCGGGGCCGCCAGTCCGTATCGGTGGCGCCGGCCGGGGCCCGGCGGAGCCGCCGGGCATACACCCCGCCGGCGCGTACCGCCACCTGGTCCTCGTCGCCGCCGGACGCGACGACCCGGGCGAGCGCGGCGAGCGCGACGTCGTCCGGCTCCGCCGGCAGGTCGACCAGCCCGCCCCACACGCGCGGCTGCTCCAGCGCCAGCACCCGGCCCAGGCCCCAGAGGTACGCCCCGGCCACGCCGGGAGCGGCGTCGTGCGCGTCGACGGCCACCGCGCCCCGGGTCACGGTCCACATCGGCGTGCCGTTCCCCGCAGCGGCGAGGGCCCGCACCAGCGCGGCCGTCCCGGCGAGCGCGCCGGTTCCCGCGCCGGCCGCCGGGTCCTCCGCCGCCAGCAGCGAGACCACGACCGACCAGGTGCCGTCGGCGAGCGAGGCCCGGGCGACGGCGTCCAGGTCGTCTCCGACCGTGACCAGCGTCGGCTCCAGGCCCTCGGCGCGCAGCACGGTGAGCACCGCGGTGGCGTCGGTGCCGGCCCCGGCCACCAGCAGGCATCGGCCGGTCGGCGTGGTACGGGCCGGGGACAGGTCGACGCGTTCCCAGTCGGCGCGGTAGCGCAGCCCGTCCAGCTCCGATCCGCGACGCCGCCGGTCCCGGTAGGAGGCGAGGGCGGGCAGCACGTCGGCGAGCGCGTCCTGCCGGTCGGCGGGCAGGCCGAGCTCGGCGGCCAGCTCGGCCGGTCGTCCCTGCGCCACGGCCGCCCAGAACTCCTCGTCCTCTCCGGTCGCGGCGGGCGGGATGAGATCCACTGTGGGCGGGTCCGGCCAGAAACGCTCGCGGTGGAAGGCGTAGGTGGGCAGCTCGACGCGCGCGGCGTCGCTGCCGTCGAAGGGAGCCGCCCAGTCGACCCCGGCACCGCGCAGGTCGACCGCGGCCAGGGCGGCGAGCAGCGTGGTCGCCTCCGGCTGGTCCCGGCGGGCGAGCGGCACGAAGGCCGCCGGTTCCATGTCGGGCAGGCACTCCCGGGCCAGCACGGTCAGGGCGCTGTCGGGGCCGAGTTCCACGAAGGTTCCGACGCCGCCGGCGGCGAGGGTGGCGACGCCCGCGTGGAAACGGACGGTGTCCCGGACGTGGTCGACCCAGTAGCCCGGGTCCGTGGCCTGGGCGGCGGTGAGCGGCTCGCCGGTGCGGTCGGAGACGATCGGAAGGTTCGGCGGGTGCCACGCGACCTTCTCCGCGACGATCCGGAAGTCGGCCAGCATGGCGTCCATCCGGGCGGAGTGGAAGGCGTGGCTGACCCGCAGCCGACGGGACCGCCGGTCCTCGGCGGACAGCCGCCGCCCGGCCGCGAGCACGGCCTCCTCGTCGCCGGAGAGCACCACCGACCGGGGGCCGTTCACGGCGGCCAGGGACACCCGCTCGTCGAGCAGCGGGACCACCTCCGCCTCGGACGCCTGCACCGCCAGCATCGCCCCGCCGGGCGGCAACTGCTGCATGAGCCGGGCCCGGGCGGCCACCAGGGTCGCCGCGTCGGCCAGCGACAGCACCCCGGCGACGTGTGCCGCGGCCAGCTCGCCGACCGAGTGGCCGAGCAGGAACTGCGGGCGTAGCCCCCAGGCGGTGACCAGCCGGTATGCGGCGACCTCGTAGGCGAACAGCGCCGGCTGGGTGAACTCGGTACGGTCCAGCAGATCCGCGCCGGGCGAGTCGGCCTCGGCGAAGACCACCTCCCGCAGCGGCCGGCTCAAGTGCCGGTTCAGCTCCCCGGCCACCTCGTCGAAGGCGGCGGCGAAGACCGGGAACCGGCGGCACAGCTCGGCGCCCATGCCGAGGCGCTGGGCACCCTGCCCGGTGAAGAGGAACGCGACCTTGCCGGCCGGGCGGGCCACGCCTCGCACCACGCCGGGGGTGTCGCGCTCCTCGGCGACCGCGTGCAGGCCGGCCCGCAGCGCGTCGCGGTCCCCGCCGATCACCGCTGCCCGGTACGGCAGGGCCGCCCGGGTGGTGACCAGCGAGTACGCCACGTCGGCGGGGGTCAGATCGGGGTGATCGGCCAGATGCGCCAGCAGCCGCCGCGCCTGCCCGGCCAGGGCCGGTGCGGAGCGGGCCGAGACGATCCACGGTACCGGCGGGGCGGGCGTACCGGCCGGCCGGACGTCGTCGGTGTCCGTCGCGGCGGCCTGCTCGATGACGACGTGTGCGTTGGTGCCGCTGATGCCGAACGCGGAGACCGCGGCCCGGCGTGGCTGCCCGGTCTCCGGCCATGGCTGCGGGCCGGTCAGCAGGGACACCGCCCCGGCCGACCAGTCGACGTGCGGGGTGGGCTCGTCCACGTGCAGCGTGGGCGGCAGCACCCCGTGCCGCATCGCCAGCACCATCTTCATCACCCCGGCCACACCCGCCGCCGCCTGGGTGTGCCCGATGTTCGACTTCACCGAGCCGAGCCACAACGGCCGATCCGCGGACCGACCCTGCCCATACGTCGCGATCAGCGCCTGCGCCTCGATCGGATCACCCAACGTGGTGCCCGTACCGTGCGCCTCGACGACATCGACCTGGTCGGCACCCAGCCCCGCGTTCGCCAGAGCCTGCCGGATCACCCGGCGCTGCGACGGGCCGTTCGGAGCGGTCAGCCCGCTGCTCGCACCGTCCTGGTTGACGGCGCTGCCGCGCAGCACGGCGAGGACCGGGTGGCCGTTGCGGCGGGCGTCGGAGAGCCGCTCGACGAGCAGCATGCCGGCCCCCTCGGACCAGCCGGTGCCGTCGGCGGCGGCGGCGAACGACTTGCACCGGCCGTCGGTGGACAGGCCCCGCTGCCGGGAGAACTCCACGAAGACGGTCGGGGTGGCCATCACCGACACCCCGCCGACCAGCGCCATCGTGCATTCGCCCAGCCGCAGCGCCTGGCAGGCGAGGTGCAGCGCGACCAGCGACGAGCTGCACGCGGTGTCCACGGTGACCGCCGGCCCCTCCAGCCCGAGAGCGTAGGAGATCCGGCCGCTCGCCACGGCTGCGGCGCTGCCGGTGCCGAGGTAGCCCTCGACGCCGCCGGTGACCCCGGTGAGCAGGGCCGCGTAGTCACCCTGGCTGCTGGTGGCCGCGTAGACACCGGTGGGCGCGCCGCGCAGCCGGGTGGGGTCGATGCCGGCCCGCTCGAACGCCTCCCAGGCGGTCTCCAGCAGCAGCCGCTGCTGCGGGTCCATGGCGAGGGCCTCGCGGGGACTGATGCCGAAGAACGCCGGGTCGAAGTCCCCGGCGGAGTAGAGGAACCCGCCCTCACGCACGTACGACGTGCCCCGGCTGTCGGGGTCGGGGTCCGGGTCGTAGAGCGCGCCCAGGTTCCAGCCCCGGTCGTCCGGGAACGCCGACATCGCGTCGCCGCCGGCGGCCACCAGGTCCCACAGTTGCTCGGGTGACCCGACACCGCCGGGGAACCGGCAGCTCATGCCGATGATCGCCACCGGTTCGCTGAGCGCGGCGGTGAGCTGCTGGTTCTGCTGCTTGAGCTTCTGGTTGTCGAGCAGGGACGCACGCAGCGCGCCGACGACCTCGTCCAGGGAAACATTCATCGGGCGCTCCTCAGGGCCGGCCGGGTCACGAGTCGGAGCCTTCCAGGGCCATCCGGACCAGGCCGGCGACGTCGAGTTCGCGGATCTGGGTCTCGGGTGCGGACGGCGTGACCGGGGCAGCGGACGCCACGGCCGGCGTGCCGGCACTCGTACGGGCCAGCTGGAGCAGCTGGTCGAGCAGGCCCGCCTGCCGCAGCTCGTCGAGCGGGATCGCGGCGAGGGCCCGGCGCACGGACTCCTCGTCGCCGCCGTCGCCGTCGTCCCCCGCAGCGCCCGCGAAGAGCTGCTCGTACAGGTGGCCGGCCAGGCCGTCCGGGGTGGGGTAGTCGAAGACGACGGTGGTGGGCAGGTCGTGCCCGGTCGCCGCGGTGAGCAGGTTGCGCAGTTCCACGGCGGTGAGCGAGTCGAAGCCGAGGTCCAGGAAGCCCCGGTCGGTCTCGATCGCGTCGGCGGAGGGGTGGCCGAGCACCTTCGCCGCGTCGACCCGCACCATCTCCAGCAGTGCGGCCCGCCGCTCGTCGTCCGGCAGCGCCCGCAGCCCGGCGAGCAGGTCCCGGGCGCCGGGCGCGACCGCCTCCGGCGCCTCGGCGGGGGCGGCGGCCAGCCCGCGTACGGCCGGCAGGTCGGCCAGCAGCGGACTGGGCCGCAGCGAGGTGAACAGCGGCTGGAAGGTGGCCCAGTCGACGTCGGCGACGGTGACGCAGCTGTCGCCGACCGCCAGGGCGTGCCGCAGCCCGGCCATCGCCACGCCGGGCGGCATCACCTGGAGGCCGCGGCGGCGCAGTTGCTCCGCCGCACCCTCGGTGTACATGCCCGACTCGGTCCACGGTCCCCAGGCGATGGAGGTGGCCGCCCGGCCCTGGCCGCGTCGCCGCTCGGCGAGCGCGTCCAGGTAGGCGTTACCGGCCGCGTACGCGCCCTGTCCGCCGCTGCCCCACACCGCCGAGATGGACGAGAAGAGCACGAACGCGTCCAGTTCGGCGTCGCCGAGCAGCTCGTCGAGGTGTTCGGCGCCGCAGACCTTCGGGGCGATGACGTACGCCAGGTCCTCCAGGGTGGTGTCGGCCAGCGGCACCACCTCGCTGACCCCCGCGGCGTGCACCACCGCGCGCAGCGGCGGCCCCTCCCGCCGGAGATCGGCCAGGAGGTCGGTGACGGCGGCGCGGTCGGCGGCGTCGCAGCGGACCACCCGGCAGTCCACGCCGAGCCCGGCCAGCTCGGAGATCAGCTCGGCGGCGCCCGGGGTGCCGGTCCCCCGCCGGCTGGTCAGCACCACCCGTTGCGCGCCCTCGGCGGCCACCCAGCGGGCCACGTGCCCACCGAGCGCACCGGCGCCGCCGGTGATCAGCACCGTGCCCCGGGGCTGCCACGGCGTGAGTTCCCCGTCGGTGGTGGTGGCCGGTACGAGCCGCCGCACCAGCACCCCGGACTCGCGGACGGCGAGCTGGTCCTCCACGCCGCCGCCGGTGAGGATGCCGCCGAGACGCATCGCCGTCCACGGCTCCAGGTCAGTGGGCAGGTCGACCAGGCCGGCCCAGCGGGCGGGCTGCTCCAGCGCGGCCACCCGGCCCAGGCCCCACAGCATCGCCTGCCGCGGGTTGGCCGGGGCGTCGTTGTCGCCGAGGCCGACGGCGCCCTGGGTGACGCACCAGAGCCGGACCGAGGCGTCGAGGTCGACGAGCTGCTGGAGCAGGTGCACGGTCGCGGCGAGGCCGCGCGGCAGCGCCGGGTGCTCGGCGTGCGGGGCGTCGTCCAGGCCGAGGAAGGACAGGATCGACAGCGGCCCGTCGCCCGCGCCGAGCGCCTCGGTGAGCACGTCGGCGAACCCGCCGCACAGCTCCTCGGAGTCGGCGGCGGTGTCCACGGGCACGATGCTCACCTCGGCGCCCAGGGCCCAGGTGCAGGAGTGCAGGTCGGGGTCGTCGGCCCGGTCGGCGGGCAGCAGCACCAGCCACCGGCCGGGGTCCTGCTCCTGCGAGGTCTCCGCGATGGGCTCCCAGACCGCCCGGTAGCGGGTGCCGTCGACCAGGGCCTGCTCCCGGCCGCGCCGGCGCCACGCCGACAGGGCGGGCAGCACGGTGCCGAACGGCTGGTCGCGGTGCACGTCGAGGTCGCGGGCCAGCGACTCCAGGTCCTCGGCCTCGACCGCGGCCCAGAAGCGGCGCTCGACCTCGGTGGCCTCGTCGGCGGCCACGAGGGCGGCCCACGGCGGCGGCTCCGGCCAGTAGCGCTGCCGGTCGAACGCGTAGGTGGGCAGCTCGACCCGCTGGGCGCCGGTACCGGCGTAGACGGCGGACCAGTCCGGGGAGACGCCGTGGGTGTGCAGCGCGGCGAGCGCGCGCAGCAGGGTGCTCGGCTCGGCGCGGTCCCGGCGCAGGGCGGGCACCACCAGTGGGGCCCGGCCGCCGGCCGGGGCCTCGGCCAGGACGGCCTGGGCGAGGGCGGTGAGCACCCCGTCCGGGCCGATCTCGACGTAGCCGGTGACGTTGCGCTCGCGCAGTGCCACGACGGCGTCGGCGAAGCGTACCGCCTCGCGGGCGTGGCGCACCCAGTAGCCGGGCGCGCCGATCTCCGCCGCGTCGACCGGCGCGCCGGTGACGGTGGAGACCATCGGGATGCTCGGAGCCGCGTACCGTAGCCGTCCGGCGACGGCGGCGAGGTCGTCGAGCACCGGATCCATCAGCGGACTGTGGAACGCGTGGCTGACCGCCAGGCGCCGGACCCGGACACCCCGGGCGGCCCACTGGGCGGCCAGTTCCTCGACGGCGTCGCCGGCCCCGGAGACCACGACCGCGGCGGGGCCGTTGACGGCCGCGACGGAGACCCGGTCGGCCCGCTCACCGAGCGTGGCGGTCACCTCGGCCTCGGTGGCGGCGACGGCGAGCATCGCGCCCCCGGCCGGCAGCGCCTGCATCAGCCGGCCCCGGGCGGCGACCAGCTCGGCGGCGTCGGCCAGGGAGAGCACACCGGCGGCGTGGGCGGCCGCGATCTCGCCGATCGAGTGCCCGGCGACGGCGTCGGGGCGGACCCCCCACGCCTCGAACAGCCGGAACAGCGCCACCTCCACGGCGAACAGCGCCGGCTGGGTGAATTCGGTGCGGTCCAGCGCCTCGGCCTCATGCGTGCCGGGCTCGGCGAAGAGCAGTGGCCTGAGCGGGCGGGGCAGGTGCGCGTCGAGGGCGGCGCAGGCCTCGTCCAGGGCGGCGGCGAAGACGGGGAACGCCTCGGCCAGCTCGCGACCCATCCCGGCCCGCTGGGCGCCCTGTCCCGAGAACAGGTACGCCACCTTCGGCCGGGGCACCGCCACGCCGGTGACCACCAGCGGCGCGTCCTCGCCGGCGCCGAGGGCGCGCAGCCCGGCGCCCAGCGCGATCCGGTCGGTGGCCAGCACGACGGCCCGGTGTTCCAGGGCGGCCCGGGCGACGGCCGACGACCAGCCGACGTCGACCGTACGTGGCGCCTCCAGCCCGGTGAGCTGCTCGGACCAGCGCTGCGCCTGGGCGGCCAGCGCGAGCCCCGAACGGCCCGACAGCAGCACCGGCACCACCGGCAGCCGCGCCGGGTCACCGGTCGGCTGCTCGGCTTCGACCGGCTCCGGGGCCTGCTCCAGGATGGTGTGCGCGTTGGTGCCGCTGATGCCGAACGAGGAGACGGCGGCGCGGCGCGGGTGGTCGGTGACCGGCCAGGGGCGGCCCTCGCGGAGCAGTTCGACCGCACCGACGCTCCAGTCCACCTGGTCGGTCGGCTCGTCCACGTGCAGGGTCTGCGGCAGGTAGCCGTGCCGCAGCGCCAGCACCATCTTGATGATCCCGGCGACACCGGCGGCGGCCTGGGTGTGACCGATGTTCGACTTGATCGAGCCGAGCCAGAGCGGCTGCTCGGCGGGCCGCTCCCGGCCGTACGTGGCGAGCAGGGCCTGCGCCTCGATCGGGTCGCCGAGCTTCGTGCCGGTGCCGTGCGCCTCGACGGCGTCCACGTCGGCCGGGGCGAGGCCGGCGTTGGCGAGCGCCTGCCGGATCACCCGCTGCTGCGACGGCCCGTTCGGGGCGGTGAGGCCGTTGGAAGCGCCGTCCTGGTTGACGGCGCTGCCCCGGATGACCGCGAGCACCGGGTGACCGTTGCGGCGGGCGTCGGAGAGCCGCTCGACGAGCAGCAGGCCGAGGCCCTCGCCCCAGCCGGTGCCGTCGGCGGCGGAGGCGAACGCCTTGACCCGGCTGTCCGGGGCGAGGCCCCGCTGCCGGCTGAAGCCGACGAACACCCCGGGGGTGGACATGACGGTGACGCCGCCGACCAGGGCGAGTGAGCACTCCGAGCGGCGCAGCGCCTGGCAGGCCCAGTGCAGCGCGACCAGCGACGACGAGCAGGCGGTGTCGACCGAGACGGCGGGCCCCTCCAGCCCGAGGGTGTACGACACCCGGCCCGACAGGACGCTGCCGGCGTTGCCGGTCATCAGGTGCCCCTCGGCGCCCTCGGCGCTGAACATCAGGTTGCGGTAGTCCTGGTAGTTGGTGCCGACGAATACGCCGGTGGCGCTGCCGCGCAGCGTGTGCGGGTCGATCCCGGCCCGCTCGACCGCCTCCCAGGACGCCTCCAGCAGCAGCCGCTGCTGCGGGTCCATGGCGAGGGCCTCGCGGGGGCTGATGCCGAAGAAGCCGGCGTCGAAGTCGGTGGCGCCGGTGACGAAGCCGCCCTCACGGGCGTAGCTGGTGCCCTCCTTCTCCGGGTCGGAGTCGAAGAGCCGGTCCAGGTCCCAGCCCCGGTCGGTGGGGAACTCCCCGATGGCGTCGCCGCCGGCGGCGAGGAGCTGCCACAGTTGCTCCGGGGTGTCCGCCCCACCGGGCAGGCGGCAGCTCATCGCCACGATGGCGATCGGGTCGTCGTCCTCGGCCGCGGCGGTCGGGGCGGGGGTGGTCGCGTCGGGGACGATCCCGGTGAGCAGTTCGCCGAGGTGCGCGGCGAGCACCGTCGGGTTCGGATAGTCGAAGGCGAGCGTCGCGGGCAGCCGCAGGTCGGTGGCGGCGGCCAGGAAGTTGCGCATGTCGACTGCCGTCAGCGAATCCAGGCCGAGGTCGCGGAAGGGCTGGGTGGCCGGGATGTCGTCGGCGGCGCCGTAGCCGAGGGCCGTCGCCGCGCACTGCCGCACCAGCTCCAGCAGTGTCGCGGTGCGCTCCCCCGGCGCGAGCGCGGCGAGCCGCCGGGCGAGGGCCGACGGTACGCCCGTCTCCTCCTCGGCGGCCTCCTGCTGCCCGGCCGGCTGCGTCGCCTCCTGGGCCTCGGCGAGGTCGCCGATCAGCGGGCTGGGCCGTACCAGGGTGAACGCGGGGGCGAAACGGGCCCAGTCGATGTCGGCGACGACTGTGGTGGGCTCGTCGCGGCGCAGCGCCCGGGCGAGGGCCTCGACGGCCAGTTCCGGGTCCATGCCGATCATGCCGCCCCGGCGCAGCCGTTCCTGGGCGCGTTCGTTCTCGGCGGGCAGGCCGGCCCCGCGCCAGGCGCCCCAGGCCACCGAGAGGGCCGGCAGTCCCTCGGCCCGGCGCCGCTCGGCGAGGGCGTCGAGGAAGGCGTTGGCCGCCCCGTACGCGCCCTGCCCGGCGTTGCCGGTGGTTCCGGCCACCGAGGAGAAGAGCACGAAGGCGTCCAGGTCGAGGTCGCGGGTCAGCTCGTCCAGGTGCAGCGCGGCGACGCACTTCGACGCGGCGACGGTGTGCAGGCGCTGCGCGGTGACGGTGTCGACGATGCCGTCGTCGAGGACGGCGGCGGTGTGCAGCACGGCGCTCAGCGGGGCGTCGGCGGGGACGGCGGCGAGCAGGTCGGCCACCTGTGCCCGGTCGGCGACGTCGCAGCGGGCCACTGTGACCCGTACGCCGAGACCGGTCAGCTCCGCCTCCAGCTCGGCGGCGCCCGGGGCGTCCGGGCCGCGCCGGCTGGCCAGCAGGACGTGCGCGGCGCCGGAGCGGCCCGCCCAGCGGGCCAGATGCCCGCCCAGTCCGCCGGTGCCACCGGTGATCAGCACGGTGCCGTGCATCCGCCGGGTGTCGTCCGCGTCGCCGGAGTCGACCGGCTCGGGTTCGGTGATCCGGGTGAGGCGGCGGACGAAGACGCCGGAGGCGCGGACGGCGAGCTGGTCCTCGCCCCGGCCGGACTGCTCCGCGCCGTCGTCGCCGAAGGCGTCTTCGCCACCGCTGGCGCCGAGCGCCGCGCAGAGCAGCGCGCCGGCCTGCGCGTCGAGCACGTCGGGCAGGTCGAGCAGGCCGCCCCAGCGGGCGGGGTGTTCCAGGGCGACGGCGCGGCCGAGCCCCCAGACGGAGGCGGCGGCGGGGCGCGGCGCCGGGTCGTCGGCGCAGGCCACGACGGCTCCCCGGGTGGCGCACCACAGCGGCGCCTCGACGCCGAGCAGCCCGAGCGCCTGCACCAGCAGGGCGGTGCCCGAGACGGCCAGCGAGGTGGCCGGGTGCTCCGGGTGCGCCCGCTCGTCCAGACCCAGCAGCGAGAGCACGGCGACGGGTCCGTCCGGGCCGGTGAGCGCGGCGCTCAGCCGCTCGGCCAGCGCCGCCGGGTCGTGTGTGACGTCCAACTCCACCGGGACGACGTCCGCGCCGAAGTTGCCGAGGGCCGACAGCACGTCGGTGACCAGCGGGTCGTCGCCCAGCGCCGCGGGCACCGGCACGAGCCAGGTGCCGGCGAGCCAGGTCAGCGGCAGGTCGGGCAGGGCCCGCCAGGTGACCCGGTAGCGCCAGCGGTCGATGTCCGGGGCGGCGTCGGCCGCGGTGAGGAAGAGCGGCGGCGCGGGCCAGTACCGGTGGTGGTCGAAGGCGTACGTGGGCAGGTCGACGGTGGCCACGGCGGGCAGCACCCTCGTCAGGTCGACGGGCAGGCCGACGGCGTACGCGGCGGCGAGGTTGGTCAGCAGCCGGGTCGCGTCGTCGTCACCACGACGCAGACTGCCGATGGTGTGCCCGCTCACACCGGCGTCGTCGAGGATCGCGGTGACCGGCATCGTCAGCACCGGGTGCGGGCTGATCTCGACGAACGTGGTGTGCCCGGCAGCAACAGCCGTCCGCACGGCCGCGTCGAAGAGCACAGTCTGCCGCAGGTTGTCGTACCAGTAGTCAGCGGTCATCACCGCCGGATCCACCCAGTCCCCGGTGAGAGTGGACACGAGCCGGGTGTGACCGGCCCGCGGACCGACACCGGCCAGGTCCGCCCGAAGCTGCTCGGCGACCTCCTGCACCGCGGGCGAATGCGACGCGTAGTCCACGGGGATCAGCCGGGCACGAACACCCTCGGCCCCGCACGCCTGGACAAGGCCGGCGACGTGCTCCGGCGGACCCGACACCACGACGGTGGACGGGCCGTTGACCGCCGCGACCCCGACACCCGGAAACGCCGGCAGCCGCTCGGCCACCGCCTCGGCCGACAGGTCCACCGACGCCATCGTCCCGGTACCCCGCAGCACCGCCAGCGCACGCGACCGCAACGCCACCGTCCGCGCCGCGTCCTCCAGGCTCAGAATGCCCGCCACACACGCCGCGCCGATCTCACCCTGCGAGTGACCGATCACCGCGTCCGGAACCACACCCGCCGCACGCCACACCGCTGCCAGAGCGACACCGACGGCCCACAGCACCGGCTGCACCACCTCGACCCGGTCCAGCCACGACTCGTCCTCGCCCGTGAGCACCGACACGAGATCCACATCGAGATACGGCGCCAACGCCCGCCGGCACTCCGCCAGACACTCGTCGAACACCGGCGTACGACCCACCAGCCCCGCCGCCATCCGCGCCGACTGCGCGCCCTGACCCGGAAACACGAAGACCGGACCCGCACCCGGACTCGACGCCACCCCCGTGACCACGTTCCCCGCCGGCTGACCGGCAGCGAAGGCATCCAGCCCGGCAAGCAACCCCTCGACGGACGACCCGACGACAACGACGCGATGATCGAACGCCGACCGGGTAGCCGCCAACGACCAGCCCACCTCCACCGGATCGATCCCACCCCGCTCACGCACGTGCCGCGCAAGCCGGGCAACCTGACCGGCCAACGCCGTCCCCGACCGCGCCGACACCGGCCAGGCCACCACATCCGAAGCGACCAACCCCGCCCCACGCCCACCCGCATCCGACTCGACCGGCTCAGCCGACTGCTCGATGATCACGTGAGCGTTGGTGCCGGAGATGCCGAACGAGGAGACGGCGCCCCGGCGTACCCGGCCCGTCTCCGGCCACGGGCGGGCCTGCGTCACCAGTTCCACCGCGCCGGCCGTCCAGTCGACGTGCGGCGACGGCGCGTCGACGTGCAGCGTCGCCGGCACGAGGCCGTGCCGGATGGCGAGCACCAGCTTGATCACGCCGGCCACGCCCGCGGCGGCCTGGGCATGGCCGATGTTCGACTTCACCGAGCCGAGCAGCAGTGGCGGTGCCTCGTCACGGTCCTGCCCGTACGTGGCGATGAGCGCCTGCGCCTCGATCGGGTCGCCCAGCCTGGTGCCGGTGCCGTGCGCCTCCACCACGTCGACGTCGGCGGTGGAGAGCCGGGCGGAGGTGAGTGCCTGGCTGATGACCCGCTGCTGGGCCGGCCCGTTGGGCGCGGTCAGCCCGTTCGACGCGCCGTCCTGGTTGACGGCGGTGCCGCGGACCACAGCCAGGACGCGGTGGCCGTTGCGGCGGGCGTCCGACAGCCGCTCGACCAGCAGCCAGCCGACCCCCTCGGAGAACCCGGCACCGTCGGCGGCGGCGGCGAACGACCGGCAGCGCCCGTCGGTGGAGAGTGCGCGCTGCCGGCTGGATCCGATGTAGAGGCCCGGGGTGGCCATCACGGTCACCCCGCCGGCCAGCGCCAGGTCGCACTCCCCCGCCCGCAGCGCCTGCACGGCGAGGTGCAGCGCCACCAGCGACGACGAGCAGGCCGTGTCGATGGATACGGCCGGTCCTTCGAGCCCGAGGGCGTACGACACCCGGCCCGACGCGACGGCCGCCGCGCCCCCGGTCATCGAGTGCCCTTCGTCGCCGTCGGGCGACATCATCAGCAGGGTGCCGTAGTCCTGCCCGTTGGTGCCGACGAACACCCCGGTCCGGCTGCCGCGCAGCGAGGCGGGGTCGATGCCGGCGGCCTCTACCGCCTCCCAGGAGGTCTCCAGCAGCAGCCGCTGCTGGGGGTCCATGGTCAGCGCCTCGCGCGGCGAGATGCCGAAGAAGGCGGAGTCGAAGTCGCCGGCCCCGTCGACGAACCCGCCCTCCCGGGCGTACGAGGTGCCCGGGTGGTCGGGGTCGGGGTGGTAGAGGCGCTCCAGGTCCCAGCCCCGGTCGTCGGGGAAGGGCGCGACGGCGTCCCGGCCGTCCCGCAACAGCTCCCACAGGTCGTCGGGGTTGCGCACCCCGCCCGGCAACCGGCAGCTCATCGCCACGATCGCCACCGGCTCCAGTTCCTGGGACTGGGCCTCGCTGAGTCGGCGGCGGGTGTCGTGGAGATCAGCCATGACCCGCTTGAGGTAGTCGCGGAGCTTGTCTTCGTTGGCCATCGGAGTGCCGCTTCCTCGAAAGAGACGGGAGAGAGCTGGAGCTGGGTCAGGAGATGCCGAGGTCCTTGTCCACCATCGCGAACAGTTCGTCGTCGGTGGCGTCGTCGAGGTGCCGGCCGATGTCGGCGCCACCGCTGTCCTGGCCGAGCCGGGAGAGCATCGCCTGCAGGCGTACGGTGGCCCGCACCCGGGCCGCCTCGTCCCGGGCGACCACGTCGAGGCCCTCGGCGATCCGGTCCAGATCGTCGAGGAGCGCGTTCGGGGTGACCACGTCGTCGTGGGCGACCTCGGCGTAGAGGTACTCCGCCAGGGTCGTCGGGGTCGGGTAGTCGAAGACCAGGGTGACCGGGAGGGCCACGGCGGTGGCCGCGCCGAGCCGGTTACGCAGCTCGACGGCGGTGACGGAGTCGAAGCCCAGCTCCCGGAACGCCCGATGCTCGTCCACGGAGTCGGCGGACGGGTAGTTGAGCACGGCGGCGACCTGGCCACGGACCAGGCCGAGCAGCACGGCGAACCGCTCGGCGGCGGGCAGCCCGGCGAGCCGCTCCCGCAACGACTCCGGGCCGTCGCCGGCCTCCACGCTGTCCATCGCCTCGGCGGCGGCGAGCCGCCGCACGTCCGGCAGGTCGCTGATCAGCGGACCGGGCCGGGTGGCGGTGAACGCGACGGAGAACCGTTCCCAGGCGATGTCGGCGATGGTGAGGAACGCCTCGCCGTGGTCCACGGCCTGGTGCAGCGCGGTGATCGCCGCCTCCGGGGTCATCTCGGGTACGCCGTGGCGGTGCAGCAGCTCGCCGAGCGGCCCGTCGGCCATGCCGCCGCCGGCCCACGCCCCCCAGGCGACGGAGGTGGCGGTGAGGCCGAGGCCCCGGCGGTGCTGGGCGAGCGCGTCGAGGAACGCGTTGCTCGGGGCGTAGTTGCCGACGCCGGAGCTGGCCACGCTGCCGGCGAAGGACGAGAACATGACGAACGCGGACAGCTCGTGGTCGAGGGTCAGCTCGTGCAGGTTGTACGCGACGTCGACCTTGGCCCGCAGCACCCGTTCGATCTGCTCGGGCCGGATGTCGTTGATCATGGCGTCGTCGAGGACCGCGGAGGCGTGCACGACCGCGGTGAGCGGGTACTCGGCGGGGATCGCCTCGATCAGCTCGGCCAGGGCGTCGCGGTCGGAGGCGTCRCACTCGACCACTGTGGCCTGGGCGCCCAGCGCGGTGAGGTCGTCGACGAGCTGCTGCGCGCCGGGCGCGGCCATGCCCCGCCGGCTGACGACGACGATGTTCTCCACACCGCTGCGGGCCAGCCAGCGGGCGGCGTGCCCACCGAGCGCGCCGGTGCCACCGGTGACGAGCGCCGTGCCGTACGGCTGCCACGGGTTGGCGGGCTGACTGTCGCCGAGCGGGACGCGGGTGAGCCGGCGGGCGAGCAGGCCGCTCGGGCGTACCGCGATCTGGTCCTCGTCCCCGGCGGTGGTGAGGGCCGCGACCAGCAGGTCGGCACAGCGGTCCTCCACGGCCTCGGGCAGGTCCACGAGGCCGCCCCAGCGCTGCGGGTGCTCCAGCGCGGCGACCCGGCCGAAGCCCCAGACCAGCGACTGCGCCGGGGCGCGCAGCAGGTCGGCCATGCCTACCGACGCGGCGCCGGAGGTGACGCTCCACATCGGCGCGCGCAGGCCGATGTCGCCGAGGGCCTGGAAGAGCGCGACGGTGGCGGCGAAGCCGCCGGGCACGGAGGGGTACAGCGGGTGGGCCAGCTCGTCGAAGGCGAGCAGCGAGACCACGCCGGCGACGTCGGCGGTGGCGTCGCCGCCCGGTCCGGCGGCGAGCGCCTCCTGCAGCAGCTTGCCGAACTGGTCGCGGTCGACGTCGGGCGTGGAGACGGCCACCGGCACGAGCGTCGCGCCGGCCGCCGCGATCGCCTCGACGCAGGCGTCCTGCCAGGGCTCGATGATGTCGCCGGTCGGCATGACCACGACCCAGGTGCCGTCCATGCCCCGGTTGGCGACGCCGGTCAGGGGCTTCCAGGTGTCCTGGTAGCGCCAACTGTCGATGTCGGCCTGCCGGCGCCGCTGCCGGCGCCAGGAGGTGAGCATCGGCAGGGCCGGCAGCAGCGCGTCGAGAACCTCGTGTGCCGGGGTCTCCTCGGTGGCGATGGTCTCGGCGAGCGCCGTGACGTCCCCGCTCTCGACGGCGGCCCAGAAGCCCGCGTCGCCCGGGTCGCCGCTCATGCCCGACAGCAGGGTCTCCAGGTCGGGCCCGCCGCTGCCGTCGAGCCAGAACCGCTGGTGGTCGAAGGCGTACGTGGGCAGCGGCGCGACCTCGGTCTCGGCGAGGACGTCCGCCAGGTCGACGGGCAGGCCGACGGCGTACGCGGTGGCGAGGTTGGTCAGCAGCCGGGTCGCGTCGTCGTCGCCCCGGCGCAGGCTGCCCAGGGTGTGCCCGCTCACGCCGGTGTCGTCGAGGATCGCGGTGACCGGCATCGTCAGCACCGGATGCGGGCTGATCTCGACGAACGTGGTGTGCCCGGCGGCGACCGCCGTACGGACCGCGGCGTCGAACTGCACGGTCTGCCGCAGGTTGTCGTACCAGTGCTCCGCGCCCATGGTGAGCGGGTCGGCCCACTCGCCCGTGAGGGTGGAGACCAGCCGGGTGTGGCCGGCCCGCGGGGTGACGCCGGCCAGGTCCGCGCGGAGCTGCTCGGCCACCTGCCGCACGGCCTCGGAGTGCGACGCGTAGTCCACGGGGATCAGCCGGGCGCGGACGCCCTGCGCCTGGCACGCCTGCACGAGGTCGGCCACGGGCTGCGGCGGGCCGGACACCACGACGGTGGACGGCCCGTTGACAGCCGCGACTCCGACGCCCGGGAACTCCCCCAGGCGCTCGGTGACCGCGTCGGCGGACAGGTCGATCGACGCCATCGTCCCGGTCCCCCGCAGCACCGTCAGCGCCCGCGACCGCAACGCCACTGCCTTCGCGGCGTCCTCCAGGCTCAGGATCCCGGCGACACAGGCCGCGCCGATCTCGCCCTGGGAGTGACCGATCACCGCGTCCGGGACGACGCCCGCCGCGCGCCACACGGCCGCCAGGGCGATGCCGACGGCCCACAGCACCGGCTGCACGACCTCGACCCGCTCCAGCCACGACTCGTCGTCACCGGTCAACACCGCGACGAGGTCCACGTCGAGGTACGGCGCCAGGGCCCGCTGGCACTCGGCCAGCTTCGCGTCGAACACCGGCGTACGACCGACGAGCCCGGCCGCCATCCGCGCCGACTGCGCCCCCTGACCCGGGAACACGAAGACGGGACCTGCGCCGGCGCTGGTGACCGTACCGGTGACGAGGTTCCCCGCCGGCTGGCCGGCGGCGAGGGCGTCCAGCCCGGCCAGCAGCTCGTCGGCGGTCGACCCGACGACGGCGGCACGGTGGTCGAACGTCGAGCGGGTGGTGGCCAGCGACCAGCCGACCGCCGCCGGATCGATCTCGCCGCGCCTGCGCAGGAAGTCCGCGAGCCGGGCCGCCTGCCCGCCCAGGGCGGTCCTCGACCGGGCCGACACGGGCCAGAGGGTCACGTCCGAGGCGACCAGGCCCGGCCGGCGCGCGGGCTCGACGGCGCCGGTCCCGTCCGCCTGCCCGCCGTCGGCGGTCGCCGCCTCGGCGACGCGCGGGCGGTACTCCTCCAGGATGACGTGGGCGTTGGTGCCGCTGACCCCGAAGGAGGAGACGCCGCCGCGGCGGGGGCGGTCCAGTTCCGGCCACGGCTTGGACTCGGTGAGCAGGGAGACCGCCCCGGCCGTCCAGTCCACGTGCGGGGACGGCTCGTCGATGTGCAGGGTCTCCGGCATGACGCCGTTACGCAGCGCCATCACCATCTTGACCAGCCCGGCGACGCCGGCGGCGCTCTGGGTGTGGCCGATGTTCGACTTCACCGAGCCCAGCCACAGCGGACGGTCGGCCGGGCGGTCCTGCCCGTACGTGGCGATGAGCGCCTGCGCCTCGATCGGGTCGCCGAGGGTGGTGCCGGTGCCGTGCGCCTCGACCATGTCGACGTCGGCGGAGCCGAGCCGGGCGTTGGCGAGGGCCTGGCGGATGACCCGCTGCTGAGAGGGGCCGTTGGGGGCGGTGAGCCCGTTGGAGGCGCCGTCCTGGTTGAGGGCGCTGCCCCGGATCACGGCGAGGACCGGGTGGCCGTTGCGTTCGGCGTCGGCCAGCCGCTCCACGACGAGCACGCCGCCGCCCTCGCCCCAGCCGGTGCCGTCCGCGCCGGCCGCGAAGGCCCGGCACCGGCCGTCGACGGACATGCCGCGCTGCCGGGAGAAGACGACGAACACGCCGGGGGTGACCATGACGGTGACGCCACCGGCGATGGCCAGGTCGCACTCGCCGCGGCGCAGGGCGTTCACGGCGAGGTGCAGGGCCACCAGCGAGGAGGAGCAGGCGGTGTCCACGGTGACGGCCGGGCCGTTGAGGCCGAGGGTGAACGAGATCCGGCCGGACGCCACGCTCGTGGTGTTGCCGGTGCCGATGTACATGTCGACGCCCTCGGGCACGTTCGGCAGACCCATGCCGTAGTTCGAGGTGCTCAGCCCGACGAAGACACCGGTGGAGCTGCCGCGCAGCGACAGCGGGTCGATGCCGGCCCGCTCGACGGCCTCCCAGGACGTCTCCAGCAGCAGCCGCTGCTGCGGGTCCATGGCGAGGGCCTCACGCGGCGAGATCCCGAACAGGGACGGGTCGAAGTCACCGGCGCCGTCGAGGAACCCGCCGATGCGGGTGTAGCTCTTGCCCGGCTTGTTCGGGTCGGGGTCGTAGAGCGCCTCCAGGTCCCAGCCCCGGTCGTCCGGGAACTCGGTGAGCGCGTCCCGGCCGTCGGCGACAAGCTCCCACAGGTCCTCCGGCGACCGCACGCCACCCGGGAAGCGGCAGCTCATCGAGACGATGGCCAGCGGCTCCTGGTCGCGGGCCTCGACGGTCTGCAGCTTGCGCTTGGTGTCGTGCAGGTCGGCTGTCACCCGCTTCAGGAAGTACCGCAGCTTGTCGTCGCTCATCGGGTGGCCCCTGCCTCGGTCCGAAGGTTGGTCATCTCAGGAGATTCCAAACTCTTTGCTGATGAAGTCGAAGATCTCGTCGTCGCTGGCCGATTCGAGGTCTGGCCGGTCCGGTTCGACGGCGGGCCCGGCCGCCAGGTCGGACGCCTTGGCGAGCAGGTCCTGCATCCGGGCGGTGAACCGGGCGCGGGCCGCCGGGTCGAGCGGGATGGCGGTGAGCAGGCTCTCCACCGTGTCGATGCCCTGGAAGAGCGGCTGGGTGGAGGGCGCCGCGTCGGCGGCGATCTCGCTCGTCAGCTTCTCGGCGAGCGCCGTCGGCGTCGGGTAGTCGAACACGAGCGTCGCCGGCAGCCGCAGGCCGGACAGGCTGTTGAGCCGGTTGCGCAGGTCGACGGCGGTGAGCGAGTCGAAGCCCAGGTCGGTGAAGAGCCGGTTCGGGTCGACCGCGTCCGAGCCGGCGTGGCCGAGGACGGCGGCGATGTTCGCGCGTACCACGTCGAGCACCACCTTGAGCCGCTCCGGGGCGGCCAGTCCGGCGAGCCGCCGGCCGAGCTGCACCCCGCCGGAGCGGGCACCGGTGGCGTCCATGGAGCGTCGCAGCGGCACCCGGACCAGGGCCCGGAGCATGGGCGCGAGGGTGCCGGTCTCCGCCTGCCCGCGCAGCGTCCCGACGTCCAGGCGCATCGGCAGGACGGTTGCCGCGTCGAGCCGCCACGCGGCGTCGAAGAGATCCAGCGCCTGCTCGGTGGCCAGGCCGGTGGCGCCCTGCTCGGCCATCCGCCGCACGTCGTCGCCGCCGAGGTGGCCCGTCATGCCGCTGGCCTGCGCCCACAGGCCCCAGGCGAGCGAGATGCCGGCGAGCCCGCGTGCCCGGCGGTGCGCCGCGAGGGCGTCGAGGAAGGCGTTCGACGCCGCGTAGTTGGACTGGCCGGCGCTGCCCAGCGTGGCCGCCGCCGACGAGAACAGGACGAAGGCCGCAAGGTTCGCGTCGGCCGTGAGGCGGTGCAGGTGCCAGGCGGCGTCGATCTTCGGCACGGCGACCGCGTCCACCCGTTCGGGGGTCATCGACTCCAGCACGCCGTCGTCGAGGACGCCGGCGGCGTGCACCACGGCGGTGAGCGGGTGCGCTGCCGGCACCCCGGCCAGCAGCGCCGACAGGGCCTCGGGGTCGGCGGCGTCGCAGGCCGCGACGGTCACCTCCGTACCGGAGCCGGCGAGTTCGTCGACCAGGTCGCCGATCCCCTCGGCCGCCGCGCCGCGCCGCCCGGCCAGCAGCAGGTGCCGTACGCCGTGGCTGGTGGCGAGGTGGCGGGCCAGGATGCGGCCCAGCACGCCCGTGCCGCCGGTGATCAGCACGGTGCCGGCCGGGTCGATCCCGCCGGGCAGCGGCTCGACACCGGCCGGAACCCGGCCGAGCCGTGGGGTGCGGACCTGCCCGTCGCGCACGGCGAGCTGCGGCTCGCCGGAGGCGATGGCGGCGGCCAGCGCGGCGGCGCTGTCCGGGGCGTCGTCGAGGTCGACGAGCTGGCACCGGCCCGGGTGTTCGAGCTGGGCGGCACGCAGCAGGCCCCAGACCGGGGCCTGGCGCAGGTTCACCTGCTCCTGCTCCCCCGCCGCGACCGCGTCCCGGGTGACGAGCACCAGCCGCGAGTCGGCGAACCGGTCGTCGGCGAGCCAGGTCCGCAACGCGGCGAGCGTACGGTGCGTGGCGGCGCGCGCCTGCGCGGCGAGCTCCGGGTCCGACGGGTTCCCGGCGTCGCCGACCGGGACGATCACCAGCTCGGGCGCCGGCTCACCCCCGGCGAGCAGGTCGCCGAGGGTGTCGAGCCCGACGTCGGTACGCACCCGGGCACCGGCCGCCTCGCAGGCCGCGCTGAGCACCAGGTCGTCGCCGAGCGCCACCCAGCGGATGGCCGCCGGCACGGGGCCGGTGGGCACCGGCAGCACGGGCCAGTCCACCTGGAACAGCGACTCGTGCCGGCCGGAGCGGGCCGCGCCGAGGGAGTCCCCGGAGACACGGCGCATGATCAGCGAGTCGACGTGCAGCACCGGGGCGCCGGTGGCGTCGGCCACCTGGAACGAGACGCCGACCTCGCCGGCCGCGGCGACGCGCACGCGCAGGGCGGTGGCCCCGGCGGCGAGCAGGGAGACCCCGGTCCAGGCGAACGGCAGACGGGGCACGCCGACGTCGGCGCCGTCGCCCATCCGGCCGAGGAAGCCGCCGATCGACATGGCCTGCAGCGCGCCGTCGAGCAGCGCCGGGTGCACGCCGAAGCGGCCGGCCTCGGCGTGGTGGCCGGCGGGCAGCTCGACCTCGGCGAAGACCTCGTCGTCGCGGATCCACGCGGCACGCAGACCCCGGAACGCCGGCCCGTACCCGAAGACGGTCGCCTCGATGCCGGAGTAGAAGTCGTCGGACTCGACGCGCGTCGCGCCGGGCGGCGGCCACACCCCCAGGTCGAAGGCGGGCGCGGCGTCGGCCGGCTGCGGGCCGAGCAGGCCGGTGGCGTGGCAGGTCCAGGCGACGTCGGCGAGGATCTCGTCGGAGCCGTCCCGGTAGGGCCGGGAGTGGAGCTGGACGGTGCGCCGCCCGTCGTCGTCGCGGTCGCCGACCGTCAGCTGCACCTGGAGCGCGCCGAGTTCGGGCAGGACGAGCGGGGCGAGCAGCGTCAGCTCCTCCACCGTCGGGCAGCCGGCCTGCGCACCGGCGTATGTGGCGAGTTCCACGAAGGCGGTGCCGGGCAGCAGGATGTTGTCCATCACCCGGTGCTCGCCGAGCCACGGGTGGGTACGCACCGACAGCCGCCCGGTGAAGACCATCCGCTCGCTGTCGGGGAACGTCAGCGTGGCGCTGAGCAGCGGGTGCCCGGCGTCCTGGAGACCGGCGGAGCTGACGTCCTGCGCCCGGTGCGCCGGCGGCTCGACCCAGTACCGCTGGTGGTCGAAGGCGTACGTGGGCAGGGCGACAGGGTCGGTCCCGGCGAGGACGGCCGTCAGGTCGACGGGCAGGCCGATCGCGTGGGCGGTGGCGAGGTTGGTCAGCAGCCGCGTCGGGTCGTCGTCACCGCGGCGCAGGCTGCCCAGGGTGTGCCCGGTGACGCCGGCGTCGTCCAGGATCGCCGTCACCGGCATCGTCAGCACCGGGTGGGGGCTGATCTCCACGAACGTCGTGTGACCCGCCTCGACCGCCACCCGCACGGCGGCGTCAAACTGCACGGTCTGCCGCAGGTTGTCGTACCAGTAGCCGGCGTCCACCGACGCCGGATCGACCCAGTCCCCCGTCAACGTCGAGACGAGCCGAGTGTGCCCCGGCTGCGGGCTCACGTCGGCCAGATCGGCGCGCAACCGCTCGGCCACCTCCTGCACCGCCGCCGAGTGCGACGCGTAGTCCACCGGGATCAACCGCGCCCGCACCCCGTCGGCCTGACACGCCGCCACCAGATCCGCGACCGGCTGCGGCGGACCCGACACCACGACCGTCGACGGGCCGTTCACCGCCGCGACGCCCACCCCGGGGAAGCCCGGCAGGCGCTCCGTCACCGCGTCCGCGCGGAGGTCGACCGACGCCATCGTCCCGGTGCCCCGCAGCGCGGTCAGGGCCCGGGAGCGCAACGCCACCGCCTTCGCCGCGTCCTCCAGGGAGAGAATCCCCGCCACACACGCCGCGCCGATCTCACCCTGCGAGTGACCGATCACCGCCACCGGAACCACACCCGCGTGCTGCCACACGGCGGCGAGGGCGACGCCGACGGCCCACAGCACCGGCTGCACGACCTCGACCCGCGCCAGCCACGACTCGTCGTCACCGGTGAGCACCGACACGAGGTCCACGTCCAGATACGGCGCCAACGCCCGCTGGCACTCCGCCAACCGCGCGTCGAAGACCGGCGTACGACCCACCAGACCGGCCGCCATCCGCGCCGACTGCGCACCCTGACCCGGGAACACGAACACCGGGCCCGCACCGTGCGACGACGACGTCGCCGCGACCACGTTGCCAGCCGGCGACCCCGACGCCAGAGCGTCCAGCCCCGCCAGCAACTCCTCCGTGCTCGACCCGACCACTGCCGCCCGGTGGTCGAACGTCGACCGGGTCGTCGTCAGGGACCAGCCCACCGCCGCCGCATCGACCTCGCCGTGCTCGCGTACGTGCCGGGCCAGCCGGGCCGCCTGGCCGGTCAGGGCTTCCCTCGACCGCCCCGACAGCGGCCATGCCACGACGCCGGAATCCACGAGGCCGGGCCGGGTGTCCACGCGTGCGGCGTCGACCGGCTCGTCACCCTGCTCGATGATCACGTGGGCGTTCGTGCCGGAGATGCCGAACGACGACACCGCCGCCCGGCGCGGCCGGTCCACCGCCGGCCACGGCCGCGACTCCGTGGCCAGCTCGACGGCGCCGGAGGTCCAGTCGATGTGCGGGGACGGCTCGTCCACGTGCAGCGTCGCCGGGACGAGGCCGTGCCGGATGGCCTGCACCATCTTGATCACACCGGCCACCCCGGCGGCGGCCTGGGCGTGGCCGATGTTCGACTTGATCGAGCCGAGCAGCAGCGGCCGGTCGGCGGGCCGCTCCCGCCCGTACGTGGCCAGCAGGGCCTGCGCCTCGATCGGGTCACCGAGCGTGGTGCCGGTGCCGTGCGCCTCGACCACGTCCACGTCGGCCGTGGTAAGGCGGGCCGACGCCAGCGCCTGGCGGATCACCCGCTGCTGCGACGGACCGTTCGGGGCGGTCAGCCCGTTGGAGGCGCCGTCCTGGTTGATCGCCGAGCCGCGCACCACCGCGTACACGGTGCGGCCCTGCCGGCGCGCGTCGGAGAGCCGCTGCACGAGCAGCATGCCCACGCCCTCGGACCAGCCGGTGCCGTCGGCGGACGCGGCGAACGACTTGCACCGGCCGTCGGCGGCCAGGCCGCGCTGCCGGGAGAACTCGACGAAGGCGGTCGGGGTGGCCATCACCATCACGCCACCGGCGAGGGCCATGTCGCACTCGCCGCGCCGCAGCGCCTGACCGGCCCAGTGCAGGGCCACCAGCGACGAGGAGCAGGCCGTGTCCAGCGACACCGCCGGCCCCTCCAGTCCGAACGTGTACGCCACCCGGCCGGAGATGACGCTGCTGGTCATCCCGGTCAGCATGTAGCCCTCGGCGGCCTCCGGCGAGTACGCGAGCAGCGAGCCGTAGTCCTGGCCGCTGGTGCCGACGAAGACGCCGGTGCTGCTGCCCCGTACGTCGGCCGGGTCGATGCCGGCGGACTCGAAGGACTCCCAGGTGGTTTCCAGCAGCAGCCGCTGCTGCGGGTCCATGGCCAGGGCCTCGCGGGGCGAGATGCCGAAGAACCCGGGGTCGAACCGGTCCACGCCGCTGAGGAAGCCGCCGCCGCGGGCGTAGAAGGTGCCGGGGGCGTCGGGGTCGGGGCTGTAGAGGCTGTCGAGGTCCCAGCCACGGTCGGTCGGCAGGTCGCTGATCGCGTCGACGCCGTCGACCACCAGCCGCCACAGGTCGTCGGGCGACCACACGCCGCCGGGCAGCCGGCAGGCCATGCCGATGATCGCGAGGGGCTCGTCGTCGCCGACCGGCACGGTGGTCGTCGCGGGTCGCACGGGGACCGGGGTGCCGGCGATCTCCGTACCCAGGAAGCCCGCCAGGTCGTGCGGGGTCGGATAGTCGAAGACGAGGGTGGCCGGCAGCCGCATCCCGAAGGCGTTGTTGAGCCGGTTGCGCATCTCGACGGCGGTCAGCGAGTCGAAGCCGAACTCGCTGAACGCCCGGCGCGGCTCGATGGCCGCCGGGTCGGGGTAGCCGAGCACGGCGGCGGCCTGCCCGCGGACGATCTCGACCAGCGCGGCGGCCCGCTCGGCGTCGCCCAGCCCGGCGAGCTGCTGCACCAGTGACGCGCCGGTGGTGGCCGCGGCGGCGCGCGCGGGCGTGCGGATCAGCGCCCGGTACAGCGGCGGGATGCTCCCGCCGGCGAACTGCACCTTCATCGCGGCGAGGTCCAGCCGGGCCGGGACGAGCGCGGCGTCGGTGGTGCGGCAGGCCACGTCGAAGAGCGCGAGCCCCTCCTCGGCCTCCATGGCGGCGACGCCGGAGCGGGAGATCCGGTTGAGGTGGACGTCGTCCAGCTCGGTGGTCATGCCGCTGCGGTCGGCCCAGAGGCCCCAGGCGAGGGTGAGCGCGGCGAGGCCGCGCGCCTTGCGGTGGTGGGCCAGCCCGTCGAGGAACGCGTTGGCGGCGGCGTAGTTGCCCTGGCCCGGGCCGCCTGCGGTGGCGGCCAGCGAGGAGTACGAGACGAACGCCTTCAGGCCGAGGTCGGCGGTCAGCTCGTGCAGGTGCCACGCGGCGTCGACCTTGGGCCGCAGCACGCCGTCCATCCGCTCGGGGGTGAGCGAGGAGATGACGCCGTCGTCGCGGACGCCGGCGGCGTGGACGACGGCGGTGAGGGGGTGCTCCGCCGGGATGCCGGCCAGCAGCTCGGCCACGGCGGCGCGGTCGGCGACGTCGCAGGCGGCGACGGTGACGCTCACGCCGAGCGCCTCCAGCTCGGCGCAGAGCTCCGCGACGCCCCCGGCGGCGCGGCCGCGCCGGCTGGTGAGGATGAGGTGCCGGACGCCGTACGTGCTGACCAGGTGCCGGCTCATCAGCTGGCCGAGGGTGCCGGTGGCGCCGGTGATCAGGACGGTGCCGTCGGAGTCGAACGGGGCGGCCGGCGGCTCGGCCGGGGCGGGAACCCGGGTGAGCCGGGCGCCGGCGGCGACACCCGCGCGGATCACGACCTGCGGTTCGTCGGTCGCGACGGCCGGGACGAGCGCGGCGGCACAGCCGGCCACGTCGTCGACGTCGACAAGCACGAACCGGTCGGGGTTCTCCGACTGGGCGGAGCGGAGCAGGCCGATCACGGCGGTGCCGGCCAGGTCGGTCAGGTCGGCGTCCCGGTCGGTGGCGACCGCGCCCGAGGTCAGCACCACCAGCCGGGACACCGCGTAGCGCTCCTCGGCGAGGAACTGCTGGAGCACGGCAAGCACCCGGTGGGTCGCCTCGGCGACGGCGCGCGGCACGTCCGCCGACGCGGGCGGGTCGAGCAACGGCAGGACCAGCACGGCGGGCGCGTCCGTGCCGTCGTCCATCGCCGTGGCCAGGGCCGTCAGGTCGGGGTACGCCGCCACGGCCGTGCCGGTGGCCGCGACCGCGTCGGTGAGCGCCGCGGCGTCGCCGATGACCGCCCAGTCGACAGTGGACGGGCTGGCGGGCAGCGCGAGCGGCGCCCAATCGACCTGGAAGAGCGACTCGGTGCCGCCGCCGGAGGCGGTGCGGAGCTGGTCGGCGGAGACCGGCCGCAGGACCAGGGAGCCGACGGAGATGACGGGCGCACCGGCGACGTCGGTGAGCAGCAGCGAGATGCTGTCGGGGCCGGTGTGCGAGACCCGGACGCGGGCCGCCGCGGCCCCGGCGCCGTGCAGGGCGACGTCGTTCCAGGAGAACGGCAGCCGGCCGTACCCCGGGGGCATGCCCGCCCCTGAAGGCTCTCCGGCCGGCGTGGTCAGGCCGAGGGTGTGCAGCGCCGCGTCGAGCAGGGCCGGGTGCAGGCCGTATCCGCCGGCCTCGGCGGCGGGGGCCTCGGGCAGCGCCAGCTCGGCGAAGAGGTCGTCGCCGCGCCGCCACGCGGAGCGCAGGGCGATGAAGGACGGACCGTAGTCGTAGCCCTGGGCGGAAAGGTTCAGGTAGAGGTCGTCGGTGCCGACCTCGGTGGCGCCCGGCGGCGGCCAGGTGGTCAGGTCGGACCAACCGGCGGGGCCGCCCGGGGCGGCGGGGCCGCTGGCCAGCACGCCGCTGGCGTTGCGGGTCCAGGTCCGCTCGCCCGCGCCCTCGGCCGGCTCGCCGTCCTGGGCGGAGTGCAGCGACACGGACCGGCAGCCGGTCTCGTCGGCCGGGCCGATCCAGAGCTGGATGTCGACGCCCCCGGTCTCCGGCAGGATCAGCGGCGACTCAAGGGTGAGTTCGCGGACGTGGTCCGCGCCGACGTGCGCGCCGGCCTGGAGGGCGAGTTCGACGAAGCCCGTGCCGGGCAGCAGCACGGTGTCGAAGACGACGTGGTCACAGATCCACGGGTGGGTACGCCGGGCCAGCCGGCCGGTGAACAGGAATCCCTCGGCGTGCGCGACGCCGACGGCGGCCCCGAGCAGGGGGTGTTGCGCGGGGCGCAGGCCGACGGCGGTGACGTCGCCGGTCCACCCGGCGCCCGCCTCGGGCCAGTAGCGCTGGTGCTGGAAGGCGTACGTGGGCAGGTCGACGCGCCGCGCGCCGGTGTCGGCGAACCACTGCCGCCAGTCGACCGCAACCCCGTGCACGTGCAACTCGGCCAGCCCGGCCAGCAGCCCGTGCACCTCGGGCCGGTCCGCGCGCTGCGCCGGCACGGCGAGCACGGCGTCGTCGGCGGGCAGGATGTCGGCCGCCATCGCGGTCAGCACGCTACGTGGGCCGACCTCCAGGAACGTGTCCGCCCCAGCGGCGCGCAGCGCGGCGACCCCGTCAGCGAACCGCACCGCCTTGCGCACGTGCCGCACCCAGTACTCCGGCGTGCGGATCTCATCGCCGGCCAGGGCACCGGTCACGTTCGACACGACCGGCAGCACCGGCGCGGCGAACTCCAACCCGTCGAGAACGGCCCGGAAATCAGCGAGCATCGGCTCCATCAACGGACTGTGGAACGCGTGGCTGACCGCGAGCCGACGCGTCCGCACAGCCCGGTCCTTCCAGACCCGCTCCACCTCGTCGAGGGCCTCGACGGCACCGGAGACCACAACAGCCTGCGGACCGTTGACCGCCGCGATCCCTACACCGGCCAACCCGTCCAGCGCCGCCGCCACATCGGCCTCGGCCGCCGCGACCGCCAGCATCCCGCCACCGGTCGGCAGCGCCTGCATCAACCGGCCCCGCGCCGCCACCAACGCGCAGGCGTGCTCCAGCGACAGCACCCCCGCCACGTACGCGGCCGTGACCTCACCGATCGAGTGGCCGCCGACCAGGTCGGGGGCGACGCCGAAGGACTCGACGAGACGGAACAGCGCCACCTCGACCGCGAACAGACCGGCCTGCGTGAACACCGTCTGGTCCAGCAGCTCCGCCTCAGCCGAACCCGGCTCGGCGAAGAGCACCTCACGCAGCGGGCGCGGCAGGGCTCTGTCCAGGTGCCCGCACGCCTCGTCGAGGGCCGCAGCGAACACCGGGAACTCGGCGTACAGCTCCCGGCCCATGCCGGCGCGCTGCGCACCCTGGCCGGAGAACAGCACCGCCAACGGACCCCGGCCGCCGGCCTGGCCCACGACAACCGCACCCGACGGCTGCCCGGCGGCCAGGGCACGCAACCCGGCCAGCAACTCCTCACGGCCGGTCGCGGAGACCACGGCCCGGTGCTCCAGGGTGGAGCGTGAGGTGACCGACGAGAAGGCCACGTCCAGGGGCCGCAGGGTCTCGTCGGCGGCGATCCGGGCCGCCCAGCGGCCCGCCTGCGCGGCGAGGCCGGCCGCGTCCCGGGCCGACACCGGCACCGGCACGACCGGCCGCTCGACCGGCAACGCGGCGGCGGCCGACGGAGACTGTTGGGGCGCCGGAGCCTGCTCCAGGATGGTGTGGGCGTTCGTGCCGGACACCCCGAACGAGGAGACGGCCGAGCGGCGCGGCCGGCTCACCGCCGGCCACGGCGTCGCCTCGGTCACCAGCGACACCTCGCCGGCCGACCAGTCGACCTCGGGCGTCGGCTCGTCCACGTGCAGGGTGGGCGGTACGACGCCGTGCCGCATCGCCATGACCATCTTGATCACACCGGCGACACCGGCGGCGGCCTGGGCGTGACCGATGTTCGACTTGACCGACCCGAGCAGCAGCGGCGCCGAGTCCCCCCGGTCCTGCCCGTACGTGGCGAGCAGCGCCTGCGCCTCGATCGGGTCGCCGAGCCGGGTGCCGGTGCCGTGCGCCTCCACCACGTCCACGCCGCCGGTGGCGAGGCCGGCGTTGGCCAGCGCCTGCTGGATCACCCGCTGCTGCGACGGCCCGTTCGGGGCGCTCAGGCCGTTGGAGGCGCCGTCCTGGTTGACGGCGCTGCCCCGCACCACGGCGAGGACGGGGTGGCCGTTGCGCTGCGCGTCCGACAGCCGCTCCAGCACCAGGACGCCGACGCCCTCGGACCAGCCGGTCCCGTCGGCGGCGGCGGCGAACGCCTTGCAGCGGCCGTCGGCGGCGAGGCCGCGCTGCCGGGAGAACTCGACGAAGGCGGCCGGGGTGCACATGGCGGTGACCCCGGCGACGATCGCCAGGGTGCACTCCCGCTGCCGCAGCGCCTGCCCCGCCAGGTGCAGGGCGACCAGCGAGGACGAGCAGGCGGTGTCGATGGTGACCGCCGGGCCCTCCAGCCCGAAGGTGTAGGCGATCCGGCCGGAGACCACGCTGCCGGCGTTGCCGGTCATCAGGTGCCCCTCCAGGCCCTGCGCGGCGCCCATCAGCACGGTGCCGTAGTCCTGGCCGGTGCTGCCGGCGAAGACGCCGGTGCGGCTGCCGCGCAGCGAGTGCGGGTCGATGCCGGCCCGCTCCAGGGCCTCCCACGATGTCTCCAGCAGCCAGCGCTGCTGCGGGTCCATCGCCAGCGCCTCGCGGGGGGAGATCGCGAAGAAGCCCGGGTCGAAGTCGGCCAGGTCGTGGACGAAGCCGCCCTGCCGCGTGTACGACGTGCCGCTCTGTTCAGGGTCGCTGTCGTAGAGCGACCCGAGGTCCCAGCCGCGGTCCTCGGGGAAGTCGGTGACCACGTCCCGGCCGGACGCGACCACCTCCCACAGGTCCTCGGGAGAGCGCACCCCGCCGGGGAAGCGGCAGCTCATGGAGACGATGGCGACCGGTTCCTGTTCACCGGCCTCCACCTCGCGCAGGCGCTGGCGCACCTGGTGCAGGTCAGCGGTGACCCGCTTGAGGTAGTCGAGAAGCTTCGCCTCGTCAGCCATGGACCGCGCACTCCTTGTGTTGACCCGTCGTCGCAGCAGCGATCACGTCAGGACATCCCCAGCTCGCGGTCG
The DNA here is from genome assembly GCF_001709195.1 of Micromonospora sp. II. NCBI lineage: Bacteria > Bacillati > Actinomycetota > Actinomycetes > Micromonosporales > Micromonosporaceae > Micromonospora > Micromonospora sp. II. Next base: position 62,339 of record NZ_LYXF01000024.1, on the reverse strand, counting down.
ATGAAGTCGAAGACCTCGTCCGGCGTCGCGTCCTGGAGCTTCTCGGCGACGGTGTCGCCGTCCGCCGGGGCGTCGGCCTCGTTGAGGGAGGCCAGCAGCGCCCGCAGCCGTTCGGTGATCCGAATTCGGGCGCTGCGGTCCGGCGCCGAGCCGGAGAGTGCCGCTTCCAACCTGTCCAGCTCACCGAAGACCGGTGCGACCCCGGCCACGCCGCCGTCGACGATCGCGGCCCGCACGTATTCGGCCAGCCCGRCGGCGGTCGGGTAGTCGAAGACCACGGTGGCGGGCAGCCGCACGCCGGTCGCCGCGGTGAGCCGGTTACGCAGCTCCACGGCGGTCAGCGAGTCGAAGCCGAGTTCGCGGAACGCCCGGTCCGGCTCGACGGCGTCCATCGAGGCGTGCCCGAGCACCGCGGCGGCCTGCCCGCGTACCAGCTCCAGCAGGGTCTTGCGTCGTTCGGCGTCGGTCTGCCCGGCGAGCAGGGCGGCCAGGGACTCCGCGGAGACGCCGGTGTCCTCGGCCCGCTCGGCGACGGCCCGCCGTGCCTCGGCCACACCCGCGATGAGCGGGCTGGGCCGCACGGCCACGAAGCCGGGCACGTAGCGGGCCCAGTCGATCTCGGTCACCATCGTCGCCGGCTCGCCCCGCGCGACGCACTGGGCGAGCGCCGTGAGCGCGAGCGCGGTGTCGAGGCGGGCCACGCCGGTACGCCGGCGGCGCTCCTCGACGGCCTGGTCGGTGGCGGCCATCCCGCCGGCCGCCCAGGGGCCCCAGGCGACCGAGGTGGCCGGCAGGCCCTGGCGGTGCCGCTGCTCGGCGAGCGCGTCGAGGTAGGCGTTGGCGGCGGCGTAGCTGCCCTGACCGGCGGCGCCGAGCTGGCCGGCCATCGCGGAGAACAGCACGAACGCGCGCAGTTCCCGCCCGAGGGTGAGCTCGTGCAGGTGCAGGGCGCCGAGCACCTTGGGTCGCAGGACGGTGGCGAGCCGGTCGGGGGTGAGCCCGTCGAGCACCCCGTCCTCCAGCACGCCGGCGGCGTGCACGACGCTGGTCAGCGGCGCGTCGGCGGGCACCTCGTCGAGCAGCTTGGCCAGCGCGGCCCGGTCGGCCACGTCGCAGGCCGCGACGGTCACCCGGGTGCCCGCCCCGGTCAGCTCACGGACGAGTGCCGTGGCGCCGGGGGCGTCCGCGCCGCGGCGGCTGACGAGCATCAGGTGCTCGGCGCCCCGGGCGGCCAGCCAGCGGGCCACCTCCGCGCCGAGCGCGCCGGTGCCGCCGGTGACCAGCGTCGTGCCCGGGTAGCCGGCCTCGTCGGTGGGTGCCTCCCCGCCGGGCGCGCGTACCAGCCGGCGGACGAGGACGGTGGCGCCGTCGACCGCTAGCTGGTCCTCGCCGTCGAGGCCGGCGAGGGCGGCGCAGAGCAGGTCCCAGCCGTGGTCGTCCAGGGTGGCCGGAACGTCGACCAAGCCGCCCCACCGCTCGGGGTGTTCGAGGGCCACGACCCGGCCGAGGCCCCAGAGCAGCGACTGCTCCGGACGGCCGGCGGTGCCGCCCCGGGTGGTGCCGGCGGCGCCCCGGGTGACGCACCACAGCGGCGCGGCGACGTCGAGGTCCCCGAGCGCCTGGATCAGCGCCAGCGACCGGGCGAGGAACGGCGGCACCGGCTGGGTGTCGTCGACCGCGCCGTCGGCGAGGGCGAGCAGGGACAGCACCCCGTCGACCGGAGCCGTTCCGCCGTCGGAGGTACGGGTGACACCGCTCAGGTGTGCGGTGAGGGCGGCCCGGTCGGTCAGGTTCTCCGGCAGCGACACCAGCCGGACGTCGGCGCCCCGGCGGGACAGCTCGGCGACGGCGGCCTCGCCCTCCTCCGGGTGCCGCGCGTCGGCGATCACCCACCAGGCGCCGGGGAGGAAGCTGACGGGCGTGCCGGTGTACGGCTGCCAGACGGTGCGGTAGCGCAGGTCGTCCAGGGCGGACCGGTTGCGCTGCCGGCGTCGCCAGGAGGCGAGCACGGGCAGGGCCCCGCCCAGCCGTTCCAGGGATTCCGTCGCGTCCTGCTCGGTGAGTTCCGCGAGCGCGGCCAGGTCCTCGCGTTCGACGGCCGCCCAGAACGCGGCGTCGACGCCGTTCGGGGTCTCCTCGGCGCCGTCCTGCCCGGTCACGGCGGTGGGCCAGAACCGGCCGCGGTCGAAGGCGTAGGTGGGCAGTGCCACCACGTCGGTCTCGGCGAGCACGGCCGTCAGGTCGACGGGCAGGCCGATCGCGTGGGCGGTCGCGAGGTTCGTCAGCAACCGCGTCGGATCGTCGTCACCACGACGCAAGCTGCCCAACGTATGCCCGCTCACGCCGGCGTCGTCCAGGATCGCCGTCACCGGCATCGTCAGCACCGGATGCGGGCTGATCTCCACGAACGTCGTGTGACCCGCCTCGACCGCCACCCGCACGGCGGCGTCGAACCGCACCGTCTGCCGCAGGTTGTCGTACCAGTAGTCCGCCGTCATCGAGGACGGGTCCACCCAGTCCCCGGTGAGGGTGGACACGAGCCGGACGTTGCCCTGTCGCGGCGTCACGTCGGCCAGGTCGGCGCGCAACCGCTCGGCGACCTCCTGCACCGCCGCCGAGTGCGACGCGTAGTCCACCGGGATCAACCGCGCCCGCACCCCGTCGACCTGGCACGACTCCACCAGGTCGGCAACCGGCTGCGGCGGACCCGACACCACGACCGTGGACGGGCCGTTGACCGCCGCCACCCCGACGCCCGGGAACGCCGGCAACCGCTCGGCGACCGCCTCGGCAGACAGGTCCACCGACGCCATCGTGCCGGTACCCCGCAGCACCGTCAGCGCCCGCGACCGCAACGCCACAGCCCTCGCCGCATCCTCCAACGACAAAATCCCGGCGACACAGGCCGCACCGATCTCACCCTGCGAGTGACCGACCACCGCCGCCGGGGTGACCCCGGCGTGCTGCCACACCGCCGCCAGCGCCATACCGACGGCCCACAGCACCGGCTGCACGACCTCCACCCGCGCCAGCCACGACTCGTCGTCACCGGTCAACACCGACACCAGATCCACATCCAGGTACGGCGCGAGAGCCCGCTGGCACTGCGCCAGGCGCGCGTCGAAGACCGGCGTACGACCCACCAGACCCGCCGCCATCCGCGCCGACTGCGCACCCTGACCCGGGAACACGAACACCGCACCCGCACCATGGGACACGGCGGCGCCGGCAACGACGTTCCCCGCCGGCGACCCCGACGCCAGAGCGTCCAGCCCCGCCAGCAACTCCTCCATGCCCGACCCGACCACTGCCGCCCGCTGGTCGAACACCGACCTGGTGGCGGCGAGAGACCAGCCCACCGCCGCCGTGTCGATGGCAGCGTGCGCGCGGACGTGGCGGGCCAGGCGGGCGGCCTGACCGGCCAGGGCGCCCTTCGACCGCCCCGACACCGCCCAGACGACGACGTCGGAAGCCACGAGCCCCGCGCTCCGGCCGGTGGCGGTCTCGGGTTCCGCGCTCTCGGTAGGCAGGTCCTCGGGCAGTTCGATGATCACGTGGGCGTTCGTGCCGGAGATGCCGAACGACGACACCGCCGACCGGCGCGCCCGGTCCACGGCCGGCCACGGCCGCGACTCGATCGCCAGCTCGACGGCCCCGGAGGTCCAGTCGATGTGCGGCGACGGCTCGTCCACGTGCAGCGTCGCGGGAACCACGCCCTCCCGCATCGCCAGCACCATCTTGATCACACCGGCGACGCCGGCGGCGGCCTGGGTGTGGCCGATGTTCGACTTGACGGAGCCGAGCAGCAGCGGCTCGTCGCGCTCCTGCCCGTACGTGGCGAGCAGGGCCTGCGCCTCGATCGGGTCGCCGAGCGTGGTGCCGGTGCCGTGCGCCTCGACCACGTCCACGTCGGCCGCGGAGAGCCGCGCCGAGGCCAGCGCCTGCCGGATCACCCGCTGCTGCGACGGGCCGTTCGGGGCGGTCAGCCCGTTCGAGGCGCCGTCCTGGTTGACGGCACTGCCCCGCACGATCGCCAGCACCTCGTGACCGTTGCGCCGCGCGTCCGACAACCGCTCCACCAGCAGCACGCCCACACCCTCGCCCCAGCCCGTGCCGTCCGCACCCGCCGCGAACGCCTTGCACCGGCCGTCAGCCGCCAAGCCCCGCTGCCGGGAGAACTCCACGAACAGCCCGGGCGTCGCCATCACGGTCACGCCGCCGGCGAGGGCCAGGTCGCACTCGCCACGCCGCAGCGACTGCACCGCCAGGTGCAACGCCACAAGCGACGACGAACACGCCGTGTCCACCGACACCGCCGGCCCCTCCAACCCCAACGCGTACGCCACCCGACCCGACACCACACTCGCGGCGTTGCCCGTTCCCGCGAAGCCCTCCACCTCGTCCCCCGCCACCATCAGCAGGGCCCCATAGTCCTGACCATTCGTGCCCACGAACACCCCTGTTCGCGAACCCCGCAGAACCCCAGGCTCAACCCCTGCCCGCTCGACCGCCTCCCACGAAACCTCCAGCAACAACCGCTGCTGCGGGTCCATGGCCAACGCCTCGCGGGGGGAAATCCCGAAGAAACCGGCATCAAACTCCGCCGCCTCGTAGAGGAAGGCGCCGCTGCGGACGTAGGAGGTGCCGGTGGAATAGGGGTCGGGGTCGTAGAGGCGCTCGACGTCCCAACCCCGATCGCCGGGGAGGTCCGACACCGCGTCGCGGCCGGCGTGCAGCATCTGCCAGAACCGCTCGGGATCGTTGGCCCCGCCGGGGAAGCGGCAGGACATGGCCACGATGGCCACCGGCTCGTCGTCGCCGAACGCCACCGGGGCGGCCTCGACGGCCACGGCGGCCTCCCCGCCCAGTTCCTCGTGCAGGTGCCGGGCGAGCGCGGTCGGCGACGGGTAGTCGAAGACCAGGGTCACCGGCAGCCGCAGCGAGGTGGCGGTGGCGAGCCGGTTGCGCAGTTCCACCGCGGTCACCGAGTCGAAGCCGAGGTCGCGGAACGCGTGGTGCGGGTCGACGGCCTGGCCGTCGGCGTACCTGAGGACCGTGGCCGCCTGGTCGCGGACCAGGTCGAGCAGCGCCTGCTGGCGCTCGGCGGCGCTCATCCGGGTGAACGCGCCGGCCGGGCCGGCCTCGTCGGTCTCCTTCGTCTCGGCCAGTCCCTTGGTGGCCTGCAACCGCTGCGCCTCGGGGATCTCCGAGATCAGCGGGCCGGGCCGGGTGGCGGTGAACGCGACGAAGAACCGCTCCCAGGCGATGTTCGAGATGGTCAGGAACGTCTCGTCGTGCTCGACGGCCTGGTGCAGGGCCGCGACGGCGAGCCGCGGCGGCATCTCGGGCGCGCCGTGGCGGTGCAGCATCCGGCCGAACTCGCCGTCGGCCATGCCGCCGCCGCCCCAGGCGCCCCAACCGATGGAGGTGGCGGGCAGGCCGAGGGCGCGGCGGTGCTCGGCGAGGGCGTTGAGGAACGCGTTGCCGGGGGCGTAGTTGCCCACGCCGGAGCTGCCGACGGTGCCGGCCATCGACGAGAACAGGATGAACGCGTCGAGGTCCAGCTCGCGGGTCAGCTCGTGCAGGTTCAGTGCGGCGGTGACCTTCGCGCTGAGCGCGTAGTCGACCTGGTCCAGCGTCAGCGAGTTGATCACCGAGTCGTCGAGCACGGCTGCGGTGTGCACGACTGTGGTCAGCGGGTGCTCGGACGGCAGGTCGGCGAGGACGGCGGCGAGCGCCGAGCGGTCGGCGGCGTCGCAGGCGGCGACGGTCACCCGGGCGCCCAGTGCGACCAACTCAGCCTCGAGGTCGGCGATGCCCTCGGCCTGCCGGCCGCGCCGGCTCACCAGCACCAGGTGGGCGGCGCCGTTGGCGGCGAGCCAGCGGGCCATGTGCCCGCCGAGCGCGCCGGTGCCGCCGGTGACCAGGGCGGTGCCGGAGGGCCGCCAGGCGCGCGGGGCGGGCGTGTCGCCGAGCGGGGCGTGCAGCAGTCGCCGGCCGAACGCGCCGGCCCACCGCAGCGCGACCTGGTCCTCCCCGTCGGCACCGGCGAGGACGCGCACGAGCCGGCGGCCGGCCGCGTCGTCGAGCTCGTCGGGCAGGTCGACGAGGCCGCCCCAGCGGTCCGGGTGCTCCAGCGCGGCGACCCGGCCGAAGCCCCAGGTGAGCTGCTGGAGCGGGTGCGGCAGCGGGTCGGCCGGGCCGGTCGCGACGGCGCCCCGGGTGAGGCACCACAGGGGCGCGCGGACGCCGGCGTCGCCGAGCGCCTGCACGAGGGTGACGGTGCCGGCGAAACCGACCGGCACGGACGGGTACGCCGGGGCGGGCGTCTCGTCGAGCGGCAGCAGCGACACGATCCCGGCGGGGCGGGGGCCGCCGTCGGCGAGGTCGCGCAGCCGGGCGGCGAGCGCCGCGCGGTCCGTGCGGTCGGCGTCCAGCGCCAGCGGTACGACGGTGCCGCCATGGCGCCGCAACGCCTCGGCGCAGAAGCCGGCCTCGGCCGCGCCGGTGTCGTCGGGGCCGGTCAGCAGCCACCAGGTGCCGGTGACGGCCGGCTCGCCGGAGGCGTCGGGGGCGACGGGCGTCCAACTGTCCCGGTACCGCCACGAGTCCACGGTGGCCTGGTCGCGGTGCCGGCGACGCCAGGCGGCGAGCACCGGCAGCACGTCGGCGAACGCCGTCTCCGGGACGGGCCCCGGCTCGGTCGTGGCGGAGAGTTCAGCCGTGAGCGCGGTCAGGTCCTCCGCCTCGACGGCCGCCCAGAACCGGGCGTCGACCTCGTCGTCGGCCACGGCACCGGCGGTCCCGACCGCGGGGGCGGGCGCGGTCGACGGCTGCGGCCAGTAGAGCTGCCGCTGGAACGGGTACGTGGGCAGGTCGAGGCGACGCCCGGCGAGGCCGGCGAAGGCGGGCCGCCAGTCCACGGCCGTACCTCCGGCCCAGACCTCGGCCAGGGCGCGCAGGAAGCGGCCGAGGCCGCCCTCGCCCCGGCGCAGGCTGCCGGTGACGGTGACCGCGTCCGGGTCGGCGGCGGCCAGCTCGACGCTCTCCTGCGTGGCCATCGTCAGCACGGGGTGGGCGCTGACCTCGACGAAGGTCTGGTAGCCGGCGGCGACGAGGCTGCGTACCGCTTCGTCGAAGCGGACGGTCTGCCGCAGGTTGCGGTACCAGTAGTCGGCGTCGAGGGCGGCGGTGTCAAGCCAGTCCCCCTCGACGGTGGAGCGGAACCGGACCTCGCCGGTGCGGGGCCGCAGCCCGGCGAGCAGTTCCAGGAGCTGCTCGCGCAGTTGCTCGACGTGCGCGGAGTGGGAGGCGTAGTCCACGGGGACGCGGCGCACCCGCACCTCGTGGGACTCGTAGTGGGCGACGAGCTCGTCGAGGGCGGCGCCGTCGCCGGAGACCACGACGGAGGTGGGTCCGTTGACGGCGGCCAGGGCGATGCGGCCGGCCCAGCGGGCGATCGTCGCGGTGGCCTCGTCGGCGGTGGTGGCGACCGAGACCATGCCGCCGTCCCCGGCGATGCCGGCGATGATCCGGCTGCGCAGCGCGACCACGGCCGCCGCGTCGTCGAGGGTGAGGCCACCGGCGACGTACGCGGCGGCGATCTCCCCCTGGGAGTGGCCGACGACGGCTCCGGGGCGCACCCCGTACGACTCCCAGAGCGCGGCGAGCGAGACGCTGACCGCGAACAGGGTGGGCTGCACGACGTCGACGCGCTCCAGCGACGGGGCGTCGGGCGCGCCGCGCACCACGTCGGTCGGTGACCAGTCGACGTACGGGCGCAGTGCCTCGGCGCAGGCGGCGAACGTCTCCGCGAAGACGGGGGCGGTGTCGAGCAGCTCGGCGGCCATCCCGGCCCACTGCGATCCCTGGCCCGGGAAGACGAACGCGACCTCGCCCGGCGTGCCGGGGGCGCGGGTGACGGTCTGCGGGCCGGGCCGGCCGGCGGCGAGCGCGTCGAGGGACGCGGCCAGGTCGTCGCGGTCGGCGGCGAAGACGACGGCCCGGTGGTCGTGGGCGGCGCGGGTGGCGGCCAGCGACCAGCCGACGTCGGCGAGCGCGTCGTCGTCCACTGTGCCGAGGTGCTCGCGCAGGTCCCGGGTGCGGGCGGTGAGGGCGTCGACGGTGCGCCCGGAGAGCACCCAGGGCAGCTCCCCGGTCGGCACGTCGGCCGCCGGTCCGGGCTCCGGCTCGTCGGCGGGGGCCTGTTCGAGGATGGTGTGCACGTTGGTGCCGCTGATCCCGAACGAGGAGACGGCGGCGCGGCGTACCCCGTCGGCCGGCTCCCACGGCCGGGCGGAGGTGAGCAGCTCGACGCTGCCGCCGGTCCAGTCGACGTGCGGGGTGGGCTCGTCCACGTGCAGCGTGGGCGGCAGCACCCCGTGCCGCATCGCCAGCACCATCTTCATCACCCCGGCCACACCCGCCGCCGCCTGGGTGTGCCCGATGTTCGACTTGATCGAGCCGAGCCACAACGGCCGGTCGGCGGGCCGGTCCTGGCCGTACGTGGCGATGAGGGCCTGCGCCTCGATCGGGTCGCCGAGGGTGGTGCCGGTGCCGTGCGCCTCGACGGCGTCCACCTGCTCGGCGGTGAGTCCGGCGTTCGCGAGGGCCTGCCGGATCACCCGCTGCTGGGCGGGGCCGTTGGGGGCGGTGAGGCCGTTGGAGGCGCCGTCCTGGTTGACGGCGCTGCCGCGCAGCACGGCGAGGACCGGGTTGCCGTCGCGGCGGGCGTCGGAGAGCCGCTGGAGCACCAGCAGGCCGACGCCCTCGCCCCAGCCGGTGCCGTCCGCGGCTCCGGCGAACGGCTTGCACCGGCCGTCGGCGGCGAGACCGCGCTGGCGGGAGAAGCCGACGAAGATGCCGGGGGTGGCCATCACGGTGGCGCCGCCGGCCAGGGCCAGGTCGCACTCCCCCGTCTGCAGGGCCTGCGCGGCCAGGTGCATCGCGACCAGCGACGACGAGCAGGCCGTGTCGACGGTGACGGCCGGGCCGTGCAGCCCGAAGGTGTACGCCAGCCGGCCGGAGATGACGCTGGCGGAGGTGCCGGTGGCGAGGTAGTTCTCGTCGACGTCCCCGGTGGCCATCAGCAGCGAGCCGTAGTCCTGGCCGTTGGTGCCGACGTACACGCCGGTGCGGCTGCCGCGCAGGGCGGTCGGGTCGATCCGGGCCCGCTCGAACGCCTCCCAGGTGGTCTCCAGCAGCAGCCGCTGCTGCGGGTCCATGGCGAGGGCCTCGCGGGGGCTGATGCCGAAGAACGCCGGGTCGAACTCGCCGGCACCGGCGACGAAGCCGCCCTCCCGGACGTAGCTGGTACCGAGGTGCTCGGGGTCGGGGTGGTACAGCTCGGCGAGGTTCCAGCCGCGCTCGCCGGGCATCAGGCTCAGCGCGTCGGTGCCGGTGGCCAGCAGGTCCCAGAGCTGCTCGGGCGAGGTGACTCCGCCGGGGAAGCGGCAGCTCATGGCGACGATGGCGATCGGTTCGCGGTCACGGCCGGTGCCGTCGGCGACCACCTCGCCGGTGGTGTGCCCGGCGGTGAGGCCGTGCAGGTGGGCGGCGAGTTCGGCGACCGTGGGGTGGTCGAAGACCAGCGTGGCGGGCAGGGTCATACCGGTCTCGGCGGTCAGCCGGTTGCGCAGCTCGACGGCGGTGAGCGAGTCGAAGCCGAGGTCACGGAAGGTGCGCTCGGGCAGCGGCCGCCCGGCCGGGTAGCCGAGCACGACGGCGGCCTGGGTGCGTACGAGGTCGGCGAGCTGCGGCAGGGACCGGCCGACCACCACGGCGCGGACGGGACCGGTGGGCACGGCGGGCACCCCGGGCAGGGCGGCGATCAGTGGCGTGGGCCGGCCCCAGGACGCGGCGAGGCGTCCCCAGTCGACGGCGGCGACGGTGACCGCCGGCTCGGCGGTGTTGACCAGCCGGCCGAGGGCGGTGACGGCCTCGGCGGCGGGGAGCGCGTCGACCCCGCCCCGGGCGAGCCGGGCGGTCAGGGCGGCGGCCATGCCGTCCTCAGCCCAGGCGCCCCAGGCGATGGCGGTGGCGGGCAGGCCCTGGTCGCGTCGCCAGGCCGCGAACGCGTCGAGATAGGCGTTGGCCGCCGCGTAGTTGCCCTGCCCGGCACTGCCGATGACGCCGGCGAGGGAGGAGAAGAGCACGAACGCGTCGAGGTCGCGGTGGGCGGTGGCCTCGTGCAGGACCCGGGCGGCGCGGACCTTGCCGTCGAGGACGGCCTGCATCCGGGTCAGGTCGAGCCCGTCGAGGACGCCGTCGTCGATCACGCCGGCGGTGTGCACGACGGCGGTCAGCTCCGGCAGCCCGGAGACCAGAGCCTCGACGGCGGCCCGGTCGGTGACGTCGCACCCCACCACCCGCACCGCACCCAACTCGGCCACCAACTCCGCCGCACCCGGCGCCCCCGGACCCCGCCGCGAGGCGAGGACCACCTCACCGGCCCCGTTCGCCAGCAACCACCGCGCCACATGCCGACCCAACGCACCCGTACCACCGGTCACCAGCACCGTCCCGGCAGGCCGCCACCCCACACCCACCGGCGGCACGGCCGGCACCAGCCGCCGGCCGAGGACGCCCTGGGGGCGGATCGCCACCTGGTCGTGCCCGGCGTCGGCGAGGACGGCGAGCAGCGCGTCGGCCGTGGCGCGGTCGGCGCGGGCGGGCAGGTCGACCAGGCCGCCCCAGCGGTCCGGCTGTTCGAGGGCGACGACCCGCCCGAGGCCCCAGGCCAGGGCGGCCCACGGGTCGGTGAGGGTCTCGCTGACCCCGGCGCGCACGGCGCCCCGGGTGAGGCACCAGAGCCGGCCGGGCAGGCCCGCGTCGGCGAGCGCCTGGGTGAGGGTGAGCAGCAGCGCGGCGCCGACGGAGACGGCCGGGGCGTCCGGCAGCGCCCGGTCGGTCGCGGGCAGCACGCAGAGCACGCCGGCCCAGCCCTGCTCGCCGTGGCCGCGCAGCAGCCCGGTCAGCTCGGCGCGATCGACGCCCGGGGCGACGGTCAGGGTGTCGACGTGGGCGCCGGCACCGGTCAGCGTGCCGGCCACCCCGGCGTCGTCGTTGTCGGCGGTGACGACGAGCCAGCGGCCGGTCAGCGCCGGAACGGCGGCGGGGCGTACGGGTTCCCACTCGACCCGGTAGGTCCAGCCGTCCACCACGGCGTCGCGCTGCCGGGCCCGCCGCCACGACGACAGCACCGGTACGGCCGGGGCGAGCGCCTCCACTGCCGCGGGGTCGTCCTGCACGGCCAGGTGGGCGGCGACCCCGGTCAGGTCGCCACGCTCCACGGCCGCCCAGAAGTCCCCCTCGGCGGCGTCACCCGGCACGGCCGTCACGGCGGTGCCGCCGACCTCGGGCCAGTAGCGCTGGTGCTGGAAGGCGTACGTGGGCAGGTCCACGCGGCGCGCGCCGGTGTCGGCGAACCACTGCAGCCAGTCGACCGCCACCCCGCGCACGTGCAGCTCGGCCAGCCCGGCCAGCAGCCCGTGCGCCTCGGGCCGGTCGGCGCGCTGCGCCGGCACGGCGAGCACGGCGTCGTCGGCGGGCAGGATGTCGGCCGCCATCGCGGTCAGTACGCTGCGCGGGCCGATCTCCAGGAACGTGTCCGCCCCGGCGGCGCGCAGCGCGGCGACCCCGTCGGCGAAGCGGACGGCCTCGCGGACGTGGCGCACCCAGTAGTCGGGCGTGCGGATCTCGTCGGCGTCGGCCAGTGCCCCGGTCACGTTCGACACGACCGGCAGCGACGGCGCGGCGAAGGTGAGCTTGTCGAGCACCGCGCGGAACCGGGCGAGCATCGGCTCCATCAGCGGACTGTGGAACGCGTGGCTGACGGTGAGGCGGCGGACGCGTACGCCCCGCTCACGCCAGACCCGCTCCACCTCGTCGAGGGCCTCGACGGCGCCGGAGACCACGACGGCCTGCGGACCGTTGACCGCCGCGATCCCCACTCCGGCCAACCCGTCCAGCGTGGCCGCCACGTCGGCCTCGGCCGCCGCGACCGCCAGCATCCCACCCCCGGCGGGCAGCGCCTGCATCAACCGGCCCCGCGCCGCCACCAACGCACAGGCGTGCTCCAGCGACAGCACCCCCGCCACGTACGCGGCCGTGACCTCACCGATCGAGTGGCCGCCGACCAGGTCGGGGGCGACGCCGAAGGACTCGACGAGACGGAACAGCGCCACCTCGACCGCGAACAGACCGGCCTGCGTGAACACGGTCTGGTCCAGCAGGTCGGCGTCGGCCGAGCCCTCGGCGGCGAAGAGCACCTCACGCAGCGGGCGCGGCAGGGCTCTGTCCAGGTGCCCGCACGCCTCGTCTAGGGCGGCGGCGAACACCGGGAACTCGGCGTACAACTCCCGGCCCATGCCGGCGCGCTGCGCACCCTGGCCCGAGAAGAGCACCGCGAGCTGGCCGCGCGGCGCGCCGGCACCGAGCACGACCGTACCGGCCGGTTCCCCGGCGGCGAGGGCGCGCAGCCCCGCGAGCAGGTCGTCGCGGCCGGTCGCGGACAGCACGGCCCGACGGTCCAGGGTGGATCGGGAGGTGACCGACGAGAAGGCCACGTCGAGCGGGCGGAGGGTGTCGTCGGCGGCGAACCGGGCGGCCCAGCGGCCGGCCTGCGCGGCGAGCGCGGCGTCGGAACGGGCGGAGAGCAGCACGGGGGCCACCGTGCGGGCCTGCGGCGTGGTCGGCTCGGCCTCGGCCTCGACCTCGGCGGGAGCCGGGGCCTGCTCGATGATGGTGTGCGCGTTGGTGCCGGAGACGCCGAACGACGACACGGCGGCCCGGCGCGGCCGGTCCACGGCCGGCCACGGCGTGACGGCGGTGGCGAGGGTGACGGCCCCGGCGGTCCAGTCGATCTGCGGCGACGGCTCGTCGACGTGCAGGGTGGGCGGCACGACGCCGTGCCGCATCGCCATCACCATCTTGATCACACCGGCCACGCCGGCGGCTGCCTGGGTGTGCCCGATGTTCGACTTCACCGACCCGAGCAGCAGCGGCGCGGCCTCGTCGCGGTCCTGCCCGTACGTGGCCAGCAGCGCCTGCGCCTCGATCGGGTCGCCGAGCCGGGTGCCCGTGCCGTGCGCCTCCACCACGTCGACCTGCTCGGGCGTGAGCCGGGCGTTGCCGAGGGCCTGGCGGATGACCCGCACCTGGGAGGGGCCGTGCGGGGCGCTGAGCCCGTTGGACGCGCCGTCGGAGTTGACCGCGCTGCCGCGTACCACGGCGAGCACCGGGTAGCCGTGCCGCTGCGCGTCGGAGAGCCGGGTGAGCAGCAGCATGCCGATGCCCTCGGACCACGAGGTGCCGTCCGCGCCGGCGGCGAACGCCTTGCACCGCCCGTCGGCGGCGAGACCGCGCTGCCGGCTGAAGCCGACGAAGACCGCCGGGGTGGGCATCACCGTCACGCCGCCCGCCAGGGCCAGCTCGCAGTCGCCGTTGCGCAGGGCCTGCGCGGCCAGGTGGATGGCGACGAGCGAGGACGAGCAGGCGGTGTCGACCGTGACCGCCGGCCCCTCCAGCCCGAGGGTGTACGCGACGCGGCCGGAGATGACACTGGTGGCGTTGCCGGTGAGCAGGTGGCCCTCGCCGTTCTCGGCCTGCGCCATCATGCCGTCGTAGCCGTGCGACGACGCCCCGACGAAGACGCCGGTACGGCTGCCCCGGACGGCCGGCAGCGGCAGCCCGGCCCGCTCGAACGCCTCCCAGGAGGTCTCCAGCAGCAGCCGCTGCTGCGGGTCCATGGCGAGGGCCTCGCGGGGCGAGATGCCGAACAGGTCGGCGTCGAAGTCGGCGGCGGAGTAGACGAAGCCGCCCTCGCGCACGTAACTGGTGCCCGGGTGGTCGGGATCGGGGTGGAAGAGGTTCTCCAGGTCCCAGCCCCGGTCGGCGGGGAACGGCCCGATCCCGTCGCCGCCGTCGTGCACGAGCTGCCACAGCGCCTCGGGGCTGTCGACGCCGCCCGGGTAGCGGCAGCTCATCGCCACGATGGCGATGGGCTCGGAGTCCCGGCTCTCCAGCTCGCGCAGCCGACGCCGGGTACGCCGCAGCTCCGAGGTCGTACGCTTCAGGTACTCGACGTACCTCTCGTCCTCGTTGCTCACCGTGGACCTACCTCACTCGGCATGCCGATGTCGTTGCGGCTGGTGGTCACGACGTCTCCAGCTCGCGGTCGATCAGGTCGAAGATGTTCTCGGCGGTGGCCGACTCCAGGTCGTCGTCGCCGTCCGCGTCCGCCTGCCGCTCGGTCAGCCGGCCCAGCAGGCCGTGCAGCCGGTCGGTGATCCGGCGGAACTCGTCGTCGGCCGGGTCCAGCCCGACGAGCGCCGCCTCCAGCCGGTCGAGTTCCCGGCCCGCCGCCGACGGCTCGCCGGCCGGGCTCACCGGGGCGAACTGCCCGGCCAGGTGGACGGCGAGCGCCTCGGGCGTCGGGTTGTCGAAGACCAGCGTCGCCGGCAGCCGCAGCCCGGTGGCCGCGCCGAGCCGGTTGCGCAGCTCCACGGCGGTCAGCGAGTCGAAGCCGAGTTCCCGGAACGCGCGGGTCGGCTCGATGCCGGCCGGGTCGCCGTGGCCGAGAACGACCGCCACGTGCGCCAGCACCAGGTCGCGCAGGGCGCGTACCCGCTTGTCGTCGGGCAGGGCGCGCAGCGTCTCGGCGTACGCCTGCCCGTCGGCGGCCTCGCCGGCCGCGGCCCGGCGGCCGGCGGCGCGGACCAGGTTGGTCAGCAGCGGGTGTACGGGCGACCCGGGCGCGGCCACGCCGGTGGCGATCTTGGCGGGCATGAGTGTCGCCCGCTCCGAGCGCCAGAGAGCGTCGAACAGGGCGAGCCCCTCGGCGTCGGAGAGCGCCGCCATGCCGCCCCGGTCGAGGCGGCGGATGTCGGCCGAGTCGAGGTGGCCCGTCATGCCGCTGGCCTGTGCCCAGCGGCCCCACGCCAGCGCGACCGCCGGCAGGCCGAGGGCCCGCCGGTGCTCCGCCAGCGCGTCGAGGAACGCGTTGCCGGCGGCGTAGTTGCCCTGGCCCGGACCGCCGAACACGCCCGCGGCGGCGGAGAAGAGCACGAACGCGCTCAGGTCGTGGCCGAGGGTGGCCCGGTGCAGATTCCACGCCACGTCGACCTTGGGCCGCAGCACCGCGGCGAGGCGGTCGGGGGTGAGCGACTCGACGGTGGCGTCGTCGAGGACGCCGGCGGCGTGCACGACGGCGCGCAGCGGATGCCGCCGGTCCACCATGGACAGCACGTCCGCCACGGCGTCCGGGTCGGCCAGGTCGGCGGCGACGATCGACACGTCCGCGCCGAGCGCCTTCAGGTCGGCGAGCAGTTCGTCGGCGCCCTCGGCGTCCGGGCCGCGCCGGCTGACCAGCAGCAACTGCCGGGCGCCGTGCGCGGTGACCAGGTGCCGGCAGAGCAGCGCGCCGAGGGTGCCGGTCGCCCCGGAGACCAGGACCGTGCCGTCGAGCCGGGGCGCCTGCGGAATGCTCAGGGCCAGCTTGCCGACGTGCCGGGCCTGGCTGAGGAAGCGGAACGCCTCGGGGGCACGCCGGACGTCCCAGGTGCGCCGGGGCAGGGGCCGCAGCGCACCGGCGGCGAAAAGCGCCATCAGTTCGCCCAGCATCGCGCCGATCTTCTCCGGGCTGGCCTCGATGAGATCGAAGACCTGGTAGCTGACGCCCGGGTGGTCGGCGGCGACCCGCCGCGGGTCCCGCTTGTCGGTCTTGCCCATCTCGACGAACCGGCCGCCGTCGGCGAGCAGCCGCAGCGACGCGTCGACGTACTCGCCGCGCAGGGCGTTGAGCACCACGTCGACGCCCCGCCCGCCGGTGCGGTGGGCGAACTCGTCGGCGAAGTCGAGGCTGCGGGAGGAGGCGAGGTGCGCGTCGTCGAAGCCGGTGTCGCGCAGCGCCGGCCACTTGCCGGGGCCGGCCGTGCCGTAGACCTCCGCGCCGAGGTGGCGGGCGATCTGCACGGCGGCCATGCCCACGCCGCCGGCCGCCGCGTGCACGAGCACGGACTCGCCCGCGCGCAGCCGGGCCAGCTCCACCAGCCCGTACCACGCGGTCAGGAAGACCACGGGCACGGCGGCGGCGTCGGTGTAGGACCAGCCGTCGGGGATGCGGGTGACCAGCCGGCGGTCGGTGACCGCCGCCGAGGCGAACGAGCCGGAGAAGATGCCCATCACCCGGTCGCCGGGGGCGAGGTCGGCGACGCCCGGCCCCACGCCGAGCACCACGCCGGCGCCCTCGTTGCCCAGCACCTCCTGGTCGGGGACCATGCCGAGGGCCAGCACCACGTCGCGGAAGTTCAGCCCGGAGGCGCGCATCCCGACCAGGACGTGGCCCGCCGGCAGTTCCCCGCCCCCCTCGGGACCGGGCAGCAGGGCGAGGTTCTCCAGCGTGCCCTTCTCGGTGACGTCGAGGCGCCACGGCACCTCGTCGGCGGGCAGCGGCAACACACCGGCGTCGCGGGCCCGGGCCAGCCGGGGCACGAGCGGCGCGCCGTCGCGCAGCGCGAGCTGCGGCTCGCCGGAGGCGACGGCCGCCGGGACGGCCGCCAGGGAGGCGGCGGCGTCGTCGGTGTCGAGCAGCGTGAACCGGCCGGGGTGCTCGGACTGCGCCGAGCGGACCAGCCCCCACAGGCTCGCCCGGGCCAGGTCGCAGGGGGCCTCGCCCGGGGCCGCGCCGACCGCGCCCCGGGTGTGCAGCACGAGCCGGGACCGCTCCAGCCGGGGCTCGCCCAGCCACTGCCGCACCAGCGCGAGGGCGTCGCGGGCCGCGTCGTGCGCGGCCTCACCGGCCCGCTGCGGGTCCGACTCCGCGCCGGAGCGCAGGTCCAGCACCACATCGGGTACGTCCCCGGACTCCCCGATCTCGGCGATCAGCGCCGCCAGGTCGGCGTGGGACCGCACCGGGTGCCCGGCGGCGGCGAGCGCCCCGGCGAGGCCGAGGGTGTCGTCGCCGAGCAGCGCCCAGCGGGCCTCCCCGGCCGCCGCCCCGGTGTCCGTCAAAGGCGTCCAGTCCAGGTGGAACACCGACGTGCGGCGCAGGGCGGCGGCCTCGTCGGCCCGGCCCGCGGCGACCGGGCGGAACGTCAGCGACTCGACGGTGGCGACCGGCTGGCCGGCGGTGTCGGCGAGCGTGACCGCGACGGTGTCCGGGCCGAGCGGGCGCAGCCGCGCCCGCAGCCGGGTGGCGCCGTGGGCGTGCAGGGCGACCGAGCGGAAGGCGAACGGCATCCAGCCCGCCCCCGAGGTGTCCGCCGCGTCGCCGAGCAGGGCGGTGACGCCGCTGGCCTGGAGGGCCGCGTCGAACAGGGCCGGGTGCAGCCCGAAGCGGGACGCGTCGGCGCTCGCCTCCTCGGGCAGGGCCACCTCGGCGTAGACCTCGCCGTCGCCGCGCCACACCCGGCGCAGCCCCCGGAAGGAGGGGCCGTAGCCGAGGCCGCCCTCGGCCGTCTGCGCGTACCAGGCGTCCAGGTCGGCGTCGACCTCGACGGCGTCGGCCGGCGGCCACTGCCCCGGAACGGCGGTCGGGGCGGGCAGCTGCGGCAGCAGGAGTCCCTCGGCGTGCCGGGTCCACTCGGCGTCGGCGTCCTCTTCGGGGCGGGAGTGCACGGTGACGCTCCGCTCGCCGGTGTCGGCGGGCGGGCCCACGCGTACCTGCACCTGCACCGCGCCGGTCGCGGGGAGCACCAGCGGGTTGATCAGCGTCAGGTCGCCCACCTGGCCGGCGTCGACCTCGTCGCCGGCCCGGACCACCATGTCGACGACGCCGGTGCCGGGGACGATCACCGCCCCGCCGACGGCGTGGTCGGCCAGCCACGGGTGGGTACGCACCGACAGCCGCCCGGTCAGCACCACCGTCCGGTCGTCGGCGACGGGTACGGCCGCGCTGAGCAGCGGGTGCCCGGTGTCCTGGAGGCCGGCCGAGCCGACGTCGCGTACGCGGTGCGCGGGCGCGTCCAGCCAGTAGCGTCCCCGTTCGAAGGCGTAGGTGGGCAGTGCCACCACGTCGGTCTCGGCGAGGACGGCCGTCAGGTCGACGGGCAGGCCGATCGCGTGGGCGGTAGCCAGGTTGGTCAGCAGCCGCGTCGCGTCGTCGTCACCGCGCCGCAGGCTGCCCAGCGTGTGCCCGGTCGCGCCGGCGTCGTCCAGGATCGCCGTGACCGGCATCGTCAGCACCGGGTGGGGGCTGATCTCGATGAACGTGGTGTGCCCGGCGGCGACAGCGACGCGCACGGCGGCGTCGAACTGCACGGTCTGCCGCAGGTTGTCGTACCAGTAGCCGGCGTCCATCGAGGACGGGTCGACCCAGTCCCCCGTCAACGTCGAGACGAGCCGAGTGTGCCCCGGCTGCGGGCTCACGTCGGCCAGGTCCGCGCGCAACTGCTCCGCGACGTCCTGCACCGCCACCGAGTGCGACGCATAGTCCACCGGAATCAACCGCGCCCGCACCCCGTCGGCCTGACACGCCTCCACCAGATCCGCGACCGGCTGCGGCGGACCCGACACCACCACCGTCGACGGACCGTTCACCGCCGCCACCCCGACACCCGGGAACGCCGACAGCCGCTCAGCCACCGCCTCCGCCGACAGGTCCACCGACGCCATCGTTCCCGTGCCCCGCAGCACCGTCAGGGCCCGGGAGCGCAACGCCACCGCCTTCGCCGCGTCCCCCAGCGACAGGATCCCGGCCACGCACGCCGCGCCGATCTCGCCCTGCGAGTGACCGACCACCGCCGCCGGGGTGACCCCGGCGTGCTGCCACACCGCCGCCAGCGCCACACCCACAGCCCACAGCACCGGCTGCACGACCTCCACCCGCGCCAGCCACGACTCGTCGTCACCGGTCAACACCGCAACGAGGTCCACATCGAGGTACGGGGCCAGGGCCCGCTGACACTCCGCCAGACGCGCGTCGAAAACCGGCGCACGACCCACCAGACCCGCCGCCATCCGCGCCGACTGCGCACCCTGACCCGGGAACACGAACACCGCACCCGCGCCATGCGACAGAGCCGCCGCCGCGACCACGTTGCCGGCCGGCGACCCCGACGCCAGAGCGTCCAGCCCCGCCAGCAACTCCTCCGCGCTCGACCCGACCACGACCGCCCGCTGGTCGAACGTCGACCGGGTCGTCGTCAGGGACCAGCCCACCGCCGCCGCGTCCACCTCGCCGTGCTCGCGCACGTACTCCGCCAGGCGAGCCGCCTGGCCGGTCAGGGCACCCTTCGACCGCCCCGACAGCGGCCACACCACGACGTCGGAGGCCACGAGCCCGGGGCCCTGCTCGGCCGGAGCGGCAGCCACGGCCTGCGGCTCGTCGGCCTGCTCGATGATCACGTGGGCGTTCGTGCCGGACATGCCGAACGACGACACCGCCGCCCGGCGCGGCCGGTCCACCACCGGCCAGGGCCGCGACTGCGTGGCCAGTTCCACCGCGCCGGAGGTCCAGTCGATGTGCGGCGACGGCTCGTCCACGTGCAGCGTCGCCGGTACCACGCCCTCCCGCATCGCCAGCACCATCTTGATTACACCGGCGACGCCCGAGGCGGCCTGCGTGTGGCCGATGTTGGACTTGATCGAGCCGAGCAGCAGCGGCTCGCCGCCCTCGCGGCCCTGGCCGTAGGTCGCCAGCAGGGCCTGCGCCTCGATCGGGTCACCCAGCGTGGTGCCCGTGCCGTGCGCCTCGACCACGTCCACATCCGCGCTGCCCAGCCGGGCCCCCGCGAGGGCCTGGCGGATCACCCGCTGCTGCGACGGGCCGTTCGGCGCGGTCAGCCCGTTCGAGGCGCCGTCCTGGTTGACCGCCGACCCACGCACCACCGCCAGGACCCGGTGCCCGTTGCGCCGCGCGTCCGACAGCCGCTCCACCAGCAGCACGCCCACACCCTCGCCCCAGCCCGTGCCGTCCGCACCCGCCGCGAACGCCTTGCACCGGCCGTCGGCCGCCAGGCCCCGCTGCCGGGAGAACTCGAAGAAGGTGCCGGGGGTGGCCATGACCGTGACGCCGCCGGCGAGGGCGAGGTCGCACTCGCCACGCCGCAGCGCCTGCACCGCCAGGTGCAACGCCACAAGCGACGACGAACACGCCGTGTCCACCGACACCGCCGGACCCTCCAACCCCAACGCGTACGCCACCCGGCCCGACACCACACTGGCGGCGTTGCCCGTGGCCCCGAACCCTTCGGCCTGCTCCCCCGCAGCCATCAGCAGGGCCCCATAGTCCTGACCATTCGTGCCCACGAACACCCCTGTTCGCGAACCCCGCAGAACCCCAGGCGCAACCCCTGCCCGCTCGACCGCCTCCCACGAAACCTCCAGCAGCAACCGCTGCTGCGGATCCATCGCCGCCGCCTCGCGCGGCGAGATCCCGAAGAAACCGGGATCGAACTCGCCGGCCCCGTGCAGGAAGCCGCCCTTGTCGGCGTACGTGGTGCCGGGGTTGGCCGGGTCGGGGTCGTAGAGCCGGTCGAGGTCCCAGCCCCGGTCGGTCGGGAAGTCGCCGATCGCGTCGACGCCGTCGGCGACGAGGCGCCACAGCCGTTCGGGGCCGTCGACGCCGCCGGGGTAGCGGCAGGCCATGGCGACGATGGCCACCGGCTCGTCGTCGCCCACGGCGGCCGGGACAGCGACGGGAGCCGCCCCGGCGTCGGCGCCGAAGAGGCCGGCGAGCAGGAAGCGGGACAGCACCACCGGGGTGGGGTGGTCGAAGACCAGGGTGGTGGGCAGCGCCTGCCCGGTGGCGGCGACGAGCCGGTTGCGCAGCTCCACGGCGGTCAGCGAGTCGAAGCCGAGGTCGCGGAACGCGGTGGTCGCGCCCACGGCGGCAGCCCCGCCGTCGTGGCCGAGCACGTCGGCGGCGAGTTCGCGGACCAGGTCGGCGACGGTCTCCTCGCGGCGGGCCGGGGTCAGCGCGGCGAGGCGCCGGCGCAGCGTGGCCGCCGGGCCGTCGTCGCCGTCGTCGGCCGCGGCGCCGCCGTCGAGGGCGGCCCGCGCCTCCGGTACGCCCTCCAGCAGCGGCCGGCGGCGCGCGGAGGCGTACGCGGGGGCGAACCGGGTCCAGTCCACGTCGGCCACCGTCACTGTGACGTCGTCGTGGTCGAGGGCCTGCTGCAACGCGGCCATGGCGACGGCCGGGTCCATGGCGGGCAGGCCCCGGCGGCGCAGGTTGCGCTCGGCGTCGGCGGCGTGCATGCCGCCGTCGGACCATGGGCCCCAGGCGATGGCGGTGCCGGCCCGGCCGTCGGCGCGCCGCCGCCGCACCAGCGCGTCCAGGTAGGCGTTGCCGGCCGCGTACCCGGCCTGCCCGCCACTGCCCCAGGTGGCGGCGATGGACGAGTAGACGACGAAGGCGTCCAGCCCCCGGTCGGCGAGCAGGTCGGCGAGGTGGGTGGCCCCGGCGGTCTTGCCGACTGTCACCTCGGCCAGCTCGGCGGGGGTGACCTCGGCCAGCGGGGTGGCCTGCGCGACGCCGGCGGTGTGCACGACGGTGCGCACCGGCGGGCCGTCGGCCTCGACCCGGTCGAGCAGGTCGGCGAGGGCGGCCCGGTCGGCGATGTCGCAGGCGGCGACGGTGACCCGGGCCCCGAGGGCGGCCAGCTCGGCCTCCAGCTCGGCGGCGCCGGGGGCGTCGGGTCCGCGCCGGCTGACCAGCACGACGTGCTCGGCTCCGGCGGCGGCGAGCCAGCGGGCGGCGCGCGCGCCGAGCCCGCCGGTGCCGCCGGTGACCAGGGCGGTGCCGGTGGGCGTGAACCGGCGCGCCGGCGGACGGTCGCCGAGGGCGGCGCGGACGAGGCGGCGGGCGAAGACGCCGGGGCCGCGCACGGCGAGCTGGTCCTCGCCGGTCGAGCCGGTGAGGATCGCGGCGAGCCGGAAGGCGGCCCGGTCGTCGGGGTCGGACGGCAGGTCGACCAGGCCGCCCCAGCGGTGCGGCGCCTCGACGCCGACGACCCGGCCGAGGCCCCAGATCGCGGCCTGCGCCGGGTCGGCGAGCCGGTCGTACGAGGCGGCGGCGACCGCGCCCCGGGTGACCAGCCACAGCGGCGCTGCCACGCCGGCGTCGCCGAGCGCCTGCACGAGGGCGAGGGTGGTGGTCAGGCCGGGCAGGACGGTGCCGTCGGCGGTGCGTGGTTCCCCGGCGAGCAGGGACACGACGCCGGCGGGCTCGGTGCCGGCGAGGGCCGCCGCGAGGCCGGCCCGGTCGGCGTCCGGCTCCACCGTCAGCGGCAGCACGTCGGCGCCGGCGCCGGTCAGCGCGGCCCGGACGGCCCGCGCCACCGGGTCGTCGGCGTCGTCGGCGGGCAGCGCCAGCAGCCAGGTGCCGGCCAGCCGGGCGGGGGCGGGCTCGGGGGCCACCTGCCATTCCTCCCGGTACCGCCAGCCGTCGAGGACCGAGTGTTCCTGCCGCTGCCGCCGCCAGTCGGCGAGGACGGGCAGCAGGGTACGCAGCGACTCGGCGGCGGCGGTGTCGGTGACGGCGAGGGTGTCGCGCAGCGCGTCGAGGTCGGCGCGTTCGACGGCCGCCCAGAACCGGCGGTCGAGCGCGCCGGCCCCGCCCGTCGTGGTGTCGTCGGCGGGCGCCTCGGCCGGCACCCAGTAGTGCTGCCGCTCGAACGGGTAGGTGGGCAGGTCGACGAGCCGGCCGGGCCGGCCGGCGAGGACGTCCGCCCAGTGCGGCGGCGTGCCGGCGACGTGCAGCTGGGAGAGGGCGGCGAGCAGGGCACGGCGGTCCGGGCGGTCCCGGCGCAGCACCGGCACCACCACGGCGGAGGCGGCGTCGGTCCCGATCCCGGCGAGGGTCTCCTGGACGCTGGCGGTGAGCACGGCGTCCGGCCCGACCTCCACGAAGGTGCCGACGCCGTGGGCGCGCAGGGCGCGTACGCCGTCGGCGAAGCGGACCGCCTCCCGGACGTGGCGCACCCAGTAGCCGGGGTCGGTGAGCTGCGCCGGGTCGGCCAGCTCGCCGGTCACGTTGGACACCACCGGCAGGGTGGGGGCGCGCAGGTCGAGGCGGCCGGCGACGGCAGCGAACTCGGCGAGCATCGGCTCCATCAGCGGGCTGTGGAAGGCGTGGCTGACCCGCAGCCGCCGCACCTTCAACCCCCGGCCGGTCCAGAGTTCCGCCAGCTCGTCGATGGCCGCCGCGTCGCCGGAGACGACGACGGCGTCGGGGCCGTTGACGGCGGCGACGGCGACCCGGCCGGTCAGCGCGGCGATCGACTCGGCGACCCGGGCCTCGTCGGCGGCCACGGCGAGCATCGCGCCGCCGGTGGGCAGGTCCTGCATGAGCCGCCCCCGGGCGGCGACGAGGGCGCACGCGTCGTCGAGGCTGAGCACGCCGGCCACGTGGGCGGCGGTCAGCTCGCCGACGGAGTGCCCGGCGACCATGTCGGGGGCCAGGCCCCAGGAGCCGAGCAGCCGGTGCAGCGCCACCTCGACGGCGAACAGCGCGGCCTGGGTGAAGACGGTCCGGTCGAGCAGGTCGGCCTCGGCGGTGCCGGGCTCGGCGAACAGCAGCGGCTTCAGCGGCCGGGGCAGCCGGTGGTCGAGGTGGCCGCAGACCTCGTCGAGCGCCTCCGCGAAGACCGGGTACGCCTCGTACAGCTCCCGGCCGGCGCCGGCGCGCTGGGCGCCCTGGCCGGAGAACAGGAACGCGACCCCGCCGCGTTCGGCGGCGGCGCCGGTGACCAGCCCGGGGGCGGGCCGGTCGTCGGCGAGGGCGTGCAGCGCGGCGAGCAGGCCGTCGCGGTCGTCGGCGAGCACGACCGCCCGGTGCTCCAGGGGCGAGCGGGAGACCGCCGAGGTCCAGGCGACGTCGGCCGGGCGCAGGTGCGCGTCGTCGGCGACGTAGGCCGACCAGCGCTCGGCCTGGCGGCGCAGCGCGGTGCGGGTGCGGCCGGTGAGCAGCACCGGCGCGGGCGCGGGCGGCACCGGGTGGTCCGCCTCGACGCCGGCCGGTTCGGGCTGTTCGAGGATGAGGTGGGTGTTGGTGCCGCTCATCCCGAACGACGAGACGGCGGCCCGGCGCGGCCGGTCCACGGCCGGCCACGGCGTGGCCTCGGTGACGAGGGTGACCGCGCCGGCGGCCCAGTCCACGTGCGGGGTGGGCTCGTCGACGTGCAGGGTGGCCGGCACGACGCCGTGCCGCATCGCCAGCACCATCTTGATCACACCGGCGATGCCGGCGGCGGCCTGGGTGTGCCCGATGTTGGACTTGATCGAGCCGAGCAGCAGCGGCGCGGCGTCGCCCCGCTCCCGGCCGTACGTGGCGAGCAGCGCCTGAGCCTCGATCGGATCGCCGAGGGTGGTGCCGGTGCCGTGCGCCTCCACCACGTCGACCATGTCGGGGGTGAGCTTCGCGCCGGCCAGGGCCTGCCGGATGACCCGCTGCTGGGACGGGCCGTTGGGGGCGGTGAGGCCGTTCGACGCGCCGTCGGAGTTGACCGCCGAGCTGCGGATGACGCCGAGCACGGGGTGGCCGTTGCGGCGGGCGTCGCTGAGCCGCTCCAGCAGCAGCATGCCGACGCCCTCGGACCAGCCGGTGCCGTCGGCGGAGGCGGCGAACGACTTGCACCGGCCGTCGGCGGCGAGGCCGCGCTGCCGGGAGAACTCGACGAACGGGCCGGGGGTGGCCAGCACGGTCGCGCCGCCGGCCAGGGCGAGGCCGCACTCGCGCTGGCGCAGCGCCTGGCAGGCGAGATGGATGGCGACCGACGCCGACGAGCAGGCGGTGTCCACGGTGACCGACGGGCCTTCGAGGCCGAACGTGTACGCCAGCCGACCGGACACGACACTGGCGGCGGTGCCGGTCAGCACGTACCCCTCGACGCCGGGCGCCCGGTGCAGCACGGCGGCGTAGTCCTGCCCGGAGGTGCCCACGAAGACGCCGGAGCGGCTGCCACGCAGCGACAGCGGGGCGATGCCGGCGCGTTCGAACAGCTCCCAGGTGACCTCCAGCAGCAGCCGCTGCTGCGGGTCCATGGCGACCGCCTCACGCGGCGAGATGCCGAAGAGCGCAGCGTCGAACTGCCCCGCGTCGCGCAGGAACCCGCCGGCGGTGGTGTACGAGGTGCCGGCGTTGTCCGGGTCGGCGTGGTAGAGCCGGTCCAGGTCCCAGCCGCGGTCGGTGGGAAAGTCGCCGATGGCGTCCCCGCCGGACGAGACGAACTCCCAGAGCTCCTCCGGCGAGCTGATGCCGCCCGGGTAGCGGCAGCTCATCGCCACGATCGCCACCGGCTCGGACTCCTCGGCGGTGACCTCGCGCAGCCGTTGGCGGGTCTGCTGCAGCTCGGCGACGACGCGCGTCAGGTATTCGCGCAGCCGATCTTCGTCCGCCATGACATCTCGCTTTCTCGTGACACCACAGATCCCCGGGCGGCTCAGGAGAGCCCGAGGTCCTGGTCGATGAGGTCGAACAGCTCCTGGTTGCTGGCCGCCCGCAGCCGGCCGGCCACCTCGGCGGTGTCCTCCCGGCGTTCCTCGGCGGCGCCGAGCCGTTCGAGCAGGCTGTGCAGGCGCATCGTGATCCGCACCCGGCCGATGTCGTCCGGGTCGCGCAGCGCGAGGGCGCCCTCCAACTGGTCCAGCTCCGCGAGGGTGGGTAGCGCCTCCACCGACGCTTCGTCGAGCAGTTCGGCCCGCAGGTGCTCGGCCAGCGCCTGCGGGGTCGGGTGGTCGAACACCACCGAGCTGGGCAGGCTGAGCCCGGTCGAGCGGGCCAGCCGGCCCCGCAGCTCCACGGCGGTGAGCGAGTCGAAGCCGAGGTCCCGGAAGGGCCGCCCGGCCTCCACGGCGTACGGGCTGTCGTGGCCGATGACCTCGCCCGCGGCGGTGCGGATGAGATCGACCAGCAGCCGTGCCTGTTCGGCCTGCGACAACTCGCCGAGCCGCTTGCGCAGTTCGCCGGCGACCTGGTCGCCGTCCTCGGCGTCGGCGCGCGCCGCCGCGGCCTGGGCGGCCACCTCGGCGATCTCGCTGATCAGCGGCCGGGGCCGGGCGGAGGCGAACACCGGCGCGAAGCGTTCCCAGTCGATGTCGGCGACGGTGAGGGCGGTGTCGTCGCCGTCGAGGCCGGCGCGCAGGGCGGCCATCGCCGGTTCCCGGTCGAGCAGGGACACCCCGCGCCGGCTCATGGCCGCCGCGTGCGCGTCGGTCACCATGCCGCCGCCGGCCCACGGTCCCCAGTTCACCGAGAGGTGCCGGGCCCGCCCGGCCGGCCGGGACTGCGCCCAGGCGTCCAGGAAGGCGTTGCCGGCGGCGTACGCCCCGTGGTCGCCGACGCCCCAGACGGCCGCGATGGAGGAGAAGTGCACGACCAGGTCGAGCGCCTCCGGGTCGAGGAACTCGTCGAGGTGCCGCGCGCCGGCGATCTTGCCGGAGACGACGTCGGCGAGTTCCGCCTCGGTCACGGCGGCGACCGGGTTGAGCCGGCCCACCCCGGCGGCGTGCACCACGGCGTGCACGGCCTCACCGTCGGCGCGCAGGCCACGGACCAGGTCGGCGACCGCGTCCCGGTCGGCCAGGTCGCAGGCCAGCACCCGCGCCTCGGCGCCGAGGGCGGCCAGTTCCGCCACCGCCTCGTCCGCGCCGGGGGCCGCCGCGCCGCGCCGGCTGACCAGCAGCAGCCGCCGCGCGCCGTGCCGGGCGAACCAGCCGGCGGCGTACCGGCCGACGGCGCCGGTGCCGCCGGTGACCAGGACGGTGCCCGGCGCCTGCCAGCCGGCCGGCGCCTCGGCGCGGGGCGCGCGCTCCAGCCGCCGCAGGTACGTCCCGGAGTCACGCACCGCGAGCTGGTCCTCGTCACCGGCGGCGGTGAGGGCCGCCAGGACTCCCTCGGCGGCGGCGGTGTCCAGGGTGGCGGGCAGGTCCAGCAGGCCCCCCCAGTGCCGGGGGTGTTCCAGCGCGGTCACCAGGCCGAGGCCCCACGTGGTGGCCTGGGCGGGGTGGGCTACGGGGTCGTCGGCGCCGGTGGCCACGGCCTGCCGGGTGAGCAGCCAAAGCGGCACCGGTGGCAGGGCGTCCGTGACCGCCTGCACCAGGGCCAGGTTCGCGGTCAGGCCCAGCGGCACGGCCGAGCGGTCGGGGTGCGCCCGCTCGTCGAGGGCGAGCAGCGACACGATCCGGGTGGGCGCCGCGGCGGCGAGCTGCCCGGCGAGCGTGCTCCGGTCGGTCGTCGCCGGGTCGACGGCGAGCTGCCGCACGGTGCCGCCCCGCGCGGTGAGCAGTTCGGCGAGCCGGTCGACGACCGGCTGGTCCGTACCGCTGTGCACCAGGGTCCACGTGCCGTCGACGGCACCCGCGACGAGAGCCCGCGGGCGCCAGGTGATCCGGTAGCGCCAGCCGCCGGCGAGGGTGTCCTCCTGCTGCTGGCGCCGCCACCGGTCCAGGTCCGGCAGCAGTTCCCGCAGCGGCCGGTCCGCGTCGAGGCCGAGCCGGCCGGCGAGCGCGTCGCCGTCGCCGGACGCCACGGCCCGCCAGAACGCCGAGTCGACGTCGTCGTGCGCGGCGGCGGGTGTGTGGGTCGCCGCCGCGTCGAGGGTCGGCCAGAACCGCTGGTGGGCGAACGCGTACGTGGGCAGGTCCACCGGGGCGGCGGTGCCGGGCAGCAGTGCCGGGAAGCGTACGGGCACGCCGTGGCAGTGCAGCCGGGCCACCGCGCCGAGCAGGGTGGCCACCTCGTCCTGGCCGGGCCGCTGCACGCCGGTCACGACGACCGGCGCGTCCACCGGCAGCGCGTCGGCGGTCAGTGCGGTCAGCACGGTGTCCGGCCCGATCTCCAGGAACCGGGTCACCCCGTGGGAGTGCAGGTGGGTGACGGTGTCGGCGAAGCGCACCGCCTCGCGGACGTGGCGGACCCAGTAGTCGGGTGTGCAGAGCTGCTCGGGGTCGACGACCGTGCCGGTCAGGTTCGACACCAGCGGCACCGTCGGCGGGGCGTACGACAGGGTCGCCGCGACGGCCGCGAACTCGGCGAGCATGGGCTCCATCAGCGGGCTGTGGAAGGCGTGGCTGACCCGCAGCCGCTTGGTGCGTACGCCGAGGTCGGCGAAGTGGGCGGCCAGTTCGGTCAGCACGTCCTCGGCGCCGGCGACGACGACGGCGGCCGGCCCGTTGACGGCGGCGACGGCGGGCTGTCCCGGCGTGCCGGACAGGGCCCGCAGCACGTCGACCTCGGGCGCGGCGACGGCGAGCATCCCGCCGCCGGGTGGCAGGGCCTGCATCAGGCGCCCCCGGTTGCCGACGAGCGCGCAGGCGTCGGCCAGGTCGAGCACTCCGGCGACGTGGGCCGCGCTGATCTCCCCGACGGAGTGCCCGGCCACGAAGTCGGGCCGGATCCCCCAGTGTTCGAGCAGCCGGAACAGCGCCACCTCGACGGCGAAGAGCCCGGCCTGGGTGAAGACGGTCTGGTCGAGCAGGTCGGCCTCGGCGGTGCCGGGCTCGGCGAACAGCACCCCGCGCAGCGGCCGCGGCAGGTACGCGTCCAGGTGCTGGCACGCCTCGTCGAGGGTCGCCGCGAAGACGGGGAACGTCTCCCACAGGCGTCGGCCCATCCCGGCGTGCTGCGCGCCCTGGCCGGAGAAGAGCGCCGCCAGCGCGCCGCCGGGCTCGGCGGCGCCCCGGGTGAGCCCGGGGTGGTCCTGCCCGGCCGCCAGGGCCCGCAGGCCGGCGAGGGCGGCGTCGGCGTCGGCGGCGAGCAGCACCGCGCGGTGCCGCAGCGGGGACCGTCCGGTGGCCAGTGCCCGGGCCGCGTCGGCCGCGGGCGTTCCGCTGCCCGGCAGCCAGTCGGCCAGCCGGGCCGCCTGCGCCCGCAGGCTGTCGGCGGTGTCTGCCGATACGACCCACGGCAGCAGCGGCGTCCCGTCGGCGGCGCCGGGCGTGCCGCGGCTGGAGCTGGTCGTGGGCGCGGCGGCGCCGGCCGGACGGGGGGCGGCGGTGTCGGCCGAGGGCGTGGCGGGCGCCTGTTCGAGGATCACGTGCACGTTGGTGCCGCTGACCCCGAACGACGACACGCCGGCGCGGCGCGGCCGGTCCACGTCCGGCCACGGCTGCGCCTCGGTCAGCAGCGCGACGGCACCGGACGACCAGTCCACGTGCGGCGACGGCTCGTCCACGTGCAGGGTGGGCGGCAGCAGGTCGTGCTGGAGGGCCAGCACCATCTTGATCACGCCGGAGACGCCGGCGGCGGCCTGGGTGTGGCCGATGTTCGACTTCACGGAGCCGAGCCAGAGCGGCCGGTCGGCGGGGCGCTGCCGCCCGTACGTGGCCAGCAGGGCCTGCGCCTCGATCGGGTCGCCGAGCCGGGTGCCGGTGCCGTGCCCGTCGACGGCGTCCACGTCGGCGGCGCTCAGCCGCGCGTTGGCCAGCGCCTGGTTGATCACCCGCTCCTGCGCGGGCCCGTTGGGGGCGGTCAGGCCGTTGCTGGCGCCGTCCTGGTTCATCGCCGAGCCGCGCACGACGGCGAGGATCCGCCGGCCGTCGCGCTGGGCGTCGGAGAGCCGCTGCAACATCACCAAGCCGACGCCCTCGCCCCAGCCGGTGCCGTCGGCGGCCCCGGCGAACGACTTGCACCGGCCGTCGAGGGCGAGCCCCCGTTGCCGGGCGAACTCCAGGAACGGGCCGGGGGTGGCCATCACCGTCACGCCGCCGGCAACCGCGACGTCGCACTCGCCCTGCCGCAGGGACTGGCAGGCCAGGTGCAGCGCCACCAGCGACGACGAGCAGGCGGTGTCGACGCTGACGGCGGGCCCCTGCAACCCGAAGTGGTACGCCAGCCGACCGCTGATGACGGCGGCGACGTTGCCGGTGGCCTGGTAGCCCTCGGTCTCGACCCGGGCGGCCATCAGCAGCGTCGCGTAGTCCTGGCCGTTGGTGCCGACGAAGACGCCGGTGTTGGTCTCCCGCATGTCGGCGGGCGCGGTGCCGGCCCGCTCGAACAGCTCCCAGGCGCTCTCCAGCAGCACCCGTTGCTGCGGGTCCATCACCATCGCCTCACGCGGGGAGATGCCGAACAGGGCGGCGTCGAAGCCGGCGGCGTCGGTGAGGAAGCCGCCCTCGCGCACGTACGAGGTGCCGGGCCGGTCGGGATCGGGGTCGTAGATGGCTGCCAGGTCCCAGCCCCGGTCGGTCGGGAACTCCGCTATGCCGTCGCGTCCCTCGGCGACGAGTCGCCACAGGTCCTCGGGGCCGGCGACGCCGCCGGGGTAGCGGCAGCTCATCGAGACGATGGCGATCGGCTCGTCCAGCGCGGTGGCGGCCCGCACGGGCTCGGCCGCCGGGGTGTCGTCGCCCGCGAGCCTGCCCGCCAGGTGCTCGGCGAGGGCGTCGGGCGTCGGGCGGTCGAACACCAGGGTCGCCGGCAGGTTCAGTCCCACCGCCTCGGCGAGACGGTTGCGCATCTCGACGGCGCTGAGCGAGTCGAAGCCGATCTCCCGGAACGACCGGTCCGCCGCCAGCGCCTGCGGCGAGGACAGGCGCAGCACCGCCGCCGCGTGGACGCGTACGAGGTCGAGCAGGACCCGACGGCGTTCCGGTGCGGCGAGGCCGGCCAGCCGGCCGCGGAGCGGGGACGCCGCGTCGGGCGTGCCGCCGTCGCGCTGCCCGGCCGCGAGCAGCCGGGCCACCTCGGGGATGTCGGCGATCAGCGGCCGGGGGCGGGCCAGCGTGTAGGTCTGCAGGAACCGGTCCCAGGCGATGTCCGCCACGGTGAGCGTGGTGTCGCCGTGGTCGAGCGCCTCGGCCAGGACGGAGACCGCGAGGTCGGGGCGCATGGCCCGGACGCCCGAGCGGAACATCTGGTCGGCGGCGCCCTCGGCGTCGACCATGCCGCCGCCGTCCCAGGCACCCCAGGCGACGGCGGTGGCGGCCCGTCCGCGCCGTCGCCGATCCTCGGCGAGCGCGTCGAGGAAGGCGTTGGCGGCGGCGTAGCCGCCCTGGTGCCCGCCGCCCCAGACGCCCGCGCCGGAGGAGAAGAGCACGAACGCCGACAGTTCGTCGCCGCACGCCTCGTCGAGGTTGACCGCGCCGGCCACCTTGGCCCGCAGGGCGTCGGCGAGGTCGGCGACGTCGGTGGCCGCGACGGGCGCGGCGTGGGCGACACCGGCGGTGTGGAACACGGCCCCGATGTGGGTGCCCTGCCCGGCGAGCCGCTCGACGAGGGCCCGTACGGCGGCCGCGTCGGCGACGTCGCAGGCGGCCACGGTGACTGTGGCGCCGGCGGCGCGCAGTTCGTCGGCCAGCTCGTCGGCGCCGGGCGTGGCGGGGCCCTGGCGGCCGGTCAGCACCAGCTCACCCACGCCCTCGCGGGCCAGCCAGCGCGCCACCTGGGCCCCGATGGACCCGAGGCCGCCGGTGACCAGGACGGCGCCGCTGGCGGGACGCCAGTCCTGCGTCGCGGTGCGCTCGGCGCGGGCGCGGACCAGTCGCCGGGCGAACACCCCGGAGGGGCGCAGCGCCAACTGGTCCTCCGCGTCGACGCCGGCCAGCACCGCCACGAGCCGGGCCCGGTCCCGGGGGTCCAGCTCGGCGGGCAGGTCCAGCAGTCCGCCCCAGCGGTCCGGGTGCTCCAGGGCGACCACCCGGCCGAGCCCCCAGAGCATCGCCTGGCGGGGGCGGTCGAGCTGGTCGGCGCGGCCGGTCGAGACCGCGCCGGCGGTGGCGCACCACAGCGGGGCGGTGACGCCGGTGTCGCCGAGGGCCTGGACCAGGGCGTACGTGGCGGCGAGACCCGCCGGGACGACCGGGTGGGCCGGGTGCGGCGCGTCGTCCAGGCCGAGCAGGGAGAGCACCCCGGCGACGGGCCCGCCGGTACGCGCCAGCCGCTCGGCCAGCACCGGCCGGCCCGTCTCCGGCACGTCGATCCGGATGACCTCGGCCCCGCCCTCGCCCAGCGTCCGGGCGACGCCGTCGACCAGGGGGTGCTCGGCTTCGGCGGCCGGCACGACCAGCAGCCACGTACCGGCGAGGGTGGCCTCCGGCGCGACGGCCAGCGGCTTCCAGGTCACCCGGTAGCGCCACGAGTCCACGGTGGACTCGTCGCGGCGGCGCCGGCGCCAGGAGGAGAGCAGCGGCAGCGCGGGGTCGAGGGAGCTGACCGTGGCCTCGTCGATGCGCATGGCGGCGGCCAGCGCAGACGCGTCGGCGCGTTCCACGGCCTCCCAGAAGCGCCGGTCCGCCTCGTCGGTGCCGGCGGGGGCGGGGGCGGTCACCGCCGTCGGCTGCGGCCAGTAGCGCCGGCGCTGGAAGGCGTACGTGGGCAGCGGGGGCGGCGGGCCGGTGGGGGCGCCCAGGATCGCCGTCCAGTCGACGGGCACGCCGTGCACGTGCAGTCCGGCGAGGACCGTCAGCATGCGCTGCCAGCCGCCGGCCACGGTGTCGTCGGCGGCCACCACGACGGCGTCGTCGGCCCGCGCGCTCTCGCGGATGCCGGCGGCGAGCACGGTCGCCGGGGCAGCCTCGAGGAGGACCCGGTGGCCCTGGTCGAGCAGGGCGCGTACGGCCGGTTCGGCGTCGGCGTCGGTGGTCAGGTCCCGATACCACCGGGCGGCGTCGAGGCCGTCGGTGTCGACCGGGCCGCCGGTCGTCGCCGAGTACAGCGGCACGTCGGCCGCCCGGAGGGTGATCCCGGCCAGCGCGTCCGGGCCGTCCTCCGCCGGGCTGGCGAGGGCGATCGTCCTCGCCGCGTCCTCCAGCGACAGCGCGCCGGCCACGCAGGCGGCCGCGAGCGCGCCGTGAGCGTGCCCGAGCACGGCGGCGGGTCGTACGCCGAGGGAGCGCCACCAGCGTCCCAGCGAGACGGCCACGGCCCACCGGACGGCCGGCGCCACCCCGGGGTCGGCCGGGGTGGGAGCGCCGTCCGCGCCGCGCAGCACGGCGGCGAGCGACCAGTCCACGTGGGGGGCGAGGGCCGCCTCGCAGGCGGCGATCGCGGTGGCGAACTCCGGTGCCCGGTCCAGCAGCTCGACGGTCGCGGCGGGCCACGGGTCGCCGTGGCCGGGGAAGACGAGGACCGGGTCGGCGGCGCGCGCCGCGACGCCGGTGACGGCGGCGGTGGCCTCGCCGAGGTGGAACGACTCCAGGGCCCGCATCAGGTCGACGGTGTCGCGGCCGAGGACGACGGCGCGGTGGTCGAACGTGGCCCGGGTGGTGACCAGGGCGTGCGCGACGTCGGCCGGCGCCAGCTCCGGGTGTGCCGCGAGGTGCGCCTTCAGCCGGGCCGCCTGGTCGCGCAGCGCGGGGGCGTCCACGGCGGAGAGCACGAGGGGTACGACGTCGGCGCGCGGCCGGTCGGTGGGCCGCGCGCCGACCGTCTCGGCGGGCGGCTGCTCGATGATGACGTGCGCGTTGGTGCCGGAGATCCCGAACGACGACACCGCCGCCCGACGCGGCCGGTCCACGGCCGGCCAGGGGGTGGGCTCGGTGGCGAGTGCGACCGCCCCGGCGGTCCAGTCGACGTGCGGGGAGGGCTCGTCCACGTGCAGGGTCGGCGGGACGAGGCCGTGCCGCATCGCCATGACCATCTTGATCACACCAGCGACACCGGCGGCGGCCTGCGTGTGCCCGATGTTCGACTTCACCGACCCCAACAGCAGCGGCCGGTCGACGGGACGCTCCTGCCCGTACGTGGCCAGCAGAGCCTGCGCCTCGATCGGATCACCCAGCGTCGTGCCGGTGCCGTGCGCCTCGACGGCGTCCACGTCGGCCGGGGTCAGGCGGGCGTTCGCGAGGGCTTGGTGGATCACGCGCTGCTGCGACGGGCCGTTCGGGGCGGTGAGCCCGTTCGACGCGCCGTCCTGGTTGACGGCCGTGCCGCGCAGGACGGCGTGGATACGCCGGCCCTCCCGCTGCGCGTCGGAGAGTCGTTGCACGAGCAGCACGCCGACGCCCTCGGACCAGCCCGTGCCGTCGGCCGACGCGGCGAACGACCTGCAGCGGCCGTCGGCCGACAGACCCCGCTGCCGCGAGAACTCCACGAACGTGCCGGGCGTCGCCATCACCGTCACACCACCGGCCAACGCCAAATCACACTCACCCGACCGCAACGCCTGCACCGCGAGGTGCAACGCCACCAGCGACGACGAGCACGCCGTGTCGACGGTGACCGCCGGGCCTTCGAGGCCGAACGTGTACGCGACCCGGCCGGACAGCACGCTGCCCGAGTTGCCGGTGCCGACGTAGCCCTCGACCTCGTCGGCAAGCTCCATCAGCTGGGAGGCGTAGTCGTGGTACATGACGCCGGCGAAGACACCGGTCCGGCTGCCCCGCAGCCGCTGCGGGTCCAGCCCGGCGGACTCGAACGTCTCCCACGACGCCTCCAGCAGCAGCCGCTGCTGGGGGTCCATGGCGAGGGCCTCGCGGGGCGAGATGCCGAAGAAGGCGGGGTCGAACGCGCCGGCGTCGTACAGGAAACCGCCGTGGCGGGTGTACGACGTGCCGGGGTGGTCGGGGTCGGGGTCGAACAGGCTCTCCAGGTCCCACCCGCGGTCGGTGGGGAACTCCCCGATCCCCTCCCCGCCGGCGGCCAGCAGCGCCCACAGCTGGTCGGGCGTCTCGACGCCGCCCGGGTAACGGCAGGCCATGCCCACGATCGCGAGCGGCTCGTCGGCGCGGGTGGTGGTCCGCGCGCCCGGCGCGGCGGGGCGACCTGCGGCGCCGGCAAGTTCGGCGTGCACATGGGCGGTGAGCGCCTGCGGCGTCGGGTAGTCGAACACGAGCGTCGAGGGCAGCCGCAGGCCGGTGGCCGCGTTCACGCGGTTACGCAGGTCGACGGCGGTCAGCGAGTCGAAGCCCAGCTCCCGGAACGCCCGGTCGGCGGGCACGGCTTCCGCCCCGCCGTGCCCGAGCACCTGCGCGACGAGGCCGCGTACCAGCACGTCGAGCTGGGCGCGCGCCTCGTCGGCGGTCAGGCCGCCGATGCGGGTCGCCCAGGTGGTGCCCTGTCCCGCCTGGCGGCGGGTCGTGGTCGTACCGACCAGGTTACGAAGCATCGGCGGCACCAGGCCGGCGCCGGCAGCGGCCCGGAGGGCGGCCAGGTCGATCACGGCGGGCACCAGGGCCGGCCGGCCGGCGGTCAGGGCGGCGTCGAACAGCCGCAGCCCGGTCTCGGCGCTCATCGCGGTGATGCCACCCCGGGTCGATCGCGCCCGGTCCGCCTCGTCGAGGGACGCGGCCATGCCGGGGGTGTCCCACATGCCCCAGGCGAGGCTGACCGCAGGCAACCCGAGCTGCCGCCGGTACACCGCCAGCCCGTCCAGGAACGCGTTACCCGCCGCGTACGCCGACTGACCCGGCGAACCCAACACACCCGCCACCGACGAGAACACCACGAACAAGTCGAGACCCAGACCCGCCGTCGCCTCGTGCAACAACCAACCCGCCGACACCTTCGGCGCCAACACCCCCGCCAGACGCTCCTCGGTGACCCGCTCGATCACCCCGTCATCCAGGACACCAGCCGTGTGCACCACACCCGCCAGCCGGCCACCGGCGGAAACCTCACCGACCAGCCCGAACACCTGGTCCCGGTCCGTCACGTCGCAGGCGACCACCCGCACCGACGCACCCAGCGCGGACAACCGCTCCGACAACTCACCCGCACCCGCAGCCGCCGGGCCACGCCGAGACACCAGCACGAGAGACCGCACCCCGTGCGCCAACACCAGATGCTCCGCCGCCAGCGCGCCCAACGCGCCCGTACCGCCGGTCACCAGCACCGCGCCGTCACCCACCACGGCGCCGTCCGCCGACGAGGGCGCTACCGCGCGCACCAGACGCGGCACGAACACCTCACCCGAGCGCACCGCGACCTGACCACCGAACGTCACCGGCTCGTCGGCCACGGAACCCAGCACAGCCAGCAGCCCGGCGTCCGCGTCACCGTCGACGTCCGCCAGCACGATGCGGCCCGGATGCTCCGACTGCGCCGACCGCAGCAGACCCCAGACCGCCGCCGCGGCCAGGTCGGTGACCCGGTCTCCGTCCCCGATCGACACCGCACCCCGGGTCACCACGACCAACCGCGACTCCGCCAGCGCGTCGGCCGCCAGCCAGGACCGCACCGTCGCCAGCACCTGCGACGTCGCCGCCCGCACCGACTCGGGGCCATTGTCGACGGCGGCGGCGTGCATCTCACCGGGGACCGAAGCAGGTTCCGTCTCGACGTGCAGGGCCCGGCGCAGGCCACCCGCCGGCACCAGCAACAGACGCGGCGCCACACCCGACGCCACGGCGACCGCCTCGACGTCGGCGTACACCGGCAGCTCAGCGACGGCCGGCAGGTCGGCGGCGGGCGAGCCGAGCAGCGCCCACCCGGAGGCGTCCCCGGCCGGGGCGACCTCCTGGGCCTGCCAGGCGACCTCGAACAGCGACCGGGCCGACGCGTCCGGGGACGCCGACACCCCGGTCAGCTCGCGCAGGGCGAGGGTGTCCACCGACACCACGGCCGCGCCCGACTCGTCGCACGCGACCAGGCGCACCGCCGAACCGTTGCGGGTCAAC
This sequence comes from Micromonospora sp. II, assembly GCF_001709195.1. NCBI lineage: Bacteria > Bacillati > Actinomycetota > Actinomycetes > Micromonosporales > Micromonosporaceae > Micromonospora > Micromonospora sp. II. The sequence goes on along the minus strand of NZ_LYXF01000024.1, from coordinate 25,844 downwards.
CGCACCCGCAGCACCCGCGCACCCGAGGCCCACACCTGCACACCCTCGAACGCGAACGGCACCCGCGCCCCGCCCGAGCCCTCCGAGCCGGACAGCAGCCCGATCGGGTGCAGGGCGGCGTCCAGCAGCGCCGGGTGCACGCCGAACCCCGCAGCGTCACCGGCCACCTCGTCCGGCAACACCACCTCGGCGAACACCTCGTCACCGCACGCCCACACCCGGCGCAGCCCTCGGAACACCGGCCCGTACGACAGGCCGCGCTCGGCCAGGGCCGGATACCAGCCCGCCACGTCCACCTCGACACCGTCGACCGGCGGCCACTCCCCCACGCCCGGCTCGTCGGCCGACGCCGGCTCCAGCACACCCTCCGCGTGCGAAACCCACTCCGCCTCGGGATCACCCTCGGGCTGCGAGTGCACCGCCACGACCCGGGTGCCGGTCTCGTCGGCCGCACCGACGCGCACCTGCACCCGCACCGCGCCGGACTCCGGCAGCACCAGCGGCGCGSCCACGGTCAGCTCCCGCACCCGCGACGCACCCACCTCGTCACCCGCCCGCACCGCCAACTCCACCAGGGCAGCGCCCGGCACGATCACCGCGCCGGAGACGACGTGGTCGGCGAGCCACGCGTGCGTCGATGTCGAGAGACGGCCGGTCAGCACCACCATGTCCTCGCCGGCCACGGAGACCGCCGCGCCGAGCAGCGGGTGCCCGGCCGCGCCGAGGCCGGCACCGGAGACGTCCGTCCAGCGGCCCGCCGGCTCCAGCCAGTAGCGCTGGTGCTCGAAGGCGTACGTCGGCAGGTCGACGTGCCGGCCGCCGGCCCGGTCGAGCAGGCCCGCCCAGCCGACGGCGCGGCCGTGCACGTGCAGCGACGCGAGGGCCTCCAGGAGGGCCTGCGGCTCAGGCCGGTCGTGGCGCGACACCGGCACCAGCAGGGGCGCCGGCTCGTCCTCCGCGCGCTCGGCGAGGCAGTTCTGCGTCATGGCGGTGAGGACGCCGTTCGGTCCCACCTCCAGGTAGGTGTCGACCTCCTCGGCGCGCAGGCAGTCGACGGCGTCGGCGAAGCGAACGGTGCCGCGTACGTGGCGCACCCAGTAGCCCGGGTCGCAGAGCTGGTCGGCGTCGGCGACGCGGCCGGTCAGGTTCGACACCACCGGGATAGTCGGCGGCCGGAACGTCAGTCCCTCGGCGACGGCCGCGAACTCGGCCAGCATCGGGTCCATCCGGGCGCTGTGGAAGGCGTGGCTCACCCGCAGGCGGCGGGTCTGCACACCCCGCTCGGACCACACCCGCTGCACCTCGTCGAGCGCCTCGACGTCGCCCGCGACCACCACGGCGGCGGGGCCGTTCACGGCGGCCACGTCCAGCCGGCCGGGCAGCCCCGCCAGGGAGGCGGCCACCGCGGCCTCGTCGGCGGCCACGGCGAGCATGCCGCCGCCCGCCGGCAGGGCCTGCATGAGCCTGCCCCGCGCGGCGACCAGCGCGCACGCGTCGGCCAGGGAGAGCACGCCCGCCACATGCGCCGCCGCGATCTCGCCGATGGAGTGCCCGGCCACCAGGTCCGGCACCACACCGAACGACTCGATCAGGCGGAACAACGCCACCTCGACGGCGAACAGGCCCGCCTGGGTGAACACCGTCTGGTCCAGCAGCTCCGCCCCGGGCGTGCCCGCCCCGGCGAAGAGCACCTCCCGCAACGGACGCGACAGCAGCGGATCCAGGTGACCGCACACCTCGTCCAGCGCGGCGGCGAAGACCGGGAACGCCGCGTACAACCCGCGACCCATGCCGGCGCGCTGCGCGCCCTGGCCGGAGAAGAGGAAGGCCACCCGGCCACGCGGGGCCGACGCGCCGGTGATGACGGCGCCGGTCGGCTCGCCCGCGGCGAGGGCCCGCAGCCCGGCGAGCAGGTCGTCGGCGTCGCCGGCCAGGACGACCGCGCGGTGTTCGAGCCCCGCGCGGCTGACCGAGGAGACCGCGACGTCCACCGGACGTGGGGCGTCGATGCGGGCGAGGTGGTCGGCCCAGCGGCCGGCCTGCCCCGCGAGCGCCTCTGGCGTACGGGCGGAGAGGAACACCGGGGCGAGCGGGAGCGCGACCGGCGCGTCGACGGCGGGGGGTGCCTCGTCGGTGGACGGGGCGTCGTCGCCGGGCGCCTCCTCCAGGATGACGTGCGCGTTCGTACCGCTGATGCCGAAGGACGACACGGCGGCCCGGCGCGGCCGGTCGGTGGCCGACCACGCGCGCGCCTCGGTCAGCAGCGAGACCTGCCCGGCGGACCAGTCGATGTGCGGGGACGGCTCGTCGACGTGCAGGGTGGCGGGCATGGTGCGGTGGCGGATCGCCTCGATCATCTTGATCAGGCCGGCGGCGCCCGCGGCGGCCTGGGTGTGACCCAGGTTCGACTTGACCGAGCCCAGCCAGAGCGGCCCGCCGTCGCCCCGGTCCTGCCCGTACGTGGCCAGCAGCGCCTGCGCCTCGATGGGGTCGCCGAGGGTGGTGCCGGTACCGTGCGCCTCGACCACGTCGACGTCGGCCGGCGAGAGCCGGGCGTTGGCGAGGGCCTGCCGGATCACCCGCTCCTGCGACGGGCCGTTGGGGGCGGTGAGTCCGCTGCTGGCGCCGTCCTGGTTGACCGCGCTGCCCCGGACGACGGCGAGGATGCGCCGGCCGTCGCGGCGGGCGTCGGAGAGCCGTTGCAGGAGCAGCACGCCGACGCCTTCGGACCAGCCGGTGCCGTCGGCGGCGGCGGCGAACGACTTGCACCGGCCGTCGGAGGCCAGGCCCCGCTGGCGGGAGAAGTCGGCGAAGGTGCCCGGGGTGGACATGACCGTCACACCGCCGGCGAGCGCGAAGTCGCAGTCCCGCTGGCGCAGCGCCTGCGTCGCGAGGTGCACGGCGACCAGCGACGACGAGCATGCCGTGTCCACAGTGACGGCCGGGCCCTCCAGCCCGAAGGTGTACGCCACCCGGCCGGACACCACGCTGCCGGAGTTGCCGGTGCCGATGTAGCCCTCGACGCCGTCGGGCAGGTCCAGCACCCGCGACGCGTAGTCGTGGTACATGACCCCGGCGAAGACGCCGGTCCGGCTGCCACGCAGCGCCTGCGGGTCGATGCCGGCGTGCTCGAACGCCTCCCAGGAGGTCTCCAGCAGCAGCCGCTGGTGCGGGTCCATCGCCAGGGCCTCGCGGGGGCTGATGCCGAAGAAGCCCGGGTCGAACTGTGGCGCGTCGTAGAGGAAGCCGCCCTGGTTGCTGGTCGACGTGCCCGGGTTGTCCGGGTCGACGTTGAAGAGCCGCTCCAGGTCCCAGCCCCGGTCGGTCGGGAAGTCGCCCACCCCGTCGCCGCCCCGGTCGACGAGGTCCCACAGCTCGGCCGGGCTGGACACCCCGCCCGGGAACCGGCACGCCATGCCGATGACGGCCATCGGCTCGCGGTCCTTGGCCTCCACCTCGCGTACCCGCCGGCGCGCGTCGCGCAGGTCGGCAGTGGCACGCCGGAGGTAGTCGAGGAACTCTGCCTCAGTGGGCATCGGGCCACTCCGTATCGGGGTTCGAGGTGTGCGACATGCCGGATCAGGCCGAGCCGAACTCTTCGTCCAGCAGGCTGAAGATCTCCTCGGCGGAGGCCGACTCGAGGCTGGTGCCCTCGTCGGCGGCGGAGTCCGCACCGGCCTCGGTGTAGGTCCACAGGGAGAGCAGTTCGCGCAACCGGACGCCGACGGCGGCCCGGTCGGTGTCGCCGGTGGACACCGCGCGCATGGCGTGCTCCAGCTTGTTCAGCTCGCCGAGCACCGTCAGCGCGGACGTGCTGCGCTCCGCCAGCAGCGCGCCGCGCAGGTACTCGACGAGCGCGGCCGTGGTCGGCCGGTCGTAGATCAGCGTGGAGGGCAGCCGCAGGCCGGTGGCCGCGTTGAGCCGGTTGCGGAACTCGACAGCGGTCAGCGAGTCGAAGCCCAGCTCGACGAAGCCGCGCTCGGCGTCGATCGAGCGGATCGACGCGTAGCCGAGGACGGCCGCGGCGTGGGTCCGCACCAGGTCGGAGAGCACCTGGTCGCGGTCGGCCTCCGCCGTGGCGGCGAGGGTCTCCCGCAGCGCCTCGGCCGGGTTCCGCTCGGCGGCCCGGGCCGCGCCGGTCGCCGGCCGCACCAGCGACCGCAGCACCGGCGGCACCGCCGCCGGCCCGTGCCGGCCGATCAACGCGAGGTCCAGGTCGACCGGTACGACCACCGGCTCGGCGAAGCGCAGGGCCTCGCTGAACAGGTCCATGCCCTCCTCGGCGCCGAGCGGCACGAAGCCGCCCCGGTTCATCCGGGCCTCGTCGACGTGCCCGGTCTGCCCGTCGCCGGTGTCGTTGACCCACGGGCCCCACGCCAGCGAGAGCGCCGGGAGTCCCCGGTCGTGCCGGTGCTGGGCGAGGGCGTCGAGGAAGCAGTTCGCCGCCGCGTGGTTGGCCTGCCCGGGGCCGCCGAAGAGGCCGGCCGCCGAGGAGAAGAGCACGAACGCGGCCAGGTCCAGCTTCTCGGTCAGCTCGTGCAGGTGCCAGGCCGCGTCGACCTTGGGTCGCAGCACGGTGTCGAAGCGCTCCGGGGTGAGCGCCGGCAGGACACCGTCGTCGAGCACCCCGGCGGCGTGCACCACGCCGGTCAGTGGCAGGTCGGCGGGGAGCTGGTCGACCAGCAGGGCGAGCGCCTCGCGGTCGGTGACGTCGCAGGCGGCGACCCGGACGGTGGCTCCCAGTCCGGCCAGCTCGTCGACCAGCGCGGCGACGCCCGGGGCGTCCGCTCCGCTGCGGCTGACCAGCAGCAGGTGCCGTACGTCGTGCCGGGTGACGAGCCGGCGGGCCACGAGCCGCCCGAGCAGGCCGGTCGCCCCGGTCACCAGGACGGTGCCGGCGGCCAGGTCGGGGCCGGACGCCTCGGCCGGGGGCGGCCCGAGGCGGGTCAGCCGGGGCACCCGGAGCTGCCCGGCGCGTACGGCGAGCTGGGGTTCGCCCGTGGCGAGGGCGGCCGGCAGCAGCGCGGCGGCCGGGGCGTCGTCGTCGACGTCGAGGAGCACGATCCGGTCGGGGTTCTCCGACTGGGCGGAGCGCAGCAGGCCCCAGGCGGTGGCGGCCGGCACGTCGGCGATCCGCTCGTCCGGGTCGACCCGGACCGCGCCGCGGGTGACCACCACCAGCCGGGCGGCGGTCAGGGCCTCCTCGGCGAGCCACTGCTGGGCCAGTGCGAGCATCCGGTGGGCGACCCGGTGCGCCTGGGCGGCCGGGTGCGGCTCGTCGGCGGCGGCTCCGGCGCAGGTCACCACCACCGCGTCGGGCGCGGCGGCGCCGGCGCGTACGTCGGCGACCAGCGTCGACAGGTCCGGGTACCGGTCGGCGCCGGACCAGTCGGCGCCGAGGACGACCAGCCGGAAGGCGGTGTCCGCGCGGCCGGTGGTGGGGGCGAGCCAGTCGAGGCGGTGCAGGGACCGGCTGGCGGAGCGGCGGGCGGCGCTGAGCTGCTCGCCGGAGATGGGCCGCAGGACCAGACCGTCGACGGAGGCGACCGGGGTCGCGCCCGTGTCGGTGACGGTCAGGGCCACGGAGCCGGCGTCGGTGGCGCGCAGCCGGATCCGCAGCTCGCGGGCACGGGTGGGCCGGATGGTGACGCCCGACCAGGTGAACGGCAGGCCCGGGCGGATGCCGGGGCCGCCGTCGGTGCCCGACGCGCCGCCGGCGGGGTCGCCGGCCGGGTCGTCGGCCGTGGCGCTGGCGCCGATGGCGTGCAGCGCCGCGTCCATCAGGGCCGGGTGCACCGAGAACGCCGTGGTGTCGGTGGACGCGTCGGCGTCCAGTGCGACCTCGGCGAGGATGTCCGGGCCCGAGCGCCAGGCGGCACGCAGCGCCCGGAAGGTGGGGCCGTAGTGGTAGCCCTGGGCGGCGAGCCGGGCGTAGAGCCCGTCGAGGGCGATCGGCTCGGCGTCGGCCGGCGGCCACACGGCGGCCGGCGCGGGGTCCGGGTCGGCGGTGTCGGCGAGTTGCCCGGAGGCGTGCCGCTGCCAGGGCCGGGAACCGTCGGCCGCGGTGTCGTCGTCGCGCCGGGTGTGAATGGCGACGGGCCGGTGCCCGGTCTCGTCCGGCGGGCCGACGCGTACCCGCAGGTCGATTCCTCCCTCGGTGGGGATCGCCAGGGGCGCCTCCAGGTTCAGCTCGGCGACGGTCGCCGCGCCGGCCTGCCGGCCGGTCCAGGACGCGAGCTCCACCAGGGCCGTCCCGGGCAGCAGCACCGTGCCCAGCACGGCGTGGTCGGCGAGCCAGGGGTGGGTGGTGAGGGTGATCCGGCCGGTGAACAGCAGGCCCTCGTCGCCGGGCAGGTCGGCCACCGCGCTGAGCAGCGGGTGGTCCACCACGTCGAGGCCCACGGCGGGCAGGACGGAGCGGTGCGCGCCGGTGCGCTCCAGCCAGTAGCGGTGCCGGTCGAAGGCGTACGTGGGCAGGTCGACCGGTTCGGACTCGGGCAGCAGCCGGCGGTGCTCCACCGGCAGACCGAGGGCATGCGCGGTGGCGAGGCCGGTCAGCAGCCGGGTGGCGGCGTCGGCCGAGCCGCCGAGGGTGTCCAGGACGTGTCCGGGGGTGCCGGCGGCGTCGAGCGCGGCGGCGATCCCGGCGGCCAGTGCCGGCTCCGGTGAGACCTCCACGAAGGTCAGGTGGCCGGCCGCGACGGCGGCACGCAGGGCGGCGTCGAGCCGCTCCGGCCCCCCGTCCCCGGCGCCGGGGACGGCCGGGTCGGTGCCCGGGGTGGCCGGGTCGGTGCCCGGGGTGGCCGGGTCGGTGCCCGGGGTGGCCGGGTCGGTCCAGTGGTCGACGCCGAGGCCCGCCGCGTCGGCCCAGTCCCCGGTGACAGTGGAGGCCAGCCGGGCGGTCCCGGGCTGCGGCGCGAGCCCCGCCAGGGCGGCGCGGAGGCCGTCGTGGTCCAGGCCGCCGGCGGCGGCGCGGGCCCGCATCGCCACCGTGCGGGCGGCGTCGGGCAGGGACAGCAGGCCCGCCACGTACGCGGCCACGACCTCGCCGTCGCCGGTGCCGACGACAGCGGCGGGAGTGACACCGGCGTGCCGCCAGACGGCGGCGAGTGCCACGCCGACGGCGAACCGGACGGGCCGGGCCAGCTCCGGCCGGTCGGCCCAGGCAGCGTCCGCGCCGGTGAGCAGGGCGGCCGGATCGACGTCGACCCAGGGCGCGAGGGCCTGCCGGCACTCGGCGAGGGTGTCGTCGAAGACCGGGCAGCGGCCCACCAGTTCGGCCACCGCGCCCGCCGGGGCGGCGCCCGGGAAGACGAACACCGGTCCCGCCCCGTGGTTGGCGACGGTGCCGGTCACGACGTTGCCGGCCGGGGTGCCGGCGGCGAGCGCGTCCAGGCCGGCCAGCAGCTCGCCGGGGGTCGCGCCGAGCACGGCGGCGCGCCGGTCGAACGCCGAGCGGGTCGCGGCGAGCGACCAGCCGACCGCTGCCGGGGCGAGGCCGGGGTGCGCGCGCAGGTGCCGGGCCAGCCGGGACGCCTGCGCGGCCAGGGCCGAGGCGGAGCGGGCCGAGACGGGCCAGGCCACCACGTCGGCGGTGAGCAGCCCGGCGGGGCGTTCCCCCGCCGCAGCGGCTGGCGGCGGCATCGGTGCGTCGGCCGCCTCGGCGCCGGCGGGCGCGTCGGCGGGCAGCTCGACGACCACGTGGGCGTTCGTGCCGGAGATACCGAACGAGGAGACCGCCGCGCGGCGGGGCCGGTCGGCGGCCGGCCACGGCCGGGACCGGGTCACCAGCTCCACGTCGCCGGCCGACCAGTCGATGTGCGGCGACGGCTCGTCCACGTGCAGCGTCGCCGGTACGGTGCCCTCCCGCATCGCCAGCACCATCTTGATCACGCCGGCCACGCCGGCGGCGGCCTGCGCGTGGCCCATGTTCGACTTGACCGAGCCCAGCAGCAGCGGGCCGGCGTCGCCCCGGTCCTGCCCGTACGTCGCCAGCAGCGCCTGCGCCTCGATCGGGTCACCGAGGACGGTGCCGGTACCGTGCGCCTCGACGACGTCCACGTCGGTGACCGCCAGCCCGGCGCCGGCCAGCGCCTGCCGGATCACCCGCTGCTGGGAGGGGCCGTTGGGGGCGGTCAGCCCGTTCGACGCGCCGTCGGAGTTGACGGCGGAGCCGCGTACCACGGCGAGGACGCGGCGGCCCTGCCGCCGGGCGTCGGAGAGCCGCTGCACGAGCAGCATGCCGACGCCCTCGGACCAGCCGGTGCCGTCCGCCGTCGCGGCGAAGGACTTGCACCGCCCGTCGGAGGCGAGTCCGCCCTGGCGGGAGAACTCCTGGAACGCCGTCGGGGTGGCCATCACGGCCACGCCGCCGGCCAGCGCCAGGTCGCACTCGCCGCGCCGCAGCGCCGCCCCGGCGAGGTGCAGCGCCACCAGGGACGAGGAGCAGGCCGTGTCGACGGTGACGGCGGGGCCCTCCAGCCCGAGGGCGTACGCGACCCGGCCGGAGATGACGCTGTGCGCGGCGCCCGTCATCAGATAGCCCTCGACGCCCTCGGGTACCTCGGTCAGCCCCGTGCCGTAGCCGGAGGTGGAGGCGCCCACGAAGACGCCCGTACGGGTGCCCCGCAGCGACGCCGGGTCCACCCCGGCCCGCTCCAGCGCCTCCCAGGACGTCTCCAGGGTGAGCCGCTGCTGCGGGTCCATGGCGAGGGCCTCGCGGGGCGAGATCTCGAAGAACGCGGGGTCGAAGTCCGCCACGTCGTGGAGGAAGCCGCCCGCCGGCGGGTGCGTCCCCTCGGCCGGCTCGGGGATCTCCCAGCCCCGGTCGGTGGGGAACGGCGAGATGGCGTCCACGCCGTCGGCGACCAGCCGCCAGAACGCCTCCGGCCCGTCGACGCCCCCGGGGTAGCGGCAGGCCATGCCGACGATCGCGACGGGCTCGTCGGCGTCGACGACGACGGCCTGCGGGGCGTCGGCCGGGGCGGCGCCGGAGACCAGCTCGCGCAGGTGCGCGGCCAGCTCGGCGGGGGTCGGGTAGTCGAAGACCAGCGTGGTGGGCAGCCGCAGGCCGGTGGCCGCGTTGAGCCGCCCCCGGAAGTCCACGGCGGTCAGCGAGTCGAAGCCGAGGTCCTTGAACGGGCGCCCGCGCAGCTCGTCGGGGGTGGCGTGGCCCAGCACCGCCGCGGTCTGCTCGTTGACCAGCCGCAGCAGCTCCCGCTCCTGCTCCGCCGCCGGGAGCGCCGCGAGGTGGCGCAGCGGCGCCGCGACCCCGTCCGCCGGCGCGGCGGCCTCCTCCTGCGCGACGAGCGCCCGCACCTGCGGCAGGTCGCCGAGGAACGGGCTGGGCCGGGCCACCGTGAACGCGGGGTGGAACCGGCTCCAGTCGACGTCGGCGACGGTCACGCAGGGCGTGGGCCGCCGCAGCGCCCGGTCGAGGGCGACGAGCGCCTTCTCCGGATCGACGGGCGGCAGGCCCATCCGGTTGAGCTGCTCGGTGGCGACGTTCTCGGCGGCCATGCCGTGCGCGCCGCCCCAGGCCGTCCAGGAGACGGCGGTGGCCGGCCGGCCCCGGTCGCGCCGGTTGACGGCCAGGGCGTCCAGCAGGGAGTTGCCGGCGCCGTACGCGCACTGCCCGGCGCTGCCCCACACGCCGGAGATGGAGGAGAACATGACGAACGCGGCGAGGTCGCGCTCGGCGAGGCAGGCGTCGAGGTGCAGGGCGCCGAGTACCTTGCCCGCGACGACGTGGGAGAACTCGTCGAGGGTGGTGTCGGTGATCGGGGTGAGCTGGTCGGTGCCGGCGGCGTGCACGACCGCCGTCAGGTCGGGCAGCGAGCCGACCAGGTCCGCCACGGACCGCCGGTCGGTGACGTCGCAGGTGGCGGCGGTGACCCGCCCGTCGGCGCCGTACCGGTCGAGCAGGTCCGCCACGGCGGGGGCGGCGGCGCCCCGGCGGCTGGCCAGGACCACCCGCCCGGCGCCCCGGTCGAGCAGCCAGCGGGTGACGTGGCCGCCGAGGGCGCCGGTGCCGCCGGTGACCAGGACGGCGCCGGACCACCAGTCACCGGCCGGGTTCTCGTCGGTCGGCGGCGGGGCCGGGGTGAGCCTGCGGGCCCAGGTGCCGCCGGGGCGCACGGCCACCTGGTCCTCGCCGCCGTGGCCGGCCAGCACGGCGGCGAGCCGCCGGGTGGTGGCGGCGTCGACGGTGGCCGGCACGTCGACCAGGCCGCCCCAGCGGTGCGGTTGCTCGACAGCCGCCGCGCGGCCGAGGCCCCAGACCTCGGTCTGCAGCGGGTGCGTGACCCGGTCGCCCGGGGCCGCCGCCACCGCGCCGCTGGTGACGCACCACAGCGGCGCCACCAGGTCCAGGTCGGTCATCGCCTGGACGAGGGCGAGGGTGCCGGCGGCGGCGAGGGTCACGCCGGGGTGCTCGGGCAGCAGCCGGTCCTGGCCGGCGACGACGGCGAGCACGCCGTCGACAGCGCGGCCGCCGGTCAGCACTCGGAGCCGGGCGGCGAGCGCCGCGCGGTCCAGGTCCGCGGCGCCGACGCGCAGCACCAGCGGCTCGGCGTCGCCGAAGAGCCCGGCCAGGCCGTCGGCCCACGCCGGCGCGTCCTCGGCGGGCAGCACGACCAGCCAGCGGCCCGCCGGGGCGTCGCCGTCCCCGACCGGCACGGGCTGCCAGCTCACCTGGTACGACCAGCCGTCCACGAGGGAGCGTTCCCGCCGGGACCGGCGCCAGGAGGACAGCACGGGCAGGGCCGGCAGCAGCGCCCGCACCTGCTCGTCGTCGTCGCCCAGTTCGCCGCGCAGCGTGTCGACGTCCGCCTGCTCCAGGGCGGCCCAGAACTCGTCGTCGCCGGCGGCGGAGGCGGTGTCGGGGCCGGCGGGCGGCGGCTCGGGCCAGAAGCGCTGGCGGCGGAAGGCGTACCCGGGCAGCGGCACCCGCGCGGTCTCGGCGCCCGCGTACAGCCGCGTCCAGGCGACCTCCACCCCGCCGACGTGCAGCTCGGCGAGGGCGGTGAGCGCCGACGTGGGCTCGGGGCGGTCGCGGCGCAGCAGCGCCACGGCGGCGGTCTCGTCGTCGGCCAGGACGTCGCGGGCCAGCGCGGTGAGCACCCCGCTGGGGCCGACCTCCAGGAACGTACGCACGCCCAGGGCCCGCAGCTGCTCGACGCCGTCGGCGAAGCGGACCGCCTCCCGCACGTGCCGCACCCAGTACTCGGCGGTACGGATCTCGTCGGCGTCGGCGACGGCGCCGGTCAGGTTCGACACGATCGGCAGCGCCGGCGGTTGCAGCTCCAGCCGGCGCACCACGGCGGCGAACTCGGCGAGCATCGGTTCCATCAGCGGGCTGTGGAAGGCGTGGCTGACCCGCAGCGGCCTGGTACGTACGCCCTGGTCGGCCCAGCGGCGTTCGAGTTCCTCGACGACGACTGCGGAGCCGGAGACGACGACGGCGGTGGGCCCGTTGACGGCGGCCACGGCGACGGCGTCCTCGACGCCGGCCAGGGCGGCTCGGACGGCGTCGGCGGGGAGCTGGACGGCCAGCATCGCGCCGCCGGCCGGCAGGGCCTGCATCAGCCGGCCCCGGGCGGCCACCAGCGTGGCGGCGTCGGGCAGCGACAGCACACCGGCCGCGTGCGCGGCGGAGAGCTCGCCGATCGAGTGGCCGAGCAGCACGTCCGGGACGACCCCCCAGCTCTCCAGGAGCCGGAACAGCGCGACCTCGACGGCGAACAGACCGGCCTGGGTGTAGAGGGTCTGGTTGAGCAGCCCGGCCGCCTCGTCGCCCTCGGGCGCGAAGAGCACCGGGGCGAGCGGGCGGGGCAGGTGCCGGTCCAGCTCGGCGCAGACCTCGGCCAGCGCCCGGTCGAAGACGGGGAACGCGGCGGCCAGCTCGCGGCCCATGCCGCTGCGCTGCGCGCCCTGGCCGGAGAAGAGGAACGCGAGCTTGCCGCCGCGCGGGCCCGCACCGGTGACCAGGCCCGGGGCGTCGCCGCCGGTGGCCAGCGCGCGCAGGGCGGCGGCCAGGTCGGCGCGGTCGCCGGCGAGCAGCACGGCGCGGTGCTCCAGGCCGGCCCGGGTGCTCGCCGAGGACCAGCCGACATCGGTCAGCCGCGGCTCGGGGCGCTCGTCGAGCCAGTCGGCCCAGCGGGTGGCCTGCACGGTCAGGGACGCGGCGTCGCGGGCGGAGACCAGCACCGGCACCAGGCCGGCACCGTCGACCGGGGCGGTGACGGGCGCGGTGACCGGGTCGGTCGTGGCGGCGGGGCCGTCCGGGGCGTCCGCCGGGTCGGCGGCGGGCGCCTCCTCGATGATCACGTGGGCGTTGGTGCCGCTCATGCCGAAGGAGGAGATGCCCGCGCGGCGGGGCTGTTCCCCGGCGGGCCACGGCTGCGGCTCGGTCGCCAGCGACACCGCGCCGGCCGTCCAGTCCACGTTGGGCGTCGGCTCGTCGACGTGCAGGGTGGCGGGCACGGTGTCGTGCCGCAACGCCATCACCATCTTGATCACGCCGGCCACGCCGGCGGCGGCCTGGGTGTGGCCGATGTTCGACTTCACCGAGCCGAGCCAGAGCGGCCGGTCGGCCGGCCGGCCCTGCCCGTACGTCGACAGCAGCGCCTGCGCCTCGATCGGGTCGCCGAGGGTGGTGCCGGTGCCGTGCGCCTCCACCACGTCGACCTGCTCGGGCGCGAGCCGGGCGCTGGCCAGCGCCTGGAGCACGACCCGCTGCTGGGACGGGCCGTTGGGAGCGGTCAGACCGTTGCTCGCGCCGTCCTGATTGACCGCGCTGCCGCGTACGACCGCGAGGACGGGGTGGCCGTTGCGGCGGGCGTCGGAGAGCCGCTCGACGAGCAGAAGGCCGGCCCCCTCGCCCCAGGCGGTGCCGTCGGCGGCGGCCGCGAACGACTTGACCCGGCCGTCCATGGCCAGGCCACGCTGGCGGCTGAAGCCGATGAAGGCGGACGGGGTGGACATGACGGTGGCCCCACCGGCCAGTGCCAGGGTGCACTCGCCCTGCCGCAGCGCCTGGCAGGCCAGGTGCAGCGCGACCAGCGACGACGAGCAGGCGGTGTCGACGGTGACGGCGGGGCCCTCGATGCCGAGCGCGTACGAGATCCGGCCGGACACGACGCTGGCCGCGGTGCCGGTGAGGATGTAGCCCTCGGTGCCGGGCGGCGGCTGCTGGAGCAGCCCCACATAGTCCTGGCCGGTGGTGCTGGCGAACACCCCGACCTGGTGGCCGCGCAGCGTCGAGGGGTCGATGCCGGCGTGCTCGAACGCCTCCCACGACGTCTCCAGCAGCAGCCGCTGCTGGGGGTCCATGGCCAGCGCCTCGCGCGGCGAGATGCCGAAGAACGCGGCGTCGAACTCGGTGGCGGAGTCGACGAAGCCGCCCTCGGCCACGTACGACGTGCCGGGGTGGTCGGGGTCCGGGTGGAACAGCCGGGCCAGGTCCCAGCCGCGGTCGGCGGGGAACGCGGAGTAGGCGTCGCGGCGGGAGTCGACGAGCTCCCACAGTTCCTCGGGCGAGGCCACCCCGCCCGGGAAGCGGCAGGCCATGCCGACGATGGCGATCGGCTCGCGGTTGGCCGCCTCAAGCTCGCCGAGCTTCCTCCGGGTCTGGTGAAGGTCCGCCGTCACCCATTTCAGGTACTCCCGGAGCGTATCTTCAGTCGCCATTGACGCCACCTCTTCGGGTCGGAGAGAAACAGCGACCCAATACCGTCCACGGACGCCACAAGCCGCGAAGATCCAAACCCATTCAGCCGACCACGAATTGCCAGACAAAATGGCGTTTCAGCCCCCCACCAGGTCTTACGCGCCGGACGAAAGGTAATTGTCGCCGGACGGCGGTCACAACCCCTAGCGTGCCCCTACGGGTGCCCCTAGGTGGCGGGGGCGCAGGCTGGGCCGACCCGCCCCGCGACCGGTGTGGCGCACCGCCCTCGCGGGGTGCGGCCGGGCGGGTGCGCGGACCCGCCCGGCCCAGCGTGTCACGACCGTCGACAACGGTCGTACGACACCATTCCTAGATCCCCGGCAAATTGCCGCCGGGGCCACCCAGCTCGCGGTGGATGAAATCGAAGATCTCGGCATCGGTGGCGTCGTCGAGGGTGTGCGTGGCCGATTTCTCCTCGACGGGACCACGGTCGTCGCCCCACCGGGCGACGAACGCCTGCAGCTGCACCAGCAGCTTCTGCCGGGTCAGCCGGTCCGGCGCGTCGGCCGCGAAGACACCGTCGAGCCGTTCCAGCTCGGCGAGCAGCGGGGCCGCCGCGGCGGCGCCGTCCTCCGCGAGCCGGTCGCGCAGGTGCCGGGCGAGGGCCGCCGGCGTGGGGTAGTCGAACACCACGGCGGCGGGCAGTTGGACGCCGGTGGCGGCGCGGAGCCGGTTGCGCAGCTCCACGGCCGTCATCGAGTCGAACCCGACCTCGCGGAACGCCCGGTCGGGCTCCAGCCCCGCGTCCCCGCCGTGGCCGAGCACGGTCGCCGCCAGGCCGCCCACGAGGTCGACGAGGACGCCTTCGCGTTCGGCGGGGCTCAGCGGCCGCAGCCGCTCCCGCAGCGCGGTCGCCGCCTCGTCGTCCGCCGGCTGACGCTCGTCGTCGGCGGGCATCGCCGCGCCCGCCTCCGGGACCCCCGTCAGCAGCGGGCACGGCCGCATCGACGCGAACGTCGGCACGAACCGGTCCCAGCGCACGTCGGCGACGATCAGCCCCGCCTCCGCCCGCAGCGCCTGACCGAACGCCTCGAGGGCCAGCTCCGGGGGCAGCCCCGGCAGGCCCCGCCGACGCAGCTGCGCCTGCTCGGGCGACTCGGGGTCGTCGCTCCACGGACCCCACGCCACGGCGGTGGCCGCCAGTCCCCCGTGCCGCCGGTTCGCCGCGAGCGCGTGCAGCAGCGCATCGCCGGCGGACTGGCCGGCCCGGCCGCCCGCGCCCCACACCCCCGTGGTCGAGGTGCACAGCACGAACGCGTCGAGTGGGCGGTGCGCCAGCTCGTCGGCGTACCTGGGGACGTCGCCGACGGTGGCGGCCAGGTCGGCGGCCAGGCCGGCGAGGGTCAGCTCGGCGAGCGGCACCGAGCCGGTCTCGGCCGGGACGTGCACGAGCGCGGTCACCGACCGTTCCTCGGCGGCGAGCTGCTCCATCAGGTCGCCGAGCTTGCCCGTGGCCGGCTCGGCCAGCGGGAGCACCTCGGCGCCGTGGCGTCCCAGCCAGTCGGTGGTGTGCCGGGCGAGGGCGCCGGTCCCGCCGGTGAGCAGGACGGTTCCGTTCGGCCGGTAGCCGTCGCCCGCCGCCGGCAGCCCGGTGTCGCGGACCAGCCGCCGGGTGTGCACGCCGGCCTCCCGGACGGCGAGCTGGTCCTCACCGTCGACGTTGACCAGCGCCCCGACCAGGGCCGCGTACGCCGCCTCGGCCGGGCCCGCCGGCAGGTCGACGACTCCGCCGACGTGCCGGGGGTGTTCCAGCGCGGCGACGAGGCCGAGGCCCCACGTGGTGGCCTGCGCCGGGTGCGCGACCGCTTCCCCGTCGACGGCGACGGCGCCGGTGGTGGCCAGCCACAGCGGTACGGCCGGGCCGGAGCGGCCGGTGTGCGCCTGCACCAGCAGCAGGTTCGCCGCCAGGCCGGTCGGCAGTGCGGTCTGCTCCGGGTGCGGCGCCTCGTCCAACGCCAGCAGGGACAGCAGCGCCGTCGGCTGGTGCGCGGCGGCGAGCCGGTCGAGGTCGGCGGCCAGACCGTCGCGGGTGGCGGTGGCCGGGTCGACGGTCAGCAGGTGCACCGCCGCGGCGCCGGCCGTGAGGGCGGCGAGCACCCGGTCGGTGACCTGGTGCGGCGGGGCCACGACCAGCCACGTGCCCGGGTCGGCGCCGGTCAGCGCCCGGCGTTCCCAGGTGACCCGGTACCGCCAGCCGGCCAGGGTGCCGTCGAGCTGCTGGCGACGCCGCCACGACTCCAGTTCCGGCAGCAGCTCGCGCATCGGCTGGTCCGGGTCGAGGCCGAGGCGGCCCAGGTCGCCGTCGGTGACGGCCCGCCAGAACGCGTCGTCGACCGGGTCGGCGGCCGGTGCCGGCGACGTGTCGAGGGTCGGCCAGTAGCGCTGCGGCCGGAACGCGTACGTCGGCAGCTCGGGCAGCAGGCGGGGATCCGGGCGGGGGCCGGCCAGCGCGGCGAGCACCGCCGCCCAGTCGACGTCCCGCCCGGTGCCGTCCACGACGGCCAGCGCGGCGAGCAGGGCGGCCGGCTCGTCGGCGCCGGCGCGCAGCGCCGCCACGGCAGTGCCGTCCTCGTCGCCGGGCAGCAGGCCGGCGGCCACCGCCGTCAGCACCGCCTGCGGTCCGAGCTCCAGGAAGGTGTCCACGCCCGCGTCGCGCAGCGCGGCGATCCCGTCGGCGTACCGGACGGCCTCGCGGACGTGGCGCACCCAGTAGTCGGGCGTACGGATCTCGTCGGGCTCGGCGAGCCGCCCGGTCAGGTTCGACACGATCGGCAGCAGCGGCGCGGCGAACGCCAGCCCGTCGAGGACGGCCCGGAACTCGGCCAGCATCGGCTCCATCAGCGGGCTGTGGAAGGCGTGGCTGACCCGCAGCCGGCGGGTGCGCACCCCGCGTTCCCGCCAGAGCCGCTCCAGCCCGTCGAGGGAGTCGACGGCCCCGGCGAGCACCACGGCGGTGGGGCCGTTGACGGCGGCGACGCCGACCCGGTCACCCAGCCCGGCCAGGGACTCGACGACGGCAGCCTCGTCGGCGGCGACGGCGAGCATCCCGCCCCCGGCGGGCAGGGCCTGCATGAGCCTTCCCCGGGCGGCCACCAGCGTGGCGGCGTCGGCGAGGGACAGCACGCCGGCGACGTGCGCGGCGGTGATCTCGCCGATGGAGTGCCCGGCGACGTGCCCGGGCACCACCCCGAACGACTCGACCAGCCGGAACAGGGCCACCTCCAGCGCGAACAGCCCCGCCTGGGTGAAGACCGTCTCGTCGAGCAGCGCCGCCTCGGCGCTGCCTTCGGCCGCGAACAGCACCGGCTTCAGCGGCTGCGGCAGCTGGTGGTCCAGGGCCGCGCAGACCTCGTCGAGGGCCGCCGCGAAGACGGGGAACGTGTCGTACAGCTGGCGGCCGGCGCCGGGGCGCTGGGCGCCCTGGCCGGAGAACTGGACGGCGAGGCCGCCGGCGCGTCGCCGGGCGGTGACCACCGCTGGGTGCTCCTCCCCGGCGGCCAGGGCGCGCAGCGCGGCCAGCCGGGTCTCCCGGTCGGCGGCGATCACGGTGGCCCGCCGGCCGAGGTGGGCGCGGCCGTCGGCGAGCGCCCAGGCGACCGAGCCGGCCGGGTCGTCGCCGGTCGCGACGTGGTCAGCCAGCCTCCCGGCCTGCTCGCGCAGGGCGGGCAGATCGGCGGCGGAGACCGGCCACGGCAGGGCCACGGCGCGGTGGTCGCGTCGCGCTTCGCCGTGCCCCGCGGTCACGTCGAACGCTGCGGTGTCGGCGGCGGCGACCGGCGCCGGGGCCTCCTCGATGATCACGTGGGCGTTGGTGCCGCTGATGCCGAACGAGGAGACGCCGGCCCGGCGGGGTCCGTCCGTGGCGGCCCACGGTCGTGCTTCGGTGAGCAGCGCCAGCGTGCCGGAGGACCAGTCGACGTGCGGGGTCGGCGCGTCGACGTGCAGGGTCTTCGGCAGCACCTCGTGTTGCAGGGCCAGCACGATCTTCATCAGGCTCGCCGCGCCCGCCGCGGCCTGGGTGTGGCCGATGTTCGACTTCACCGACCCGAGCCACAGCGGCCGCTCGGCGGTCCGGTCCCTGCCGTACGTGGCCAGCAGCGCCTGCGCCTCGATCGGGTCGCCGAGGGTGGTGCCGGTGCCGTGTGCCTCGACGACGTCCACGTCTGCGGGGGTGAGGCCGGCGTTGTCCAGCGCGTGCCGGATGACCCGCTGCTGGGCGGGCCCGTTCGGGGCGGTGAGGCCGTTGCTCGCGCCGTCGGAGTTGACGGCGCTGCCCCGTACGACGGCGAGGATCCGGTTGCCGTCGCGCTGGGCGTCGGAGAGCCGCTGGAGCAGCAGGACGCCGACGCCCTCGCCCCAGCCCGTGCCGTCGGCGGCCTCGGCGAACGCCTTGACCCGCCCGTCGGCCGCGAGGCCGCGCTGCCGGGAGAACTCCAGGAACGCGCCCGGGGTCGACATCACCGTCACGCCGCCGGCGAGGGCGAGGTCGCACTCGCCGCTGCGCAGCGCCTGCGCGGCCAGGTGCAGCGCCACCAGCGACGACGAGCAGGCCGTGTCGACGGTGACCGCCGGGCCGTGCAGCCCGAACGAGTACGCCAGGCGACCCGAGACCACGGACGCGCCGTTGCCGGTCGCCTGGTAGCCCTCCACCTGCGAGCGGGCGCCCAGCAGCAGCGTGGCGTAGTCCTGCCCGTTGGTGCCCATGAAGACGCCGGTGGCGGAGCCGCGTACCCGGTGCGGGTCGATGCCGGCGCGTTCGAAGACCTCCCAGGTGGTGTGCAGCAGCAGCCGCTGCTGCGGGTCCATGGCGAGGGCCTCGCGCGGGTTGATCCCGAAGAACGCGGCGTCGAAGCCGACGACGTCGTGCAGGAAGCCGCCGCTGCGGGTGTAGCTGGTGCCGACCCGCTCCGGGTCGCTGTCGAACAGGCCGTCGAGGTCCCAGCCCCGGTCGGCCGGCATCGGCGTGACCGCGTCCACCCCCTCGGCCAGCAGGCGCCACAGCTCCTGCGGCGACGACACGCCGCCCGGGAAGCGGCAGGCCATGGAGACGATCGCGATCGGCTCGTCGGCCGCCGGCCGGGTAGAGGCCACGCCGCCGGTGACCGGGCCGCCGTCCGCGCCGACGACGATTTCGGTACGCAGGAAGCGGGCCAGTTCCGCCGCCGACGGGTGGTCGAAGACCACTGTCGACGGCAGGGTCAGGCCGGTGACCCGGCCCAGCCGGTCCCGCAGTTGCACGGCGGCGAGGGAGTCGAAGCCCAGTTCCCGGAACGCCCGGCCGGCGGGCACCTGGTCGGTGGTGGGGTGGCCGAGCACGGCCGCCGCCTCCGCGCGGACGAGGTCGACCAGCAGCGCCTCCTGGCCGGTCGCCGGCAGCGTGGCGAGCCGGTTGCGCAGCCCGTCGGTGGCGGCGGCGCTCTCCGGCCGCTGCGGCTCCTCGGCGACGGCGGGGGCGACCCGGTCGAAGAGGTGGCTCGGCCGTGCGGCGGTGAACGCCGTGACGAACCGGGACCAGTCGACGTCCACGATCACCGGGGCCGCCTCGGGGGCGTTCACCCAGCGGCCGAGCGCCGCGACGGCGGCGTCGGGCGCGAGCGGGCTGAACCCGCGGCGGCGCAGGCCGTCGGCGGTCTCCCCGGCGGCCATGCCGTCCTCCGCCCACGGGCCGTACGCCAGCGCGGTGGCGGGCAGGCCCTTCGCCCGGCGGGCTGCGACGAGGGTGTCGAGCAGGGCGTTGCCGGCCGCGTAGCCGGCCTGCCCGCCGCCGCCCCAGACACCGGCGACCGAGGAGAAGACCACGAACGCGTCGAGGTCGCGACCCCGGCAGGCGGCGTCGAGGTGCAGGGCGCCGAGCACCTTGCCGGCCAGGGTCTCCGACAGCTCGCCGTCGGTCACCTCGTACGCCGGGGTGGTGCCGCCGGACGCTCCGGCGGTGTGCACGACGGCGGTCAGCTCCGGCAGGTCCGCCACGAGGGCGTCGACGGCGGCCCGGTCGGTGACGTCGCACGCCACGACCCGCACCGCACCCAACTCGGCCACCAGCTCCGCCGCACCCGGAGCCCCCGGACCCCGCCGCGAGGCGAGGACCACCTCACCGGCCCCGTTCGCCAGCAACCAGCGGGCCACGTGCCGACCCAACGCTCCTGTACCACCGGTCACCAGCACCGTCCCGGCGGGCCGCCAACCTGACCCGGCGGGCGGCGCGGCCGGCACCAGCCGCCGGCCGAAGATGCCGCTGCGCCGGACGGCCACCTGGTCCAGGGTGCCGTCGGCGAGGACCGCGACGAGCCCGGCGCGGGCGCCGCGGTCGGCGCGGGCGGGCAGGTCGACCAGGCCGCCCCAGCGGTCCGGCTGTTCGAGGGCGACGACCCGGCCCAGGCCCCAGGCCAGGGCCGCCCAGACGTCGTCGACCCGTTCGCCGGCCGTGACGGGCATCGCGGTCCGACTGAGCGCCCACACCCGTCCGGCCAGGCCGGTGTCGGTGAGCGCCCGGACGAGGGTGAGCAGGGCGGCCGTGCCAGCGGGCAGCACCGGCGTGTGCGCCGGGGGCCGGTCCTGGCGGGGCAGGACGCAGAGCACCCCGGCCCAGCCGTCCCCGCTGATCCGGCGCAGCCGCTCGCCCAGGTCGGCGCGGTCGAGGGTGGACGACACGGTGAGCGTGTCCACCCGGGCGCCGGCCTGGGTGAGGGTCTTCGCCACGCCCGCGTCGGCGCCGCTGTCGACGGTGACGATCAGCCACCGCCCGGACAGCCTGGTCTTCGGGTTCGGCCGGACCGGCTCCCACCCGATCCGGTACGACCACCCGTCCAGCGCGGTGTCCCGGGACCGGTGACGACGCCAGCGCGAGAGGACCGGCAGGGCCGGGCCGAGCGTGTCCAGGGCGTCGGGGTCGTCGCCGAGTTCGGCGGCGAGGGCGGCCAGGTCGCCACGCTCGACGGCGGTCCAGAACTCGACGTCGCCGCCGTCCGGGGCGGCCCGCTTCTCGGCCGTGCCCTCGGGCCAGTAGCGCTGGTGCTGGAAGGCGTACGTGGGCAGGTCGACGCGGCGTGCGCCGGTCTCGGCGAACCACTGCGTCCAGGTCACCGGCATCCCGTGCACGTGCAACTCGGCCAGGGCGTGCAGCAGCGCGTGCGCCTCCGGACGGTCCCGGCGCTGCACAGCCACCGCCAGCACACCGTCGTCGTCGGGCAGCACGTCGGCGGTCATCGCGGTCAGGACGCTCTGCGGCCCGACCTCCAGGAACGTGTCCACACCGGCAGCCCGCAGAGCGGCGATCCCGTCGGCGTACCGGACGGCCTCGCGGACGTGCCGCACCCAGTAGTCGGCCGTGCGGATCTCGTCGCCGGCCAGGGCACCGGTCACGTTGGACACGACCGGCAGCAGCGGCGTGGCAAAGGTGAGGCCGTGCAGGACCGTGCGGAACTCGGCCAGCATCGGCTCCATCAACGGACTGTGGAACGCATGGCTCACCGTCAGCCGACGGGTCCGCACGCCCCGGTCGCGCCAGTGCCGCTCCACCTCGTCCAGGGCCTCGACGCCACCGGACACCACCACCGCGGTGGGTCCGTTGACCGCAGCGACGCCCACCCGGTCGGCGAGCCCGGCGATCGACTCGACCACCGCAGCCTCGTCGGCGGCCACGGCCAGCATGCCGCCGCCCGTGGGCAACGCCTGCATCAACCGACCCCGCGCGGCGACGAGCTGACACGCGTCGGCCAGGGACAACACGCCCGCGACATGCGCCGCCGTCACCTCACCGATCGAGTGACCGGCCAGCATGTCCGGCACGACCCCGAACGACTCCACCAGGCGGAACAGCGCCACCTCGACCGCGAACAACCCGGCCTGCGTGAACACGGTCTGGTCCAGCAGTTCCGCCTCGGCGGACCCCGGCGACGCGAACAGCACCTCCCGCAGCGGGCGCGGCAGCAGCGGATCGAGGTGCGCACACACCTCGTCCAGCGCGGCGGCGAACACCGGGAACAGAGCGGACAACTCCCGGCCCATCCCCGCACGCTGCGCACCCTGGCCGGAGAACAGCAGCGCCAGCTGGCCGCGCGCGGCGGTGGAGCCGGTCACGACGGTCCCGGAGGGCTCGCCCGCATCGAGGGCCCGAAGCGCGGTGAGCAGGTCGTTGCCGTCGGCCACCACGGCGACGGCGCGCTGTTCCAGCGCGGGCCGGGTGGTGACGGAGGACCAGGCCACGTCCAGCGGACGCGGGGCCTCGTCGGCGGCGAGCCAGCGCGCCCACCGGCCCGCTTGGCCGGCCAGGGCCGCGTCGGAGCGCGCGGAGAGCAGCACCGGCACGACCGGCGGCACGTCGCGGGCGACGACCTCACCCTCGATCGTCTCAGCCGGCGGCTGCTCGATGATCACGTGCGCGTTCGTGCCGGAGATCCCGAACGACGACACCGCCGCCCGACGCGGCCGGTCCACCCGCGGCCACGGGGTGGGCTCGGTCGCGAGGGCTACCGCCCCGGCCGTCCAGTCGATGTGTGGGGACGGCTCATCCACGTGCAGGGTCGGCGGGACGACGCCGTGGCGCATCGCCATGACCATCTTGATCACACCAGCCACACCGGCGGCGGCCTGCGTGTGCCCGATGTTCGACTTGACCGAGCCGAGCCACAACGGCTCCCGCCCCTGCCGGTCCTGCCCGTACGTGGCCAGGACGGCCTGCGCCTCGATCGGGTCACCCAGCGTCGTACCCGTGCCGTGCGCCTCCACGGCGTCCACGTCGGCCGCAGTGAGCCGCGCGTTCGCGAGGGCCTGCCGGATCACCCGCTGCTGCGACGGACCGTTCGGCGCGGTCAGCCCGTTCGACGCACCGTCCTGGTTCACGGCCGTGCCCCGCACCACGGCGTAGATCTTCCGGCCCTCGCGCTGGGCGTCGGAGAGCCGCTGCACCAGCAGCACGCCGACGCCCTCGGACCAGCCGGTGCCGTCGGCCGACGCCGCGAACGACTTGCAGCGGCCGTCGGCCGACAGGCCGCGCTGCCGGGAGAACTCGATGAACGTGCCCGGCGTCGCCATCACCGTCACACCACCGGCCAACGCCAGATCGCACTCGCCGGAACGCAGCGCCTGCGCGGCGAGGTGCAGCGCCACCAGCGACGACGAGCACGCCGTGTCCACGGTGACCGCCGGCCCCTCCAACCCGAAGGTGTAGGCGACCCGACCGGACAGCACGCTGCCGGAGGTGCCGGTCCCGACGTAGCCCTCCACCTCGGTCGGCAGGTCCATGAGCCGGGAGGCGTAGTCGTGGTACATGACACCGGCGAACACACCCGTCCGGCTGCCCCGCAACCGCTGCGGATCAAGCCCCGCCGACTCGAACGACTCCCACGACGCCTCCAACAGCAACCGCTGCTGCGGATCCATCGCCAGGGCCTCACGCGGCGAGATACCGAAGAAACCGGGGTCGAACTCTGCCGCCCCGTACAGGAAACCGCCGTGGCGCGTGTACGACGTACCGCTGCGGTTCGGGTCCGGGTCGAAGAGCGACTCCAGGTCCCAGCCGCGATCCGCCGGGAACTCCCCGATCCCCTCACCGCCGCCGGCCAGCAACTCCCACAGTTCGTCGGGGGATTCCACCCCGCCCGGGTAACGGCAGGCCATGCCCACGATCGCGATCGGCTCGTCGGCGCCGACGACCGTGCCGGCGACCTGTGCGCTGGCCGACGCGCTGACGCCGGCCAGCTCCGACCACAGGTGGTCGGCGAGCACGGCCGGGGTCGGATAGTCGAACACCAGCGTCGAGGCCAGCCGCAGCCCGGTGGCCGCGTTCAACCGGTTACGCAGGTCCACCGCCGTCAGCGAGTCGAAGCCCAGCTCCCGGAACGCCCGGTCCGCCGGCACCGACTCCGCACCACCGTGCCCCAACACCTGCGCCACCAGGCCCCGCACCAGCACGTCGACCTGGGCGCGGCCCTCGTCCTCGGTGAGCCCGGCGAGCCGGTCGGCCCAGCCGCTACCGCCCTGCCCCGCCTGGCGGCGGGTGCCGGTCACGCCGATCAGGGTGCGCAGCACGGCCGGCACGGGGCCGCCGGAGGTCGCCGCCCGCAGCGCGGGCACGTCGATCACGGCCGGTACGAGGGCCGGACGGTCGGCACGCAGGGCGGCGTCGAAGAGTTCCAGCCCGACCTCGGCGCTCATCGGCGTCAGACCCGCCCGCGCGGACCGCGCCCGGTCCGCCTCCTCGATCGAGGCGGCCATGCCGGCGGTGTCCCACATGCCCCACGCGAGACTGACGGCCGGCAGACCCAACTGCCGCCGGTGGACCGCAAGCCCGTCGAGGAAGGCGTTGCCCGCCGCGTACGCCGACTGACCGGGCGAGCCGAGCACACCCGCCACCGACGAGAACACCACGAACAGATCCAGATCCAGACCCGCCGTCGCCTCGTGCAGGAACCAACCCGCCGACACCTTCGGCGCCAACACCCCGGCCAGCCGCGCCGCCGTCAGCCCCTCCAGGACACCGTCGTCCAGGACGCCGGCGGTGTGCACGACACCCGCCAGCCGACCCTCGGCGATGACCTCGGCAACCAAAGCGCCGACCTGGTCCCGGTCGGTCACGTCACAGGCGGCGATCCGCACGGACGCGCCCAGCGCGGACAGCCGCTCCGACAGCTCGCCCGCACCGGCGGCCTCCGGACCGCGCCGCGACACGAGCACCAGCGACCGCACGCCGTGCACCGACACCAGGTGCTCCGCGACCAGCGCCCCGAGCGCACCCGTACCGCCGGTCACCAGCACCGCGCCGTCACCCAAGCTGGGCGTCTGCGCGGCCGTGACGCCGGCCCGGACCAGGCGCGGCGAGTACACCGCGCCCTCGCGGACGGCGAGCTGGCCGCCGGTCGTGGCCGGTTCCCGCAGGACGCCGTCCAGCAGGGCAACCAGCGCGGCGTCCAGGTCGCCGTCGACGTCCGCGAGGACCATGCGGCCCGGGTGCTCCGACTGCGCCGAACGCAGTAGACCCCATACCGCAGCGCTCGCCAGGTCGGTCACCCGGTCGCCGTCGCCGATCGACACCGCACCCCGGGTCACGACCACGAGCCGCGAGTCCGCCAGGGCATCCGCCGCGAGCCAGGACTGCACCGTCGCCAGCACGTCCGAGGTCACTGCCCGGACCGACTCCGGCGTCGCCGCGCCGGGCGCGGGGAACACCGGCAGCAGCAGCGTCCGGGGGACGGACTCCTCCCCCGTGACCGTCGCCACGTCGGCGTACGTGGGCATTCCTACCGGTGCCGGCAGCTCCAGGCCGCCGGTCACCAGCGCCCATCCGGAAAGCTCCCCGGCGGGTGCGGTCTGCACGGCCGGCCACCGCAGCTCGAACAGCGACCGCGAGGCCACGCCCGGCGCGGCCGCGCCGGTCAGCTCTCGCAGGACGAGGGAGTCCATCGACACGACCGGCGCGCCCACCTCGTCGTACGCGGCCAGCCGCAGCCCGGAGCCGTCGCGGGTCAGGCGCACCCGCAGCGTCCCCGCGCCTGCGGCGTGGACCTGCACGCCCTCGAAGGCGAACGGCACCCGTGGTCCGCTCGATTCCTCGCCACCGAGCAGCAGCCCGATCGGGTGCAGGGCGGCGTCCAGCAGCGCCGGGTGCACGCCGAATCCGGCGCTCTCCATGGCGGCGGCCTCCGGCAGGGCCACCTCGGCGAACAGTTCGTCGCGGCCGACCCAGGCGCGCTGGAGTCCCTGGAAGACCGGCCCGTACGCCAGGCCGTGCTCCGCCAGCGTCGCGTACCACCCCGCGAGGTCCACCTCCGACGTCGGGGCGGGGGGCCAGGTGATCGTGTCGGGCTCGTCGGCGGTGGACGCCTCCAGCACACCCTCCGCGTGCCGGGTCCAGCCCGACTCGGGATCGTCGTCGGGGCGGGAGTAGACGGCGACGGGACGTTGCGGCGACTCCGACGTGGACACCCGCACCTGAATGCGTACGCCGCCGGATTCGGGGAGCACCAGCGGGGCGGCCATGGTCAGCTCCCGCAGCCGGGAGAGGCCCACCTCGTCGCCGGCCCGTACGGCCAGCTCGACCAGGGCCGTGCCGGGTACGAGCGTCAGCCCGGAGACCGTGTGGTCGGCCAGCCACGGGTGCGTGGTCAGGGAGAGCCGG